>NZ_JXYC01000004.1:0-768802 GCF_000967665.1 Marinomonas sp. S3726 | reverse complement strand
ACCAACTGAGCTATCGAGGAACTAATAATTTATCTTGCTTCACAACAATTTATCTCAAGGAGATAAATGGCGGAGGAGGAGAGATTCGAACTCTCGGTAGGCTATTAACCTACGCCAGTTTTCAAGACTGGTGCATTAAACCGCTCTGCCACCCCTCCGTTGTGGAGCGAGGTGTATATTACGGATTTCAAACGCTCATGCAACTGTTTTTTTTAAAAAAAGTGAATTATTTAGTTTAAATAGCCCTGTTTTGCCTTTGCACGTATCCAAACGTTAGAAAACCAGTGATATTGACCACTTTTTGTACTTGGCATGGTGCAATTAATACGGCCACGACCATATTTAAACGCTTGTTCTGCAACAACCTTTACTTTTGTTGCTGATGACCATTCCAATTTAGCCTGCCCTTGCCCAGAAACATAACAAGCCAATTCTTTAAGACGGTATTTACCTGCCTTAAATTCTAAATCAAGCGAAACAGCTTCTTTACCCGCAAAGTCGCCACCATTTTGGAATGAGACTAGTGGCATAGGCAAAGATGCTAATTTAGTCTTCAAACCACCCAGCTTGGCATAAGCACCTGATGCAGGAAATCTCGGTAAGTTTGAAAAGTCAGAATCTTTATTTACAACGCCTGACTGCTGGCCAAAACCAATCATGTCAATTTGCTTCAAATACTGTCTTAACCAAGCATTAGACTCACCATAGGGATAAGCTAACATATTCGGACTTTCACCCAACTCTGCGATCAACCTAGATTCCACATAATCAATTTCTTTACGCATCCTTTTTTGCCATTCTTCAGGGGTTTCTTTTTTCACTAGACGCAACATATAAGGATGGCTGTCGGTATGGTTAGCAAAACTTGCACCTGAACGCTGCATTTCTCGCATATTATCCCAACTCAAGAAATTTTTATTTTTCTGCCTAACAGGCTGTGTATTAATAAAAATAGTAAAAGGAAAGCCCTTCTCTTTTAAAATAGGAAAACCCGACTGATAAATATTTAAATAAGCATCATCAAAAGTAATAGCCACTGATTTTTCTGGCAAAGCGATACCTTGCTTAATATCTGACAGAGCTTTAGCTAAATCGATCACTTGAAAACCTGCATCATCAAGATAATCCATATGCTCTTGGAACTGAGCCGGTGTCACTGAAGTCGAAAACGGTGTCTTTTCTCCCACATGATGATATTGCAGGATAGGTAAGTGATCTTGAGCTGCAAGCACACCAGAACCCAAACCTATTGCTAGAGAGGATAAAGCGAGAGAGATTGATTTTTTCATAATAAAGACACCTTAATATAACTTGGGCCACATACTACGTAACTGTGCAGAGTTTCACCAGTCTTGCTATCTATCCACTTAAAACCTTAATAGTGAGCCCACTTAATAATCTTGCTATTCAACCCTCAACTGTTATGCCCATTTTGCTATGTCACTGCATCTGTTTGAAGCAGATAAAGCAGCTTACACTAATTAAATACTTTCAATAGATGAGGAGACACACGATGAAAAAACAGGACTTTTTCTCAAACTTAGCCAATCAATTAGAGCAACTTAAAGAACAAGGCCTCTATAAAGAAGAGCGAATGTTAATGTCACCTCAGGCTAGCCAAATTCTAGGACAAGAAAAACAGCCACTTATTAACCTATGTGCTAACAATTATCTTGGCCTTGCCAGTGATGAGAGTGTAATCACAGCAGCACACAACGCATTAGACGAGCATGGCTATGGCATGGCGTCTGTGCGCTTTATTTGTGGCACTCAAGACATTCACAAAACACTTGAGAATAAACTTAGTCACTTTTTAGGTATGGAAGACACCATACTCTACTCTTCATGTTTTGATGCTAACGGCGGTTTATTTGAGACCTTACTAACAGCAGAAGATGCGGTAATTAGCGATGCGTTAAATCACGCCAGCATTATCGATGGCGTTCGACTTTGTAAAGCAAAGCGCTATCGCTACAAGAACAATGATATGGCAGACCTAGAGCAACAATTAATAAGTGCAGATCAAGCCGGTGTCAAAACCAAACTAATCGTCACTGATGGCGTCTTCTCTATGGATGGCATAATCGCCAATTTAAAAGCTGTATGTGACCTTGCTGACAAATATGAAGCCCTAGTTATGGTAGACGACTCTCATGCGGTAGGTTTCTTAGGGGAGAACGGAAAAGGCAGCCATGAATACTGTGACGTCATGGGCCGCGTCGACATCATCACTGGCACTCTAGGTAAAGCGCTAGGCGGGGCCTCTGGTGGTTACACTAGTGCTTCTAAAGATATTGTCGCTTGGTTACGTCAGCGCTCTCGTCCTTATTTATTCTCCAACTCACTTGCACCTGTGATTGTCGCAACCAGTTTACATATTCTGGAAACGATCGAGAAAAGTGGTCAAGCTCGACAGCAACTTGCTGCTAATAGCCAACACTTCCGCAAACGTATGACAGAAATAGGCTTCACATTAACACCCGGTGATCACCCTATAATCCCAATCATGCTTGGGGATGCTAAGTTGGCTCAAGATATGGCTGCTGAAATGTTTAAACATGGTGTCTATGTTACAGGCTTCTCTTATCCTGTGGTCCCTATGGAGCAAGCCAGAATCCGTACTCAGATGTCTGCTAAAATGACAATAGCAGAGCTAGATATTGCCATAGATGCTTTTGAGCAAGTTGGCCGAGAACTCAAGATTTTAGGATAAAAATAAAGATGAAAACCTTAGCCAAAACACAAAATAAGCCTGGCATTTGGATGACTGAGTCTGAAAAGCCACAATGTGGGCACAATGATGTCCTCATTAAAATCAAAAAAACGGCAATTTGTGGTACAGATATGCACATTTATCACTGGGATGATTGGGCTCAAAGTACCATCCCTGTACCTATGACAGTTGGCCATGAGTTTGTGGGTGAAATCGCAGAAATTGGCCCTGAAGTATCCGGTTTTAATATTGGCGATAGAGTTTCAGGTGAAGGCCATATTACCTGTGGCCATTGTCGAAATTGTCGCGCAGGACGTCGCCACCTTTGTCGCGAAACGGTAGGAGTCGGCGTTAATCGCACTGGCGCTTTTGCTGAGTATCTGGTTATCCCTGCTAGTAATGCTTTTAAAATTCCGGATGGAGTCTCTGATGATATGGCATCAATCCTAGACCCTTTTGGCAACGCTGTGCACACAGCCTTGTCTTTTGATCTCGTCGGTGAAGATGTTCTTATCACAGGAGCTGGACCAATTGGCGCAATGGCAGCAGCAATCTGCCGTCATGTAGGTGCTCGCAATGTGGTGATCACGGATGTCAATGACTACAGACTATCGCTTGCCAAAGAGCTAGGCGCTACTCGCACCGTCAATGTCAGCAAAGAAGCCCTTAGTGATGTCATGTTAGATTTAGGTATGACAGAGGGATTTGATGTCGGCTTAGAAATGTCTGGTAACGGACAGGCTCTTAACGGCATGCTTGAAGTTCTCAATCATGGCGGCAATATCGCTATGCTAGGTATTCCAAGCAAAGATACCGTCATTGACTGGAATCAGGTCATTTTCAAAGGCCTTAATATCAAAGGCATTTATGGCCGAGAAATGTTTGAAACCTGGTATAAGATGGTAGCCATGCTGCAATCAGGATTGGATATTAGCCCCATCATTACCCATCACTATAAGATCCAAGATTTTCAGGCTGGCTTTGATGCAATGGCATCTGGTAAGTCAGGAAAAATAATCTTAGACTGGCAGTAGTTTGAGCAAAAATGATTGAGGCTATACCCGCCTCAATCGTTTCGAATACTGCACGCTAAGGAAGATTTAATGTTAGAGATAGGCACCCAGACTCACCCTAGCCCACACCAAGACGCTATTTTTTTATTACTCCACAAAGGCAATGTACTCATTAGCCAATCCGAACACGAAGCAGGCCAAGAAAAGTACCAACACACCCTTTACGACTTCCAACCCGATGCTAGCACTAACGCTGTATATTGTGGCCAATGGCAACAGCAAGATCTGTTTGTCTGCATTTTAACTAAGGTACCAAAAGGCTTTTTAGAAATAGATCTAAGAGAGCTACTATTTAATCAGGACGAAGCTGGCTATCTACTTATTAGCCGTGCTAGACAACTCGCCACCTGGGACAAAGACCACCAATACTGCTCACGCTGCAGCACCCCATTAAAAAACAAACATGATAGAGAGCACACCAAGATTTGCCCTAAGTGCAATCACAGAAGCTATCCTAGAATATCCCCCTGCATCATAGTATCCATAAGGAAGGGCGATAGTATTTTATTAGCTCGTGGCATGATGTCTCCACCTGGTCGTTATTCCAATATTGCAGGTTTTGTTGAGGCTGGAGAAACGCTAGAACAAGCGGTTGCTCGCGAAGTAGAAGAAGAAGTTGGCATCAGGGTTAAGAATGTCACTTATCACTCTAGTCAACCTTGGTCTTTTCCTCACCAATTAATGACAGGTTTCTTAGCTGAATATGATTCAGGAGAGATCACACCTGCCCCAGGTGAAATTGATGAGGCAGACTGGTTTGAAATAGATGCCCTACCCGAGATTCCATCGACAGCTACCATATCAGGGCAAATCATTGTCGATCATATCAAACAAATAAAATCTGAAAAAAAGAGCTAAAAGAAGCAATTTATTCTCAACCCTTGCTCATCTATAATGCTGGCGCACTTCGACAGCATTATAGAGACAAGGTATGGACCAAATACTAAAAGAAATTCAATCTCTTGCTTTGCCACTAATAGGGCAAGGTAAAGTAGCGGATTACATTCCCGCTCTCGCCAAAGTACCTGCTGAGCAGTTTGGTATTGCCATTTACAGTAACAAAGGTGAGCTATTCACCATTGGCGACGCACACACAAACTTTTCAATCCAAAGCATCTCTAAAGTATTTAGCCTCACCCTAGCCATGAAGCATTATGGTCAAGACATGTGGAATAAAGTTGGACGCGAACCTTCTGGTCAACCTTTCAACTCTCTAGTGCAGCTTGAATACGAATCAGGCGTTCCTAGAAACCCTTTCATCAATGCTGGCGCACTCGTTGTAAGTGATATGAACCAATCTCGCTTTGTATCTCCACATTATGCTATGAAAACCTTTGTACGCCGCCTATCTGGCAACCAAGAAGTTCAATCCGATCATAAGGTCGCTAATTCGGAGTATGAATTTCGCTCTCGCAATGCTGCTATGGCTTACCTTATGAAATCATTCGACAACTTTGATAATGATGTGGAAGAAGTACTCAGAAGCTATTTTAGTAATTGCGCCATACGCATGAGTTGCGTTGACCTTGCTAAGGCATTTAGCTTCTTAGCTAACAAGGGTTATTGCCGCCACAGTGGTGAGCAAGTTCTGACTGAGCAAGAAACTAAACAAGTCAACGCCCTGATGGCAACAAGCGGGCTTTATGATGAAGCTGGCAATTTTGCTTATCGTGTTGGTTTACCAGGAAAGAGTGGTGTTGGTGGCGGCATAGTGGCCATAGTACCTGACCAATTTTCTGTCTGTGTTTGGTCACCAGAACTAAATAAAGCAGGAAACTCCTTAGCAGGCATGGCAGTACTAGAAACCCTATCGCAAAAAATTGGCTGGTCTGTTTTTTAATCGCTTTAGTGGGTTAAAAATTAACGCCAAGTAAAAAGGCCCCAAGGATAAACTTGAGGCCTTTTCTTTATCTCATTTTACATTTTAAGTAATAACTTTATAACAAGGGATATACTCTGTGCCTGGTAGTTTCATACGTTGCTGCTCAACAAAGGCTTTAAGTAAAGCATCCAATTTAGCCAGCAAAGCCTTATCGCCATGAATTTCAAACGGCCCATGAGCCTTAATGTATGCCACACCTTGTGCCTTAACATTACCCGCCACAATTGAAGAGAAAGCTCGTCGTAAATTTGCAGCTAAATCATGCAACTCCTGATCAAAGTGCAAATTCAACGCTGCTACCTTTTCATGTGTTGGTTCAAACGGATGCTGGAATGCCTCAGGTATAAACAGTTTCCAATTATAATAAAAAGCATCATGATGCTTCTTACGGAAACCCCTTACATCCTCCATCTGCTCTTTCATGGTACGCGCTACAGCAACAGGGTCATCAATAATGATTTGATATTTATCCTGCGCTTCCTTACCTAAAACAGTGCCGATAAATTCATCTATTTGCTCAAAATAAGCCGCGCTTTCTTTTGGTCCAGTAAACACTAACGGGAAAGGCACTTCTTTATTATTTGGGTGCAATAAAATACCCAATAAGTATAGGATTTCTTCAGCGGTACCTGCACCACCTGGAAACACAATAATACCGTGCCCAGCTCGCACAAAGGCTTCAAGACGTTTTTCAATATCAGGCAGAATCACCAACTGATTCACAATAGGATTAGGCGATTCAGCCGCAATAATACCCGGCTCAGTTAAACCTAAATAAACACCATCCGTTAAACGCTGTTTAGTATGCGCTATGGCCGCACCTTTCATTGGCCCTTTCATAGCACCTGGTCCACAGCCAGTACAGATATTAAGCTCTCTTAAGCCCAGTTCGTGTCCAACAACTTTAGTGTAATCATATTCATGACGTGCAATTGAGTGACCACCCCAGCAAACAATCAGATCTGGCTCAGGGGAACGCCTAAAAACATTAGCATTACGTAGTAGGTTAAATACTGTATTGGTGATCTTATCCGATGAGGCATTCTCAAGGGAGCTCTCAAGATCATATTCATGGTGAGTAAAAATAATGTCTCTTAAAACACAAAAGAGCATTTCACGAACGCTTTGTATCATTTTACCATCAACAAACGCGCTACTTGGAGCATTGAGCAGCTGTAGTTTTACACCACGTTCTTGCTGAACAATTGAAATTTGAAAGTCATGAAACTCCTCTAATACCGCCTGAGGGTCATCAGAGTCACTACCACAATTAAGTATGGCTAAAGAACAACGACGAAATAGCTCATGGAGTTGGCTCGAATCTTCGGATATACGAGCAATTTCATCTTGAGATAACATTTCCAATGCGCCTTTAGGTGCTACTAGCGCATCAACACGATCTTCATACTGCATGATCGTCCTCCTTACTCTTCCTAAGTTATTGTCTTTGCTTTATTAATACTGGTTCCCTTTTATCTAATTATCAAGCTAAGTGCACTTTTCTTAACATAAAAAAGGGCTTTAGATTAATCTAAAGCCCTTTTTAAAACATAACAGAATGTTATTAATTAGTGCCGTATATCAGACATCGTCTGGTAACTTCACTGGATTTGGTCCTAAATAGCGGTTCTGACGTTTTTCAACTTGTTTGAAAATCGCGATTACTACCATACTGATTGCCAAATAAATCACACCAGCAGCCAAGAAAATCTCAATCGGCGTATAGGTTCTCGCTATGATAGTTCGCGCCATTCCCGTTAAATCAAGAATAGTAATGGTACTTGCTAGCGCACTACCTTTAAGCATCAGAATAATCTCGTTACCGTAAGCAGGCAAAACAATACCGAAAGCTCTTGGCAGCAAGATACGACGATACATTTGCACCTTAGTCATACCGACAACTTTACAGGCTTCAACCTCACCCACTGGAATGGCTTGAATTGCACCACGAAATATTTCGGCTGTATAAGCTGAAGTATTAAGGGTAAATGCAATAATGGCACACCAGAAAGGTTCTCTTAAAATAGGCCACAAGAAGCTTTCTCGAACCACTTCAAACTGTGAAGCGCCGTAATAGACTAAGAAGATTTGCACTAATAAAGGCGTTCCTCGAAAGAAGAAAATATAGGCAAATGGCAAACCACTAACAAGTGGATTTTTAGAGATTCTAGCCAAAGCAATAGGCAAAGCGAATATACCGCCTAACACCACTGATAAAGCAATTAACTGCAGACTAACCCAGGTTCCCTGCATTAATTTTGGAAAGTACTCAACAACTACTGAGAAATCCATCTTAAGCCCTCTTTATACCGCGATTCGCGCGTTTTTCTAAGAAATAGACAATTCCCATAGAAACTATGGTCAGGCCTAGATAGAGAACAGCCGCAGCTGAATAGAATAAAAATGGCTCTTTGGTACTGCTCACCGCTATGTTTGCCTTACGCATAATGTCATCAAGTCCAACGACAGATACTAATGCCGTATCTTTTAGCAAGACTAAAAACAAGTTACCAAGGCCAGGTAAAGCCATACGCCAAACTTGCGGTAAAATAATACGATAGAAGGTACGAACTCGCCCCATTCCTAAAGCAACAGCCGCTTCATTTTGCCCCTTAGGAATAGACTGTAAGGCCCCACGAAACACTTCAGTAGCATAAGCACCAAAAGTTAAACCTAAAGCGGTAACACCTGCCGCAAAAGGACCAATTTCTATGTATTCATCGTAGCCAAATAAACCCGCTACAGCCATAAGCACAGTGGTGGCGCCAAAATAAATAATGAGGACGGTTAGCAGTTCAGGAATACCACGAATAATGGTGGTATAACCATTCGCAATCCACTGTAATGTCTTGACTGAAGACAGTTTTGCAGACGCTCCAAGTAAGCCCAATACTAGTCCAACTGCGAGTGACGCTAGCGCCAATTCAACAGTAACAGCTGCACCAATGAGTAACTGGTTTCCGAATCCGGATAGATCAATCATATTTTGTTCTCAGGTCGATCTCTGAATATTCGAGATGTACAAGGAAACGAAGGCTCAAACTCCTAGGTTCGAGCCTTCTAACACCATCTTATTTATACGTTAAACGGATAAATTAATAGATAGAGAACGGGAAGTATTTAGCGTTGATTTTCTGGTAAGTACCATCAGCTAAAATTTCATCCAAAGCTTTGTTTAGCTTGTCTTTCAGCTTATCGCCTTTACGTACAGCGATCGCGATGTTGTCTTCTTTTAAGAATGCATCACCCTTAAATTCAAACTTATCGCCGTTACCTGATGTTTTCAACCAATCAAAAGTAGGTAGCTCATCAGATAAAACAACATCTAGACGACCAGCAACAAGGTCAAGATAAACATTGTCTTGGTTATCGTAGAATTTCAAAGTAGCTAGATCAGCAAAGTTGTCTTCTAGGTACTGAGCACCTAATGTTGCACGCTGTGCACCGATTACTTTACCTTTAAGATCTGCAACATTAAACGCTTCACCTTTAAGACCTAGGAAGCGTAGGCCACCAGAGTAGTATTTATTAGTGAAATCAACCACTTTCAAACGCTCTTCTGTAATAGACATAGAAGCGATTATAGCATCGAATTTACGTACTTTAAGACCAGGAATAAGACCATCCCAATCCTGAGTAACTACTTCACAATCTGCTTTCATTTTTGCACAAAGTGCCCAAGCAACATCAACGTCAAAACCCTGTGGTTTACCAGCTGAATCAATGAAGTTAAATGGCGCCCAAGCACCTTCTGTCGCAAGGCGAACTTTATCGGCAGCAACACTTGATACAGAAGTAAGAGCAGCACCTAATACTAGTGCTGAGCCTAGAGCAAGTTTTTTAAGTTTCATGATTTAACCCTTTTAATGATTGTAATTATTTTATTTTATCAAACTCTAAAGAAATAACTTCTTCAAATTTGTATGTCTGTTGAAATTTAAAAAGTACTTGAAATAAACGCCTTACAACGTTCTGATTCTGGCGCTTCAAATACTTTTTGTGGCGTCCCTTTTTCTTCAACTAGACCTTGGTGTAAGAACACCACTTCACTAGATACCTCTTTCGCAAAGTTCATTTCGTGCGTCACAATTAACATGGTGCGGCCTTCATCAGCCAAACCACGCATAACACCCAAAACCTCTCCCACTAACTCAGGGTCAAGCGCTGATGTTGGCTCATCAAACAAAATAACCTGAGGGTCCATTGCCAAGGTACGAGCAATCGCAACACGTTGCTGCTGGCCACCTGACAACTGACTTGGATACATATGTTTCTTGTCAGCGATACCGACTTTGTTTAACAGGTGCTCGCAATATTCGAGCACTTCTTTTTTCGGACGCTTAAGGACATTTAGAGGCCCTTCCATCACATTTTCTAAAATTGTCATGTGAGGCCAAAGATTAAAGCTTTGAAATACGAAACCGACCTGCTGTCTCATACGAGTAAGCTGCCCCATATCTGTAGGATACAGATCTGGTCCCTTACCATGCTCTAAGCCAAGTTTTTCACCATTGAAAAGAATTTCGCCCTTAGTTGGGTTTTCCAATAGGTTGATACAGCGCAAAAAGGTACTTTTGCCTGATCCACTAGAGCCCAAAATTGAAATAACGTCGCCATCATAGGCCTTTAATGAAATACCTTTTAAGACTTCGGCATCGCCAAAGGTTTTATGAATATCATTCAGCTCTAGCGCTGGGACTTTTGACATGTGTTATACCCTTTTCTCGAATGAGTTATTATTCTTAAGAGACTCGTATCAAGTTTCTTGTATTTATAGTTATTAGTTATATATCTTTTTTCTAATTTGAAATATTTGCGCCATGATCATCTATTCGGGCCAGATTTCAAAACTTTTTTTGCCATAATTGGCGCTTTTTCCTGTCAGCCGACTCATTTACACGCTCTGTAGGTACAGATTGCTTACGCTCTTCTCTTGGCGTTAAGTCAAAAAAACCCTTGTACGTTGTACTGAAATGAGGAGCAGATGAAAAACCACATTCAGTTCCCACTTGCACAATTGGTTTATCTGTTTGGGTGAGTAACTGTTTGGCGTGATTTAATCTCAATTCTAAATAATATCGCGATGGTACGTTATTCAAGTTATTTTTAAAGAGCCTTTCTAAATGCCTTCTTGAAACACCCACGTGAAAAGCAATGTCATCTGGCGATAAGGGCTCTTGAATATTAGCCTCCATCAACTGCACAGCCTCAACCAATTTAGGCTGGCTGGTACCCAGTCGAATTTGTAATGGAATACGTTGCGGATCTTCATTAGTTCTTATGCGCTCACAAACAAACTGCTCAGAAATGCTACCAGCAAGTTTCATTCCATGTTGTTTGCCTATGAGAAATAACATCATATCCATAGAAGCGGTACCGCCACTACAGGTAAACCTATCTCTATCAACTTCAAAAAGGTGATTTGATACTATGGTATTAGGGAAGGTTTCTCTTAGGTTGGTGATGCTCCACCAATGAATTGTCGCTCGATAGCCATCTAGAAGACCAGCCTGTGCGAGTAAATAACTCCCTGTACAAATACCACCAAGCGCTATTTTACGTTTGGAAAGACGTTTTAGCCAAGCCTCTAACATTAAATTTTCTTCTGGCATGGCTGGGGATGCACCACAAATAAACACAGCATCAAGATCAGATGGTGCATCAGATAAAACATAATCTGCAACTGTCACCGCACCTACACTCGAAACAACCTCTTTGCATTTTGCGTCAGATAAATTTTGTCCTGTGGTTTTGTCGCGAGATGGTCCCTGATCGGCACTGATTGTACAGAAGCGATAAAGATCTTTACCACTAATCCAATTAGCCATATGTAGGGTCTCAATAGCCGACGAAAAGGCGAGCATTGAAAAGTGTGGTAGTAATAAAAAACCATACTTTTGAGGCTTGCCACTTGCCTGCATGAGTTCTCTTGATGCAAAACCGCGCTCGTACAAATTATTATCCTGTGATAAGTGCGTTTATTAGTGTTTTATTTCCGATAGAATGGATAACAAAGGGTTTTTGAATAGGGTTCAAGCCTTATTTACTATCCTTGTCCCAATTCAAGAACAAAATGTCGCTAATCTGAAATTTAACACCTTTCGAAGGAGGAAAGTTTTATTAATAATCGATAATAGTCCTGAAACAACGCTTTTTCATTCTTATAACTACAATTAGCATTAAAAGAACACCACTCTCGAGGATGAGTTCCAAATGACGCATAACCAAAAGACAGAGTTAATTAATCGAGTCAAACTAGAACTAAAGGAAAATCATTCAGCCAAAGAAGCTGAAAACCTTGTTCATCTCGCACAATTATACTTTCAGGATTCCCTCACTGAAGATATGGTCAGTGAGCCAATTGAAAATTTATATGGCACCATTCTTTGCCTTTGGGATTTTATAAAACAACGAAAATCGAACACTCCTACAATTCGTGTTTACAACCCAAATTACGAAGAGCATAGCTGGCACTCAACCCATACAGTTATTGAAATCCTAACTGATGACATGCCATTCTTAGTTTCATCTTTGAATATGGCTATTGCGCGTCTTGGCCATACTATTCACAAAACTTCACATCCTTTGTTAAACCTAGCTCGTAACAAAAGCGGTGAAGTCACAGGCCTACTTGAAAAGTCAGAAAGCGCTAATAACGAATCTTTGATGCGTTTTGAAATTGACCGTCAATCTGACTCAAGCACATTTGAAGCCACTGCTTCTGCCTTGCTAAATACCTTAGCTGATGTAAAAAACACAGTTGATGATTGGCCAGCCATGCAAGATCGCATGAAAGAAATCATTGCAGAGTCGACAAAAGTTAAACATTTGAAAAACGACCCTGAGCACAAAGAAAATATCGATTTCTTACGTTGGATTGCCAACAACCACTTCACTTTTATTGGTTTTCGCTCTTACGACCTTGAAGTTAAAGGTGACGCAGCACATTTAAGTTTAGTGCCTAACTCAGGTTTAGGTACTTTCCGCGAAAATAAAAAAGAAAAATCGAAGAAGCATATCGTTCTTAACGAGAAGCTTACTAAGCTTGCCGTAAACAACACCAATCTTCTGGTTCTAACTAAGTCTACTGCGCTTTCGACAGTTCACCGTCCAGCTCACTTAGATTACCTAGGTATCAAACGCTTCAATGCTAAAGGTGAAGTCATTGGTGAATGGCGTTTCTTTGGTCTTTATTCTTCTGCTGCCTATGTTGCTCGTTTGCAAGATATCCCGCTACTCAGTAAGAAGCTAGAGAAAATTGTGAAGAGTACTGAGCTTCACCCTGATAGCCACAAGGGTAAAAACCTTAAGCACATTCTTAACAGCTATCCACGTGATGAGATGCTACAAGCATCTGCTGAAGAACTAAAAGAAACCATCCTTGATATCTTGGCAATTCAAGAACGTCGTCAGTTACGCTTGTTCTTACGTAAAGATCTTTACGGCCGCTTTATCAATGCCATCGTTTACGTTCCACGTGATAGATACAACACAGAGCTAAGATACAAGCTGCAAGAAATCCTAATGGAATCTTGTGACGGTACTAGCGCAGAGTTCAACGTACAGTTCTCTCAAATGGTATTGGCTCGTGTTAACTTCACGATTCAAACCACGAAAGATAACGACCTTGACCTTGTGATTGAAAATGAAATTCAGCGCAAGATGCAAGACGCGATGAGTTCATGGGATGACAAATTACTTGATGCACTTCATACATACCATGGTGAAGAAGCAGGTAACCAGCTGTTCCATAAGTATGCTCCGCACTTACCAGCCGCATACCGTGAAGACTTTTCTCACAACACAGCGGTCCTTGATATTGAACGCCTAGATACTTTGACAGAGGAAGGCGCAATTGCCACTCACCTGTATCGTCAGGTCGGTCAGAGAAAAGGCGCTCATTTCTTTAAAGTTTACGGTACGGGTACTTCTCTTGTTCTTTCTGATGTATTGCCTATCTTGGAATGCATGGGTCTTCGTGTATTAGAAGCGAGACCATACGAACTTGATCAACAAGAAACCAATACTTGGGTCGTTGAGTTTGCCATCTCTGTTGATGAAAACATCAACCTAGAACAAAAAGCGCAACGTGAAGCTTTCCAGGATGCTTTTAACCAGATCATTAAGCGTCGTGTTGAAAATGATAGATTCAACGCACTTGTACTTGAAGCCTCTCTAACTTGGCGTCAAGTTACCATGCTACGTGCAATCACTAAATACTTGATTCAATTACAAGTACCTTTCTCTCTGTCTTATATGCAACAGACTCTTGAGAAAAACTCTAGTATTGCCCGTCTTCTGGTTCAATTGTTCGAGCAGAAGTTCAATCCAGCGCTAGATGCTAACCGTGACACTAAGTGCGAGAAGCTTCAAGAGAAGATTGAAGAAGCACTAGATCAAGTAGCTAACCTAGATGAAGACAGAATCTTGAAGCACTTCTTGTCTGTTATTCACGCTATGTTGCGTACTAACTTCTACCAAGCAGACGAAAATGGCGCGATTAAAGATTATGTATCCTTCAAACTGGATCCAAATCAAATTCCAGCGGTTCCATTACCTCGTCCTAAGTTTGAGATCTTTGTCTACGCACCTTGGGTTGAAGGTGTCCACATGCGCGGCGGTAAAGTTGCTCGTGGTGGTCTACGTTGGTCTGACCGTATGGAAGACTTCCGTACCGAAGTACTAGGCCTAGTAAAAGCACAAATGGTTAAAAACGCCGTTATCGTACCAGCAGGTGCGAAAGGTGGTTTCGTTGCTAAGCAACTTAAGAAGTTTGCTTCACGTGATGAAGTACAAGCTGAAGTTATTCGCTGTTACACCACTTTCATCAGTGGTCTTCTAGATATCACAGATAACTTGGTACAAAACCAAATTGTTCCACCAACATCTGTACAGCGCTTTGACGAAGATGACCCGTACCTAGTAGTTGCAGCCGATAAAGGTACAGCGACCTTCTCTGATCTTGCAAACAGCATTTCTGAGAAATACGGTTTCTGGTTAGGCGATGCATTTGCATCAGGTGGTTCTAATGGTTACGACCATAAGAAAATGGGTATCACAGCTCGCGGTGCTTGGGAGTCGGTTAAACGTCAGTTCCAAGAAACAGGTCTAGATTGCCAAAACACTGACTTTACTGTTGTTGGTATCGGTGACATGGCTGGTGACGTATTTGGTAATGGTATGTTGCTATCTAAGCACATTCGCCTAGTTGCGGCCTTTAACCATATGCATATCTTCATTGACCCGACACCAGATTCTGCAACTTCTTTTGTAGAGCGTCAGCGCATGTTCAACTTGCCTCGTTCTTCTTGGGAAGATTACAACAAGGAATTGATTTCTAAAGGCGGTGGTATCTTCAACCGTTCTGCTAAATCAATCCCATTGAATGCAGATATACGTAAAGCCCTAAGCATCGAAGGCAATGTTAAAGCCATGGCGCCTATGGACTTAATCTCTGCCATCCTGAAATCTAAAGTAGACCTACTTTGGAACGGTGGTATCGGTACTTATGTTAAGTCTGAAAACGAAACACATGCAGAAGTAGGCGATAGCGGTAACAACGCATTACGTGTAAACGGTAACGAGCTACGCTGTCGCGTTGTAGGTGAAGGCGGTAACTTAGGTCTTACTCAACTTGGCCGTATCGAGTTTGCACAAAGCGGCGGTCTAATGAGCACTGACGCTATTGATAACTCAGCAGGTGTTGATAGCTCTGACCACGAAGTAAATATTAAGATCTTGCTTAACCGTATTGTCGAAGATGGCGATATGACAGAGAAGCAACGTAATAAGCTACTGGCTGAAATGACAGATGAGGTTGGCGCACTTGTTCTGCACCATAACCAAGGTCAAAGCCATGTACTTTCACTTGCTAACTCTCAAGCGGTAGAAAGAGTTGCTGACCACCAACGCCTAATGGTGTCATTAGTACGTGAAGGTCGCCTAAACAGAGAAATCGAGTTCTTGCCAAGTGTTTCTAAGATTAAGAAACGCATGAACCAAGGCCAAGGCCTAACTCGCCCTGAGATTTCTGTTCTTTTGGCTTACTCTAAAATCAAGCTATCTGAGCAATTGGTTGATGATGGTATTGGTGAAGATGCGGATTTGGTAAAAGAAATCCACGCTTACTTCCCGAAACCACTGACGGAGCGTTTTGGCGAGCACATGGCAAGCCACCCGCTAGCACAGGAAATTGTTGCAGGTCATGTTACTAATAACATTGGTAACCGTATGGGCCCAACTTTCAGTACTTATGTACAGGAAGAAACAAGTGCTTCTGCGCTAAACCTAGTACGAGCTTACATGGCCGCAGAGAGTATTTTCTCTATCCCAGCACTTTGGGATGCGATCAACGAGCTGGACTTTAAGATTGATAACGCACTGCAATCTAAACTTCTAATCAGTGTTCAAGCCTTACTTGAAAAAGCAACGCTTTGGTTACTACGTAACACACGTGAAGAACTTTCGATTCAGAAGCTAACTGACACTTATCGTCCAGGTGTTGAAATTATTCGCCAGCAAATTGATTCTATCTTGACGCAAACAAGCCAAGATCACTTGCAAAGCGTAGTAAGCGATTTAACTGCACAAGGCATTCCTGAAGTAATTGCACAGCAAGTGGCTGGCCTTCAGTACCATTTCTACGGACTAGACATTATCCGTGTTGCTGCAAATACGCAGAAAGAAGTGATTGATGTAGCACAAACTTATTTTGCCCTAGAAATGAACTTAGACCTACATTGGCTACGTAACAGTGTTCATAACCTGAATACTGATGATGTTTGGCAGCGTAAGGCTAAATCTGGCCTAGGTGACGAAATCGACAATAGCTTAAGAACATTAACTCAAGAAGTTATCCAGTCTAGTACTGATATTAATGACCTTGGTGCGCGCCTAGAACACTGGCACGAGCTGAACGGTGATAATATCAAGCACTATCAGGTGACCTTTAACGAAATTAAAGCGGAAACTGAACTGACACTAGCAATGGTATCAGTGGCAATCCGGGAGTTAAGAAACTTAATCTAAAACTGACTGGGCCACCGGACTTCCGGTGGCCAATTTTACGAGGTAAATAAAGTGACTGAACAAGTAACGAGAGCAACATTTGACGAAGTAATGGTACCAAACTATGCACCTTCCGCTGTCATCCCAGTGCGTGGTGAGGGCTCTCGAGTGTGGGATACTGAAAACAATGAATACATTGATTTTGCAGGCGGCATTGCAGTAACAGCATTGGGCCATTCACATCCGAAACTTGTTGACGTTATGCGCCAACAGGCGGGTCAAATTTGGCACCTTGCAAACGTAATGACTAACGAACCAGCACTGCGTTTAGCTAAAAAACTAACTGAAAAAACTTTCGCTGACAGAGTCTTCTTCTGTAACAGTGGTGGTGAAGCGAATGAAGCGGCATTTAAACTAGTACGTCGTTATGCTTTTGACCACTATGGCGAGCAAAAACACGAAATCATTGCTTTTAATAAGTCTTTCCACGGCCGTACACTTTTCACAGTATCTGTCGGTGGCCAAGCTAAATATAAAGAAGGTTTCGAACCAACTCCAGGTGGCATTAGCCACTGTGATTACAACAACATTGATCAACTAAAAGCACTTATTTCTGATCGCACTTGTGCTGTTGTAATGGAACCAATTCAAGGTGAAGGCGGTATTATTCCTGCTGACGTTGAGTTTGCTAAACAAGTACGTGAATTATGTGATGAGCACAACGCACTATTAGTATTTGATGAAGTGCAATCAGGTGTTGGCCGTACTGGTACTTTCTTCGCTTACGAGCAACTAGGCGTTAAGCCAGATGTACTAACTTCTGCAAAAGCATTAGGTAACGGCTTCCCTGTTGGCGCTATGTTAGCAACTGAAAAAGCAGCTAAGAGCTTGGCATTTGGTACTCACGGTAGTACTTATGGTGGTAACCCTATGGCATGCGCTATTGCTGAAGCAGTTATCGATATCGTAGATACGCCAGAAGTATTAGAGGGTGTTGAGAAGCGTCGTCAACTATTCGTTGAAGGCCTTAACGCTATCAATGAAAAACACAACCTTTTCAAAGAAGTTCGCGGTATGGGTCTTCTAGTTGGCGCTGAAGTTGTTGATGCTTATGCAGGTAAAGCAGCACTATTCATTAAAGCAGCGGCGAAAGAAGGTCTGTTCATTCTTGTAGCAGGTCCAAATGTTGTCCGTTTTGCACCTTCTCTAATTATCCCAGAAGAAGATATTAAAGAAGGTCTAGCAAGATTCGAAAAAGCCGTTGCTGCTGTGATTGCAGACAACGCTTAATTTTTCGAGCCTAAATAAAAACCCAATCTGTTTTGCAGGTTGGGTTTTTTATTAACTAAAATTCCTCCTCACTGACGTTTTATTGCAGCAGGGGAACTCCTTGTATGACAATAAAGTATGTTAGGCTTAAATCATCATTATTTCACCTTATCAATAAGAGAGACTCATGGGCATTTTTTCTGGCATTAAAAATCTATTCAGTGGATCTGGCGAAGCAGAAGTAAAAGCAGAAGAAGCAGTCGAGTATAAAGGATTCAGCATCATTCCGGCACCAATGTCAGAAGGTGGTCAATATCGCGTTGCTGCGACAATTACGCAAACCCTCAGTGAAGATGAAGTTAAAACTCACAACTTCATTCGTTCAGATCTGATTCCAAACAGAGATGAATGTATTAGCATTACATTACGCAAAGCTAAAATGATGATAGATCAGCAGGGTGATCGCATTTTTAGCTAATCATCAAATAAGGTACAAAACATATTCTGTCTATAAGTGAGCAATTTATGGATGTAGATCTAAGACAAGCAAACCTCATTGTCAGTGAAGAAGATGATATTTTGGGCTCAGACTTTAAGGCTATTACCCTTAAGCCAGCTGAGCAGCAAATTTGTACCTTAATCCATTATCAGGTTCCAGCTAATATAGAACCCGCTGGAATTGCCCTTCTTTATGTTCACGGTTATACGGATTACTTTTATCAAGCAGGGTTAGCTGAGTTTTTCGCAGAACTTGGTTGTGACTTTTATGCAGTGGATTTACACGGCTATGGCAGATCTATCCGCCCTTTCCAAGCTGACCACAATAAAAACCAGTTTTCGAACTATTATCACGACCTAGATGCCTGCCTTAATACAATGGCAGCAAAAGGCGTAAAGCGTTGTGTTATTCTTGGTCATTCCACTGGTGGGCTTATTGTTAGCCGTTATCTATCAAACGAATATTCATCAAGATCAGATTCAATCGACATAATAGGCCTTATTCTCAACAGCCCATTTTTAAGCCTACCTATGCCATTAAACGAAGAAAAGTGGCGCTTACCCTTATATAACTTCATCAGTAAAGCATTGACTCACATAAGCCTTCCAGCAAAAACGGCAACACCTTATGCTCAAACCTTACATGAAAGCCTAGCTGGCGAATGGGGCTACAGGTTGGATTGGAAGCCTAGCCAAGGCTCCCCACTATCCTTTAATTGGGTGCAGAAAATCATTCAAGAACAAGCACTTTGCTTACAAACCCAGTGTGATATTCCAACTTTATTGTGCCGCTCTTCAAAAAGCACTTATAAGAGCCCTAATGTGGCAGAAATTAAGCAAGGAGATGGCGTGTTAGATGTTGAGAACATGGAAGCAAAAGCAAAACGTATTTTTACAGAACTAGACATAGCGATTATAGACAAGGGTTTTCATGACATTTATTTATCACCACTTGATGTTCGATTAACTTATTTAGACAAAATTAAACACTGGTTAACTTCCAATTTCATTAATTTTGAAAAATAAGCTGAGTTGTAAATAAACTCAAGCAAGCACCTTTATTTCCAGTTAAACTAAAGTTATCTGATTGTTTTGTATTATTTAATTTATAGGCATAATGGGTTTTACTTTTTTACTCTCTAGCCACTACTAAACATTCATTATTGTTACGGGGACCCTATAATGCATTGCTTAAAGTATTTTTTTACCCTAGCTAGCTTAATGTTATTCAGCCAGCTAAGTATGGCTAATGAGCGAGACTTTTGGCTAGTTGATGAATTTATCGAGATGAACCCTGCACAAGAGCCAATTAGCCAATCCTTCTCTGAATTAGTCCGAAAACCCGCTATTCCTCTGAGTGTTCCCCCACTGAAACCAGTCAAAATTGCCGTGGTTTATCCTGCAAATCAAATATCTGATTACTGGTTGAGAAGCATACGATCTTTCGAAGCTCGCTTAAAAGAGCTCGACATTCCGTATGAAATACAATCTTTCTTAACTCAAACAACCAATAACAACTCCCTTAATGAGCAAGCTAAAGAGATCTTAACCGCCGTAAATTCAGGCGCAGACTACCTAATCCTTACCCTGTATAAGAAGCAGCACAAATCCATCATAGAACGCCTTATCTCTGATAAGAAAACAAAAGTTATTTTACAAAATATCACCACACCCATTAAGGATTGGGACAACCAGCAACCTTTCTTATATGTTGGCTTTGACCATGTAAAGGGCACACAACTTCTTTCTAATTGGTACCAAGATCAAAAGTTAAATAGCAATGAGTATGGCTTACTCCATTTCCCGAAAGGCTATATTAGCCAAGTAAGAGGTGACAGTTTCGAGCAATATACAGGGGTAAATTCTGACTACAAGTTAGTTAGCAGTTACTATACAGATTCTACTAGGAAAAATGCTTACTCTAACGCAATAAACCTACTTGAAGAGCACAACAACCTTGGCTTTATTTATGCGAGCTCTACCGACATCGCTCTAGGTGTCAGTGATGCAATTTCGGAAAAAGGATTACAAAATAAAGTATTGGTGAATGGCTGGGGTGGCGGAAGCGCTGAGTTAGCAGCCATAGAAAAAGGTAAATTAGACGTAACTGTCATGCGTATGAACGACGATAATGGCGTTGCCATGGCAGAAGCCATTAAGCTAGATTTAGGCGGTAATGAAGAAAAGGTGCCTGTGATTTACAGTGGTGATTATGTTGTTGTTACAAAAGAGTCTAGTCCTGCTAAAATTCAATCACTCAAACAACAAGCGTTTCGCTATTCAGGCGTCGATGACAAATAGGCAACATTAGGAAGAAACTAATGAACAAGGTTCGTTCTCTCTACAAGGTACCTTTATTTGTTGCTATTTCAACTATCATGTTGATTTTGTTTATGGCGGCGGCTGCCATTCAAGTTCGTTCTGTTTCTCGTATTGCCGATACGATAATTGATAAGGAAGTTTCAAGCTTCACCCGTCAAACTCACACCAGTTTACAACTCTTCTTCGATAACGTCTTACAGCGTAACCAGCTTTTATTGCAAAGCTCTGCAGTTAACTTTCAGCTATTAAAATCATTAGAAGACAATGATTCATTAGCTATCATGCAAAACCTCAACTCTCTTTATAACTCAGAACCCAATTCCGGTATGGAACTACTGTTTATTATCAGTCCTACCAATCAGGTTCTTTATGATGCCAGCTCCCCTTTCTTTAGTGATGAGCAGAGCCTAAATGAGTTAAGCCAAACACCCACCAACATGTATAAATGGCGACTTGTTCCAATGAACATGGCTAGCAAACAACAGGTCATTTTATTTAAAAAAGAAGCTTTAATTTCGCCTAAGAGTGGAAAAATTTTAGGCTATTTAGCAGGCGGTATCGTATTAAGTGGCCGTATTGCCATGCTTAACCAAGCTAGAAGCTATGTGGATATCGACAGTGTTGCCCTAAGGTACAATAATGAAATTCTTGCAGAGAGCACCAAAGGTAGCTTGATCATCCGTGATCATGTCAATGCCTTATTGACGCCTAAAGCTCAGACAGAAGAAGAGCTTGCAGAATTGAAACCACAACTTAGCAAGTATAAAAATCACTTTGTTGGTCGTTACCCTATTATCATAGCCAACCTAGAATCTGAGTTAGAGTTTATTACCCTTTTATCAAGCTCTTCCTTTGACACCTTAAATACAGAATATAAGTATCAAGCGAGTTTTCTCTTAATCGCCCTCTTCACCTTTGCCATTGTTGCCTCGCTGATTGTGATTGGTATAGCAATCAGGCCTTTAATGCAGATTATTGCCGCCGCTCGACAAGCCATTGATAAAAATGAAGCCATGCAAACACAGACAAGTGTGATTAAAGAATATGATGAGCTAGGAGGCACATTAAGTCAGTTGATTGAATCCTCCAGCACTCAAAAGCACGAACTGAACCACCTAAACAAACAACTAAAACAAAACGTAAAAGAGTTAGAGCAATCTAATAAAGAGTTAGACAATATTACTTATATTGCCTCCCATGACCTCAAGTCACCTCTAAGAGGGATTAGCCTGCTAACCCAATGGTTAAGCCATGAGTTAGGCAATAAATTACGCCCAGAAGCCAGTGATAAGATTCAGCTTTTAAGTCAAAGAGTAAATAGCATGGAAGCCATCTTAGAGCGCATGCTAGGTTATTCTAAAGTAGGTAAAAAAGGCCACGAACTCGCCCCTGTTGATAGCAAAAAACTCTGCCAAAGCGTTTTCTCGAATGCGCAACATGATAAAGAAAACAGTTTAACTTTAAATGGTGACTTCCCTATTTTCACCACCTACCGTACGCCATTTGAGCAAGTTATGCGCCACTTGATTGATAATGCGCTCAAGCATAACCCTTCACCTAAGGCACAGGTCAGTATCGAAGTCGAAGAACAAGAAGGCTATTACCATTTCAAGATTTCAGACAATGGCCCTGGCATATCAGCACCATTACAAGAGGCAATACAGTCTAACGAAACGCTGAACGATACCCCGCAATTATTGAATATAGGTATTGGCTTAAATATGGCGAAAAAAATCACTCGCCTTTATGAGGGTAAGCTCACCATTATCTTAAGCAATGAAAGAGGCACCTCTATTCTCTTTACTTGGCCAGCAAGGCCTTCGGCACTTAATATAAATTAACTACCACCTTTTATTAGCACAGCATCTAACCAAGCAATAGGGAAAATACGCTTTAAAAACGCCATCAAGTAGGTAGGAAAAGTCACAAAGTACCTAGCTTTTGGCTTATCCGATTCAAGTGCATGAATTAGTTTTTTAACCACAGCGTCCGATGGTAAGGTGAAGCTAGAATTAGACTTTGAGGCACTTAACCGGCTCATAGCCGCTTCATAACCTTCCTTGTGTCGGCTCGCTTTAATATCAACATTATCTTTTAGTGCAATTAAAGCATTCGCTCGAAAAGCGGTTTCAATTGGGCCAGGTTCAATGAGCGAAACCTTTACTTGTGTGCCTTTCAACTCCAATCTCAAAGTATCCGTTAGCCCTTCTAAGGCAAATTTAGACGCGTTATAAGCCCCTCTAAATGGCATAGCAACCAAGCCTAATACAGAACTGTTTTGTACAATGCGTCCCTCCCCTTGCTCTAACATATGCTTTACTGCCAAGCCTGTTAGGGTATGTGTACCAAAGACATTCGTTTCAAACTGCAAGCGCAGTGCGTGAGTTGTTAAGTCTTCCACTGCACCTGGTTGTCCATAAGCGCCATTATTAAAAACGGCATCTAATTTACCACCAGCAATCTCAAGCGTTTTTTCAAACCCCGATTCAATTGAAGTATCGTCAGACAAGTCCAGCTTAATCACATGTTTTAAACCTAATGATTCAAGCGTATTAATATCTTTAAACTGACGGCAGGAGGCTATGACTAACCAACCTCTATCTTGCAAAGTTTGAGCGGCGCACAAACCAATCCCTGTCGAACACCCCGTAATTAAAATTGATTTTTGCATGACATGCCTTAGTAAAAAAATTGGCCATAGCTTACCTGAATACCTTCTCTAAATGCCAAAACAAAAAAGCCCTATCAAGTCATGATAGGGCTTTAAGCGACAAACCAGTGTAATTACAAAACTAGCTTAATGCTTTAGCATGATGTTCAAGATGATCATCAATAAAGCTCGCTATAAAAAAGTAGCTGTGATCATAACCCACTTGATGACGCATCGTCAGAGGATGGTTATTCACATCACAGGCAAGCTCTAGAGCATCCGGTTTTAATTGCTCAGCAAGGAAGTCATCAGCATCACCTTGGTCTACCAAGATGGCTAGTTTCTCTTCTGCTTGGCTAATCAAAAGACTCGCATCCCATTCTTCCCAAAGCTTTTCATCGTGTCCTAAATACCCAGTAAGAGCCTTTTTCCCCCAAGGGCATTGAGTCGGATTACTAATAGGTGCAAAAGCAGAAACCGATTGGTAAGCACCCGGATTCTTCAAAGCGCAAACTAAAGCACCATGCCCACCCATAGAGTGACCACTGATTGATTTCTTATCCGTTACCGGGAAGTTTGCTTGAATAACCTGAGGTAGCTCAGACACCACATAATCATACATATGATAAGTCTGGTCATAAGGCGCTTGAGTAGCATTAAGGTAAAAACCTGCGGCACTGCCAAAGTCATAGCTTTCATGTTCACCAGGGTAATCACTGCCCCTTGGGCTAGTATCGGGACACACTATGGCTAAGCCTAATTTAGCAGCAAGACGCTGAGCGCCGGATTTTTGCATGAAGTTTTCATCATTACAGGTAAGGCCAGATAACCAATAAAGCACAGGTACCTTACTTGTCTCAGCTTGAGGCGGTAAATAAATGGCAAAAATCATATCACCTTTAACCGACTCACTTTGATGGCGATAACGTTTTATCCAACCACCATAAGATTTTGTACTAGAGAGCAGTTCTGGTTGACTCATGTTATTTTCCTTTAGTAAAAATGATCCATAAAAAGCAAAGCCCTACAAAAAAGTAGGGCTTAGATGTTATTTATCAAATAAAATAACAGAACGAATACTCTTACCTTCATGCATCAAATCAAATGCATGGTTAATGTCTTCAAGACCCATAGTGTGAGTAATGAAAGGATCGATTTCTATTTCGCCATTCATGTATTGCTCTACATAACCTGGCAATTGACTACGACCTTTCACACCACCAAAAGCAGAACCTTTCCATACTCGACCTGTTACCAGCTGGAATGGGCGGGTAGAGATTTCTTCCCCTGCACCAGCAACACCAATAACAATCGATTCACCCCAGCCTTTATGGCAGCATTCAAGCGCTTGACGCATCACTTGTACATTACCGATACACTCAAAAGAGTAATCCACACCACCATCCGTCATATCAACAATCACCTGCTGAATTGGATCAGAGAAGTCTTTTGGATTAACAAAATCAGTTGCACCGAATTGCTTCGCCATTTCAAATTTTGATTCATTGGTGTCAATCGCAATGATACGAGAAGCATTCGCCATACGCGCACCTTGAATAACAGATAGACCGATACCACCAAGACCAAATACAGCCACCGTTGAACCCGGCTCAACCTTAGCTGTATTCAAAACTGCACCAATACCTGTCGTGATACCACAACCTAACAGACACACTTTCTCAAGAGGCGCATCCACATGGATTTTTGCCAAAGAAATTTCTGGCACAACGCTGTACTCAGAGAAAGTTGATGTACCCATGTAGTGATAAAGTGTTTTGCCGCCAATACTAAAACGGCTAGTGCCATCAGGCATCAGACCTTTACCTTGTGTCTCACGTACTGCCTGACACAAGTTAGTCTTACCAGACAAGCAGAACTTACACTTACCACATTCAGCTGTGTAAAGCGGGATAACATGATCACCAGGCTTAAGTGTTGTTACGCCTGCACCAACCTCTTCTACAATACCCGCACCTTCGTGGCCTAATACACTAGGGAAAATACCTTCTGGATCAGCACCAGACAGAGTAAAAGCATCTGTATGACAAACACCCGTTGCTACCATACGGACGAGCACTTCACCCGCTTTTGGTCCTTGAACATCGATTTCATCAATAACAAGTGGTTGGCCTGCTTGCCATGCAATTGCAGCACGAGATTTCATGTAAACTCCAAAAAGTTATCTATTTAATTAAATAAGTCACAAAAGCCAGCACACAGGCTGAGTACTTTTGTCATTGCTTAATACAGAGTGTAGCCCTATTTAATTAATAAGATAATGACACAAGAAGTAAGTTATTATTGCTGTACAGCAACAATCGAAAGAGATGATTATGAAACATTGGGATGGAATAGAAGCTTTTGTCGAAGTCGTACGTCAAGGCAGCTTCTCTGCAGCGGCCGAAAAACTGCACGTATCAGCGTCACATATTAGCCGCTTAGTTTCTCAATTAGAGAAGCGTCTTGATTCAACGCTCTTATTTCGTACGACCCGAAGTATTCGACTGAGTGAAGCAGGCTCTCTCTATTACCAACAATGTAGCCAATTACTCGACTCTATTGATAGTGCCGAAGAGATGGTAACGAGTTTAAACCAATCGCCTGTTGGGCATCTTCGTATCAGTTGCGCCACTACCTTTGGCGAACGTTTTATTGCCCCCAGGGTAAATGATTTTTTACTCACCCATCCAAAAATTCAATTAGATTTGCACCTAACAAATCGTGAGGTAGACCTGATTGATGAAGGCTATGACCTTGCAATTCGTTTAGGCACATTAAAAAGCTCCAGCTTACTCGCCAGACGCCTATGTGATCGAGTGGAACATGTATGCGCCTCGGCTCATTACATCGCCCGTTACGGCATGCCTCATACCTTACCTGAATTGAGTAAACACCAATGTTTACAAGGTTCTAAAGACGTATGGACCTTTATGCAGGATAAACAAAAGCGAGAAGTCAAAATCAACGCCAATTGGCGCAGCAACTCAGGTCCAGCATTGCTAGATGCTACGCTCAAAGGTTTAGGAATCGCTCAACTGCCCGATTATTATGTCGCGTCATACATTGCCAGTGGTGAACTCATCCCGATATTAAGCCAGTATCAATACCCTTATACAGGCGTATGGCTGGTTTACCCCAAAGCTCGCCAGCAATCTCCTAAGTTAAAGCTACTCTGTGATCATTTAATCGACTCCTTCCGTACAGGAGCTAACGAATCGCCAATAACAATGAATGGATGAAAGATTACTTCATCTGCTAGAATCCAGCCCATTAGACAGTGCAGAATAAAGTAAGGTAGAAAAAACAATGATTTCAGAAACAGATTTGATACGCATCGCGCGCGAAACCATGCCTTTTGGCAAGTATCAAGGTAAGCTGATTATTGATGTACCAGAAGAATATTTAATCTGGCTTAAGAATAAAGGTTGGCCAGAAGGCAAACTAGGTAACTGGCTAGAACTCGCTTTAGAAGTAAAAGTTAACGGTCTTGAATCTCTCGTTGAACCACTCAGAGAAAAACCTAAGACACCCAAGAAAAAGCCACCAGCACAATTTAAATTTGATTAACGAGCCAGTCGCTTTATTGCATTGTCGTATTTGTGCGACCTTGATAGCCCATCGTTTTATCAATAGACCCCAAGCTTTCAGTTTGGGGTAAATCATCTGCTTCAGCAAACTCAACAAACCTTTGTTCGATAAAATCCTTTTCGACAATTGTCTGTCTCAATCTCTGCTCAAGCACCTTGGTTTTAGCTTCTAAGCGAACTTTATGATTTTTAAGTTCAGTCATCATTTTTTGTTCTTCGCTTGGTTGCTGAGATACCTCCTTTAGAGGCGCACTCATGCTTTTAGCCAGTTCTGGGGATTGTTTCATCACAGCTTGCAGTTGCTTAACTATCTTAGCATTCTGATTGTTTGCGTCATTCAAACGGTTTTGAAGCTGGTTAATTTCCTGATCTTGCAGCTTCATTTTTTGCATCATAATCTTAGTCTGGCCACGATACTTAGCAAAAGATTCTTCGGTCGCGACTAGGTTAGCACCACTTTTACTACCAAGATCTGCAGCATCTTGAAGGTACTGAATTTCTTTATCATTATCTTCTATATTAACGTCCAATATCTTATTTGCAGTTTTTAAACCGTTAATAATATATAGGCAGTACAAAACCAGACCACAGCTTAAAATAACAGCCGCTTCAAGGATTAAGATTAAAATAGTGTCTGTCAAAAATCTCTCCTCGTTAAGGTCTAAGATATTACAAAAGAAAACATAAGGATAAAATGCCCAAATGATGTAAGCAATAGAGTACACTTAAATAGAGCAGAAAGTACAATTGAGCTGACATAAAGCGCCTAAACTCCACTCGAAATGCACTTTATGATAGAAAAAACCAAGTTATAATAAGATTTCTAGATAGATATATACCCATTCAATTTCTTAATTTTCTTAGGTAATTATATTGAAAGTACTAATCATTGATGACAGTAGAGCCGTTCAACTCATCATTCGAAGAGCACTTGAAAAAGGCAATATAGAAAACCTAGAAACTAAGCTTGCCAGCTCAGGCATTCAAGCATTAGCCATTTTAGAAGACTGGCATCCAGACCTTGTTCTATCTGATTTACATATGCCCAAAATGTCAGGTATAGAATTATTAACCGAAATAAATAGGCAAATGCTTAAATTAAATGTCGGCTTAATTACCACAGAAACGGATGACTCACGCTTAAGAAAGGTAAAACAATGTGGGGTTAAGTTTATTATCAATAAACCCTTTAATGACACTGAGCTGCTTCAAAAAATTAAATTGTTTTTACCAACAGATAAACCGCTACTGGCTACACCTGAAATGCCGGTACAAAAAACCAATATCAAACTGGATAAGAACACCTTAAATCTACCTGAAGAAACTGAATTAGAAGATGCTTTAGCAGAAGTCTTTTTTAGGGATGTAAGAGTAACAACAAAAAACTTTGAGAAATATGAATCTCAACAATACCCCTACCTTCTTGGCATGATGACACCTTTAGGCAAAGACCAAGTGAAAGCCATTTGCATACTAAAGCAGCCTGCTATTAAGCAGATCAGCACAGTATTTTCGAGCTTACACCCAGGAGCATTAAACAGTCAGCAGGATAGAGCATTACTCTGCGATCATTTTTTTCGTGTGTTAGATAAGTTTATTATGCCAAGTGGCAGCATAGAGTCCTTAGTGTTTAAAAAATCTAATCTCATCACTAAACCTTTCGCTAAAATTGATGGTTTTTATCGCACCAAAAAGGAAAAGAAAAAAGATTATCTTATCGAGATTAAGGGTTTTGAATCCTTCGTTGTTACCTTAATAGCGGCCTAAGCGGTAAGTGTTAACAAACTTTCATTTCATCTCTTTTTTAAAAACTTCTCCACATACCAACAAGTCGCCGTAATTTGATAATCTTGCGCTTTAGCCCAGCTTAAACCGGCTCTGACCAATTGTTCAGCAATGCCTTTCCCTCTTAATGCTGGAGGAACAAAAGTGCTTTTAAAATCAATAACCTGCTTTAGGTTTGCCGGATCATCTAAAAACACATACTCAAGTAGTGCTATTTCGCCATCTTGCTCAATTCGAAAACATTGAGCTTGTTCGTCATGTTGCATAAATATCGCCTTTTTAATGGGCTGTGAGTAAGTGGACACTTTATCCACAAACGCCTCTAAATCATAGCTTTTGCTTTAAGGCGCTAAGATTAAGTCACCTCTTCTCAGTCTGCTCTTTTAAAGTATATGAAGGAAAAACGTCAATCTAGGTGTCACTTTGCGTTTATTAATGGGTTCCCTAGACATAAAAAAAGCCTCAAAAGAGGCTTATTTGGTCTGGATACGCATCAACTTAGTGATGATGTCCGCCTACACCGTGTGCATGACCGTGAGCAATTTCGTCTTCTGTTGCATCGCGCACATCAACCACCTCAACAGAAAAAGTAAGATCTTTACCTGCTAACGGATGATTTAAATCTACAGTCGCATGCTTAAGACCCGCTTTAACCACGGTTACTTGGCGTTGTCCTTTATCTGTTTGAACAATTGCAGTCATACCTGCTTTCCAACGCTTCGCACCTTGTAAGTGTTTGATTGGCACTTGTTGCTGATGATCTTCTTTACGCTCACCATAAGCATCTGCCGCGGCAATTGTTACTTCAAACTCATCACCAGCAGCTTTGCCTTCCATCGCTGTCTGTAGACCAGGGATAATATTGCTGTGCCCATGTAGGTAAGCCAGAGGGTCATTACCTGCAGATGTTTCAATTAGCGCATCGCCTTCACGTAGTGTGTAGTGAAATTGCACTACTGTATTGTCCTTGATAGACATTGTTTTTCCTCAATCATGTTCTGTTGCACCATTATCGTCCCTTTTCTCTAGGGAAGCCATAATTAGAGCCTCTCTTTTATTCGAACACTGACAAACAAGCTTTATTTTCAAATTGAGCTAGACAAATCAAAAAATAATACTGTATATTTGTACAGTATTATTTTATCTGAGGTGAATCATGCCTGTAATTATTAAATATGTTGTTGAACGTGATGGAATAGAAAAAATGACTTTTGCATCCAAAGCTGAAGCAGACGCTTACGATAAACTGTTAGATACTGCAGATGATATCTCTCAACTCCTAACAGATAGCCGACTTATCGAAAAAGATAGTCAAATTGATGCCCTGTCCATGTATCTTGCTCAAAATAAAGAGCAGCTTTTACAATCACTTGGTAGCAAGCGTAAAGCTAAAACAAGTACAAAACCGAGCCAAACACATGAAAGCCAGATCCCTCTTGAAGCGGCGTCCAATTCTCAAGATTTGGAAGATCTCGTGATTGAAAAGGATGATGATCAGGTTGATGAACTCGTCTTAGATATGGACCAAGACGACAATATCGAAGATTTAATCGATGAAGAACTAATTGATGCGGCTTAAATGCATGTCTCTACAAAAAGCATGCCTCAGCCAATTAGCTTTACACTAATTGGCTGTCTTACCATACTTTCTAACTTATTCGTTCTATAAAGTAATGGCCTTCTAGATTGGCAATTGCCATAACCAGTACAAATAAATAAGACTCAGACTTAGCATGATAACAAGGCGTTTTCTTACCGTCTTTCTCACTGCTTTTGTTTCTTGATCAAAACCAGACTGGTCTGCATAAGGCTCTGATGAAATTGGCTTTTTACCATTAAACATGGCTTTGATTAAACGCTCTTTTAACGCTAACTCATGGACCAAAACTGCAAGCAAATGACAGGCGACTAAAGCCAGTAAGATATCGGCTAATTCAGCATGCCAATCGGCTAACCACTCCTGTAAATCCTCACTGACCCATTCATACATGGGGCCATACCAAAACACTTCATCAGAGTTAACCAGCCCTGATACTATTTGAAGCACCAAGCTTATAAGCAGTACTAGCACCATAATGCCACCCAAAGGGTTATGACCCAAATAATGGGGAGCTTGTCCTTTTACAAGCTGCTTGGCGTAATAATAGATATTTTTTGGTGCTGTTAAGAACATAGAAAATCGAGCGAGCTTTGCTCCCCAGAAACCATAGAGGAGTCGTGTTATCAGCGCAGCGGATAGTAAGTAGCCCATATAAAAATGCCATTGCATATAATCTTCTTCTGATTTACCCGTCACGACCAAACCGGTGAACAGTAAAACCATAAGCCAATGGTTCAGTCTAATATAAAGATCCCAAACTTTAATCTCTTTCATGATTGATTATCATCTCACCTTAAGAAACTCGTTCTAAATTCTCATTCCTGTGAGGAATCCGAACTATTCTATTTATTCCTTTTACTTTTCTTTCCTGTCTCATTAAGTTAGCAGGCATCGGCGCTGCGTATTTGAGCACGCCCTGCAATTTAAGTTCAAGCTTCTAATCAACTCTATTAAGGAAACAGCTTTATGTGGATAGCGTTTACCCTGCTCGCCGCTTGGTTTCAATCGATGCGAACCGCCTACCAGAATTCCTTATCGAAGCAAGAAGGCACCTTACATGCTACCTTAGCAAGATCCTTATTCGGCCTTCCTTTTGTACTTGTTTATGGCGGTTTTTGCTATTTTCTCTTTGGCCCTTTAACCACTGAGATTAGCCAAACTTTTTACCTAATTGCAGGCCTTGGTGCGCTAGCTCAGATCCTAGCAACCTATTTAATGCTGTATCTTTTCAAACAAGCCAGCTTTACCAGTGGTACCTTGTTTGCCAAAACAGAAGCTTTATTAGCAGCCCTACTTGCTGCGGCCTTTTTAGGCGATAAACTTTCTTGGGGCGCTTGGTTGGCCATCGCTATAGGCGTTATTGGTATCGGAGTTTTAAGCTTTAAACATAGTCATAAGAAAATGCAGCTATTAGATAAAGCCAGTCTATTAGGGCTCGCCTCAGGTTTTTGTTTTGCCCTTACTTCTGTCAGTGCAGGTTATGCCAGTAGCATGCTAGAAGGCCCAGTCTTTACCCGTGCCGCCTTAACCTTAGCCTATGTACTCGCTCTGCAATCAGTCTTATTGTGGGGGATTCAAATTTACCAAACTAAAAGTCTCTTTATTCCTTTTAAAAAAGCCTTTCTACTCAGTAACAAGGTGGGTTGTTTAAGTGCCCTAGGTTCGATTGGCTGGTTTACCGCATTCTCCTTAATCAATCCTGCGCTGGTGAAAACCTTGGGACAAATTGAGGTAATAGGCACACTTTATTATTCGAAATACCGTTTTAAGGAAGCCTTATCAAAACAAGAGTGGATAGGCGGCAGCTTAATTATTCTGAGCGTTATTATCGTTGCACTCTTAGGCTAGGGAGCTTACGAATCAGTCCTTCGCCACAGCCTGCGGATAAAAGCGGCTAGGCTCCCAAGGGAGCGCCCTTTAAATACATATCCTTATCAAGATACAGAAGTGGGAGAGCTTATAGATAGCCTCCCCATTTGCCATCAAGTTAGCCTTTTTACTCAGAATAGCGTAACGTAAAAAGGTGAACAGCAACTCAGTTAATACAAAACCTGTTCAATTCTTAGGCAACCGCCTTTGCTGGTAACGCTTCGACACAAATTTGCCCCTATCAAACAACATTAGAGTAAGGCCCCATATACTAAACTTTTATACAGACTAATAGATAACAGTTGTACACCAAAGAAAGTTAAGTTTTTATCTTAGCAATTAGAGGAAACAGGCATGTTACTAATTTGGATAATAGCTATTATTACCGCCCTAGTTTTGATCTATATGATTACCGTAAAAGGGCATTACCAAGTTGAGCGCACCGTACTTATCAAAGCGCCAATTAACAAAGTGTACGATCGTATTCGCAGTGTCAAAAGCTGGCATCAATGGAGCCCTTGGCTACATCATGACCAAGACCCTAGCCTAAAATATCAAGGCAAGTTGGGGGAAGTCGGTTCAAGCCTGATCTGGCATGGTCCTTATATAGGCCATGGTACTTTAACCTTAGTATCCCAAGTCACTCCCTATTCACTCATTTTTGAACTCAAACAAAAGCGCTATATCTCAACTCTCACCAGTATCGAGTTCCAACTTGAAGAAACCGAATCTGGCACCCAACTTCATTGGTCAATGACGACAAGATTGCCTTATCTATTTAGCTTTTTCCTTAGCAAAAGACAGACACAATTTAACAAGGATTATGATATTGCCCTTGCTCGTTTATCAGGGCAGCTCAGTCATATGAATGAGCCTAAATTTGAGTTTTTAGGGATTCAACCCTTACCTCCTATCGAAGCCGTAACCCGTCCTTTTTCTGGCTCAACACCTGAAATTTTCGAACAAATGGAAATTGGCTACAGCGAACTCCATTCCCAACTTGGTCCAAACAATTGCCCTAATGGTGCGATTTTCGCTCAATATGATCAGGCAGAACCAGAACACAACTTTTTTTGTGGAAAAATTGGTATCCCTATTCAGAATCTCGATATTTGTGAATGTCACCCTGAATTGGTTCGAAACTATGGGGATTTCTTTTCGCTACGTTTTACCGGGTCTTACGAGCAACTCTCTTATGCTTGGCATGTGGCGATCAAACACAGCCGTATTCATCACTATAAATGGGACAAAAGCCGACCTCATTTTGAAGTGTTTCAAACAGGACCACATAATAACAGCGACCCTAGCCATTTTATTACCGAGTTATACTTACCAATAAAATAAGAAAAAGGTCGCAAATAGATAAAGGCCACTAGATTTCTTTTCCCAACCCTTCGCTTGTTGACTCAAACAAGGTACATTGGCAGCTCATTGACGAATGAGTCTGTTCAATGCAATAGCAAAACTATTGTTAACATCAGTTATGTAGGGAAATTCCATGCCTAAGCTTTATTCTCAACACCTAGAGATACTTGTCACTCGTTATCGTAAAGTCATGAAAACCTTCGACCTTGACTCAATTATTATCAGTAGTGGTCACAAAACCTACTACTTCCAAGATGACTATAGTCATACTTTCCACCCCTTTTCTGGGGCACAACAATGGTTACCATTTAGTTTATGCAGTGATGTTTACATCCTCATAAACGAACAAGATAAGCCCTTATTATTTTGGCCAAAAAGGGATGATTTTTGGCATTCTGATAACAGCTTACCTGAAGGTGATTGGTCCGATTTATGGCAAACTATAGAAGCGAGAGTGGATTACGACATTCTGGCACATCTTGGTAAAAAGCACGCTTGGGTTGGCCCAAAACCAGACCATATAAATCTAGCGTTTTCACAACAAGCCGAGCTTGAAGCAGCGATTAACTATCAAAAAGCCTATAAAACAGACTTTGAAATAGACGCAATTTATCAAGCTAACTTAACTGCCGCAGCCGGTCACAAAGCAGCAGAAAAGGCTTTCATTCAGGGTAAGAGTGAATTAGCGATTTATCACGAATATTTGAATGCTAGCAACCAAGGCTCTGTGAATGAACCTTATCCAGGTATTGTCGCCCTTAATCAAAATGCAGCCATACTGCATTATGATGTGAAATCTCATCAAAGCATTGAGAAAAGCAATACCCTTCTAATCGATGCGGGTGCTAACCAATCTGGTTATGCTAGTGATATCACTCGTACTTTCACCCAAGACACAGGGTTATTTAAAGCCATGCTAGATAGTATGGAAAGCCTACAACTTAGCTTATGCGAGCATGCCGTTGCAGGCGTTGACTTTAATGACCTACACCAAGAGTGTGTTATAGGTGTGGCGAAGATTTTACATGAGCACAAGCTTTGTCGCTTAAGCGTGGAAGAGCAGTTAGAAAAACGTATTCCGCAGGTCTTCTTCCCCCATGGTTTAGGGCATTTACTTGGTTTGCAAGTGCATGATTTAGGCGGCCATCAGGTAGATGAGTCAGGTAAGATTAAATCACCCGCTAAACAGGCTCCTTTCTTACGCTTAACCCGTGTATTGGAAGAAAATATGGTGATAACCATAGAGCCAGGCCTCTACTTTATTCCTATGTTGCTGGAAAAAATGATTGCTGAGGTTGAAGACCATGGTTGTGATCTTGAACTGATCGAAAGCCTGAAACCTTTCGGTGGCATTCGTATAGAAGATAATCTAGTCATAGGTAAAACAAGTACACGCAACTTAAGTCGCGAAGCCTTTGCCAGCCTTGACTAAACGCTAGACTAGGCTTTATTAGCAATAATTAAACCTAGCTATGTAATACATAAGATTAAAAACACCCCATGTACCTATGCAATACATGGGGTGTTTTTTTATTGAATCTAAAGACTAGAGTTCCGGGTAAAACTGGGCTTGTGACTCTTGTAAAATCCACTGACTAAAGATTTCAGCACTTGGATGTAAATATTGATGTATAGATGAAGTGAGAAAGAAAGCTTCCGAGGTTTCTATTTTCTCTTCGAAAGGCGCGATCAATTTGCCACTGGCAATCATATCAGCAACAAGTGAGGTTCTGCCTAAAGCGATACCTTGGCCCAATACTGCCATTTCTAATGCAGAGATTAAGGTATCAAACTGAATACCATCACTGGCATCACCATAATAAGCACCAGTTTGGTCTAACCAATAGCCCCAACCTTCTTCATATCCAATGACATGCAATAGGGTTTTCTCTGCTAATAAATCAATTGGGGCAGGTTCGTCATCGACTTTAATAAAGTCTGGGCTACACACAGGGAAAAGCTCATCCCAAGTCAATCTGTCTGACTTAAGTCCGGGCCAAACACCATGTCCATAACGTATATCTAGATCAGTATCTTTATTTTTTTCATCTAGCCAAATATTACTGGTAAAGCGAATTTTAATATCTGGGTATTGTTCATAAAAACGAGACAATCTTGGGGCTAGCCAGGTAGTAAAAAACACAAGATTAACTCGCACAGTTAACTGGCGACTTTGACCTTTACCGAATAACTCATCGGTTGCGGCAGCTAAACGGCCAATGGCTTCATGTACCGCTGGCATATAAGCAAGACCAGCGTCAGTCAAAGCTAGCCCTCTGGGCAAGCGTTTAAATAAACTGGTACCAAGTTGAGATTCTAATCCTTTCACCTGCTGACTAATTGCAGCTTGGGTTAGGTTTAACTCATGGGCAGCCTGAGTAAAATTCAGGTGTCGTGCGGATGCTTCGAATGAACGTAGCCAATTCAGTGGCGGTAATCTTTTTTTCATGTTTTTAAACTCAACATAGTTACCAGTAACACATTTCAAAATCCGACAAACATCCTTTTATGCCTCAAGTCCGTCTGTCAAAATCTCCCTATCATATTGATACTAGTATATTTTAATTTTTATTGTCGATATTATTTTGTCATAAAAACAAAAGCCACAACTCTTGTTTCAAGAGTCATGGCTTAGAAAGCTAATTAGCAAAATTAGCTTCAATGCTTAATAAAAAGCTTATTTCATTGTTGGCATAGAGAACTCAACACCTTCTCTAATACCAGCAGAAGGCCAACGCTGTGTCACTGTCTTACGTTTAGTGTAAAAACGAACGGCATCAGGACCATAAGCATGTAGATCACCAAACAAAGAACGCTTCCAACCACCAAAACTATGGTAAGCAACAGGTACAGGTAGCGGTACGTTAATACCCACCATGCCCACTTGGATATTATCAGAGAAGTAACGTGCTGCTTCACCATCACGGGTAAAGATACAAGTACCATTACCGTATTCATGAGCGTCAATTAAATCCATCGCCGCTTGCATGCTATCAACACGGACAACTTGTAATACAGGGCCAAAAATCTCTTCTTGATAGCTTTGCATCTCAGGAGTGACATTGTCGATCAAAGTACCGCCAACAAAGAAACCGTTTTCATAACCAGCCACTTGAGGATCACGACCATCAACGACTAATTTAGCACCTTGCTCTTGTGCACTATTGATATAACCAACAACCTTCTCTTTATGAGCTTGAGTGATCACAGGACCAAAGTCGTTGTTAGCATCAGAGAAAGCGCCCACTTTTAGGCCTTTCATCGCCGCTTGCATCTTCTCAACCAAGGCATCTGCAGCAGCATCACCTACGGCAACAGCAACAGAAAGCGCCATACAACGTTCACCAGAAGAGCCAAATGCTGCACCAACAAGTTGGTTAACTGCGTTATCCATGTCTGCATCAGGCATTACTATTGCGTGGTTTTTAGCGCCACCTAGTGCTTGGCAACGTTTACCATTGGCATTAGCTGTTGCATAAATGTATTCAGCAATCGGTGTAGAGCCAACAAAGCTTACCGCTTTAATACGATCATCATGCAACAAGGTATCAACTGCTTCTTTATCACCATTTACTACGTTCATAACGCCATCTGGCAAGCCAGCTTCTTGTAGCAATTGCGCGATAAACAGAGTCGAACTTGGATCACGCTCAGACGGCTTAAGAATAAAGCAGTTACCGCAAACCAGCGCCATAGGGAACATCCATAATGGCACCATAGCTGGGAAGTTGAATGGGGTGATACCCGCAACGACACCTAGCGGTTGGAACTCACTCCAAGAATCTATGTTAGGGCCCACATTTTTACTGTGTTCACCTTTTAGTAATTCTGGTGCGCCACAAGCGTATTCAACGTTTTCAATACCACGTTGCAATTCACCAGCTGCATCATGGCTGATCTTGCCATGCTCTTCACCTATCATTTTGCAGATAGTCTCAGCGTGCTCTTCTAGTAGGGCCTTGAACTTAAACATGATGCGCGCACGTTTAATCGGTGGCGTATTGCGCCAAGCTGGAAAAGCCGCTTCTGCTGTTGCGATAGCTTCTTCTACTGTTGCTTTAGAAGCAAGGTCAACCTGCTTGCTAACTTCACCAGTAGATGGGTTATATACTGCTTGCTGGCGAGTACCTTCTACAAAAAGGTTACCATTAATCAACTGACCAACTGTGTTCATTGCTTTTTCCTCAAACCAAAATGTCGGTGTAATTTTTGTTTTCACACCTTGTTAGAATAAAAAACACCCTATGCCGAGGGTTTGGCATAGGGCCAATAGCATTAACTTTTAAAACTTATATCGCCTAAAGGCTTACCACCAAAGTTGCTTATAAAGCTCAATCACTTCATCTGCACTTGGCACTCTTGGGTTATTGTTTGGTGAGCCAGAAGCCAGCGCTTGTTCTGCCATAGTCTCTAATAGACCCATGAACTCTTCCCTATCGATACCAAATTGCTCTGGTGTTGGCACTTGAAGCTCATCATTTAACGCTCTTAGCTCAGCTAACAACTTTTTATTTGCTGTCACATCATCATCTTGCTCAGTCGCAACACCCATAGCACGAGAACATTGTGCATAACGTTCAACCGCAGCAGGAATCGAGTACTCTGTCACAGTTGGTAGTAGCATGGCATTAGATAATCCATGAGGAACATGGAAAGCAGCACCAATTGGGCGACTCATACCATGAACAAGCGCAACCGAAGCATTCGAGAAAGCAACACCGGCAAGAGTCGAGCCTAACATTATTTCTTCACGGGCCTTTTTATCACTACCATCATGATAAACACGACGTAAGTTAGGCGCGATTAAACGCATCGCCTCAAGCGCTTGCGAGTCACTGTATAAGCTGGCTTTTTTACTCACATAAGCTTCCATCGCGTGAGTAAGCGCATCTATACCTGTATCCGCTGTGATACGAGCAGGTAAAGATAGCGTTAATGTGTAATCAACTAAGGCAGCAACAGGCATAAAACCTATGCCCATACAGAGCATTTTCTCGTCTGTTTTCTCATCAGTAATGATGGTGACTTTAGTCACTTCAGAACCCGTACCTGCTGTCGTCGGAATCGCTACGATAGGTAATCCAGATTCAGTCACTACACGTGGAAACTTATAGTTACGCATCTCGCCACCAAACTTACCCAGAATACTCATCGCTTTAGCGCTATCAATTGGGCTACCACCACCGAGAGCAATAATACTGTCGTAGTCACCCTCTTGGATGCGCTTAACACCTGCTTGAATAGAAGCAACTGTTGGCTCAGGTACAGTGTCATCGAAGATGTCAGCTTGCATATCTTGTTTAGCCAAAACAGCCTGAATTTTTTCAGCATAGCCTAATTGCACCATCATCTTATCTGTGATGATTAAAGGATGACGACAGCCTAAACTTGCCAAAATATTTGGCGTAGCATGACTCGCATTTTCGCCAACTTGTAACATGCGCGGAAGAATAATTTGAGTAGACATATCGTCTCCTTAACAATTAAAACCTTATGGACCACTAATATGATTAACGTATTTCTTTATTCGCTAGCCTTTGCCTTCATCAGGGTCAGGCTAGCTCAACCTAGCTAAGCGTCGTTATTCAGCGCTTTTAGCACGAGGTGTATATTTCAGTTCTTTGCCTGGAAGTGCTTCTGCTCTCAATGACTTTATCAAGCCGTAAGTGGCCAAAATCACGATAAAGGAGAAAGGCAATGCCGCCACAATAGAGGCAGTTTGCAAAGCTTTTAAACCACCGGCATAAAGTAGAACCGCTGCAACAGCACCAATAGCAAAGCCCCAGAAGACACGATATTTAGCTGGTGGTTGCTCATCACCCATAGAGATCAGAGTACAAATTACCAAGGTGGCAGAGTCAGCAGATGTGACAAAATAGGTAATCAACATCAGAGTACAAATGCCCGAAATCGCCAGCGTAATAAAGCTGCCCGCATCCATTGCTTCAATGGTGGTAAATAGAGCCATAGTTGTATCTGCGTTTACCGCTTCTGTGATACCACCTGCGCCAAACAACTCGATGAACATAGCGGTATTACCAAAGATGGTGATCCAAAATGCAGCCAGTGCAGTTGGTGCAACCAAAACACCTAGTACGAATTCACGAATAGTACGACCTTTAGAGATACGTGCGATGAAGACACCACAGAAAGGCGCCCAAGCAATCCACCATCCCCAATAGAAGATAGTCCACCAACCTTGCCATTGACCTTCTGGATCAGGATCTACCCATAAACCTAGTTCAACCGCGTGGAAAAGGTAATCACCCACATTAGTAAAGAAAGCACCCAGTACATAGGCGGTAGGGCCAAAGATGATAAATAACACAAGCACCAAGATAGTAAGGTGCATGTTCAGTTCGCTTAAAATACGAATCCCTTTATTCAAACCTGTCAAAACAGATGCAGTAGCAATAATAGAAAGCACAGCAATCAGGATGATTTGATTCGACGTTGAGATATCAATGCCCACTAGATAAGAAAGGCCAGCATTCATCTGCTGCGCACCTAGACCTAGAGACGTTGCAATACCAAATACTGTACCGAAAACGGCAAGTAAATCCGCCGCGTGACCAATCGGACCATAGATACGATCACCAAAAATTGGGTACAAGCTTGAACGAATAGAAAGCGGTAAACCTTTACGATAAGAGAAGTAAGCTAAGATCAAACCGATAACAGCAAACAAGCCCCAACCATGTAATCCCCAGTGGAAAATAGAGATACGCATTGCCACTTGTGCCGCTTCAACCGTTTGTTGCTGCGCTTCATTAATAAGTGGGTTGCTTTGGAAATGGTAAATAGGCTCAGCGATACTCCAGAATAGAATACCGATACCAATACCAGCACCAAATAACATGGAGAACCAAGCAAAATTAGTAAACTCAGGTCTGTCTGTATCCTTACCTAGGCGGATATCCCCATATCGGCTGAAAGTCAGCCATACCGCAAAGAATAAGAAGAAACTAATCAGACCGATATAGTACCAAGCAAGTTCAGAAGCAATAAAACCCTTAGCGGCAGAGTAGATTGAGCTCGCATTTTCAGGATCTATAACGGTGAAAAGTACAAATGCCATTACAAGAATAGCTGAGCCGACTGCAATTATTGGGTGAGCACCCGCAAACAATCCAGCCTTAGGTAATACATATGATTTAGTATTCATAGGGTTTGACCCCCATTTTTGCGAGCGAGTCCCTGCGTTAACCTGATATCCATCATCAGCTCCCAATATGACTGGGATAGGATGAGATTGGTTTTACTCTTATTATTCATAATTCAATTCTCACTTCTTGTTCTTATTGTGATCTTTTAAGACAACTCCCTCACCTAAACCTAAGCGGCTTTTTCGACAGTGAAGTCATGCTGTAAATTGATTCGGAAGTCATTGTTATGAATCCTCACTAAACTGAGAAGCAATAAAAAAACATGCTAAGACCCCAAAAAATTTATGGCTCGATTTTTAATCAGTAACTTACGCCCTCTATTAGTAGAAAAATTCACCTAGCCATAAAAAAAATGATATCTCAGGTCATTTTTTTATTGCTGGTTCGCTAATTAATTCACTCCTAACATGCCCTTCAACGATGCTCTGGGCACGCCCATCTCTGCAATTGGCATCGTAAAACCTAAATACGACCGGCATCACCGGTATAACAAAAACAAATGATTCCAGCCCCAACACACGAACTTGGACGTGCTGGAACTAGGTTAATTAGGAAAAGTTGATATGAACAAAAATAATCAATTGCCTTTGGCGGGTGTTCGAGTTGCTGACTTCGGACAACAAATTGCTGGGCCTGCTGTCGCCATGGTATTAGCGGATTTAGGTGCGACTGTCGTTCGCATCGATCCACCACAAGGACCTAGCTGGCAACATCCAGCTAACGCCATTTTAAATCGTAACAAGTCTTGCTTACGCCTAGACCTCAAAACAGAAGAAGGCCTTGAGCAAGCACTAAATTTGATTGCTAACGTTGATGTAGTGATTGAAAGTTTCCGCCCTGACGTTATGAAAAAGCTAGGTGTAGACTTCGCCGCACTACGTCAACAAAGACCAGATTTAATTACCCTTTCTATTCCAGGTTTTGCCAGCAATGACGAACTACGTCGTGACTGGAAAGCCACTGAAGCCGTGGTTGCTGCAACCTCAGGTGCCTACACAGATATGGGCTTCAACCGTGTTCTTATGGGGGTTAACCCAAGCTTTTCACCTTTACCACTAGGCTCTTCTTACGCAACATCCCTTGCTGCAAGCTCTGTTGTACTCGCACTTTTTGAACGTGAAAAAACGGGCCGTGGTGATCAAATCGAAGTACCAGTGGCAGCCGCGCTGATGGAAGGTCTATCTTACAATTCTTACGTGATAGACCAGCTACCAGAACGCTACAAAACTATGCGTGAATTAGAGATAGAGCACCGTAAAGAAAACAACATCGAAATGGATCTTAGCTATGAAGATCTACAAGAATATTTAGACCCTTTCTACCGTACTTACGTCTGTGCTGATGGCCGTATGTTCTACTGTGTTTGCCCGTCTCACCGCAATCACGCCAAACGTGCACTACAAGCATTAGGAATCTATGACGAGTTAATGGCTGAAGGCCTACCTGACGTTAAAGATCTGCATATGCCATTAGCAGAATGGGAAGGCGAAACCTCTATTGGGGTCTATCCACTTCCTAAAAAATGGGCAGATATTATTTCTGAGAAGATGAAAAAAGCCTTCTTGCAGAAAACCTCTGACGAATGGGGTGTTATCTTTGGTGAAGGGCAGATCCCTGGCGCACCACACCGCACCACAAAAGAGTGGGTAAACAGCGAATACTCAAACGAATCCGGTCTTATTGTTGAAGTAAATGATCCAGAGTTCGGCACCATGAAACAACCAGGCCCTATTGCTTGGTTAGAAAACGAAGCCGAAGCCATGCTGACACCAAGACCAAGAAAAGACGTCTCTTATACAGACGCACTTGCAGAACTAACACAGTGCGCACAAGAACACGAATCAACTCGTCCACAAGGGCAAGACATTCAAGCAGCAACAGGTGAAGGCTGGCTAAAAGACCTGCGTATTCTGGATTTAACTAACGTCATCGCAGGCCCGCACTCTACAGCTTTCTTAGCACGTTTTGGTGCCACTATCACCAAACTTGACCCAGTTACTCCTTTGTATGATCCATTAATCGGTACACTTTTCACCTTCCAAACAGGGGTTGGTAAACAAAGTGCTTTAGTTGATATCACAACGGATGAAGGCAGAAACATCTTCGAACAGTTAGTTAAAAATGTCGATATGGTGGTAATTAACGCACCTGAACGCCAAATGATACCGCTAGGTTTAGACCAAGACACTCTGCTAGCTATTAATCCAGACGTTCTTTTCTGCCGTCTTGATTGTTTTGGTGCTCCACGCACAGGAAGCAAAAAGAATTACATTGGCTATGATGACATCATTCAAGCAAACAGTGGCATTATGAGTCGCTTCGGTCGCCCTGAAACACCGGAAGAACACGCTCATCTAGGTACACTGGATGTAAACTGTGGTTTTGCTGCTGCGCTAGGTATGGCTGTTTCTCTTTTCCATAAACAAAGAACAGGTAAAGTCAGTCGCTCAAGAACATCTCTTTCTGCTGTGACTAACTTGGCACAAATTCCATTTGCTTTTGATTATGAAGGTCGTGGTGAATTTGATGAGCCATCAGGTCGTGAAGCACTCGGTAACAATGCTTTATCTCATTTCTACCAAACCAGTGATGGCTGGATTTTCCTTGATTCAAACCAAGGTGAAATAGAGAGGCTTAACCAAATTGAAGGACTAGAAGGCATTATCCAAAGCCAAGATAAAGCTGACTTCATCAAACAAAGCCTAGTAAAAGCACCAACCTCTTACTGGGTCGATGTTTTCATCAAAGCAGACATTGCCGCTGCTGAGCCTATGGCGATCGAAAACTTAAGAGAAGACAATAGCCGCGTAGCAGACAATAAAGTAGGAACAGATAAAGGAAGCTTTGCTTTTTCTATCTACCCAGATCACCCAAGTGGTCATTGCATCACTCAAATTGATCAGTACTCAATCCGTCCGACTGAGTCAAAAATCTTGGCGGCAACACCGACTGAGGCTTTTGGTCATTCAACCAGAGAAGTATTGACTGATTTAGGTTATAAGGCAGACGAAATTGAATCTATGTTGGAACGCAAAATTGCAGGTTTAGGTTGGGGTAAAGAATTCTTACCAAGCTAATATAGTATAGATCTCAAAAAAGGTTAGGCTCTTTAATTAGACCTAACCTTTTTTTATATTTGAAGAAAATACATTAGCTTACAAGTTTAAGAAAAATTTAAGCTAAGTTGGACTATTATTCTTTATAACACAGAGAATATTGTTACATTTTGGTGCATTTTTCAGCAAAGAAACTGAATCTCGCACTAAGCCAATGAAATCAATCAATAACAGAGTTTCTGGCATATTTTTTTGTTACTAAAACCTGTAACTAAAAAACAATTAGTTACTTAATTAAGATTTGTTTTGCAATGGTTAACTAATATAGTCACTTTGAAATTACCCATTAAAAAACAATTACATTTTCACCTGTCCCTGGAGACCCAATGACTATTAAAACGCGATTTTTAATTGCCCTCATTGCCAGTGTTTTATTACCTGTTACCATTATTTCTGCGCTTGTAATTAATAATGTCAGAGATAATGCACTTGAAAGCTTTCAAAACAATAGCCAAGCCGAAATTGCTCATATTGATAAAGCGTTTAGCTTATACCTTAATGGCCTAGCAGAAGACGCCAGCTATCTCGCTAACAGTGAAACCATACGTAACCTTGATACCAGTGTGGCTACTTATATGGGTAAACCATCTAAGATGATGACACCAGATCAAAACTCAGAGGTGGAACAAGCCGCTTATCAAATGATGAAAGAGTTTGGTGAATCTCATCCTGATCTTGCTTATGTTTATTTAGGCATGGACCATGGTGGTTATATCCAATGGCCAAAAGGCAATAACAGTAACGACTACGACCCTAGAGTCAGACCTTGGTATACAGAATCTGTTAATTCAACTATACCCGTTCGCGTACCAGCTTATGCAGACCTTCAAACTAATACGCCTTTACAGGACTACCTAGTTAGATTCGAAGGCAAAAACGGTGCTTTTGGTGCTATTGGTGTGGACGTAACTCTTGGCAAACTAACTGACATGGTCAAGTCCGTTAAGTTTGGTCAAGAAGGCTATGTCATGCTGATTGAAGACACAGGTAAGGTACTTGCTGACCCTTCAAATCCAGAGAACAACTTTAAAGAGCTGACTGAAGTTAGCGCTTCCCATAAAACCCTTGCTGACAATGCATACGGCCTTTCTCATGTTGAGTTTGAAGGCGAAACTTGGTTTGCCAATAAATATGAGTCACCTGCTTTAGGCTGGAAGTTTATTGGTCTGGTACCAGCAAGCGAAGTGTATGCAAGTGCCAACAGCCTAACCCAATACATTATTATGATTGCCATCGTGATGGCGATTATCTTTACCCTAATTGGTTATGCCATTGTTGCCGTTGTTGCTAAACCTATGGCCATCATTACTAATGGCTTAGAAGATATTGCTTCTGGTGAAGGGGATCTTACCCGTCGTCTTGATATTGAATCTCAGGATGAGTCTGGCCACATGGCTAATGCCTTTAACCGCTTTGTTGAGTCCATCAGCATCTTGGTTGGCAAGATTAAGAACTCAAGCCAAGGGGTTAAAGATATTGCACAACAATCTCGTGACCTTTCAACTCAATTGCATGATGTGGTGACACATCAAGTAAGTGCAACAGATATGGTATCGACCGCCTTTAACGAGATGGTAGCTACCGCAAACGAAGTTGCAACTAACTGTACTCAAGCTGCAGCAGCTGCGGATACTAGCCAAAAGCATGTTCAAGAAGGTAATCAGCTTATCCAGAAAACTGTAGATTCAGTGGGTCACTTAGAAACCGCTTTGAACGAATCTAACTCTGCGATGACAGTACTCTCTGAAGAGTCGCAAAACATTACCACTATTTTGGATACTATTCGTGGCATTGCAGAGCAGACTAACTTACTTGCTCTTAACGCCGCCATTGAGGCAGCGCGCGCCGGTGAACAAGGTCGTGGTTTTGCGGTAGTAGCCGATGAAGTAAGAACCTTAGCGGGTCGTACAGCAGAATCAACCGAAGAGATTGATCGTTTATTAAGTCGTCTTCGAGGCCAAACAGAAAATGTAGCAGGCAAACTTTCTGCCAGTATTAATCACGCGTCTCAAACCGTTGAATCGACTCAAAAAACCAACACTGTGTTTGAAGCCATCATGGAATCTGTCGTTACCATACGCGATATGACAACTCAGATTGCAGCATCGGCAGAAGAACAACACCTTGTAGGTGAAGAGATCAACCGTAATATCATTGATATTCATGACGGTGCGACCAATGCTAAAGGCCTATCTGAGAATGTTGAAGAGACAGCAGAGCAGCTAACCGTATTGGCAACAGATCTTGAGAAACTTGTTAGTGAGTTTAAATCTAACCACTAACTAAGTATGACAATTAAGATAAAAATTAAGCCCACTTGAAATTTTTCTCGTGGGCTTTTTATTGAATATAACTCAGTTAACTCTATATCCCCGCCCCATCACATCCGTAAAAACCGGCAAAAAAGCGTTTAATTCAAGCCTCCCATTGTTCTCCAGTTTTGTAACAAGACGTGAACGAAATAGCATGCATTTTCACCACTATTTAGAGAAAGTCAGACCTAAATCACAGACTATGTAACTTTAGGTTAATTTATAGTAATTGAATGTATATGATTTTTGCCTAAACTCGCAAAATACAGTATCTTTGTTGGTTAATTAAAGGCTCAAGGCCTCTAATTTAAAGCATTTCAACTTATGTTTAGGAAGGTAAATAGCTCACTCCTCCTAGTATTTGGCGACACATTAACTAAGAGAATTTCATTTTGCATCTAATAAGTAGATATTTTAAATATTTTACGGTTTGCCTAATATTACTCTTAAGCTTTTCTACCCATGCGAATACCCAAGCTAAAAATATTCTCATTATTTTATCTTACTCTACAGATTTCCCTTCGTATCCCAGTATTACTAAAGCCTTTAGCCAATCTTTAAGCCAGCATAATCTCAGCTACGAATATTTAAACAGTAAGAACAATTGGTCTCACGATTATCAGGCTTTAATGGGAGACTTCTTATCTAAAAAACAAGCGCTCTCAAATGAAAAAATCGACCTTATCATTAGTGTCGATGACAATGCCTTAGACTTTGTGAGAAAGAACCACACCAGCCTATATCAAGATATTCCTGTTGTTTTTATGGGAGTAAATGATGTTAGCAAGCTCAATTGGGCAAAAGATCACACCTTCTTTACGGGCTTTTACGAAGCGCCTTCATTTAAAGAAAACCTACTTTATGCTCAAGGTTTATTCCCTGATAGCAATACCATACACCTGATTAACGATGCTTCGACCAGTAGTCGAGCCAATACAAAGCAACTCATAAGAGCAGCTAACTCACTTAACCTTGAAAAGCATTTAAACCTGATATCACTTGAAGATCTAAACTGGAAACAATTCGAACAAAGCCTCGCCTTATTACCTGAAAACGAACCCATCGTTTTAGTCTCAGTCTTTGTTGATAAGAATGGCGAGAGAAAGAGCTATTTTCAGGGCTTAAATAGCATTATTGATAACAGTGATTCACCCATTATTACCTTTTGGTCCCATGGACTTGGTAAGGGAGTATTAGGTGGCCATATGATTAATCCGGCCAAACATGCCCAGGCTGCTGCCGATTATGCAAAAGCCATCTTAAAGGGTAACAGCCTGTCCTTACTCCCTATTATTTATACCAGCCCCAATAGCAACGAATTTGATTTAAAACAGCTCGATAAACACCAGATTGAACTATCAAAATTACCTGCCGACACTAGCTTTACCAACCCAACAAAATCTGTACTTAATAATCTTTGGGTCATTATCTTACTTATCAGCATTATTGTGATTTGCCTCATTGGTGCCGTCACCTATCTTACTTTACAGGTGCGTCGACGAGCTCAAGCAGAAGCCGATTTACTACAGGAAAAAGCCCTACTAGCTGGCATCATCAATACCATCCCAGATCATATTGTTTATAAAGATAAAGACTATCGTTACCAGGTTTCCAACTCAGCATTTGAGAACTTCGTCCAACTTTCAAAGAGTAAGTTAATCGGCCATACAGACCATGACCTATTTGAAAACAAGATTATCTCCTTGTTCCACCCTATGGATAGCAAGGTAGTACAGACAGGTAAGGAATTACGCTGCACCGAATACATAGCGCTAGAACAAGGTGACAGCGCCATTTTAGATATTATCAAAACCCCTTTTTACAATAATAAAGGCGTACTCACTGGCATTATCAGCATTGCTAGGGATATTTCTCAATCCTATAAGCAACAGGAAGAAAACAGGCTATTAGCGACCTTTTTTAAACAGTCCTCTGAAGGCATGGTCATTGTTAGCAAACGAGGCCGGATTTTAACGGTTAACCCAGCACTCATTAGCATGACAGGCTTTAGTGCAGAACAACTGATAGGCAGCAGCTTTCGTAAAGTGCTAGCAAACTCTTCCTATAAAGCCTATCGCAATATGAGCATCGACTTGAAGAATGTTGGTAAGTGGCAAGGTGAAATGGAATACATCACCTTAACTCAGCAATCTCAGCCTGGCTGGGTCATAGCGACCAGCGTATTAGACGAAATGGGGCAAATCAGTCACTTTGTTGCCTCTTTCTCTGACATCAGCAAACTAAAACGCTCACAGAATAAGCTCCAACATCTTGCTCATCATGACTCTTTAACTGGTTTGCCAAACAGAACCTTCTTAACGCAAAAGTTATCCGGCATGATAAGTCATGCTCGCAAACAAGAAAAACAGCTCGCCGTTGCCTTTTTAGATCTGGATAGATTCAAGAATATCAACGACACCTTAGGTCATATGTTTGGCGACAAGCTACTAAGGGTTATTGCTAGGCGTATGTATAACCAACTAGAAGAAAATGAAGTTGTCGCTCGAATTGGTGGCGATGAATTTATCTTAATCCTAGACCCAAGTGATGGCTTGGAAGCCCTAGGGGCCAGACTAGATCTGCTCAATCAAAAGATCCAAGAAATGGTTTATCTAGATGGCAAAGAAATCATGACCTGCGCCAGCATTGGTGTCAGCCTTTATCCACAAGATGGCACCAGCTCAGAGCTATTATTCCAGCATGCAGACACCGCCCTATACAGCGCCAAAGAAGCGGGCCGTGCTATGCATAAGTTTTATGCCAGTGCTTTGACAATACAAGCACAAGAAAGACTGACAATTGAGAGTCACCTAGCTAAGGCTCTCGAATATAAAGAAATGACCTTGGCTTACCAGCCAATCTATGATTTTAGACAACAGAAGTTTGTGAAGGTAGAAGCCCTTCTACGTTGGCACACACCTAAGCTTGGGCAGGTTTCACCAGACAAGTTCATTCCTATCGCAGAAGAAACTGGCGGCATTCTCAACATAGGTAACTGGGTATTAGAAACGGCCTGTCGCACCATGGTGCAATGGCAGCAAAGAAGTTGTCAGATACAAAGAATTGCGGTCAATGTCTCGCGTATTCAAATCGCACGTCAAAACATGTTTGAGACAGTCAAAGAGATTCTGCAACAAACTAAATGTAAGCCCCAATGGATTGAAATTGAGGTTACGGAAAGTGCCATCATGAACTTATCAAAAGACGGACTTAAGCAGTTAACCCAGCTCAAAGAGTTTGGCGTGTCTATTTCAATTGATGATTTTGGCACAGGACAGTCTTCTTTATCATCACTAAAAACCTTACCTGTCAGCACGTTAAAAATTGATAAATCCTTTGTGCAAGATATGCCAGAGAATAACAATGATGTGGAAATCGCACGCCTAATTCTACAAATGTCCAAGGTCTTAAATGTGAGATCTGTGGCGGAAGGGGTAGAAACAGCAGAACAAGCGCAGGTGCTTAAAAACATGGGCTGTGATCTTTGCCAAGGTTACTTATTCAGTAAGCCGCTCACCGAAGAAGCGTTAGCCGCTTTTATTAATCATCCCAGTTGGTTACAGGAAAAAGCGATTCAAGCGGTGTCTGAAAACCTAGATTACTCTTACTGATATTTGTATCTTTTCTCTAAATAGAAGGCCCTTAATGGGCTTTCTATTTATCTTTCCCTCATCGCAATGCTTTAATCGCAATAGTCTAATCACAATAGCCATCAGCAAGGAATATCAAAGATCGCTAATTTCGATCAGCACACCTTCGCCTTTGCGCAAGTGGTAACGCGTGTTCTTATCCATAATCAAGAAGCTATCCTTAGGCATAATCAAATCTTTCACCCCTTGATCGACTGAAATATTCGATACCTGATTCGCATAAAAATAAGTTTGTTGGCTAGGCTTACTCAAAGCATCACATGGGGCATATAAAGCCTGAACAAGTGCTTTGGTATCAGAGCGTCGCACCATGATGTTTAAGTCTTCAATAGGCCCATCGAGCAACTCTGAGGTAGTCATATCACCACCATAAAAAGTCGCTATATCCAAATCGTGCAATAAATCATCATGGGTCACATGGCCTTGCTCTGATTGATGCTCTAAACGCATTCCCTTCCCAGCTATCAAAACTAGATGACGCTCTAAGCCTGAGAAGTCCGAAAATACACCCGAGTCAGAGACAGCCGCCTGACTAATACGAAATTTCACGCCTTTCTCATCTTCAAGCTTAAGCAGCTCTAAAGTTTCACCCTTGCCATTTTTCCAAGGCATACGGTGAAATTGCGCCTGAGTAATCAATGTTTCTTGAGACATAAATGAGTTCCTATTTAACGCCTATTTAGTTAAAAAGTCGTTTTAACAAGGCGGTAAATTCAAGGTTTGATTGGGCTTCAGCCTGATGTTTAAAATCATTGATGACCTGATTACCTGCCACATACACATGGCGAATCAGGTTCTCATTAGTGGCGAATAACCAGCGATTAAGCAGGTCTTCATTCTTACTTGCTGCGATAAAAGGATGGCGATTATCCAACACCATAAAGTCGGCTCTATTGCCTATTTCTAGCCCTAAATTTACCTGACAAGCTTGATTACCCCCTTGTCTAGCCGCCTGAAACAGGTAATCCCCCACATGGTGCTCACCCTCTTTATAAAGTCGATTACGCTGCTCGTCTCTAAAGCGTTGGCTATATTCCAATGTTCTCAGCTCTTCTACTAAAGAGAGGCTAACATGGCTATCTGAACCTATACCCCAACGTCCACCTTGAGCGATATAGTCCACCCCAGGGAAAATACCATCACCTAAATTCGCTTCTGTTGTTGGGCATAAGCCAGCTACCGCGCCTGATTTTGCGATGGCTGTGACTTCATTTTGATCAAGATGAGTCGCATGAACTAAACACCAACGCTCATCCAAACCTATCTCATTAGCAAGCCACTGCACAGGGCGTTGACCACTAAAAGCAACACTGTCTCGTACTTCTTTTTGCTGCTCAGCAATATGAATATGGATAGGCATTGTCTTATTAGAAGCTTGACCCAATTCGGCCATCACCTCTTGAATTTGCCCTTGAGTCACGGCACGAAGAGAATGAAAGCAAACCCCCATCTTATGCAATTTATGGCCAGCTAGAGAGTCTTGGCTTGCTTGATGTAAAGCCAAATACTGCTCTGTACTATTAATAAAACGCGCTTGACCTTCATTTGGCGCTTGGCCACCAAAACCAGAATGACTATAAAGTACTGGTAATAGGGTGACACCAAGCCCTGCTTGATCACCCGCCTGAGCTAGCTGTAACCCCATTTCATTTAGCTGATGATAGGTCTGCCCTTTTGGGTCATGGTGCAGATAATTAAACTCTGCCACCTGGGTGTAACCTGCTTTCAACATATCAATATAAAGTTGAGTCGCAATAATGCGTACATCATCAGGGGTGAGTTTATGTACCATCTTATACATAAGGTCACGCCAGCTCCAAAAACTGTCATTGGGGTTCAAGCTCACTTCTGCCATACCCGCCATAGCGCGCTGAAAAGCATGGGAATGAAGGTTTGCTAGGCTAGGTAAAGTGGGGCCAGAAAGCAGAGTCGCACCTTCTGGGCTCGCATCACTACTTAGACTATGAATCAGACCATTTTCTACTTCAATTCGGACATTTGTTTTCCAACCTTGGGGAAATAAAGCCTGTTCGGCAAAGTAGACTTGGCGTGTCATCAGGGTCTCCAGCATCAATTTATGAGTAGTTTTCAGTGTAGCGGAAACAAACTTGTCTATACAAGTATAATTTTACCCTATACCAGTTTTTAAATATCTGGGTATAATTCAAGCTAACATATTCATTCGCACAGCTTTTACGCAATTACTAAGGTTTAAACATGGTCGATACCGCCACCAGCATGATGGACAGCTTATCTAAGACAATCGAAGATTCGCCCGCACCTATTTATGCCAGAGTTAAGCAGGCTATCTGCCAAAAGATTAATAGCGGCGAATGGCAGGCTGACCAAAGGGTTCCCTCTGAATCAGAAATGGTAAAAGCGCTGAGTGTTAGCCGCATGACAGTGAACCGTGCCCTGCGTGAACTCACGGACGAAGGCATACTGGTAAGGCAACAAGGTGTCGGCACCTTTGTGGCACAAAAAAAGGCTCATTCAGCACTATTTGAAGTGCATAACATTGCCGATGAAATCGCTGCCCGTGGGCACACACATAAGGCGCAACTCATTGAAATAACACGCGCAAAAGCCAATATGGAAGAGGCAATGAACCTAGGTGTACGCACTAATCACAGTATTTTTCGCGCCACTATTTTGCACTTTGAGAATGAACTTCCTATCCAGATAGAAGAAAGGGTCGTTAACGCCAGTTTAGCGCCAGACTATGATAAACAAGACTTCCAACTGAATACGGCTTACGACTACCTAATGAAAGTAGCCCCAATGACAGAAGGTGAGCACCTAGTTGAAGCTGTCATAGCAACCCCATCTGAGTGTGAGTTATTAGGTATCAATGCCAGTGAACCTTGCTTGCAAATTAAGCGTCGCACTTGGTCAAAAGATAAACTTGTCACCACAGCCAGGCTTTTATCTCCTGGCTCCCGTTTCCAATTATTCGGTCATTTTGGTCGCTAAGCGTATTTTAAGCGATTAAATTTCTCTTACTAATCAGACATTTGAATCCCTTATATTAAGCAACAAAAGACAAGCAAGATTATTCAGTCTTGCTTTTTTTTCGCTTTTTTTTAAGAGAAGGTATTGCGCTCTCTAGGCTTTGCTCTTATTGTTTATAACAACTTGTATAGACATGTATGTAGGTGAGATAACAATGACTGAACAAAATCGCTTTCGTGCTGGCACTGTTAAAGCAGCAACAGGAACAGAACTAACCGCTAAATCTTGGCTAACTGAAGCGCCTATGCGCATGCTAATGAACAACCTAGATCCTGAGGTTGCTGAAAACCCAGAAGAACTGGTTGTTTACGGCGGCATTGGCCGTGCAGCTCGCAACTGGGAGTGCTATGACAAAATTGTTGAGTCACTTACCGATCTAGAAGAAGATCAAACCTTACTTGTACAGTCAGGTAAGCCTGTCGGTGTTTTCCAAACACATAAAAATGCCCCTAGAGTGCTAATTGCAAACTCAAACCTAGTACCACACTGGGCAAACTGGGAGCATTTCAACGAGCTAGATGCCAAAGGTTTGGCTATGTATGGCCAAATGACAGCTGGCTCTTGGATCTATATTGGTAGCCAAGGCATAGTCCAAGGGACTTACGAGACGTTTGTTGAAGCGGGTCGTCAACACTACAATGGCGAACTTGCAGGCCGTTGGGTTCTGACCGCAGGTCTTGGTGGCATGGGTGGCGCTCAGCCATTGGCCGCAACCCTAGCAGGCGCTTGCTCTCTTAATATCGAATGCCAACAAAGCCGTATCGACTTCCGTCTAAACACTCGTTACCTAGATGAGCAAGCAACAGATCTAGACGACGCACTTGCTCGCATCAAAAAATACACAGACTTAGGCGAAGCTCGCTCTATTGGTTTATGTGCCAATGCGGCTGATGTACTGCCTGAACTTGTTCGTCGTGGTGTTCGCCCTGACATGGTGACAGACCAAACCTCAGCCCATGACCCACTAAACGGTTACCTGCCACAAAACATGAACTGGGAAACTTACCGTGAACAAGCGGTTAGCGCACCAGAAGCAACCGTAAAAGCGGCGAAAGTCTCTATGGCTGAACACGTTAAAGCCATGCTTGCTTTCCAAGAAATGGGCATTCCTACTTTTGACTATGGTAACAACATCCGCCAAATGGCTTTGGAAGAAGGGGTAGATAATGCCTTTGATTTCCCTGGTTTTGTTCCTGCTTATATTCGCCCTCTTTTCTGTCGTGGTGTTGGTCCTTTCCGTTGGGCAGCACTGTCTGGTAACCCAGAAGACATCTATAAGACAGATGCTAAGGTAAAAGAATTAATTGCTGATGATGCTCATCTTCATAACTGGTTAGACATGGCCCGCGAGCGTATTCAGTTCCAAGGCTTACCAGCACGTATTTGTTGGGTAGGTCTTGGTCAAAGAGCAAAACTCGGGCTAGCCTTTAATGAAATGGTACGCTCTGGTGAATTATCAGCACCGGTTGTTATCGGTCGTGATCACCTAGATTCTGGCTCAGTTGCCAGCCCTAACCGTGAAACTGAAGCCATGCAGGATGGTTCAGATGCCGTATCTGATTGGCCACTATTGAATGCTCTATTAAACACAGCATCTGGTGCAACTTGGGTTTCTTTACACCATGGTGGTGGCGTAGGCATGGGCTTCTCACAACACTCAGGCATGGTAATCGTGGCGGACGGTAGTGATGATGCAGCAGAACGTATTGCTCGTGTACTCACCAATGATCCGGGTACAGGTGTTATGCGCCACGCAGATGCAGGCTACGATATCGCCATCAACTGCGCCAAAGAACAAGGCTTGAACCTACCTATGGTTGAAGCAACACAAACAAATAAAACAAAATAATAAACCTTGCGGAGAAGCAAATTCATGTTTGAATTTACCCTAATTCCAGGAAAGATCACCCTGGCAGACCTACGCCAGATCAGCCGTCGCCACGTCAAGATTACCCTTGACCAAAGCGCTGTTGCAGACATTCACGCCAGCACTCAGGTTGTAAATGATGTAATCGCTGAAGACCGCACTGTTTATGGTATCAACACTGGATTTGGTCTATTGGCCAATACCCGTATTGCCGCCGAGGACTTAGAAGAACTACAACGCAGTATTGTCCTATCCCATGCCGCTGGCATTGGCGAGCTAATGGACGATGCGACGGTTAAAATGATCATGGCGCTTAAGGTGAATAGCCTAGCGCGTGGTTTCTCTGGTATTCGTTTATCTGTGATTGAAGCCCTTATCACCCTGATCAACAAAGAAGTTTATCCATGCATTCCACAAAAAGGTTCTGTGGGCGCATCGGGTGACTTAGCGCCTTTGGCTCATATGAGCGCAGTATTATTAGGTGAAGGCCAAGCTCGCTATAAAGGTGAAGTCTTGTCAGGCCAAGCTGCCCTTGCTATTGCAGGTCTAGAGCCAATTACCTTGGCACCAAAAGAAGGTCTAGCATTGCTTAATGGTACTCAAGCATCGACAGCCTTTGCATTAGAAGGTTTGTTCCATGCAGAAGACCTATACGCGTCTGCCATTGTGTGTGGTTCCCTGTCTGTTGAAGCGGCCCTAGGTAGCCGTCGTCCATTCGACGATAGAATCCATCAAGTACGTGGCCACCAAACACAAATTGATGCTGCTGCGGCTTATCGTCATTTACTGACTGATCGCAGTGATTTGGGCGAGTCTCATGTTGGTTGTGAGAAAGTACAAGACCCTTATTCACTTCGTTGCCAGCCACAAGTAATGGGAGCCTGCCTAGACCAGATCCGTAATTCAGCAAACACACTTTTGGTTGAAGCTAACTCAGTATCCGATAACCCATTAGTCTTTGCAGCTGAAGGCGACATCATTTCTGGTGGTAACTTCCACGCAGAACCTGTGGCATTTGCAGCGGATAACCTAGCCCTAGCAATTTCTGAAATCGGCAGTTTGTCAGAACGTCGTATGGCACTTCTGATCGACAGCAGCTTGAGTAAGCTCCCCCCTTTCCTTGTTGATAATGGCGGTGTTAACTCTGGCTTTATGATTGCCCAAGTCACCGCAGCAGCGCTTGCCAGTGAAAACAAAACCTTTGCTCATCCAGGTTCTGTAGATAGTTTGCCGACATCCGCTAACCAAGAAGACCATGTTTCTATGGCAACCTTTGCGGCACGTCGCCTAAAAGATATGTCAGAAAATACCCGTGGTATCTTGGCCGTTGAAATTCTGTCTGCAGCACAAGGCCTAGACTTCCGTGCACCGCTTAAGTCCACTGAATTACTTGAGCAGGCGAAAGCCGAGCTAAGAGCCCGTGTGCCTTTTTATGATAAAGACAGATACTTTGCGGCTGACATTGAAAAAGCCAATGACCTACTAGCAGAAGCGGTACACAATAGCTTGATGCCAGCAGGCCTACTACCAAGCTGTGGCCCGACACCTGCAAATGCCTAGGCTATGCATAAACAGTGTCATTAGGGCAAAGTAATACCCAGCCCAGCTAGCAAAAAAATAGGCCAGACTTTTAAAGTACTGGCCTATCTTTTTATAACAGGCCTCAACATTAGGCCTAACAATAACAACAAGGGGTTGTCATGACTCAGGCATTCAAATTCGATTCTCTTTGGCATGGTTTTCACCTTACCACCATGCATCAAGGCCAGTATCACAACATAGAAGACGCTGCGATTGGCGTCGTCGGTGAACACATAGCTTGGATAGGAAAGCATGCCGACCTCACAGATTACAGCAGTGATGAGAGCCATGATCTCGGTGGTGGTTGGGTCACACCCGGCCTCATAGACTGTCATACCCATCTTGTCTTTGGCGGTAATCGCGCTAATGAATTCGAGCAAAGACTAAACGGTGTCAGCTACCAAGAAATCGCAGCCCAAGGTGGTGGTATCGCCTCTTCGGTAAAATCTACCCGAGAAGAAAGCCACCAAGAATTATTTGAAAGTGGCAAACGCCGTCTTATTTCCCTATTAAAAGATGGTGTCACTAGCCTAGAAATTAAGTCAGGTTATGGCCTTTCCCTAGAACATGAAGTGAAGATGCTGGAAGTCGCTAAAGAACTTGCAGAAGCCTTCCCCGTTGATATCAAAACCACCTGTCTAGCGGCCCATGCGTTACCACCAGAATATAAAGGCCGCAGTGATGATTACATAGAGCACTTATGCTCAGAGGTCCTGCCTAAAATCGCAGAATTAGGCATAGCCGATGCGGTTGATGCATTTTGTGAAGGCATAGGCTTTAGTCCAGCTCAGGTTGAGAAATACTTCAAAGTTGCTCAAGCGTTAGGCTTGCCAGTAAAACTCCATGCGGAGCAACTCTCTTCCCTAGGTGGCACCACATTGGCAGCGCGTTATCAGGCATTATCTGCGGATCATCTAGAGTTTATTACTGAAGATGATGTGGCCGCCATGGCAGAATCAGGCACAGTCGCTGTGATTTTACCCGGCGCTTATTTCACCCTCAAAGAAACACAAAAGCCACCTATCGATTTATTGCGCCGCTACAAAGTTCCTATGGCAATCGCCACAGATGCAAACCCAGGTACCTCTCCAGCCCTGTCTTTACGTCTTATGATGAATATGTCCTGCACCCTGTTTGGCCTCACGCCAGAAGAAGCCCTAGCCGGCACAACCATACATGCGGCTAATGCGCTTGGTTTAGCAGAAAGTCATGGCGAACTGGCTGTGGGCAAACTGGCTGACTTTGTTTGCTGGGATGTGGAAAGTCCGGGGGAGCTAAGTTATTGGTTAGGTGGTAACCTGATGAAATCTCGCATTAAATCTGGAGCCCTTGCTAATGTCTAAGATTGCTAACCCCTTTAACTTTCATCAAGGCGAAAGCCCTATCTTGGTGAGCATGCCTCACTCTGGCCTTGCCCTGTTAGATCATATGCAAGAGACCTTAAGCGAAGCAGCTAAACCTTTACCTGATACTGACTGGTATATCCCTGAGCTTTACGACTTTCTGGCCGAATTAGATGTCACTGTGATCAGTGCAAACTACTCACGCTATGTGGTGGACCTAAACCGTCCAGTGGATGACAAACCTTTATACAGCACTAAAACAACAGGCCTTTTTCCTGATATTTTATTTGCTGACGAACCCGTCTTTTTACAAGGTAAAAACCACTCAGATAGTTTAAAGGCGCAAATCAAAGAGGATATCTGGCAAGCCTATCACGGTAAAATTGCTAAAGAGCTTGAACGCATAAAAGCCAAGTTTGGTTATGCTATTTTGTTTGATGCACACAGTATCGCAGCACAAGTGCCCATGCTATTTGAAGGCACCTTGCCTGACTTTAACTTTGGTAATAATGATGGTGCCGCTTGCGATGCAAGGCTTTTGACTCAGTTAGATGAGATCATTGCTGAAACAGACTATAGCCATGTCGCTAATGGTCGCTTTAAAGGAGGCTATATTACTCGCTCCTTTGGTCAGCCAGAACAAGGGATTCACGCAATTCAATTGGAACTATCTCAAGCAACCTATCTAGATGATGCACTTTTCAAAGAGGGTATTTATCAACTGGATGAAGAGAAAAAAAAGAAAGTCAGCCCACAACTTAAACGCCTCATAGAAGCCTTAATTGCTGTGGGCCAACCCTAGAGCAAAGAATATTGGAAACCTTTCAAGAGAGGGATTCAAAAGAGCTCAGGCTTTTGAACTTTTTCTTGAAGGCCACCCCAATAAAAAGGGAACGCTCTCATTAGCAGGTCCTGCTAAAACTTTTAAACGGGCTTAACCTCCATCAAAGCGAGATTAAACCTATAAAACTAACCAAGCCTTACAACACTGGGGAGAATAAGAGACTTGTCCCCTGCATCATGATGACTCCCATAACACAAATAAAACTCGCTGCCCCAAGCTTTAAAATGAGCTCTCGCCAATGAGAACCTTTGCTTGCAGGCTTTAAAAAGCGACGCAACAAAGCACCGCCCTTAATAGACACAAATGCTAAGAAAGAGATGGCCGCGCCAGTCCCCATGCCCATAGCAATAGCCCCTATCATCCCTAACCAATAAATCCCTAATGATTTAGCAAAAATCAGCACAAGTAAGGCGCCACTACAAGGGCGAATACCTATGCTCAAGACAATACCAAGATAGTCTTTAAGGTTTTTTGCCTGATCAATATCATCAGGGCTTGCATGATGTTTATGGCCGCAACCACAGGCATGCTCATGGCTATGACTATGCTCGTGGCTATGATCGTGATCCTGGCTATGGCTGTGACTATGCTCATGGCTATGCTCGTCATGACTATGGTCATGACTGTGATCATGTTCATGACTGTGTTCATAGCTATGGGCTTTAGCTTTAGCGTTCGCTTTTTGCTTGAGAAAGTCTCGAATACTTTTCCAAGCCAGATGCAAACCCAATAAAATCATGGCCACAAAACTCGCATCTATCAGATAACTCGCCTTGCTATTTACTTCTCGCATGCTTGTCTCTAAGACAAATAGCAATGCACTTACTAAAACGATCGCCACCAACGCCTGCAACAAGGCAGCACTGATAGAGAGTATTAAACTGGTTTTCACTTTCGTCGGGTGAGTACTTAAATAACTCACCATAATCACCTTGCCATGCCCAGGCCCTATGGCATGTAAAAAGCCATAACTGATACTGGCTGCAGACACATAAAACACAGCTTTTAATGGGTGTTCATGGGCCAAGCTAAGTAGCTGGCTAATACTGCGTGTTAGGTCTCTTTGCCAAGCTTGTAACTCAATAAATACATAGGGCATTAAAGGCCATACATAGAGATAAAAGCCACTGGCTAAAAGCAGTCCTAAACAGGCTAAAACATAAGGATAAAAGCGGGTCATACCATCACCCTTTTAGGCTGTCCTTTACCTACCCAATGGGTAAACATTTCACTCATCCTTTTCGTAGCACGATTTATAATCATCATGAATTTATTGGCACGCAATCTGACTTTCTTGTGCAAAAACCGCCCCTAGCGTTAGGTCAGGGCTAGCATCTATCGGCATAGCCCAAGCTTGGCTGATTTGCTCCATACTTGGCTCAGATTCCACTACCAGTCTTTTACACACACTGCTTAGAGCATCACTAAGCTGTAGGTCATTAGCGCTAGGCCAAGACATCTCAATGAAATAACTTGGATCAAACACCTGAATCCCCAATTCGCCTTGATCTAGCAACAAAGGTTCGTCAAAACCCAGATAAAAACTAAACACGACATCTATGCCATCTAGGGTGACTCGCTCTAAACTGGCATCTAAATTAGCTAAAACCTCTTTATTCCAACTCACTTGGGTAAAGAAAGAATCACGCTTTAAATTATCAATCAGTCCTTTGGCGACCTGCTCAAGGCTGGTGACCTGTTCCTGCTTTTCTAAGTTTTTACCTTCTAAAAGATAAACCGATGTCATGGGATCAAAGCGCCAAACCATATTGATGCCGTAGACCTTTTTATCTTCGCCATCAACATAGGTTTGAACATCTATCCAAGCGTGAGGGTGGGCGTGTGCATATAAGGACATTAAGCCAAATACCAGAGGTAAAAAAACTAACTTAATTACTGATGACATACGCCTACCCTTTTGTTTTACGCTGAATTATTTCTTTCCCTTGTTATGGCTCAGCATTAATTGCTAAGCGCTTTAACTAGGGTACTTATATTATGTTCCATCATTTTAATATAAGTTCCCGCAGCTTGGTTAGGGCTAGACAAAGCATCGGCATAAAGCTCACCACCAATCTTGGCACCCGTTTCACGGGCAATCTGCTCAATTAGGCGAGAGTTAGAAACTTTCTCAACAAATACCGCTTGAATGTCATCCTTGCGAATTTGCTTGATGATTTTCACCACGTCAGCTGCAGAGGCTTCTGCTTCTGTGCTCATACCTTGAGGGGCAGTAAAGTTAAAACCATACTCACGGGCCAGATAACCAAAAGCATCGTGTGAGGTAATCACATTGCGCTTATTCTCAGGCACTTGGCTCATTTTTTGAGCTAGGTCTTTCTCAAGGGCCTTAAGCTCCTTCACATAGTCCTTAGCATTTTGGTTGAATTCAGCCGCATGTTCAGGTGCCAGCTTAACGAGTGCTGCGCGAATATTCTCAACATACACAAGTACGTTAGTCACACTGTGCCAAGCATGTGGATCGAATTCCCCATGGTGATGATGGTGCTCATCGGCGTGGTGCTCTTCTTCATCGTCATGATGTTCTTCTTCATCATGGTGACCATCTTCGTCATGATGACCTTTTTCATCGTGATGACCTTCTTCATCATGATGCTCATCTTCATCGTGATGACCTTTTTCATCATGATGCTCGTCTTCATCGTGATGACCTTCTTCATCATGATGCTCGTCTTCGTCGTGATGGCCTTCTTCTTCGTGGTGCTCATCTTCTTCACCAAGGTGAATCAGATTTACTCCGTCAGTCGCCGCAATTTTGACACCTTTAAAACCAGCTGATTGCTCTAGTCGTTCCATCCAGCCTTCAAATCCTAGGCCATTTACAACCAATAAATCCGCCTCAGCCACAGCTTGAGCATCCATTGGCGAAGGTTGATAAACATGGGCATCACCATTAGCTTCAACCAAGTTAGTGAGACTAATATGCTCACCACCGACTTCTTGCACTAGGTCATTTAAGACACTAAAGCTGGTCACCACTTTAAGTTCAGCGGCCAAACCTAATGTCGGGATAGACAAGAGAGCAGACGCGAAAACATTTACCAGATATCTGGATTTCATGAGCACAGATCCTTATTAATAGAGGGTTGGGCCGGCCTTGCTAACACAGAGCAAAACAAGCCATTTAACGGGCTAAATAAAATTGAAAAGAGATAACAGATCACCAAAACAAGCACTATGCTTGGGCTAGTCGGCAAACCAAAATGGAAAGAAAGCAATAAGCCCGCCCAGCATGAAAGCGCACTCATTCCAATCGAAAGTAAAATAATCGGCTCTAAACGACGGGCCCAAAAACGAGCAATACAAGCAGGCAATATCATTAATCCCACCGCCATTAAGGTGCCAAGTGCGTGGAAACCAGCAACTAAATTGGCAACCACTAAAAACATGAAGGCTAGGTGAGCCCAATTACCGCTTTTACCAAAACTGGCTAAATAATCCGGATCTAACGAGCCAAGCACCAAGGGTCGATAAATAATCGCCAATACCACAAGGCTCACCACACAAGTCAGCTGTAATAGAATCAAAGCCACATTATCAAGGGCCAATGCGGTACCAAATAACACATGCAAAAGGTCGATGTTACTGCCCTTAGCCGAGATCAAAATCACACCTAATGCCAGAGAACCTAGATAGAAGGCGGCTAACGTACTGTCTTCACTTGAGTTAGTTTTAAGGGCTGTGGCACTGGATAACATGGCCACTAAAAGTCCCGCCATAAGACCACCCAGAGTCATGGCGATCACGGACAAACCACACAACAAATAAGCTATTGCGGCGCCTGGCAATATGGCGTGCGCCATGGCATCACCGGTCAAACTCAAGCGACGTAACATCAAAAACACACCAATAGGCGCGGACCCAATAGATAAGGTCACACATCCTAATAACGCTCTAGCCATAAATTGATAATCTGTAAAAGGTGCAACTAACAATGTATTCAGGTTGAATGGAAACAGGTCAAGCATGATCTAAAAGGTCCAACCTCGAATCTGTCGTCACTTCTAATGGTACTTGCTCTATCGCATTGTCATTCGATGCGTCTAACAGGGACTTACTATTACCCTGCAATAGACCACTCGGATGGAATAACAAACACTGATCAAAATGCTGTTTCACCAATTCAAGATCATGAATAGCAGCTACTATAGTTGCCCCTTGTTCTTGGCAATATTTAAGTTGTTCTAGCAAAACAGAAATGGTGGCTTCATCCACGCCGTTAAAAGGCTCATCAAGCAATAACAATTTACTGGGTTGCAGCAACATGCGAGCAAACAAAGCCCTTTGCATCTGACCGCCAGATAGCTCACTCAGATGCACCTTGGTCATATCGCTCAAGCCCACTCTTTCAATGGCCTCATGTACTTCTTTGTCATAGTTTCGCATTGAGCGCCACCAGCCTGTCTGTGTCCAAAGGCCAGTGCTTACGAATTCTTTTAGATCAATCGGAAAGCCTTTTTCAATTCGCGCCTGTTGCGGTAAATAAGCAATATCATGGGAACGCACTACATCTAATTTCACACTACCACTTAGGGGTTTTACTAAACCCATAATGGTTTTAAGCAGGGTAGATTTACCCGAACCATTTAAGCCCACCAAGGCCAGCACATCTGAGTGCTGTACTTCTACATTGATATCAGTCGCTAATGGGCTTTGAGCTTGATAACCAATGCTCAAGCCCTCCAAAGTGATCATGGCAGACATAATTTATAACAACCCAACATTTAAAAGGATGAGAACTAGGCTCAATAAAGCGAGCGGAACAAAGCGCGCAACAAAGCCAAGAGAGTAAAAAGGCATAATTTAATCATTCTAATTATTTACGTTATGATATAACATATCATTTAAGGTTTTATAAAGTAAACAATTAAAGTGACGCCCTTGCAGTAAGTCGCGACCAAAACAGCCATGCAAAGGCCTCAAAGTGAATAGATAGAATATTTAGGAGATACCTTGATCGATCAACTGCCTGATGTTGCACACACTCAAGTTAACAGTCAGCAACCCAAAATAAATTGGGTTGGCATGGACGACATTTATCTGCCTATTAGCTTAGAAGAAGCCGGAAAACAGCTACCTAGCCAAGCATGTGCCAGCATAGCGGTTGATCTACCCGGTGGAGAAAATGCAGCTAAGGGCATTCATATGTCACGCCTTTACTTTCTACTGAATGAACTCGCCCAACAGCCACTCAAACCAGAAACGCTGAAACATTGTTTAGAGCAAGTACTGGCAAGCCACAGTGATTTGGACTCAAGTGTCGTTAGAATAGAACTTGCCTTTGACCTATTATGGCAACGCCCAGCACTGGTTAGTGGGAGCCCAGCGGGATGGCGTGCTTACCCTATGGTATTAAGCGCACAACTGAGTAAAGACTCGGGCTTTAGCTTGTCGTTACAAGCTGAGTTCCAATACTCGTCAACTTGCCCTTGTTCTGCCGCCCTTGTTAGAGAGACTTTGTCCAACCAGTTTAGCCAAAACTTTGCGGACCAAGAGTCTATTCCGACTCAAGAAGTTGCCCAATGGCTTAAGCAAAATGGCACCCTAGCGACACCTCATAGCCAACGCAGTTTAGCGCTTATCACCTTGCCACTTAACGAAGCAGCAGGTGCCTTCAATCTTGTAGCCTTGATCGAAGAAGTTGAAACTATTATCGCCACACCTGTGCAAACCAGTGTAAAACGAGCAGATGAACTTGCCTTCGCCGAACTCAATGGCAGCAATCTGATTTTTGTTGAAGATATCAGCCGCAAACTCGGCAAGGCATTAAGAGAAAAATATGAAGCGGTAGAAATTCAAGTAAGACACTTGGAAAGCCTACACGCCCATAACGCCTTTGCTCAGGTTTTACCTGATGTGAGCCAATCAGGTCTTAGGCCGCAATTTAAACAGGGTCCAAAATAAGAGGTTTCTCTAAGCAATACCTAAAAAGCCAGAGAATAGATAAGCAACCACTAAGCAATCGCTAAAAAACAGATAACGAATAGATAAACAAAAGTTATCAGGGCTCAGGTACAATGGGCCCGTTTTTTAGTAGAGGTCATTTAACCAAGGCCGTTTAACAGTGCTATCTAAAAGAAGTTGTCTAAAAGAGGAAGGGTTAACGTGAGCGTGACACATTCAGACTATAAGGACATAGTGGCAAGTGCAGCCAACCGCTGTAAAGATTCAGGCGGACGCCTAACCGTAAAAAGGGAAGAGATTTTAAAAGTCCTACTTGCCAGCAAAATACCTTTATCAGCCTACGAAGTGTTAGACCTTTATAAAGAGCAAACCCAAGAATCCATGCCGCCTATGTCGGTTTATCGCATTCTTGAGTTCCTAGAACAGCAAGAGCTTATTCACAGGCTTGGCTCACAAAATAAATTTATTGCCTGTTCCCATATAAAACAAGACTGCGCCCACCAAGTCTCTCAGTTTCTCATTTGTCGTAACTGCCAAAGCGTGAAAGAAGTCAGCATAGCCCAAGCCCTAGTAAAAGAGCTTAATGAGCAAGTCAAAGAAGCTGATTATCAACTGCTCAGCCCCCAGCTTGAATTAGACTGTATTTGCAGTACTTGTCTTAAGGAAGAAAGGCTAAAAGAAGAAAACCTCAAGCAGAAAGGCTGAAGAAGAAAGGCTGAAGAAGAAAGGCCAAAAAGAATAAAAACCTAAAAATAAAAAAGAGAGTGCTGAAAGCGAATAGCGCCCAACACTTTCTTACTTCTCTCAAATTATTTACCCTTATCTCATTCTCTATACTAGCTCGCCAGCATAGCCCGCACTCGCGCCACAGGCCTTTCATCAATCAAAACATGGATCACAGCGGTTAATAAGGCGATGCCAGCGGCCATCCACCAAACCACATCGTAAGAGCCGGTCGCATCATAAAGATAACCACCCAACCAAACACCACTGAATGAGCCTAACTGATGGCTCAAGAAGACGATGCCATATAACATGCCCATATATTTAAGACCAAACATCTGCGCCACCAAACCAGAAGTGGGCGGTACCGTCGCCAACCATAAAAGCCCAGTCACAATCGAGAAGGCATACACATTCATAGCCGTCATAGGCAGCAACATGAAGGCGGCAATGGATATTGCACGCAAAGCATAAATATAGGTCAGCAACATTTTCTTAGAATATTTGCCCGACCAAGAACCAGATAACAAACAGCCAAAGATATTAAATAAACCAATCAAGGCCAGACTTGCCACAGCGATGCTTTCGTCAAACCCTTGGTCGGTTAAAAAGGCAGGCATATGTACCGTGATAAACGCGAGCTGGAAACCACAGACAAAAAAGCCAATCACTAACCACCAATAATGGGCATGTTGGCTCGCCTCTTTTAAGGCTTCAGACATAGTTTGTTTGTCTTGATCATCCGTACTTTGCGCTGATGTTTTAATACCCTTAAAGGTAAAGGCCAAAAGCACCATCATGAAGGCCGAAGCTGCCATTAGTAGAAGCGCCGTGCTCCAGCCATACGCTTCGATAAAACCTTGTGCCACAGGAATCACTAACAGTTGTCCAGCAGATCCAGCTGCACTACCTAAACCTAAGGCGAAAGCACGTTTTTCAGGGCTCACCATTCGCGCCATAGCCGGTAATACCACACCAAAGCCAGTGGCTGCGATCCCCATCCCCATCAAGAGACCAGCCCCTAGATTAAGCCCAAAGACACCATCGGCATTAGCGGTGACATACAAGCCCAAAGCATAAACAAGGGCACCAATCACCACAGCTTTTACCGTGCCATATTTATCCGCAAAGGCACCGGCAATTGGCTGAAACAGCCCCCAACAGAGGTTTTGCAGAGCAAGAGAGAAGGCAAACACTTCTCGGCCATATTGAAATTCGGTAGAAATCGGGGCCATAAAAAAGCCCATGGAAGAACGCAAACCAAAGTTAAGCGCTAATAAGATGCAAGCAAATGCAATGGCAAAGCTAATGAGTTTTACTGGGGTCGACATAACTTATCCTGAGTTTATCTATACCTTGCCAGCCATTGCTTAAGGGCAAATATCTGGCTTATCTTTTAGAGTTCAGTTTCTAATCACTCTAATTTCTAGAGACTCTACTTTCTAATGCTTCTTTTTTCTAACAGCATGGCTAAAGGGTACAGATAAACTTAAGGATAAAAGTCGTCAAACTTGAACGGTTTCTGCTTGGTAAGCTATCTCCCCATCAATCCAAGTTTGCTGTACAAAAAGGTCATCATCTAGCGCCACAAGACTAGCACGATATCCAACTTGAATGCGGCCAAATTCTTCATCTAACCCTAAAAATTCAGCCGGCCTTAGGGATGCCATTTGCAAGGCACTGGCTTCATCAAGACCGATCAGTTTTACCGCATTACGTACCGCGCTAGCCATATCAAGATCAGACCCTGCTAGGGTGCCGTCTTCTGTCGTTACTTTACCCTGATGACGTATCACCTTTTTACCTAATAACGCCATTTCGCTGGCTTCATAACCCACACTTTGAATCGCATCTGTGACCAGCATGACTCGCTCGCTACCTTTAGCCGCAAGCGCTACTTTCATCACAGCAGGATGCACATGGTGACCATCGGCAATCAAACCACACCAGGTATCATGACCTGTTTGCAGGGCAGCACCTACAACACCCGGCTCACGAGACGTTAGCCCACTCATAGCATTGAATAAATGGGTAAAACCACGGGCACCGTTATTGACCGCTGCCATAGCTTCTTCATAGGTTGCCGCCGAATGACCAATACAAACAATGGCATCTTGGGCCACCAGCCAACTCACAAAGTCCGCAGGTACTTGCTCTGGTGCTAAGGTCACCATTAACTTACCCGATTCAGGCAGACTCAATAATGATGCGACCTTGTCTTCTGTAGGCGAGCGCAGCTTACCTTCGTCATGCACACCTTTTCGTACAGGATTCAAATAAGGGCCTTCATAATGTATACCCAGAATACCCGGCATCTCGCTTTCTATCGCTTGATTAATCACCTTATGGGCAGCAGACATGATACTAAAATCATCTGAGATTAAAGTCGGCATCATGGCCACTGTGCCATATTGGGCGTGCACCTGAATCATAGTATTTAGAGAAACCAAACTCGGCTCATGATTAAACAAGGCACCGCCACCACCATTAACATGCACATCAATAAAGCCCGGTACTAACTTATCTACCTCAATACCATCAACGTCAATGCCATCATCGTAACTTGCTCTTGGAGAAATGCGTTTAATTCTTTGCCCTTCAATTTCAACCACTTGATGCTTTAACCAGCGCTCCCCATCAAACAGCTTATTTACTAAGAATCGTGTCATACTGCACTCCTCCCTATCTTATGCCTTGCCATATAAATGGCACCATCCATTGCATCACCTTCCGCTTCGACCAAATAATTCAGGTACTGCTTAGGTAAATAAGCTTTTAAAGCAGCAGACACACCGCCTGTTAACACGACTTTTTCAGCCCCTTTCGCCAACAAACAATCAAGATAACGACTGGCCCAAAGGCTATGCTCTTGCACTATGGCTAAGGCAACCTCATCGCCATTGGCCGCATGTCTAAACACTAATGGCGCATACACCCCATATTCTCTGGGTAAGGGTTGGCGATTAAGGAACAAAACATATTGAGAAGCATCATCTGAAAACATTTGGTTAATTTCTTGCGTCAATGAAGACTCTCTACCAATGCCATCCAAGGCCGCTAATGAGGCTTCCAATGCCGACAAACCAATACGTGCGCCACTGCCCTGATCAGACACAGGAAAGCCCCAGCCACCTATGACATCAAATTCACCATCATGATAATTAAGCCCACAGCTGCCCGTACCAAAAATCAGCAGGGCGCCATTCTTTCCTGAGAATGCGCCTAAACAAGCAGTATGGGCATCACTTAACAGGTAAACCGCCGCAAAAGGATGAGCCTGAGACAAAACAATATCTTGCTCTAATGCTTGATTCGCTCCCGCTAAACCTAGGCCCAGATGCACTCTCGAATAATCGGATTCTTGCAACTCCCCTTGATCGCAGGCCTGTTGGCAAGCATCCATAATATTTTGCCATGCGGCCTGAATCCCAATTCTTGGGTTAGCAGAACCCGACACGCCTTCTCCTAGAAAGCAGCCATCACTATTTACCAAGCGCGCACGACAATGAGTGCCGCCCCCATCAACGCCTAAATACAAACTGCTATTCATGTGTTTTTCCCAATTCAGATTGTGCTAGCCTGTCTTTCGTTAAAGTACTCTTTGCTAACAGGTCTTGCTGCTTCTCACTCCATTGATAATATTCTTTCAGACTTAATTCAGCCGCAGCCGCTTCATCAATGATGACAGTCACATTGGTATGCTGCTGCAAAGCACTGGCTGGCACCATGGCAGAGAGAGGACCTTCTACCATTGCCTTTATCGCATTGGCTTTATTCTCACCCGTTGCCAATAAGAGTATGTCTTTCGCTTCTAGAATCGTGCCGATTCCCATGGTTAAAGCAAGATAAGGCTGAAATTCACCCTCAGCAAAAAAGCGTTTATTCGCCTCGACTGTCGATTGCGATAAGGTTTTTACCCGAGTACGAGAAGCGAGGCTGGAGCTAGGTTCATTAAAACCAATATGACCATTGATACCAATCCCCAATATTTGCAGGTCAATTCCCCCTGCTGCTGCAATCTGTGCTTCATAGTCAGCCGCGCTTTTCACAAGCTCAGACTTGGTAGCCAGATTGGCTGCTGGCACCTGAGTATTGTCTGGCTGTATATCAAGCTGCTCAAACAAATGATGATTCATAAAATAACGATAACTCTGATTATGCTCAGCACTAATGCCTATGTACTCATCAAGGTTAAAGCTTTTCACCTGTTTAAAACTTAACTCAGCCTTTTGGTAACGGTTTATTAACTCTTTATATAAGGCCAAAGGTGTCGACCCTGTCGCCAAACCCAACACACTATTTGCCTTTATTGATATCTGTTGAGCCAGACGATCAGCAGCATACTGGGCTACTTTTTTGGCATTAGGCAAAATAATAATTCGCATACCTATCTCCAATTAATTTAGATACCAATATAAGTCCATTTTAAACAAAAGGCCAAATTTTTTTCATTTTTATCGGTTATTTATTTGCCAACAAGCACAATTGGTGCTAATTTTTACCCGAAGTTAGATACCAAACATATACCAATAAAAACAAAAAACTCAGGTTTAAACCTAAAAATTGGAGCGTTAGCCATGTTAAAAGCTAGACCCGTTACCCTACTAAAACAGAGCGCCATAAGCCTAACTTTGGTTGCAGCCACTATCACAAGCGTACAGGCAAGTGGCAGCTTGTCGATTGAAAGTTGGCGTAGTGATGATGCCAATATTTGGAGCGATGTGATCCTTCCGGCTTTTAACCAATCACACCCAGATATCAAGGTTCACTTTGCACCAACACCTCCAGCAGAGTACAACTCAGCACTACAAGCAAAACTGCAAGCAGGCACAGCGGGTGATCTGATTACCTGTCGCCCATTCGATACTTCATTAAGCCTTTATCAAAATGGTCATCTTGAAAACCTAGCAGGTCTTGATGGTTTAAATGCCTTCTCTGATGTATCAAAAAGTGCTTGGGTAACAGATGATGGTAAAGAGCAATTCTGCTTACCACTTGCCTCCGTTATTCACGGCTTTATCTATAACAAAGCCATCTTTAAAGAGCTCGACCTAAAAGTGCCCGCTACTCAAGATGAGTTTTATAAGGTGCTAGATACCATTAAATCTGAAAGCCGCTATATCCCACTTTCTATGGGGACCGCAGACCAATGGGAAGCAGCAACCATGGGCTTTCAAAATGTCGGCCCTAACTTCTGGAAAGGGGAAGATGGACGTAAAGCCTTAATATCAGGCGAAGGCAAGTTAACGGATAAGGCGTATCTTGAAACTTGGCAAGAGCTGGCTAAATGGAAAGATTACCTAGGCCGTGGTTATCAGGCTCAAAAGTATTCTGACTCGCAAAACCTCTTTACCCTAGAACGTGCTGCTATCTACCCAGCCGGTTCTTGGGATATCCAAACCTTTAACGATCAGGCTGAATTCGAATTTGGTGCTTTCCCACCTCCAGTCGCAAAAGCAGGCGATGCTTGTTACATCAGTGACCACACGGATATTGGTATTGGTATCAATGCCAATTCAGATAATAAAGAAGCCGCCAAAGCCCTATTAAACTGGATGGCATCAGCAGAGTTTGCCAACTTGTTTGCCAATGCAGTGCCTGGCTTCTTCCCATTATCTAACCACAAGGTTGCGATCAATGATCCGGTTGCCCAAGAGTTTGTCAGCTGGAGAGACCAGTGTAATTCGACCATACGTAACTCTTACCAGATTCTATCTCGTGGTACACCAAACCTTGAGAATGCCCTATGGAATGTCAGCGCTCAGGTGATTAATGGCACCATGAGCCCAGAGGCGGCAGCGAAAAAAGCACAGGATGGCTTGCAAGCATGGTACGCACCACAGCAATAAGATCGACTCAGTAATACAATAACAATGACGGAAAACCGCTAAGGTTTTCCGTCAATATGAGACAGGCGTATGACCTTACCGAAATCAAAATCTATCCCAGAGTCGGCCGTAGAAAAAAAACCTATCCCTTGGCATATTGTTTTTTTTCTAGGGCCTGCCCTTCTGATATACCTAACTTTTAGCGTATATCCCTTACTAGACACCCTTATTCTCAGTCTTTATGACGAGCAAAAAGGGCAAAGTAGTTTTGTTGGATTGCAAAACTTTATCACGCTTATCAGTGACGATAATTGGTCATCCGCGTTTTGGAATGCCCTGGCTAACAACTTCCAATTCTTTATCATACATATGTTGGTACAGAACCCGATTGGTCTGTTATTAGCGGTTTTATTAAGCTCGCCTAAGTTACGGTTTTCAGGCAGCTATCGCACCTTTATCTTTATGCCAACCATGCTGTCTGTGGTCATCATCGGCTTTGTTTGGCAGCTATTATTAAGCCCAATTTGGGGGATTTCTGAGAACTTCCTCTATCACCTTGGTTTAGACCATTATTTTGATGCTTGGTTAGGTAAAGAAAGCTCAGCCCTTATTACCTTAAGCTTCATCTCTGTTTGGCAATTTGTCGGCATCCCTATGATGCTTATTTATGCCACCTTATTAAACATTCCAGACGACATAGTGGATGCCAGCGTAGTGGATGGAGCTAACCCAATGCAGACCTTCTGGTACATCAAACTGCCATTGATTTTGCCGACTATCGCTATGGTGTCCATTTTGACATTTGTCGCCAACTTCAACGCATTTGAGCTCATTTATGCGGTAAAAGGCGCATTAGCTGGCCCTAACTTCTCGACAGATTTGATGGGAACCTTCTTCTATCGCACCTTCTTTGGCTTCCAATTACAAGAAGGCAGCGCCACCATGGGTGCCGCTGTAGCGACCTTGATGTTCCTCATTATTTTGGTTGGCATCATGCTCTTCCTTTTCTTTGTTCAACGTCGCATTCAGCGCTTCCAATTTTAAGGTGACCATGATGATCTCAGCATTTAAAAACTTTAATTTGGGGCGTTCGGTCCCTAAGAGTGTCGCCATTCATGGGGTCTTGATGGCCTACACTGTGATTGCCCTGTTTCCTATCTTGGTGGTGATAATTAACGCCTTTAAGGAGCGTCGTGCCATCTTCCGTGACCCACTGGCTATGCCGACTATGGACAGCTTCACCTTAGTTGGCTTTGAGCAGGTATTACTGCGTTCAGACTTTGGTCTTTATTCATGGAATAGCCTAGTGGTTACCCTGCTTGCGGTTGGCCTAGTGCTTTTACTAGGCGCCATGGCAGCTTGGGCATTAACCGAATATAAGTTTCGCACTAACCTCTTGATTACCTTTTTGTTTGCCATGGGCATTATGATCCCGATTCGATTAGGTACCGTGAGTATTTTACGCCTCATGGTGGATCTGAATCTGGTCAATACGCTCACCGCGCTGGTACTCGTCTATATTGCCCAAGGTTTGCCCTTGGCGGTTTATATACTGTCCGAATTTATTCGCACCATACCCAAAGAGCTAAAAGAAGCAGCCCGTTGCGATGCGGTAAGTGAATACAAGATCTTCTTCTGCATCATCTTGCCTTTGCTAAAACCTGCCATGGCAACGGTGGCCGTGTTTACCATGATTCCCATTTGGAACGACCTTTGGTTCCCACTCATTCTGGCACCGGGGGAAGAGACACGCACCATCACCCTAGGGGTACAGCAGTTTGTAGGCCAATACGTGACAGATTGGAACTCAGTATTATCTGCACTCACCATGGCCATAGTGCCTGTGCTCGTGCTCTATACCATTTTTTCTCGACAGCTAATCCGCGGCTTAACCAGCGGAGCGGTCAAATAACGCAAACTTTTTCATTTTAACTTTGACCGTTGGAGACTAACTCATGGCAAGTGTAAAACTCGATAATATTCAAAAACGATTTGGTGACGTGCAAGTACTACACGGCATAGATCTAGACATTAAAGACGGCGAGTTCGTGGTACTTATAGGCGAATCAGGCTGTGGTAAATCCACCCTATTACGCCTACTTTCTGGCTTGGAAGAAATCACAGAAGGCGACCTGCATATCGATGGGCAAAGGGTGAACCATCAATCCCCAGCCCAACGTGGCATCGCCATGGTATTCCAATCTTATGCGCTTTACCCGCATATGAGTGTGTATAAAAACATGGCCTTTGGCCTCAAGATTGCCGGACAAGACAAACAAGCCGTCAAACTAAAGGTAGAAGAAGCCGCCAAGAAGCTAAAAATAGATCACCTACTAGAACGCCTCCCAAGGGAGCTGTCCGGCGGACAAAGACAAAGGGTTGCCATTGGCCGTGCCATAGTGCGTGATCCTAAGGTATTTTTATTTGATGAACCCCTGTCTAACCTTGATGCCTCATTAAGGGTAAAAACTCGAGTTGAGCTGGGTAAACTGCATCAAGAACTTAACGCCACTATCGTCTATGTCACCCATGATCAGGTCGAAGCCATGACCTTGGGCGATAAAATAGTCGTGATGAATCAAGGACGTATAGAGCAAGCAGGCACACCACTTTCGCTCTATCATCATCCTAAAACTGAGTTTGTCGCAGGCTTTATTGGTTCCCCTAAGATGAACTTTATCTCGGCTCAGGTCACATCAATTGAGTCAGATTCTGTACAACTTATGTTAGAATCCGGCCCGACAATTCGTGCCGCTATCGACGGCCAAACGCTGAAACTCGCCGACAAGGTGAAACTAGGCGTGCGACCAGAACATTTTGTACTAGCCACAGATGAAGAAAATCAATTCCAAGGTAGAGTATCACTGGTTGAAAACCTAGGTGAGCTTGCTTATGTCTATGTGAATACAGGCCAAAATGCTGAATCAGATATTGTCATTAAGCTAGATGGTGATTGCCAATATCAAGCTGGCGATAGCATCCGTTTTGCCGTCGCAGCGACAGATACCTACTTGTTTGATAACGCAGGTATGGCCTTGCCAAGGCTGAACAAAGCATAAGCGTTAAAAAGAAAAATGGTCATCCCTTAGCAAAGTGTTAAGGGCAAACCACTGTTAGTAACCCGTTTAGGAAGTCAGAGTATGAGTCAACATCGCGTAAATTTACTTTTCGGCCTTGGAGATGACTTAAAAAAGACAGGTGTCCCCCTGTATATGCAATTGAAGAAGGTGATTCAATCATCGATTCAAGAAGCTAGAGTACACCCAGGTGATGCGCTCCCTCCTGAACGGGACCTAGCAAAATACCTAGATGTTTCACGTGTAACGGTAAGGCGTGCCATAGATGAGCTAGTCAAAGAAGACGTGCTCACCCAAAGACAAGGGGCAGGCACCTTTGTTAGTGACCGCGTCGAGCAGCCATTAAATCACCTACGTAGCTTTACCGAAATCATGAAAGATCGAGGTAAAAGCATTTCGACCAAATGGATTGATAGATCCCTTGGTATGCCTCAGCCAGAAGAATGCCAAGCACTAAAACTCGATGATAATGAAGAGGTGGTTCGCTTCTACCGCCTTCGTATTGCCGACGGTAAACCTATGGGATTAGAGCTAGCGACCATTCCGAGCCGCTACATACTTAACCCATTTGCGATGGAAGGTTCTTTATACGACTTGCTACAACAGCAAAACTGCCGACCGACCCGCGCATTTCAACGCTTACGCGCCATCAGCATAGATGAACAGCGTGCTCAGCTACTCGAAATCAACCCCCATGATGCTGCCCTTTATATCGAACGAACCGGGGTTAACGCAGAAGGCACACCGGTAGAATTTACCCGCTCTTGGTTCCCGGGTGATTGTTATGACTTCGTCGCAGAAATTCACGCCACAGTTTAGTTTTTACTTCGCTGGAACTTAGAGTCAGACTCGTTTCCATGTTTTGTATGGGAACGAGTAAAGTCTTTACCCCATTCACACACCTCTAAATTCTTTTAAGATGCCAGTTCACTAAGACCTGTTTTAGGATCTTGTTTTGCCAGCACGATACTGCTCGATAGAAGAGTTTAGATGCTCAGCATTTTTAGGAGAACGAAGCAAGTGAACTGTCTCCAAAAGGCTGTTGTAGTAGTCTAAAGACATCACCACGACATCTTCAGAGTCACCCCGCGTAATGACAGTGGTATCTGCATCATTAACGACACCGTCCAAAACCGCTTTAAGACCATTTCTAGCTTCTGTAAAAGGGATGATTTTCATAAAAACCTCAACATATACATTTAATGGAACAAGTGTAGCCCTAACAAACCAACCTATTCAGTAAATTGAACATCTAATAACACAAGGAATAGCATACCTTTCATACTTGGCCTTGCAGTATGTATTTTGCTACACTTTGTTTTACTATGTATTACATTTACAGCAAATAGGTGATTTATGAAAACTGAAATGCTAAGTACACGCATAGACCCAGATACAAAGTTGGCCTTTACCAAGGTCTGTGAAGAGATGGGTCTGAGTACATCACAAGCTTTGAAGTTGTTTGCAAAAGCTGTGATTAATTACGGCGGAATACCTTTTGAATTAAAAGCCAAAACGCCAAATGCGTTAACCGCTGCTGCCATTAATGAATTAGAAGCTGGCAAAGGTCAAACAGCAGAATCTATTGACGAATTACTTAATGATCTCAATATGAGTGAGCCAAAATAATGCTCTCTCTTGAATATGCTTCGCAATTCAAAAAAGACTTCAAAAAGATAACGAAATACCCCATACCTGATGTGATTGAAGTGGGTCATGTCATTAAGCAATTGCAACTAGGTAAGATACTCGCTGAAAAGTACGTGGATCACGCGCTTTCTGGGAACTGGCAAGGCTATCGAGATTGTCATATCAAACCCTATTTGGTTTTAATCTATAAAGTAGATAGCTCTTCCCTAAAGCTTGCCCGCATTGGGACTCATAGCGAGCTATTCAGATAGCGGGAAACACTCAAAGCAAGAATTTATTCTATCTCGTTCCCATGCTCTGAGGCTGTGGGAACGCATAAAAGGTGCTTCGATAGAGCTCCCAGAATAAGGTGTCGGCTACGCGACACCTATTCCTATTTGTTAAATTTTATCCGGATTATCGTTGAAACCAGCAAATAATAATTCCTGTGAAAGCTTTATTATCTTGCTTTGAGAAGTACAATACATATCAACGTATTCATTTTTATTTACACCTTGTATGGAGTGTATATCCATCAGTATTGCATTAAGCATATACGTAAAATATGCCATTTGGCCAATTACATGATGTAACGTCTGGAATGAGCATGAAGATGCCCGACCAAACAAAGAAGAAACAAACGGCCCCTCTTCTAAATCACCAAATGGATAAGCGAGTGACCCAATAACAACGCTAACACTTGCCCCATGTATACAGTCAGAGTAATACTCTTCATCGGCCCTCCTTAAAGAGCGAAGAAAATCATGATTTGATGCCGATAGCGAAAGATACTTACTATCTAGCTTAGTGATTTTTTTAAGAATTGATTTCTTTTTGCTAAAAAGCTCATAATGAGCCTGCTTTGAATCCTCAGTATTTTTCCATGCATCATAATCTTCAGCTGATGAAAACAAAATTAACGTTTGATATATTCTTTCATCAAGGGTTCTTACTAAAGACCTGGCTTGCGTATCAAATCCATTGATGCATAAATCCTTTATAGATAGCACTGTATTGATAATATTTGTCAAATGAGCGCTAAACCACATATCAGTCGCCGGATAATTTATATCTAAAATTTCATTCTCTTTTATCGTATTACCTAACGTAGCGAGAGAAAGAGCCCCTAAACTAGCAGATATATAGTCAATTAAACGTTCTTCTTTTTGAAAATGTGCGTTTGATTCTTCAATAGCTTCTTGCTTATTTTCATAAATACCCTTGAGCACTTGTTCAAAATTTTCACTCATTATATATTTCTACGATGGATGACATTTAAAAAATTAACGCCCCAATCAGAGGCTATAAAATAGCTGTTTAAAATTGGCGACGCAGGAACAATACTAGCTGTTTTTTTGTCCTTTGACTTAGCTTGTTATATTTATGCAGCCAATACACCCTCAGCCTTAGTTGGTATTTTATTTATAGAAGACTCATACATAACCTTGTAGTCCCCCTCAACAACCGCTGTAATTATTACCTCGACATCAAATGACTTTAAAAGTCCCATTTTTTCATCATCCATTTGATTGGTGTAAAAGTATATTTTATTTGAAACCAAACCGTCGGCTACAAAGCGAGCTCGCTTATTAAGCACCCACCAAAGATCAGTTTCACTATAATCTAAAGACAGACCTACGATATGAACATTACTAGAAAAAAATAGGTCAACCCATGACGTAAAACAGAACTTCTCAGATTTCAGTTTATCTTGCATAGAAGCTACAGAAACGCTTTGACCAGAAACGGTATGCTTATACGTACCTTTAACATAAGAGTCGATTTTACCTACCGAACCACAATAATGATCTAATCCCAACATTATTGATTTGGGATGATCTATTTCACCATGAATATTCCAGAGATATTTAAAACCACTATTGGTTGAATATTTCCTCTTCCGACGTAAGCTATAAATTTCCTCTGTACTCAATTTTTCAGGAGATATATTGAGTGCTTTTTCAAAAGCATAATCGTAATTTGTAGTTAAGTAATTTTCTACGTCCATTGACGCTAGCAATTCAAATATTTCATTTGAACCTTGAGATTTCATCGCTTCAGCTATGCTTTCTTTGATTTTTAGCTCATCCGCTTTGTGGCTCTTTTTAGACACATGCTGTTCCATGAAAATACGTTCATAAACCATCGTGTTTGGAAGGTTACCATTGTCAAAAATGTTTGAGCCTTTGATGGTATTTAGTAAATCATCCCAACTAACAGCATTATCAGAAAGTCGATTTATTCCATTTCCAAAAAGTACAGTATTGCTCATAACGATCCTTCATAAATATAACAATTAAAGATTATTGCGTGGCGAAGCCACGATTACAAGCATCTGTTGAACGGCCGTTTTTTCACAGAGATGAATCGATTTTCATGATATGACCTCCCTGTTTTATACGATATTTAATAGGCTCTTCTTAAACCTAAGGTTGGCTGATAATTTTCTTCAACAAGGCTTTCTCTTCTTCATTTCTGATTTCTAGGCCACTCAACACCCCAACCACCCGCATTCACTCTTCCCCCTCAAGTGAAAAACTAGCAACTAAGCTTAACTTAGGTATTATGTGCGCCTCGCAAAACTGATGTCGCTTTTTTCATCAAAAATGTCGTATTAGTTTTAAAAAATGGCGGTTAATTCCCCTAATCTGGTTATGACTGAACGGGTTTCAGTCTTATATAACGATCGCTAGTTATTCTGAGGAAGAGCATGGAAATAATTAATTTTCTATTTCAAAACCAAGAACTACTGCTTAAGTTAACAATTGAGCATATTTCCTTGGTCGCTGTCGCAGTGGGGCTGGCTACTGTCACGGGTGTACCTATCGGTATCGCCATCACTCAAAATGAAAAAATGGCCAATATAGTTCTCTATATTGCTTCCATCATAATCACGATCCCATCTATTGCCTTGTTCGGTTTGATGATCCCAATATTGTCCGTTATCGGCCAAGGGATAGGCTATCTGCCTGCTGTGATTGCGGTTCTGCTTTATTCGCAACTACCTATTATTCGCAATACCTATACGGCGATAAACAATGTTGATCCTGCCTTGAGAGAAGCCGCTCGCGGTATCGGCATGAACCCTATGCAGCGTTTAAGAATGGTCGAAATTCCCTTAGCGACACCTGTCATTATGGCGGGTATTCGTATCGCTGTGGTGATGAACATAGGGGTTATGGCCATTGCCTCTTATATCGGTGCTGGCGGTCTAGGCGTATTGATTAGCCGTGGCATATCACAGAGTGATCCAAGACAGCTTATTGCCGGTGCTATCGCCGTTAGTGTGTTGGCGATTATCGCTGATTACTCCCTCATGTTTTTACAGAAGAAGCTGACACCAAGAGAGAGTGCCCAAGCCTAATCCCTGACTTCATCGCTTATTGAGATTAAATAAAATGATAAAAATAGATAATTTAACCAAGATATTTGACACCCCCAACGGCCCAGTAACCGCCGCGAACAATATTCAAATGGAAGTCCCTGAAGGGGAAATTTGTGTCCTGCTTGGCCCTTCTGGTTGCGGTAAAACCACCACACTTAAGATGATCAACCGTATCGTGCCGCCCACATCAGGTAAGGTTTACATCAATGGTGAAGACACGACTGACCTAGACACTGTGAGCCTGCGTCGCAACATAGGTTATGTCATCCAACAAATTGGTCTCTTCCCTAATATGACAATCGAAGAGAACATCGCCATCGTGCCTAAGCTTTTAGGTTGGGAAGCCAGCCGCTATAAAAAACGTGCCGCTGAGCTTTTAGACATGGTGGCACTGGACCCGTCCGTTTTCCTAAAACGTTATCCCAAAGAGCTGTCTGGTGGCCAACAACAACGTATCGGTGTCGCCCGTGCTTTGGCCGCTGATCCGCCAGTTATGTTAATGGATGAGCCATTTGGCGCTATTGACCCGATCAACCGAGAAGTGATTCAAGACGAATTTTTGAAGATGCAAAAAGTCTTGAAGAAAACCATCATGTTTGTGAGCCACGACATAGATGAAGCGGTGAAAATGTCGAACCGTATCGCTATTTTCAAAGACGGTGAGTTGATCCAATACGATACTCCCGACGATATCTTGGCTCACCCGAAAGACGACTTTGTGAAGAACTTTGTGGGTGATGACAGAGCCCTAAAACGCTTACGTCTAGTTAATGTTGAGCAAGTGATGGAGCCGCCTATTTATGTGTCACAAGCAGACAGCTTGAGTGATGCTTTTAACAAGATGGAAGCCTGTGGTTATTACCATGCCATTACGCTGGTGAATAAGACGAAGCAACCTATTGGTTTTGTCAGCAAAGAAGCAACTCAAACAAGGCAAGGGCAATGTGGCGAGCACTACCTTGGCCTTAAATCCATTATCAGCCTTGATGATGACTTGAGAAAAGTCGCCTCAAAAATGTTTACCCATGACATCACTTGGATGCCTTGTGTCGACAAAGAAGGCCGCATGGTCGGGCAAATCACCCAAAGAGGCATTACCCACTATCTAGGGGCGACTTATCGTCGTGATGGTTACCAAGCCAGCGCAGAGCAAGCCCCTCTGGGTGATGACCTTGCCACTGCGATCAAAGCCTAAGAGGTGCCTCAGATGAAACAGACAGCTATGAAACAGCTATCTATGAAAAGGTATGGCTACTTCTTTGGCATCTTGATCGCCTTTTGGCTTGGCTCGGTATTTGAAGCCAATGCGATTTTCGAAGCGCTTTGGGAGTATCAAGAAGATGTGGTTTATCTTATCGGTCAGCATATCGAAATGGTCTTGATCTCTGGGGTGATTGCGATTGCCTTGGCCATTCCTATCGGCATTATTTTAAGCCGTCCGAGGTTTGCCAAGGTGGCAGAGTCTGCCATGCAATTGCTCAATATTGGTACCACCATTCCGACATTGGCCATCCTTGCCTTAGCCATGAGCTTTTTAGGGATAGGCACACTACCAGCCATTTTTGGTCTGTGTATCGCCTCTTTATTGCCCATAGTGCGCAACACTTATATCGGTTTAAACGAAGTCCCTGCACACCTTAAAGAAGCCGCGGCTGGCATAGGTATGACAGCCAGCCAAATGCTCATCAAGGTTGAGATACCTAACGCTTTATTTGTCATCTTTGCCGGTATTCGTACCGCCTTGGCAATCAATGTGGGTACAGCGCCATTGGCTTTCTTAATCGGTGGTGGTGGCTTAGGTGAGCTTATCTTTACCGGTATCGACCTAGATGAACCCTTCATGATGCTAGCAGGCGCCATACCGGTTGCCATGCTCGCTGTACTTGTCGATGTGCTAATTGCAGCCATCGCCTTTTTGATCGTACCAAGAGGAGTAAATCCCTTAAGACGTTAGTCACTAGGCGGCTGCCATTAGAGAATTGCTATCAAGCATTTCGATTAACCTTCTCTATTAAATAGCCGCCTCACACTTATCAATTAAGAAAAGTAAAACAACAAAAAAACAAACGAGGATAGAGTCCATGTTGAAAATCGTAAAAAAACTTGCCCTAACCCTAGCGCTGCCTGTTTTGGCTGCAAGCTCGATTAACGCATCTGAGATTGTCATTGGTGGTAAAAACTTTACCGAGCAACAGCTTCTCACTGAGATCACCACCCAATACCTAGAGATCAAAGGATTTGATGTGGAAAAGCGTGCTGGCATGGGCAGTACTGTGCTGCGTAAAGCACAGGAAAATGGTCAAGTGGATCTTTACTGGGAATACACAGGCACCTCTTTGTTGAACTACAACAAGTTCAAAAGCAAGTTAAACCCTGATGAGGTTTATCAAAAGGTAAAAGAACTAGACGCGAAAAAAGGTCTGGTTTGGTTAAACGCTTCTTCTGCTAACAATACTTATGCCCTAGCGATGCGTAAAACCGATGCAGACAAGGCTGGTATTCAAAGCTTGAGCGACCTTGCTGATGCGGTAAACGGTGATGCAGGCTTGAAGATTGCAGTAAACGCTGAATTCTATGCCCGTGATGACGGTTTCAAACCTCTGCAAAAAGCCTATGGTTTTAAGATGAAGCGTAAAGATATCAAACGCATGGACTCAGGCCTTACCTACACGGCGCTAAAAGAAGAGCAGGTAGATATTGCCTTGGTATTTGCTACAGATGGCCGTATCCAAGCTTTTAACTTTGTGACCTTAGCGGATGATAAAAACTACTTCCCTAACTATGCCCTAACACCAGTTATTCGTGCAGATACCCTAGCAGCTAACCCAACACTAGAAGGCCTTTTAAACCAGCTTTCTGGCATGATTGACGACAACATTATGCGTGACCTAAACGCGCGTGTTGATGTGCTACGTATGCCGATCGAACAAACTGCAAAAGAGTTCTTAGCAGGTGTTGGCATTCAATAAGCCTTTTATCAGAGCTAAAGAAAGCTAAAGCGAAACGCTAAAAAAGAAAGAAAAAAGAGCTCTGCATTAGCCACATTTTAAAAGGCTAATGCAGAGGTTTAACCAAACTCTGCCAACGCTCGCGTTCAATAAGATAAGCGCGAAAACGGAGTTCTTTTTATGACACATCTTCTTATCATCGAAGGCAATAGCCCTGAGTTATTAGAGAAAATGGTGCAAGCAGGCCAACTGAGTGATTCACAATCTTACTCGGCCGCGTTACAGGCTTGCCAACCAGAATTAAGCATAGATTTTTTCCAGCCATATCATGCTGATTCAGATCTCACCAAGCTTTCTCTTAGTCAATATGATGGAGTGGTTTTTACCGGCTCTAGCGTTAACTGGTCTGTGGATGAACCAGAAGCCGCACCTTTAAGAGAGACCATGGAAAAAGTCTTTGCCAATGGCATTCCTACCTTAGGTTCTTGCAACGGCATGCAGCTTGCGGCTGTGGTACTAGGTGGCGAAGTAGCAAGCTCTCCAAACGGTAGAGAGTTAGGCATGGCGAAAAATATTAAGCTGACTGATGCAGGTGCCAAACACCCGATTCATCAAGGCCGCGAAGATGGTTATGCCTGTAGCTGTGTCCATAGGGATGAAGTCTCTAAATTGCCACCTGGCGCCATACTCACAGCAGGGAATCAACACTCTCCCGTACAAGCCTTTGTCTATGAAAGAGACGGCATTCAGTTTTGGGGCATGCAATATCACCCAGAGTTAAGCCCAGAGCGCATTGCTGAGCTCGTCGCTGGAGAAGGTTTGTTTAATACCGACCCAGAACTTGCTGAGCATCTAAACAAGGTGGCACAAGACAGTGAAAGCGAATCAGTCGCTGCTTTGGGAATCAAGCCTTCAGACCTTGCGCCTGAGATGCGTATGCGAGAAATAGATAACTGGCTCAAGATGATCCAGCCTTAATCTCGAAGCCATAGCTCAAAAAAATAGCTCACAAAAAGTAGCTCACAAAAACTCAATCAAACTGAAAGATTAAAAAGCGTATTCCTATGGAACAGATTAATCAGTTCATCCATACCTTAAGATTCGAAGACCTAAGTCAGCCTCTTATTAAACAAGCCAGTGATTGTTTGATTGATTTACTTGGGGTTGCTGCAGCAGGCCATGACACCAAGCTTGCTAAAATCATGGAAGCCTTTGTCAGTGAGCAAATGGCAGGCTCTGTGCCCCTGCTGTTTTCTAATAAAAGTGCCAGTGTCAGTGGCGCTAGCCTCTTTGGCGCAAGCTTAATTGACAGTATCGATGCCCATGACGGCCAAGTCTTAACCAAGGGCCATGTGGGTGTAGCTATCTTACCGCCTTTGCTGGCGCTCATCTCTGACTCCATCGAAAAAGGCCAAACCCTTGATGGCAAGGAGCTGATTACCTGTTTGGTAATAGGCTATGAAGTGGCCACACGCGCGGGTATCGCCCTACATGCCACAGCGTTGGATTATCACACCTCTGGGGCTTGGAACAGTATTGGGGTCGCGGCAGTGAGCGCCAGATTACTAAAGCTGGATCAACACCAAACCCGCGAAGCCTTAGGGATTGCGGAGTTTCATGGACCAAGAAGCCAAATGATGCGCTGTATTGATTACCCAACCATGGTCAAAGATGGATCTGGTTGGGGCGCATTAGCTGGGATAACAAGTAGCCTCTTAGCCAAGGCAAACTTCACTGGCGCACCGGCAATCACCTTAGATGCAGATACCTTGTCTAACTCACCAGAGCAAGCACACGCTGTCACCGAAATATGGCAGGATCTTGGCCGTCGCTGGTACATAGAGGAACAATATTTTAAGGCTTATCCTGTGTGTCGTTGGGCACAGCCTGCGGTTGATGCAATACGTGCGATACAAGCAGAAACCCCTTTAGATCACACCCAAGTTGAAAGCATAGAGATAGTCTCCTTCCATCAGGCCAAACGCCTACATGTGACTAACCCCAGTACCACAGAACAAGCACAATATAGCCTGCCCTTCTCGGTTGCTTCGGCCATTATAGATAACGAGGTTAGCCCAGAGTCCATTAGCGAAACTGACCTTGGTCTCTTTAACCCAGAGCGAATTGCCTTGAGTGAAAAGGTACAAATCAGTGAGAGTGATGACTATAACGCTATGTTCCCCGCAGAGCGTTGGGCCCATGCCATTATCACTTTAAAAAATGGAGAAAGGTTAAGGTCCCCTGGCTCAATTGCCAAAGGTAATCCAGAAAACCCGCTTACTGAGCAAGAAATAAAAGAGAAGTTCTTCAGGCTTTCAAGTACTCGCCTTAGTTCTGATCAACAATCTCTTATCTTTAGCATGTGTGACAATATGGCTGCCCTTGACTCACAAGAACTACGCCAGTTTATCGACTTGCTAAAAGCGGGCTAAAAATCAGATAAAGCCAATTTACATAAGGCCTCACTCTTCTGCTCTAACCTAGGCAGAAGAGTGAGATGCTTGATCACGCCTTAATCTTTTCTCTTAAATGTCGAGCCGAACATGATCCCTAAGCTGTCAGAGCAATCATCATTTTTTAGTCCTACCCAGTCTCTTTACCTTAAGTTTATAGAACGCCTAAGGGCTGATGGCTTTAGTGGTGATACTAACCCTGACTATGCCAACCGTGTGGTGCTATCTACGGACAACTCTATTTATCAAGTCTTGCCACAAGGGGTTATTTATCCCAAGTCTGTGGCTGATATTCAATTACTGACTCGCCTTGCCCACCTTGAAGAATTTCAATCCATTGTACTGAGCCCGAGAGGCGGCGGTACGGGCACTAACGGTCAGTCATTAACCGATGGTTTGATTGTCGATTTATCTAAGCACATGAATCAGGTGCTTGAAATTAACGCCGAAGAAGGCTGGGCCAGAGTCCAAACCGGTGTCGTAAAAGATCAGTTAAATGCAGCGGTAAAAGAACACGGGCTTTTCTTTGCCCCAGAACTCTCCACCAGCAACCGTGCGACCATAGGAGGTATGATAAATACCGATGCCAGTGGTCAAGGCTCTGTCATGTACGGTAAAACCCGTGATCACGTACTTTCTTTAAATACGGTATTACTTGATGGCACGCTTCTTAGTTCTGGTCCTATTTCTGATGAAAAGCTAGCGGAAGAAAAGCAACGTGAAGATTATGCGGGCCATATACATCGTGTGGTTGATGATGCCTTTAACCAGAACCAAGCAAAAATAGATGAGATTTTCCCTGAATTAAACCGTTGCCTTACGGGTTATGATTTAGCTCACATACGTGATGATCATAAAGCCTTCAACTTAAACTCGGTACTTTGTGGCTCAGAAGGCACCTTAGGTTTTATTGTAGAAGCCAAAGTTAACCTGCTTAAAATCCCAACCTTCGCCACCTTAGTCAACATTCGTTATGACAGTTTTGAGGGTTCGTTACGCCACGCCAAAGAGCTATTAAATGCAGCGCCCACTTCAATTGAAACCGTGGATTCTCGCGTACTTGGCCTTGCCAAAGACGACATCATTTGGCACTCAGTCGCTGATTTCTTCCCTGATGAAAGTGGAGATAATGCGGGTAAAGAGCTTCAGGGTGTGAACTTAGTTGAGTACACAGGTAACGACCAAACTGAAGTAGACAATCGAATTAAAGTTCTGACAGATTTATTAGATGCGGCGCTTGCTAAACCTAATAGCAAGATACTGGGTTACACCTTGGCCCAAGGTCATGAGAATGTGAAAAAGATCTGGGCCATGCGTAAAAAATCGGTTGGTCTTTTGGGTAATGCCAAAGGCGAAGGCCGCCCTATTCCTTTTGTTGAAGATACGGCGGTACCGCCTGAAAACCTAGCTGACTTCATCATGGAATTTCGTGCCGTACTCGATGCCCATGACTTAAGCTATGGCATGTTTGGTCATGTGGATGCCGGGGTTTTACATGTACGCCCAGCTATCGATATGAAGGATGAAAAGAACGAAGGCCTGATTCGTGACATCACAGATAAAGTGGTTGCCCTCACCCAAAAATATGACGGCCTTTTATGGGGTGAACACGGCAAAGGGGTGCGCTCTGAATACGCGACCGAATTCTTTGGTGAACTTTACCCTGTGATTCAGCAGGTAAAAGGCGCGTTTGATCCACATAACCAGTTAAACCCAGGCAAAATCGCCACCCCATTTGAGCTAGCTAAAGCAAAGGGCACCGAAAAAGGAGCTGAGCTTCTTAAAATTGATGAAGTGCCGATGAGGGGCCAGTTTGATCGTCAGATCCCACTGATAAACCGTGATCAATTTCAAGCCGGCATGTACTGTAATGGTAATGGCGCTTGTTATAATTTTGACCCTAACGATGCCATGTGCCCTTCTTACAAAGGGACACGCGAGCGTATTCACTCACCAAAAGGCCGTGCTTCTTTAATGCGTGAATGGCTACGTGGTATGAGTGAGCAAGGGGTAGATACTCAAGCCATCAGCGACAAGATAAAAGACTCTGGTTATCTAGTGAGTTTCATCACTAGTTTCTTCCCACGCCTGAACAACACCTTGAAAAAGCGTCGCGGTGACTATGACTTCTCCAACGAAGTGCATGATTCCATGATGGGCTGCCTTGCTTGTAAATCTTGCGTAGGCCAATGCCCAATTAAAGTCGATGTGCCAGAGTTTAGAGCCAAGTTCCTAGAGATCTATTACTCACGCTATTTGCGTCCTGTAAAAGATTATGTGGTGGGCTCAATGGAATACATTATGCCGACTTTAGCTAAATTCCCTCAGCCTTATAATTGGATGATGGAGCAAGCTTGGATCAACCGCTTGAGCGCTAACTATCTAGGCATCACAGATAGTCCAACGCTTTCTAAACTCAACATCAAGAAAGAAATAAATAAGCGTGGTATTCGCTTCGCAACGCCTAACAATCTCAAGTCGATTGGCCTAGATAAAAGCCACTCCGGTGAAAAAGGAAAGGCTGTCATCATAGTGCAAGATGCTTTTACCAGTTACTTTGAAACCCAACTGGTATTGGACACCATGGAGCTACTGACACGTTTAGGCTTCCAGGCCTTCTTAGCGCCTTATAAGCCTAACGGTAAGCCTCTTCATGTACACGGTTTCTTCAAGGCGTTTGAGAAAGCAGCGAATAAAAATCTAGACATGTTAGAAGAGTTAGCGGCTTATAAGATTCCATTTGTGGGGGTCGATCCATCCATGACCTTAAGCTTCCGCTCAGAATATCCAAAAGTCATTGGCGATAAACGCGAAATCCCAACCGTGAACTTGCTACAAGAATGGTTAGCAGAACAAAGTGAGCACCTTTCTTCCCTTAATCTTAGCTCTTCTCAACTAAAAGGATCTTTTGCGCTTGAAGATGAAAGCTATCACTTGTTGGCTCACTGTACGGAAAAAACCAATGCCGCAGCCTCTATTCAAGATTGGGTAAAGGTTTTCTCTTTGTTGGGTTTAGACTTAAAAGTTGAGAATGTGGGCTGTTGTGGCATGGCAGGAACCTATGGCCATGAAACAGCAAACCTGCAAACTTCAAAAGATATTTATGAGCTGTCTTGGAAAGACAAGATAAATGATGAAACCTTGCAAGATCGTATTGTGGCAACAGGCTATTCTTGTCGTAGTCAGGTGAAGCGTTTTGATCAAAAAGCCCTGCTTCACCCTTTACAAGCAGCACTTAAGCACCTTAAAAATAGCCGTCAGGATTAAGCAGAGATTTGTATTTGTTTAAAGGCTAATAAACTGCCATCAGCATTTTGTTTCATACCAAAACGGAAGGTTTCTGCATCCGCAAAGAAGCCATCCGTACGTATGCTCGTATCTTGGCTACCTCTGCTTTTATAGTGCTCTTCTTGGTTATATATCTCTTGGCAGAGCTGATCCGTAAAGCATAACTGTGAGGTAACAGAGGTTTTATTCCCTTTTTTAACCTTGAAATGAACATGGGCCGTGCGACCTGGGTACCAACCGGGGAAAGTCGATTTAAAGTTAACTCGCCCCATTGCATTTGTTGTCAGCACACCTCGATACCAGGTACTTTTTGCTGCTGCCACATCACCATTCGAACAAAAGCCCGCTGAGAAACGACGACTATCTAAGCTATTTGAGGTATCAGCCGAATAAATGCCTCGATTATCGCAATGCCATATTTCAACCTCATAGCCGGATACAGGGTTGCAGTCTTGGTCTATGATTTGAAAACAATACATCATGGGTAACCCGCTTAGACCTGTGGAGATATCTTCCCCTGTAGTGGTAGAGAAATAACACGGCCCTTCGGTATTACGTGGAAACAAAGATACCTGACAGGCAGCATCTTGTTCGAAAATACTATCGCTAGGGTAGTTTGCCGTGATTAAAGACGTTTTCCCCGATAGCCAGTTTCTGCTTTTAATGATTTTAGGTTCATTAAGGGATTGAGGAGGATAAGAGGAAGAGGCGCCTAAGTTGCCGGATAAGCAACCGGATAAAGTGCCACCAAAGGCTGAAACAAAAACACCTGCACCCAATAACTTTATCGTATGACGTTTATCGTTTTGCATTTAATCTCCCCTCTTTTATTAATCATAGTCTCATTAGAAACATTATGAATAACGCTGAGCGGATTAATCATGCCAAGCGTTGAAAATGAGACCTATTCCTTATTAGAAGGTTCCTTGGCTTAAACTGAGCCGCTCTTCTCTTGGGGTGCAATTGAACTGTTTGCGATAACAGCGTGAAAAGTAAGACGTGGAGCTAAAACCACAGGCGGTGCTAATTTGTAACATGGATAAATTTGATTGCAGCACCAAATGGTGAGCTCGCTCTAAACGTAATTGCAAATAATGGTTGGCGGGCGTGCTAGATAAAAAAGTTTTAAATAAGCGTTCCATCTGGCGCACAGACAAACCAACTAAGTCGCCAATTTCTTGGCATGTCAGCACCTCTTCAATATTACTTCGCATCAGCTCTAAGGCTTTTAACAATCTTGGATGATGGGCATGGTGGCGTAACTGTAAGTCCATTCTTTGTTTTTCATAAGCAGGTCGAATCGCTGGGTGAATACATTGCTCAGCCACATCTTTTGCCAGTGTTTCCCCATGCTTTAAAGCAATCAACTGTAGCATCAAATCTAGCCCAGCTAATCCGCCAGAACAGGTCATCACATCTCGGTCTATTTCATAAAGTTCACCTGTTACCTGCAAATCAGGAAACTGCTCAGAAAGGCTTTCTTTATTCTCCCAATGTATGGTGCATTTTTGTTGTTTAAGAATCCCTGCTTGAGCAAGCAAAAGACTGCCTGTAGAAGTCGAGCCTAAATTCACTTTTTGGCGTTTTAAGCCTCTTAACCAACTAAACAAAGCCGCATCATTTGCTTCTTGAGCGCCTATGCCTGCGACCACAAAAAGTGTGTCTAAGTCAGTCACATCATCTTGCTGTCGTGTGGGTGCGACGGGCAAACCATTACTGGCAAAAACCGTTTCGTTTTGATGGCAATAAAAGTCCCAAGAATAGAGTGTTTGTCCACTAATTCGGTTTGCCATACGCAGTGGATCGACCACAGCAGCGAGGGATATCATGGAAAAATCTGGCACTAAAAAAAAGCCAAAATGCTCAATACTTTTACTGCTTTTCTCTAGCATAAATTCACCCGTGAATAATCAATTCAAAAAAACTTAATCAAAGTAAAAACACAGACAATAAGTCGTATTTATCACCAATAATGTCGCATTATTTTCATTTATTGCAAGTTTTTTTCGCCATCATACTAATCACAGTCTGGCTGCATTCGCTTCTTTTTACCTGTTAGTGAAGGCTCTATCTGTCCTTATTTACACTATTTAAAACTTGGGAGTTTTACTTCATGATCGAACAAAAAGTTTCTTTTCACAGCGATGGTCTTGTCCTAGATGGCGCCTTCTTTACTGACGAATCAAATAACAATCCAGCACTGCCAATTGTTATCGTTTGCTCTGGCTTTACTGGCCAAAAAAACATCCACCCAGAGCGTTATGCCCGTGCTTGGACTAAAAAAGGCTTCACTGTTTTCGGTTTTGATTATCGTGGTTTTGGCGATTCACAAGGCGAACGTGAGCGCGTTATTTTAGAAGAACAAGTTCGTGATATAGCCAATGCCGTTGCTATCGTTTCTGAACGTGCCCAAGCTGAAAATCGTAAGGTTTTTGTTGCGGGTTGGGGTATGGCTGGCGGCCTAATTCTAGATGCGCTACGTATCTGTGAAGGTCAAATTGACGGCCTAGTTTCAATGAACGGCTTTTTCAATTCAGTACGTGTACAGAAAGCCCTACGTGGCGAGCACGGTTGGAAAGCATTCAAAGCCTTCATGGCCGAAGAACGTCTACGCCTAGCGAAAGGTGGCGAGAAGAAAGGCATCGATCCTTTTGAGATTTACCCGCTTGATCCAGTAAGTCGTGAATACGTGTTCACAGAACTTGTTAAAGCACCTGGCTATGGTGTGACATCTGATTTTGATTTCGCTGACTCTCTGATTAGCTTTAACCCAGAAGCTAACCTAGACGAGCGTTTCTCAAACATTCCATTATTGATCGCCCATGGTGCTGAAAACGACCTGCACCCAGTGACAGAAGCAAAATCACTTTATGCGGCTTACCCAGGCCCTAAATCTTTGTTCTTGCTAGCGAATGGCGGACACACTGAGTGGATGCTTGATGAAGACGAAAGATTCATTGAGTTCTCAACTCACATAGCTAACTGGATTGCTGAGCAGCAATAAGCGCTCATCACATCCTCTTGCTTTTTAAGGGTCTCTTTCTGTTGGCTTAATGCTCTCAGAAAAAGGCCCTGTTTTTTTATTAGATGCTTACCGCCACATTAAGCCTAAAATGGCCTTAAGCATAACCTTCAAGGTGATCGTTAAAATGAAAGAGACTGACAATCAAAATACTCCATTCACACCGCCTTTATGTGATGCCCCTGATCCTTTTATTACCAAACCAGATTTTGGCCTACCTCTGGGTTCTATTGATTGTCACGCCCATGTCTTTGGTCCACTAGATAAATACGACTACACAGAAAACAGAAGTTATACACCGCCTGATGCGCCAGTAGGCGCTTACTTACACATGCATAAGCAATTATCCATTAGCCATGGTGTATTAGTACAACCTAGTGTGTATGGCACAGATAACAGCCTACAAACCGACACACTGAATTACTTACGTAAGCTAGGTGAAGACTACAAAGGCATTGCCGTTGTCGATGCCAATATCAGTGATGAGGCGTTAGACGAACTTGCCTTATCTGGCCATGTGGGTGTGCGCATGAATCTACTCTTTAAGGGCGGAATAGCATGGGACGATGTGTGCCATTTAGCCGAGCGTCTAGCCAAGCGCAACTGGCATCTACAGTTCTTAATTGATATCGCGAATTTCGATGGTTTCGCCGACAAGATACGCCAACTTCCCGTGCCTGTGGTGATAGATCACATGGGGCATATGGACACAAGTTTGGGTCTAGGTCACCCTGCTTTTCAAGACTTATTAAGCCTATTAGAAGAAGGCCGAGTTTGGGTTAAACTCTCAGGCGCTTATCGTACCAGCACCCAAGCCTGCACTCCTTTTAGCGATGTGACCCCTTTTGCCCAAGCACTGGTTAATGCCAATACCAAGCAATGTGTTTGGGGTTCAGATTGGCCTCATCCTCACTTTGATAAAGCCATGCCAAACACCACAGATTTGTTAAACGAACTCACTCAATGGGTACCTGATGAAAACCTACGCAAGCAAATTTTAGTGGATAACCCAAAGCGCCTTTATCAGTTTGATTAAGCAACTCCTAACACAACAAAGAGCCTTAATTTGCCTTAAATCCAGTTATTTCAAGGCATTTTTCTATCAAGCCAAAACTTTCATTGCATGTCCAATGCTAGCAACCTAATATAGCTAAACAAACATTTTTAAAAAGTTGGTTTAGCTAATATGAAGAAAAAAGTCTTTGGCGTTGAAATCCCTCCCAAGAGAAGGGAAGAAGAGCTTTCTTCATTGCCAGGCCAACTTTGGGGAGAGATCTCACCAAAGAAATATGGTTTTGATTCAAAAGGAAACTATTTATCTTGGGATGAGTTTATTCCTAGAAACAAACATCTAAAAGAACATCTACAGCCTGCTTGGTTTCTATTAAAATTTAAAAGGAACCTTGAGCAAATAGAAGAGATCTATGCATTCGATGAAAGTGGTGATGTTCGCTTTGTAGAATATAGTCCTTCTTCCTTGATGGCAAAAATTCATAAAATTGAAATGCTCTCCAGTCTCAAACATCTAGAGTTGGAAAAAGGTAATCGGCAGGGCTTCCTTTCCGCAAGCTTAATTATGGAAGAAGCAATTAATAGTGCTCAATTAGAAGGTGCAGCAACGACAAGACCCGTCGCCAAAGAAATGTTATCGACAAACAGAGAGCCTAGAAACTTTTCTGAACAGATGATATTGAATAACTATCACCTAATGAACTACTCAAAATCTGTCATCAATGAAACACTTTCCATTGAGCTTATTCAAACCTTCAACCAAGTAGCAACAATTGAAGTATGTGAAAATGAACATACCCCTGGAATGATTCGTGATGAAGCTATCACTGTCACCGAAAGTGAATTTAATGAAACCATACATTTCGCCCCAGACAGCGCTCATATTAATAAAATGTTGGAAAGCTTATGTGAGTTTGCCAATAAAGAGCACCAAGATAATGACTTCATTCACCCCATTGTAAAAGCCATTATTTTACATTTCATGATTGGCTATATTCATCCCTTTCTAGATGGAAATGGCAGAACCGCAAGGGCGCTCTTTTATTGGTTTATGCTAAAAAGTGGCTATGATAATTTCCAATACATCTCCATTTCCGCACTACTAAAAAGCTCAAAGAAGAAGTACGCAAGAGCATTTATTAAGTCAGAAAATGATGAATTTGATCTCACGCACTTTATCGACTTTAACATGAATATCATTATTCGATCTTTGGAAGGCTTTACGCTCTATATTCAAAATAAAATAGAGGAAATTCAGAAGTTGAGGCTTGAGATCCATAAGTCTCCCTATTTTAATGAGTTCAAGTTCCAACATATCACTATCATAAAAAAGGCCTTTGAAGACCCAGGCCGTGAATTTACAGTGAAAGAATGGCAGACTGAATTTAATGTGTCGGCCACAGCAGCAAGACGTTATTTAGATAGATTAGTTGAACTCGGTATATTAGTTAAAACGTCTCAAAAAGGTAGGCAACTTGGCTATTTAGCGCCAAGAAACCTCAAGCAGCGCCTTAAACTTGATTAAACCAATAAAGATAAGATAAGCGCCTCATGTTGGGGGCGCTTTGCCACTAGTTTTGTCATCTCATCTTGGGCGAATTCAGCCCGTATAATCAGGCCTTCAATAAAGGTGAGTAGCATTTCTGCTTTTTCCTCGATATCTGCCAAGCTGTCATCCAAGGCATCCTGTATTAACTGACCTAACCAAGCTTTATGATCTAAGGCTATCTGGCTGATTTTCCGATTATTTTGTTTAAACTCAGACAGGGCGTGCATGAACATACAACCCTGAAAATGATCGGACATAAACCAAGCATAATGCCAATCTAAGATGGCTAATAAGCGTCGGTAGCTGGCCATTTTAGCATCCAGTGTAGCCTCTGCCATGGCTTTATTAGCCGCATTTACCTTATCAAATAAACCTTCTTCAAAACGTTGATGACGCCTCTCTAGTACCGCTTCTATCAAGCCATCTTTACCACCAAAGTGGCGGTAAATCGTCGTTTTAGAAACACCCGCTGTGTCTCGAATCAAATCAACCCCCACAGCCGTATAACCTTGCTGATTAAATAAGGATTCAGCGCAATCTAAAATGTCGTGTTTGGTGCTCATGTTTTTCCCTAGGGTTTGCTCAGGTTTTCAGCTAATTCTTTTAAGTCTTGATAAAATGGTACAGATCTGTACAGTTATATAGTACAGATCTGTACCATAGCATACAGGTCTTAAAAATAATTGTTAGTGTGCTTATTCAAAGCACACACAGTGAGGTGCAAAGATGGGTAGATTCTCAGGGGGTGGCAAGCTAGTTCCAAAGCCAGATGCAAAGGCCATTGCGACAGGTTTTATCGGTGGTTTTGTGGGTATATTAAGCCTAGCCTTACTTACAAGTTGGTCTGGCTACCCTCTGCTTATGGCGCCTTTTGGCGCAACCTGCGTCATTCTATTTACCGCCGCCGCAGCACCTTTTGCACAACCAAGAAATGTCATAGGCGGTCACTTTATCAGTGCTTTAGTAGGCTTAATTGCTCTCTACTTTTTTGGCCAAGGTCCTATTGTGATGGCATTCGCGGTTGCAACTGCCATTGCAGCCATGCAGTTTTTCCGAGCAGTACATCCACCCGCTGGGGCAAACCCTTTGGTCATTTTAATGGCAGGCAGTGCAGGCTTTGATTTTCTATTATTACCAGTTTTATCAGGCAGTATTGTTTTGGTGGGTGTGGCAGCTGTGATCAACAATGCTAAAGCAGATGCCAAATGGCCGCTTTATTGGATAGGCAAAGACTAAAAAGCCCTAAGGAAAACGAAAATAGTTATTCATCATACTGTCTCATCTGCTTTCTATCTGGCGCCAGATAAGCAGTATGATGAATAAGGTTTTCAATCATTGAAAACTAACGCGGAACGGAAAAGAGGAAATCAATCACGAGTCCTAAGCTAAGAGGCGTATAATCCTCTCTGCTTCAGCCTGTATAAAAGGCATGACCTTTTGCATAAAGTACATCTTGTCGAACTTGTTAGGCTCTTCATTCATCAGGCGTCTCAGGTTCTCACCTGTGGCCATACGAAGTGATGTCCCTATATTAAATTTAGACACTCTGGTTTGTTTAAGCTTTAGAATATCTTCTTCTTTAATACCTGTAGTGCCATGAATCACCAGAGGAATGTCGCCCACTAAACCGGCAATTTCTTCAAGCCTAGGGTAATCAATTACTGAGTCAGGTGTGGTTAACCTGTGAACATTACCCACAGCAACCGCCATGGCATCTAAGCCACTCTCACTGGCATAGGCCGCTGCTTCTTCTGGTACTGTGCTGATAGATTTAATATGGTCACGACCTTCGTTATAGGCAACCGACCCTATCTCACCTTCGACACTCACCCCCATGGCATGCGCAACCTGTACAACTTGCTTGGTACGGCGAATATTCTCTTCTAGCGGAAGCTGAGAGCCATCAAACATGACAGAAGAAAAACCATGGTGAATGGCCTGGTACACTATCTCTTCTTCATAAGTGTGATCCAAATGTACACACACCTTGGCAGAGCTATTATGAGCAAGAGAAAGCAGCATTTTAGCCAGTGCTTCCACTCCCATAAAATCGACCATGTCCTTATTTGCCGCCAGAATGACCGGGCGCTTTAAGGTTTCGGCCGCAGCAACAATGGCGCGGCCTTCTTCGTATCCAAATACATTGCAGCAAGGAATGGCAGAACTCCCATTCGCAGCATCTGGCAAAATATCATTCAAGCTAACTAGCATGTTTTACTCCATTACTTGAATTTGCTGATCATGTCCTTGATACCAGGGATAGTATGTATCTGATATTCATGGTGCGGATCAAAGTGTTGAATGAGAGACTTAGAGTGTTCGCCCACAATGACAGTGAAGTAATACATTTCATAACCAGGCGCGGCAACACAAGGGTGGTAGCCCTTATCGATAGCAATCACACTGCGGTTTTTAATATGGTAAACAGGGCCAATATCGTCTTCGTGCTCATATAAGAATTGGGCGCCAAAACCTTGATCAGGATTAAAACGGAACTGATACACTTCTTCGTAGCGAGTTTCTTTTGGTAGACGCTCTGTATCGTGTTTATGAGCAGGGAAACCAGACCAGCCGCCTGCGCCGACAGTAAAGAGTTCGCTCACTAGCAAACGCCCTCTTTGACCCGCATTTTTCTGCCCTAGAATATGCTTAATTTTACGGTGTGTTTTGGTGTCGTCACTGCCGTACTGCACTTGGTCGCTGTCTTCTGGTTTCACTTCAAATGGCTCAAGGGTTTCTTCAAACTTACCACCAGCAACCATGATGTCGGCATTCTCAGACACACAGGTAATCACAACCGTCGCACCTAATGGCGCATAAACCGCCGCAGGGTTACCGTCCCAGACATTTTTACGTTTGCCGATGTTATCAAACACTTCATCATTAACCTTGATGCTACAAGTACCGCCAGCAAGCACGACAGCTGTCTCATATTCATCTAACTGATAAGTGTGACTTTCACCTTGTTCTAAGAACACCTGATTGAAATAAATCAGTGGTGTGGTGTCGTCATTCACATCTATAATCGGTTTGTTCTCATTGTTATAAGCAGCAATATGCTTTCCCATAATTCTTATCCTTCCAGAGTATTCGTTTATAATTTTTTATAGTCTTTTTTAAGCCGAACTGTGGTTAATAGAGCCAGCTAGGCTGCAACATTTCTTTGTTCGATAAAGTCCAACAATTCTTGTTTGGTTGGCATGGCATCCGTACAGGTTTTACGAGAAACATTGATCGCAGCGGCAGCCGAACCCAGCTTCACGCCATTTGCCAAGGTGTCACCTTGTAGCAGTGAATACAGAAGTGCTCCGGCAAAAGAATCACCCGCACCAAAAGGCTTTTTCACTTCAACCGGGAAGATACCTTGTGCGAAGTACTCGCCGTCTCGTGTGTATACCTTGGAACCAAATTCACCGGCCTTAATAATGACCACTTGAGTTAATCCTGTGAGGTAGCGTTTCGCTGTCTTGTCATCGTCTTTATTGCCTTGGTCGACAAGATGTTCCATTACATCAAATTCTTCACGGTTACCTATGACTATGTCTGACATGGATGCCACTAGCTGATAATAGGTCGCTGAGTCTTCTGGCGACGCCCAAGAGTAAGCTCGGTAATCCACATCTAAAACCACTTTTGTGCCAGCGGCTTTAGCGTATTGAATTGCCACTAAACAGGCTTCCCGAGAAGGGCTAGATGACAAGGCCGTCCCTGTGACTAACAAGACTTTGGCACTGGCAATATAAGACTGGCTTACTTGCTCTGCGGTAAGAGATAAGTCCGCCGCATTATGACGATAGATCACCACTTCACAGTCTTTTGCCTTCATTTCGGTAATGGCCAAACTGGTACGTGTGCCGGAGGCATCCAGCACAACCCCACGAATATCCACCCCTTCGCGGTTTAGGTAATCGCATACATATCGACCTAAACCATCGTCAGAAACACAAGAAATCAAACCGGGTTTTGCCCCTAAACGAGCCAAGGCCACAGCGATATTTGCTGGGGAACCACCCACATGTTTGTCGAAGCCAGAGACATCAAGAAAGTCGGCATTCTCCTCCTTGGCATAGAGGTCGACGCCGGCACGGCCTAGGCAAATCACATCGATCGGCCTATCTTGAGGAAAGTTAAAATCCATCATGCAAAATCAACCCATTTAGCATTGTCATCGGCTGATTCAACACAACGTTCTAAGAGTTGAACCCCTTCGATACCCGCATCAATATCTGGGTACCAGGTGTTATTTACTGTCTCTAAATCACCTGCGTTCATGGCTTTCATGACAATGCCAAAACGGCTATAAAGATTGGCCCAAGACTCAAAGAAGCCTTCAGGGTGACCCCCACCAATACGGTTACTGCTCACCGCAAGATCATCATTATGTAGATAGCCCATACCACGCTCTAATACGCGTGCAGGTTCACCTTGAATTTCATAGCTGAGTTGGTTTGGTCTTTCATCCCACCATTCGATACTGGCCTTTTCACCTATCACACGTATCTTCTGCTGGTGCATAGAACCCGCATTCACACCACTTGCCCAAAGTGTGCCCACAGCACCATTGGTAAAGCGCATCATGACATGAGCATTGTCTTCTAGCGGCGCACGAGATTTCACAAAGCTTTGACGGGTACAGCACAAAGAGTCGACCGTTAATCCCGCCATTAATTGGGCTAGGTAAAAGGCATGCGTGCCCACATCACCCAAAACATAAGTCGGGCCTGAAACTTCTGGGTTCATGCGCCATTTAGCACCTGGGTCATTTTTCTCCACTTCGGTAGCATGGAAGCCGTGAGCGAACTGCATGTTGATAACGCGAATCTCACCTAGATCACCACGTTGAATCATCTCTTTCGCTTGATGAATCATTTGGAAACCCGTATAGCCGTACATAACGCCAAAGATGCGGCTATGCTGGCTCGCAATCTCTTTAAGCTCTTGCGCTTCTGCCACAGTAAAGGTCACGGGTTTTTCACAAACCACATGTAAGCCCGCTAACAAAGCCGCTTTAGAAATAGCGTAGTGAGTGCCATTTGGCGTTGCGATAGACACGGCTTGGATACCATCTTCACGTTTGGCTTCTGTCTCAAACATGACTTGATAATCTGCATAACAACGATCCGCATCCAGACCCAAGTTAATACCGAAATCACGGCAACGATCCGCATCAATATCAAAAGCACCCGCAACCAATTTAAAGTGACCATCACGGCTAGCACCGGACCTGTGGGCATAACCGATTTGTGATCCACGACCGCCACCGACCATGGCCCAACGTAACGCTTCTGCTTTATTTATTTCTTCACTAAACATTGTCACTTCCTCTTACACGCCAGGACGTTGATGTGTACGCCCTGCACTAAAATCTGATACGGCTTTTTCGGTTCTTTCATCGCGAGTTACTTCTGGTAAACCCACTTCCCACCAGCAATCACAGCTAGACCACTTGGTGGAGTCGATATCAACCACTATGACAGAGGTTCTATCGGCTGCTTTGGCACGGGCAAAGGCCGCATCAAAGTCTTGCATAGAACCTACTTTTTCACTGATAGCACCTTGGGCTTCTGCATGTTTAGCAAAATCCACTCGGGCAAATTCTGTCTCTGGGTTTTCACGACGACAGTCTTTTAATAGGTTGTTGAAGGATTCATTACCTGTGTTGTTTTGCAGCTTGTTGATCACAGCAAAACCCGCGTTATCACAGACAACAATGATCATCTTGTGGCCTGATAAAACCGAGCTGTAGATGTCTGAGTTAAGTATCATGTAGGAACCATCGCCCACCATGACAACAACATCATTGTCTGGGTTCGCGATTTTCGCGCCCCAGCCGCCCGCAATTTCATACCCCATGCAAGAGAAGCCAAACTCGATATCAAACTTACCAATCTGCTTGCTCTGCCAGTTCATATTTAGCTCAGCAGGTAATCCACCTGCCGCCGTCAATACGGTATCGCCCGCTTCAGATAAACGGTTCACAGCACCAATAACCTGTGCATAAGAGGCCATTTCATCCCCAGCCACCGCCATTCTGTCATTACAAAGGGCTTTCCAATCATCCGCTTGCTTTGTAGCTTGGCTAGACCAATCAGTCGACCCTTGCCAATCCGCTAACAAGTGGCTGATTTTAGTCATGGTGACCTTGGCATCGGCGATAATCGGCATGGATAAGTGTTTAATCGCATCATGTCGACCCACATTGATGCTGATAATTTTAAGGTCAGGGTTTCTAAACACAGACCAAGAACCTGTGGTGAAGTCCTGTAAACGCGTTCCTATCGCCACAACCACATCCGCATGAGCTGCTAGATAGTTGGCAGAATTAGAGCCTGTCACCCCAATTGGGCCACCGTTTAATGGGTTGTCTTGCAACAGGGTGGCACGCCCAGCAATGGTTTCTATGACTGGCACATTATGCTTTTTAGCAAATTGCGCTAGCTCATCGGTCGCATGCGAGTAATGCACACCACCGCCACTGATAATCAAAGGACGCTCTGCTTGGCTAATTAACTTAACGGCCTCTTCTAGATCGCGCAGTTCAGGTTCAGGACGACGAATTCTATGCACTTTTTCTGCGAAGAATTGCTCTGGGTAGTCATAAGCCACACCTTGAATATCTTGCGGTAAACCGATAAATACAGGGCCGCAATCTGCTGGATCCAACAAGGTATCAATCGCTTGTGGCAAGGTTTGCAAGATTTGAGCTGGGTGGATAATCCTGTCCCAATAGCGAGTCACTGCTTTGAAAGCATCATTCGCTGTGGTCGATGGATTATGAAAATGCTCAGTTTGCTGCAACACAGGATCAGGCAAACGGCTAACATAGGCATCCCCTGCAAACATCAACAAAGGCAGTCTGTTGGTGTGAGCAATACCGGCTGCAGTAATCATATTGGTCGCACCTGGACCAATGGATGCTGAAGCAATACCAATTTTTTGACGCTTATTAGCTTTGGCATAAGCGACAGCAGCCATCGCCATAGATTGCTCGTTCTGACCACGCCAAGTCGGCAACTCGTCTTCAGCATTCTTTAACTGCTGGCCTAGACAGGTCACATTACCGTGTCCAAAGATGGCAAAAGAACAGCCAAATAAAGGCTCAACCTGTCCATTGATTTCAATTTTCTGTGCAACTAAATACTTCACTAATGCTTCGGCGAGTGTAAGGCGAACCGTTTTCATATCATGTCTCTTTTCAGTAGTTATAGGGGATGTGCTAATCCCAGTTATTAGGCTTTTTTACGTTTTTGTGCATCCAATAACACGGCACTGATGATGATCATGCCCTTGATAATCTGCTGCCAGTAAGGATCTACGCCCAACATATTTAGGCCCTTGTTCATCACACCGATAATCAAAGCGCCGACAATACACATACCAACAGAACCCACACCGCCTGCTAAGGATGTACCACCGATAACGGCTGCAGCGATGGCATCTAGTTCCCACATGTTGCCGAACGTTGGGTTACCTGCATAAGCACGTGAAGCCAACATAGCACCCGCCAAACCCGCTAGAGCACCGGCTAAAACATAGACTTTGACTAAGGTAATTTCGACGTTTACACCACAAATTCTGGCGGTTTTAACATTACCTCCGATGGCGAAAACATGACGACCAAAGGTCATACGGCTCATCATGACGTGACAAACAACCGCCACTAGCACATAGATGATTACCAAGCCTGGAATGCCAAATACTGTGCCATCACCAATTGAGGTAAAAGCATCAGAGCTCGCATCAACAGGGCGACCATCACTGAATAATTGCGCCATACCACGGGCCATTGTCATCATGCCTAAGGTGGCAATAAAAGGAGGGATACGCCCATAAGCGGTAATCGAGCCATTGATCAGTCCACAGACACTGCCAACAAATAAAGCAGCACCGAAGGCAAATATGGTCATGCCATAACCTTCTGACCCTGTGACTATGCTTGCTCCGACAACCGACGCTAACGCCACAATAGAACCACCCGATAAATCAATACCGCCGGTAACAATGGCAAAGGTGACCCCGATGGCAATAATGCCGAACATGGACACCTGTTCTAAAATACTGAGCACGTTACGAATAGAGGCAAAGCCATCTATTTTTAAAGACAAAGCAACAAACAAAAGCACCAAGATAATGAGCATGCCGTACTTGTTGAGAAATTCTGTGTAATTCGTTTTTGTTAAACTCTTATTTGCTAAAGAATCCATTAGGCAACCCCTTCTATGCGCAAGTCTGATGTGTCTATTGTTTGTTCGCTTGGTACGTCACCACCTGCAGCCATTTCTAAAATAACTTCTTGTGTGGCCTGTTCTCTGTCCACTATTCCTATCTCACGCCCTTCAGCCATGACCATAATTCGATCACTCAGTGACAAGAGTTCTAGCATTTCAGAAGAGACGATAATGATGGCTTTACCTAATCTAGCCAGCTCAACAATAAGTTTATAAATTTCGGCCTTGGCACCCACATCTATCCCTTTAGTCGGCTCATCTAAGATAAGCACCTCAGGCTCAAGTAGTAGCCAGCGAGCAATCAAAACCTTCTGTTGGTTACCACCCGACAGGTTATCGATAATGGTATCGACCGTGGGTGTTTTGATGCGTAATTGCTTCTTCATGTCTTCAGCAACATGGGAGGCAAGCTCATCTGAAATCAAACCAGATTTAACGTAAGGACTTAGTTCAGGCATGATCATGTTGTCGGTAACGCTCATATTGAGCATCAGGCCTGTAAGTTTTCTATCCTCAGTCACAAAGCCAATGCGTCGCTTAATGGCATCCATAGGCTTATAAATTTCGACGCGTTTGCCGTGTAGATAAATGTCACCCGATTGAGCAGCTTTATAACCAAAGATGGCTTCCACCACTTCACTTCGACCTGCACCAACCAAGCCTGCAATACCAAAGACTTCGCCTTTTTTCACATCAAAACTGATGTCTTCAAATTTGCCTGGTAAAGACAGGTTATTTACCTCTAAAAGGGTTTCACCGATTTCGACTCGCTCTCGCTCAAACATCTCATCCATTTCACGGCCAACCATCATATTGATTAGCTCTTCTTTGGTGATGTCTGAGGTTTGTTTAGTGCCAATATATTCCCCATCCCGAATGACAGACACTTCATCGGACAGCTCGAATACTTCCCCTAATTTGTGGGAGATATAGATAATAGAGATGCCCCTTTCTTGCACCTTGCGCACTATCTTATAAAGCTGTTGTACTTCTGATTCGGTTAAGGCTGTGGTTGGCTCATCCATGATGATGAGTTTGGCGTCGTAAGAAACGGCCGTTGCAATGGCTAATAGTTGCGCCTTAGCTACTGACACATCTTGCATCAAGGTTTCCACTTCCATGGGAATACCTAATTCATCTAGGACCTTAGCGGTTTCCTTATTCATGGCTTGATGATCCATCAAAAAGCCTTTTCTTAGCTCGCGACCAAGAAAGAAGTTTGCCGCCACAGATAAGTTACCTGAAGGGCTGATTTCTTGAGGTACCATGGCCAATCCAGTTCGAATCGCATCAATCGGCACCTTAGGAGTAAAAGGCTGGCCATCAAATAAGATTTCGCCACCTTCATCTGGTGTATATAGGCCGTACAAAATTTTCATTAAGGTTGATTTGCCTGCTCCGTTTTCACCCATGAGTGCATGGATGCTGCCTTTACGGATTGTCAGGTTGACTTGATCAAGCGCTTTGACTCCAGGAAAAGTCTTACTCACATTGATCATTTCTAAAATGCTGTCGGAGTTAGTCATAAGCAATATTATTTTTATATGTGTCAGTCATTTTAAATAGAGGGCGACCTCTGCAACCGCCCTCTACTCTTTGGTACATCTCTTACTTAGGGAAGCTCACGCTTACCTATTACTGCTTAGCAGCGTATTTCATTAGGTATTCCATTTTTTTGTCTTCTGCGACTAACTCAAAATCGATCCAGTTCATTTTCTGAACCTGCTGACCCATAGCTAGCTTGTACGCAATCTCAGCACCACCGTAGCCTTGGCCACGTGCGCTTTGGAAAACCGTTGAATCTAAGCCTGAACCTAGGTATTCAAGGGCATCAGGAGTGGCATCAACACCAGAGATGATCATGTCAGCATCGGTTTTACCGGCTTTACGGGCAGCAAGGAGTGCACCAATAGCCATTTCATCATTGTTGGCTACGATGACATTAATTTCAGGATGCGCTTGCAATAAATCTTCTACAATCTGCAAGGCTTTGGCTCTATCCCAGCGGCCTTCTTGTTCAGCAACCACCTTGATATTGGAATATTTTTCGAAAACTTGTTTGTTACCAGCGGTACGCTGTATCTGTGCTTCATGACCTAAAGCACCTAATAAGATAGCCACATTACCTTGCTTGCCATCTAGCATGCCTGCCACACTTTCACCCTGGATAATGCCGGCTTGAATAGATTCAGAACCTACATAAGCGTCGACTTTACGCATGGTTTTTTCGCTTGGTAAGCGGTTAACTATGACAAGAGGAATGCCAGCACGATTCGCTTTTTTAGAGATAGGCTTAACAATGGCAACATCGGTTGGTACTACGAGTAAGGAGTTAACACCCGCGTCAATAAAGTTATCCACGTCATTCAACATCTTACTTGGATCTTCATTGGCGTCTGTCATTTTGATTTCAACATCAGCATGTTTGTCATCAAATTCATTCACACCTTCGAACAAGTAACTCATCCATTTATCTGCGAAAGATGGCATAGGCGCACCAATCACCAGAGAGTCAGCAAGTGCGATATTTGAAGCGGAACAAATGACGGCGGCAGCTAATAAGGTTTTTTTTATCATTTTTATTTCATCCTATATTGAGTCTCAACAAGTGGAAGCTGATGAAGTCAGTACACCAGCCTGATCACTCTTTAATCAGACTATCAATATGATTTTATTTTTGCAAGCGCTTGCAAAAACATTTTTAAAACTTATTATGAGTAAGATCAAACATGGGCAACAATGGGATGAAAAAGCATGAAGTTAGAAATCGGTAACGCGCCTTGTTCTTGGGGAGTTGAGCAGGCAGACAATCCCGAGAACCCACACTGGCATAAGGTATTGGATGAGAATAAAGCAGCAGGATTTAAAGGCATAGAATTAGGGCCTGTTGGTTTCTTCCCAGAAGACCCAAGCATTTTAGGTGACGCCTTGGCGGCTCGTGAGCTGCAATTAACCGCCGGTGTTGTTTACCGACCTTTTCATGATCCGAACGCATTTGAAGAGGTATTAGATGCCGCCCACCGTACTTTTAAAGCACTGGTTTCCCACGGCGCTAAGACAGGGGTTTTAATCGACTCTATTTCTGCTGAACGGGCTCTCACTTCAGGCAGGCCAGAAGAATCAAGGCGTCTAACCGGTAAAGACTGGTCGTCCATGATGGATAGAATCGATACCATAGCTAAAATTGGCAGCCTAGAATACGGTCTTGATATTTGCCTACATGGCCATGCAGCAGGCTTTATCGAATACCAAGACGAGATAGAAAACACCCTAGAAAGCATTGATGAAAAGCACCTGTCTTTGTGCATAGACACAGGCCATTGCCTATTCGCAGGCTTTGACCCAATTGCCTTTTATCTAAAACACCAAGAACGTACTCACTATCTGCATTTCAAGGATACAGATCCTGATGTTAAAGCCAGAGTAATTCGCGACAGAGTCAATTTTTATCAGGCCATTAAAGAAGGTTTATTCTGTAATTTGGGTAAAGGAGAGTGTGATTTTAAAACCTTATTTGAGGTGATGGATAAAGCCAATTTCTCTGGTTGGGCAACCGTCGAACAAGAATGCGACCCACTTGCTGATGCGAGCCTAAAAGATGCCAAAAATAATTACCGTTTTCTTGAGAGCATAAGAAATAGCTAAATTAGTCGATCATTCTTTAACCACTTAAAATTTGATTTCAATAACACTCATTTTGGAAATGTTGTACAATTGTGGACTTTATACGAGTATTTGCATGGAAATGCGTCTAAATGGGGTGAACTAGCTAATGTCAGAAGATAGATTTAAACATGTAACTCAAAAGGAGGTTGCAGAAAAAGCTGGTGTTTCATTATCCGCTGTATCCCGCGCATTTACCGATGGTGCAAGTGTTTCCGCTAAGACCAAAGAGAAGATAGAAAAAGCAGCCAAAGCATTAGGCTATAAACCAAATATTTTGGCTCAATCTCTCATGACAAATCGCACTAAGCTGATTGGCATAGTGTCGAGTAATTTCGAAAATCCCGCCTTTATTGAAGTTTTTGACCTCATCACCCGTGAATTACAAGCCAAAGGCTATCGCTCCTTGTTAGAGAATCTGACGGAGAAATGTGAACCTGAGGCAGTACTCGATCGTTTATTACAATACCGAGTAGATGGGGTACTCTTTATCTCCTCTGTTTTGCCAACCATTTTTGCAGAAGTTTGCGCCAAGGCGAAATTGCCAGCGGCTATTATGTTTGGTCGCGCGAATACTAATGGCCCTATCAATGTGGTTACCGCAGACAACTCGGGGGGTGGTAAATTAGGCGCTGAATTATTGCTAGAAAAAGGCTACCAAAGAATCGCCTTTTTAGGTGGACCAGAAGATGCCACGACAACCATAGACAGAAAGCAGAGCGTGATAGATACCTTGAAAGCGCAAGGCCATGAACTCGTCGCTATCGAGCACTGTAGCTCATACTCTTATGAAGCAGGTCGTCAAAAATCCCTTGAGCTATTAAGCAAGAATACAGACATAGATGCGATTTTCTGTGGGGATGACATTCTTGCCATTGCCACCTTAGACACGGTTAGAGACTTAGGTAAAAAATGCCCAGAGGAAATTGGTGTTTTAGGCTTTAACGATATTCTGATGGCATCTTGGGGAGCCTACAACCTGAGTACGGTACAACAGCCAATCCAGCAAATGGTCCTTGCCGCAGTGGATATTATTATCTCCCGTATAGAGAACCCTGAGTTAGGTACTGAGACCCGCTTACTCCCTTGTAAACTGGTCGAAAGAGGCACACTCGCTTCCTAGCTCGTATGCCTTTTGCCATTAAATTGAGCCTTAAAGCGCTACCCAATCTCCGTTATTGTCCCGCGATTTAATCGCTGCCTGCACAAATTTTACCCCTTGTGCGCCCTCTTCAATCGTAGGAAACGAATAAGCCAAAGGATGGGCTTCCACCCCAGTTGCTTTCGCAATAACCACCTCAGCCAAGTCCGTATAAAGATTCGCAAAAGCCTCGCGATACCCTTCAGGATGACCAATTGCAATACGGCTAACGCGATTCGCAGCATCCGTCAAACCAACACCACCTTTTTGCAGTATTTTAGTCCCCTGATCTAGGCTTCTTACCATGAGCTGGTTGGGCTGCTCTTGATGCCATTCAATGCCACCTTTGCTGCCAAAGACACGAATATAAAGACCATGATCAGCCCCAGCAGCGGCTTGGGTAATATAAAAACGACCTCTGGCATTATTTGAATAGCGGGTCAGAATACCGGCATAATCATCAGCTTCTCGCCCGGGTACTAGGTTTGTGACATCGGCACTTAATTCACTCGGTTCCATACCAGTAACAAATGAGGCGAGGTGATAACAGTGAGTGGCAATGTCTCCCAATATCAAAGACGGTCCCGCTATCTCTGGGTCCATATGCCAGTTGGTATTGTCTAATTCAGAAGGTGTCAGCTCAGCCAAATGACCTTGCACATAATCGCATTGCACCATGCGAATTTCGCCCAGTTCGCCAGACTCAATCAAGGCTTTTGCCTCACGTACCATGGGATAACCTGAATAGCCGTAAGCGACACAGCAAGCAAGTTTGCTTTGTTGCACTCGCTCCACCAGATCCATAGCCTGATCAAGTTCATTGGTTAACGGCTTTTCACACATGATATGAAAGCCATGCTCTATGGCTAAGCAGGCAATTTCATAATGACTATTGTTGGGTGTCATGATAGCAATCACATCAACCTTATCTTCCCTTTCGGCCTCTGCTCGTATCATTTGTTCTGGGTTTGCATAACCACGTGCTATACCTAGCTCTTTGGCACTCGCCATGGATTTATCTGGGTTAGATGAGAAGACACCGGCCACCACGTCGTAATACTCTTCTAGCGTGGCAGCACCGCGATGCACTATGCCGATAAAAGAGCCTGGGCCACCACCAATAACACCTAATCTTAATTTACGTCCTAACGCATTAATCACAGGATTTACAGCCATAAAACAACCTCAATACTTCATCATTAATAAGCAATAGACACAGCTAAAAGAGCCACTTTTCAATGGCTCTTTTGCATCAAGACCTTACGCCATCACGTTTGCGTTAATAAAGTCTAAACTCTGCTTAGCATTTTCAAGTGAGCTATTATCCTTGTTTGGATCAACATCTTGCTCGACGGTAATCCAACCTTGGTAATCTATCTTTTCTAGGGTGCTTTTCACTTGAGAGAAGTCCACACAACCTTGGCCTAGTGGGCAAAATACTCCATCACCAATGGCTGTATAGAAGTCGATATTATTGGCAGTGACGACCTCAAGAACAGACTTATTAATGTCCTTAAAGTGCAAGTATTCAACTCTGTCTTGATAGGTTTCAATCAGTTCAGACGGATTAATACCCGCATAAACACAATGACCTGTATCCACACATAAACCCACTAGATCTTTATCCAGCTCTTCCATGGCTCTATCTACTTCGTCACGGTATTCAATAAAAGTACCCGCATGTGGATGCAAAACAGGAATGATATTGTATTCACGACAAACAAGGGCCAGCTCACGAATGGTTGTCATCATCTCATTCCAAGCATCATCAGGCAGACGATAAGCCGTTTCAATCTGACCGGCTTGATCGGTACGTGGGGAAGAAACATGGTCAATCACTACCACATATTTAGCATCTTGGGCCTGTAGCAACTTACAAGTAGCGTGAGTGTATTCAAGGATTTCAGCGCGTTTGGCTGGGTCATGCAGGTGCTTAAAGATGGTTCCTGCAATAAGTTCAAGGCCATTATCCTGCAAGCTAGTTGCCAGCTCAGCTTTATCCGTTGGTAAATAGCCTAAAGGGCCAAGTTCTGTGGCTTTATAACCCGCCTGAGAGATTTCAGATAACACGGTTTGCCAAGAAGGGTTGCTTGGGTTGTCAGCAAATTCGATACCCCAAGAACAAGGTGCATTGGATAATTGAAGTTTCATTATTTTTATACTTCCTACACATAGGTTGATTGAAAGACTAGAAACACATTAATGCAAGCGCTTGCAATAATCAATATACAGGACCTAAATTAGTGCTCATAAAAGCAACAAAACGACAAATATCAAGCTTAGGCCCTATTGCTCTTTTAGCGTCAAATCCCCCTCTCAAGAAAACCCTTAGCGACTAAAACCTATCTAAATCCACTGAGTTACTGGATGAATTTTCACCAAAATTGTCGCAAATAGTTTGAAGCTTGTCGTGATAACGAAAGATTTTGGCGGCATGGCCCCTTGTCCAAATATCTAAGTGGGTAAGATAAAAACACTCACGCATTATTCGAACAGGCTGAGAATAGTGACTTGAAGTATTCTAAAAATAATAAATAGGAAGCTACCTATGAAACAAAAGACTACCACCCCAGTCACAATCCCCAGTTTAGGCGTTGCCCTAATTCCTATTGTGCTCACAATAGGTTTACTCGGCATTCAACTCTTCTACTATGATGACTTCACTCCTCATATTGCCCTTGCTATTGGTTTTGCCATTACCGCCATTGTTGGCTGGTCGCAGGGTTCCCGTTGGAAAGACATAGAGTCAGGCGCTTTTCATGTATTACACGTTGCCATGCCTTCAATCGCGACCTTAATCGTCGTGGGTATGTTAGTCAGTACTTGGATCGCCAGTGGTACAGTTCCTACCCTGATCTACTATGGTCTTGAGTTAATTGACCCGCAATGGTTCTTAGCGGCTAGCATGCTCTTATGTGCCGTGGTTTCTGTGTCTATCGGGACAAGTTGGACCACTGTCGGTACCGTCGGTTTGGCACTTATCGGTATAGGTTCCGCCTTTGAAATTCCGGTTTACTGGACAGCCGGTGCGGTTGTCTCTGGTGCATTTTTTGGCGATAAGATCTCTCCACTTTCAGATACCACTAACTTGGCTGCTGCGGTGACTGAAACGAATGTGTTCAACCACATTAAAAACATGATGCCGACCACCATTCCTTCCATGATTATCGCCTTTGTGATCTATCTTTTTGTGGGTGGCTCAAGTGTGTCTGATCTATCTCAACTAGAGCAGATCAACAGCTTCAAACAAGGTTTGGCAGATAATTTTGATATTGGCTTCTTACCACTCTTACCTTTGGTTGTTGTAATGACTTTGGCCTTCTTTAAAGTCTCGCCAATTCCAGCGCTTTTTGCGGGTTTTATTCTAGGTGGCGTTATCGCGGCGGCGAATTATGGTTACAACTTCAATGAAATTCTGACCTATGCTCATAGCGGCTTTAAGATAGATACAGGCACAGATTCATTAAATAGCCTATTGAACCGTGGCGGTGTGACCTCCATGACTTGGGTAATCACCTTGATGATGTTTGCCCTCGCCTTTGGTGGTGCACTCGAACGTACTGGCTGTCTTGAGTCTGTTGTTGGTGCCATTATGCGTACGACTAAGAGTTTCAAAGGTCTGCAAACTAATGCGATTTTGACCTCGGTTGCGACTAACGCGGTATCAGGTGATGTTTACCTTTCTATCGCATTGCCGGGCCGTATGTATGGACCAGAATACAACAAGCTAGGTTACAGCCGTCTTAACTTATCTCGCGCCATTGAAGAAGGTGGCACCTTGGTTTCACCTTTGATCCCTTGGAACGCTGGCGGTGCTTTTGTAATGGGAGCGCTAGGTTTGAGTGTGGCAGGAGGCGATTATTCTGCCCTGCTCTATATTCCTTTAGCTTTTGCCTGCTGGTTATCACCTGCCATTGGCATTCTCTATGCGCAAACGGGCTGGTTCTGTAAAACAGCAGAAGCCGAAGAGAGTGAAACGAATAGCCAAGCACAACAAAGCACTAGTAATAAAATAGAAAACCCAGCTTAATTAGCGTTTTCTTATACAAACAAAAACCAGCCCCTATCTTTTTTAGGGTGGTAGGGGCTGATCTTGTACCTCGTTTCGATACCTTTGAGTATTGAACCGGGGTTTTATACCTTTATTGATCCAGCAATATTGCGCCATTGAATATTGGATCACCTTGCCTAATACTTATTTGCTAAGGAGAAATTAACGATGCAAATGCAATCACAAACGCCGCCAAAGACCTTTACCTATGGCTTTGTATTAGTCGAAGACTTCTCCCTATTGCCTATGACTTCGGCCATAGAAGCCATGCGTATGGCGAATCAAATATTAGGCTTTAAAGCCTATTCTTGGTACACAATCACCCATAATGGCGCACCGGTAAAAGCTAGCGACAGTATTAGTATTTCTGCCGATTTTGACTTCAGTTCCAGCTTCAATCAGTTTGATACCATCTTTGTGTGTGCAGGCATAAATGTCGTCAAACAGGCTAACCCTAAACTGGTTCAATTTCTCACTCGTATTGAGCAAAAACACCAAAAACTTACCCTAGGCTCCCTTTGCACTGGCACTTATTTATTGGCTCATGCAGACCTGATTAAACAGTCTCGCTGCACCATACAATGGGACCATATGGAAATGTTCTGTGAAGCTTACCCCTCACTGAATATCGAAAGCTCTTTGTTTGTGATTGATGACAAGCGTATCACTTGTGCTGGCGGTACTGCCGCGCTGGATATGATGCTCAATATTATTCGTAATGACTTTGGGCGAGACGTGAGTACTCAGATAGGTGAGGTCTTTCTTGCGGACCGTATTCGTAGTGAAAATGAACGCCAAAAAATCCCGCTACAGGCGTCGCTTGGTAGTAGCCATGAATCTCTAATTAACGCCGTGAGCTTGATGGAAGCCAATACCGAAGAAGTGATAGATTTGGATTCAATCTCAGACTATATCAATGTCTCTCGTCGTCAATTAGAACGCCTTTTTAACAAGCATTTGAAAGACACTCCGTCTCGCTATTATTTAAAAATTCGACTCAATAAAGCCCATAGATTACTGACTCAAACCAGTATGTCGATTACCGATGTGGGCATTTCCTGCGGTTTCTCTACCACACCTCATTTTAGTAAGAGTTATCGTGACTTTTTTGGCATCTCACCCAGTAACGAGCGAATTCAGCAATAGCTTGATTCAAAGTATAAGGGCGCGAAAAGCGCCCTTTTTTGTGAGTACTCTTAGCACTCTATGATTAGTTAACGAAAGGCGAGATCCCTTGGCCAAAGGGCGATTTCTGGGAAATTCATTAACAGTACAGTCACAGCAAATAAGATGAATAAGAATGGGTGAATCCCTCTTATCACATCCATAAAAGGCCGCCTAAACACAGCCACTGCGGTGAATATGTTGCAGCCAAAAGGCGGTGTTGCTGCCCCTATGGCAACCTGCAAGGTAATCATGACACCAATTAAAACCGGATCTAGGCCAGTGGCTTTTACTAAAGGAGCAAAGATAGGTACTAGAATCAGGATAACCACGATGGAATCCACAAACATGCAGCCAATAAAAAAGGCCAAGTTAATGGCAATTAAAGTAGCGACGACACCCGCTCCTTCTAAACCCAAAGAGGCAATAACCTGTTGCGGAATTTGGGCATAAGAAAGCACCCAAGAGAAGGCAGCACCTGCGGCAATCAGGATAAAGACAACAGAGGTCACGGCACTGGTCGAAAGCGCAATGTCTCTTGCATCTTTCACATTAATCGAGCGGAATACACATAACTCTAGAATCAAGGCATAAAGCACGCACACAGAAGCGGCTTCAGTTGGACTGAAAATACCACCGTAAATACCACCTACTACTATCACAGGGAAGCCCGCCGGCCAGATAGCACGACGTAATGAGAAAAGACGCTCTGACCAAGTCGCTTTGGCTTCTACCGGAATATTGTGTCGCTTGGCGTACCAAATGCAATAAATGGAGAAGAGGACAATTATGAGTAACCCAGGCCCAAGACCAGCGATAAATAATTCGGAGATGGATGTCCCTGAAATTACTCCATAAATTATCATGCCGATCGAAGGGGGAATTAGGTAAGCCAAATCCGCCGCATTGATAATCAAACCAATGGAAAAAGAATCGTTATAGCCCGCTTTCAACATTCTTGGACGCATGGCACCACCCACAGCAACCACGGTTGCTTGCGTCGAACCACATACCGCACCAAACATGGCGCAGGCGGCGGTAACAGAGACAGCAAGACCACCACGAAAGTGCCCCATAAAGCGCATAACCACATCGATCAAACGATCAGCCGAATGGCCTCGGGTAATGATTTCTGCGGCAAGAATAAACATGGGCACAGCAATCAAAGAAGAAGGTTTCACACCACCTATCATCTGCTGAATCAGTAGCTGTAAACTCAGGTCTGGATAATAGATAAAGAAAGCGATAATAGCCGCACAAAGCAGTGGCATCATCATAGGAAAGCCGGCAAGTAATAACACCAGCATGACACTTAACATTACTAAAGTCATAGTCTTGGCTCCTGAGGTGATGCCTGATTAAGGTTAATATTTTCGGCGGTTTCTGCAGGTGCTAATTGCGCATTCTCTATCATGTCCTTGATATCTGCATCCTCATATTCATCCACCACACTAAATGAAATAAATACCTTAGGATCCTTATGATCTAGGTTTTTAATCGCCGTTAAAAAGTATTGGATTGAGGCTAATAACAAACCAAGCGCAACCCACATATAGGTAAGATAAAGAGGAACTTGCAGGGCAGGAGTAACCCAACCTCGTTGTGCAATTTTAAGAACATATTCAAGAGCAGACCAAGCCAGAAGTAACATAACAATGGCTGTCACTAAAGCGATTAAAACCATTAAGAGCTTACGTTTGGCCGCTGGCAAAATATCGTAAAAGGCGGACATACGAATATGTTTACCTTGTCGTGTGATATAGCCAAGCCCCATAAAAGTGATGATAACGATGAGGAACTGATTCAGTTCGTCGGAGAAATATAAGCTCTGGTTAAAGAGATAACGTCCAAAGACATTGGCGATTGAATTAGTGGCCATGGCAACGATGGAAACAGTCAAAATCAAGCTTTCAACCTTACCTATGATGTTGTCTAAACCCGTTAATACTCGCCCAAAAAAGGAATTTGCTTGAGGCATAATGCACCTCCTTAAATCAACAGACTCTTGATCCCCAAATAGCACCTTGAGGAAAAGAGAAAAGACCTGACTTTGTTAAAGCACTAACAAGTGACAATTTACAAAAAGCAGGGAAATGAAAACAGGCACCCGGTTTGACCCTAGATGCCTGATAATTTAGTTAAAGGTTTTTGCTTTCGTTCAATAGGTTAGTCAGTAGCTCTTGGCCACGGGCACCCACTATGTCACTAAAGGCGGAGTGAGTAGCACTACTTCTTTGACGAAATACCGCTTGCTCTTCTGGGGTTAACTTAACGAACTCAATTTCAGGTTTAGCCGCTTTGATTTTGGCCAGTTTTTCCTGATTGAAGCGCAATACCACATCATCAATAAAGCCACGCATTTCAGCCATGGTTTCACTAATTAAGGTTTTCTTTGCAGGAGAAAGCGTGTCGTACCAATCACTACCAGAAATAATGCTGGTCACCAGCTCTTGCTCGCCAGCCCAAATCATATAATCCGTTACTTCATAGAACTTCATTTCTTCGATTGTCGGTACTGGGTTGATCTGACCATCAACAATTTTCAACTGCAGCGCGCCATAAACTTCACCAAATGGCAGCGGTGTCGGGCTAGCACCTAGATCTTCATAGGCTTTTAACAAGATAGGCGACACCATAACTCGCATCTTGAAATTATCCAGATCATCCGGTTTGCGTACTTCTTTATTGGTTGTCCACACCTGCGGCCCCTCTGAATACATGGTGTGTAACTTAAGGCCTCTATTGTTAAAATCGTTACCTAGCTCGTCATAAATAACCTTGCTTGAGCTCAACATGGATGAGATAGCACTGGAATCAGAAGGCAGTGCGTAAGGTAATAAGAAAAGTTGAGACTCAGGTACGATAGTGCCTAGGTTACCCACTGAGACATTGGAGAAGTGCACCACGCCATAAGAGGTTTGCTCAATCAGCTGAGTTGGTGTGCCTAAAGAGCCTAGCGGAAAGACATTAACCGTGATTTCCCCATCGGTTTTTAATTCAATTTTACGTTTAAATTCTTGCGCATAAGCATCCATGATTGAGCCTGGAATTTCCTCAATCGCAAACTTCCATTCTTCTGCCTGCAGCAAACTAGTCATACTCATGACACTTGCCGCCAATACTAACTTTTTCAAAGTTTTGTTTAATTTAAGCATTTTATAAAACCTCGTTATTCGCACTTATTATTGTTTTGAAAAACCACACCCATAAAAGGTGTTGGAAAAGGTTACAAATCATTCGATTCCAAATTAGTATTGCAAAGGAAGTTATATTAAAAAATATAAAAGATATTATGTTTACATCACAAAAACTAAAGTATCTTAAAGTCAGTTTCCCGCTTCAATAAACTTGGAGAAAGCAGATGACACAGTATTCAATGAAACATATGCACACCTTCTGTACCGTCGTAGAATGTGGTGGCTTTGTTAGCGCCCAAGCCGCACTAGGTATGAGTCAACCAGCAATAAGCACCCATATTCGAGACTTTGAAATACGCCTAGGGTTTCAGCTTTGTTTGAGAGGAAGAAGCGGCTTTAATCTCACGGAAAAAGGCGAACTGGTTTACGCCAGATGTCGCACCATGCTCAATAACGTCTCTGACTTTGAAGCAGACCTTGGCGAGTTAAGAAACAAACTAACAGGCACATTACGCCTTGGTTTGATAGATAGCACTATCAGTAATCCAAGCTTTCCTATCAATAAAGCCATTCAACGTTTTTTCGAACGGGATAATGATGTGTCTATCAAGCTTGAAATACTCACACCAGAAGACTTAGAAAGAGATTTATTAAATGGTCATATCCATGTGGGTATTGGCCCTTTTCAGCGCCGAGACAACACCTTAAGTTATCAATTATTAGATAAAGAAGAGCATGGTTTTTATTGTGGTAAGAACCACCCTTTATTTGCTTTACCCAGTGAAGAGATGAGTTGGGAGACATTACAAGCTTACCCAGTCTCAACCAGAGCCTACTTGCAGCAAACTGATTTACCCGGCATTCAAAACAAAGCCTATGTCTCAAACATGGAAGCCCAAGCCATCTTAATTACCAGTGGCCAGTTTATGGGCTACCTACCGGATCACTATGCTAAAACCTGGGTCGAAAAAGGCGAGATGCGTGCCATTGATCATCTTAATCTAGAGCATGAGTCACCCTTTTATCTAGCAATGAGAGCCTCTTCTTCGGTACAGAATATTGTCAAAGTCTTAGTACAAGATATTCAAGACGTACTACAAGAAGGTAAAAATTAAACATAAATTTTTATGATATAAGCATAATAACTTTCGTATTTTTTAATGAAAACTTCTTTGCAATACTGATTTCGACAACCTCACACAGACAATAAATAACGAGGTTCGAGTGACAGCATTTGCTGAATAGGAGTTTATAAAATGAGTAATAACACATACGAAAGTGGCCGCTTAAATCTACCTTTTGTTGGCTTTTGTACTTTTGCTAAAAGCCCGACCTGTGAAGACTGGGACAAGATACAGGCCGATGTTGCCTTTATGGGCGCGCCTTTTGACTGCGGAACCCAATGGCGCTCTGGCGCGAGAATGGGGCCAAGATCTGTTCGTGAAGCATCAACCCTCTTCTCTTTTGGTCATGGTGGTGCTTATTCTTATGAAGAAGACATCATGTACTTAGAAGGCGTCAAAATTGTTGATATTGGCGATGCTGACATGGTGCATACCGACACAGTAAAGAGTCATGCCAATATCGAATACGGTGTCAAAAAGATGCTTGAAGCAGGTGTATTACCTGTCACAGTCGGCGGTGACCATTCGGTCAATGCCCCTTGTATCAAGGCCTTCGAGAAATTTGCCGATAAAGGGCCTATCCATATTATCCAGATAGATGCTCACTTGGATTTTGTCGATGAACGCCACGGCGTAAGATACGGCCATGGTAACCCTATGCGTCGTGCCTCAGAGCAAAGCTACATTAGCGGTATGACTCAACTAGGCATACGTAATGTGTCTTCTTCGAATAAAAAAGACCACAAACTCGCTGAAGAAGCCGGCTCTACTATCCTATCGGTAAGAGATGTTCGTCGCCTTGGTTTAGAAGGTGTGATGAAGCTTATCCCCAAAGATGTAAGCTACTATATCACCATTGATATTGATGGTTTTGACCCGTCTATTGCTCCAGGCACAGGTACACCAAGCCATGGTGGTTTCCAATATTATGAAGTAATGGAAGTACTGCAACAGGTTGCTATGCAAGGTGATGTTGTGGGTATCGACCTATGTGAAGTGGCACCAGATTATGACCAGACTGGCACCACCAGCATTTTAGCGGCACAAGTTCTTTTGAACCTACTAGGCTATATCTTCCATGCTCGTAGTTTGAAAGAAACAAACAATAGCTAGTATCACCCCTCCAGATGATGTTTTTGCGTATGCCAAAGGTAACCCAGTCCTTGGCATACGTATTTTTAACAACAGATATCACAGTACTCCCCTAACTCCTCACACAAATATGATCATTTGTTAATTGAGTTATTGCTGCTCAGAAAAGTAAGTAAACGATGTGTGAAAATTAAATGTTATTTCGCCAAAGTGAATACTCCCATAATAAATATTAAAACGCTTTGACCAACAAAAGATGCCATTTTATAAATTTTCTTTTTACGCCTATAAAAACAAACTTAAAAAATTTTAAATGGTCAAAATTACAATGACTTATTACCAAATTAGCAAAATAATAAGTTCACCTTTTATCATCAAGCTTTTTAACCTAATAAAACCATTAAAAACTTATCTTTCCACTGTTTAAAAAGCATTCAAATAAACAGTTCATTCAAATATTAAAATTTATTTAACTTATTGAAAAATATACTTTAAATAAGAAACTTAACATTATAAAAAACACTAAAAAGCATTCAATAGAAATCTTAATTACTCAATACTAAAACCCATAATAATTGAGTGTTAAAACCTGTCCAATTGTACAAAAAACAATCTAAAAAAAGATTTTGCAAACGTATTCAATTGCTGATAAATGTAATTTGCATTCGTATTCAAAGGGGTTGTAAAACGTTATCTTGCAAGCGTATGCAACAGCAAATAAATCGATCAACAGACAACTAGAGTTCTATCAATGGCAGAAATCAAATTGGTTAATCTCACCAAAAAATGGGGAGATTTTAACGGTGTTGACAACTTCAATTTAACGATTAAAGACCAAGAGTTTTTAGTATTACTAGGGCCTTCTGGCTGCGGTAAAACAACAACAATGCGCATGATTGCAGGCTTAGAAGAGTCCACATCTGGCGATATATTGATTAACGATAAACGAGTTAATGATCTGGAGCCCAAAGACCGTGATGTTGCCATGGTTTTCCAATCATATGCTCTGTACCCGAATATGACAGTGTATGACAACATTCGTTTTCCATTAAAGGTTCGTAATGTGCCGAAGGAAGAACAACACGAAAAAGTCATGAAAGCAGCTGACATGGTTGAGCTAAATAGTTTTCTAGAACGTAAACCTGCCGCCCTATCTGGTGGCCAGCGTCAACGTGTTGCTTTGGCCCGCGCCGTTGTTAGACATCCTCAGGTCTTCTTAATGGATGAGCCTCTCTCAAATCTAGACGCCAAATTAAGAGTCTCTACTCGGGCTCAGATTAAAAATCTTTCTCATGAATTAAAAGTAACCACCATTTATGTCACCCACGACCAAATAGAAGCCATGACCTTGGCAGATCGTGTTGTGGTCATGAATGGCGGCGTCGTGCAGCAAGTTGGTACACCAACAGAGATTTATGACAACCCTGTTAATACATTTGTAGCAAGTTTTATTGGCTCACCTGCGATGAACTTGATTGATGGCAACCTAAAAGCAGGGGAGTTTAGTCAAGAAAAAGTCAATTTCAAAGGGTTCAACTTACCTGATGGCAAATACACTTTAGGCTTTCGTGCTGAGGATGGCGAGCTATGTGAACAAGGGGAAGGGCAAATTAATGCACCACTTTATACCTTGGAGCTATTGGGCGACGCCAACATGGTCACGGTATTAATTAATAACACCTTAGTGAGTGTTCGTACGGACAAATATTTCCATGCTGAAATTGGTGACCTAGTTTCAATCAAAATTCCGACAGAAAACTGCCACCTTTTCGATGGCAATACTGGACAAAGAATAAACGACTAAAACAAATCATTAAAAGCACAACGACTAGCCTCAGTAGGCTTAATGACTTGTAGATAGATTGCTGAAAATAAAAATAACAGGAGCTATAGGAGTTCGATATGATTTCTAAAAAAGTAGTTTTAACCAGTGCCGTTGCCACATTAATGAGCAGCTCAGTTTTAGCCAATAACTGCGGTCCAACTGATGCTTCAATCAGCATTTTAGCAAATGACTTCCCGGCTATACATGCCTTAGTAAGTACGGCAAAGAATAATTGCAAAAATTACGCAACTAAATTCACTATCAACCATACCGCTGAAGCTCGTCAGATTATGAACGCAGCGTTGACACCAACACCTGCGGAATATACCTCAGTTATTGTAGCTAACGCGACCTTAGTACAATTGATGAACGATGGTTTAGTTAGGCCTCTCGATGAATATGTTGAAAAATATGGTCAAAACCTGAAGAAGCACCAATTAATCACTATTAATGGCAAAGTCATGGCCATTGCTTTTATGGCCAACTCCCAACACTTATTCTCCCGCTCAGATATTTTAAAACAAGCAGGTATCAAGTCGATCCCATCAACTTATGAAGAAGTTTTAGACGCCGCTGAAGCAATCCGTTCGGCAGGTATCATGGAACACCCTCTTGTGATGAACCTTAAAAAAGGTTGGAACCAAGGTGAAGTGTTCAATACTTTGTATTTAGCTCATGGCGGTCAGTTCTTTAAGTCAGGAACAGCTGAAGTCAGCATTAATAATGAGCAAGGCATTGCTGCATTAAAATTAATGAAGGCATTAACTCAATATGCAAATCCAGATTTTCTTACTCAAGCATCTAATGAAACACAAGGTTTATGGGAAGCGGGCAAAGCTGCTCTAGGAATCATGTGGGGCTCTCGAGGTGAGCCCATCTTAGATGATCAGGGCTCGACGATAGAAGTCACATCAAACACTGTTTTATCAGGTGCACCAACTGTCGCTGGTGGCTCAACTCCAGCTGCGACCTTATGGTGGGATGGCGTCACTATTGCAAAAAACATCCCTGACGCTGATGCCGAAGCAACTTTCGCCGCCTTAGCTTCTGCTATGACTCCTAACATGGTAGCTGCGCATAACGATGATGCTGTATGGCTCATTGATGGTTTTAAACCAGGACCAAATGCTACAGGCATATCTGCAACTGTGAGAGGCGGCGCTAAATCTTATCCTATGTTTCCTCAAATGGGCATTTTACATAGTGCTGTCGGTAATGAGCTTTCTGACTTCTTAAAGGGTGATGAAAGTGCTGAACAAGCACTGGCAGATGTAGAAGCGGCTTACAACATAGCGGCAAAAGAGAAAGGCTTTTTGTAAAAAAGCTAAATCAGGGCCCTCTTTATGAGGGCACACCAAATCAAACTAAAACCTTATAGAGATCAAATAATGGCGAATCGTACCTTTTTTTGGTTTATCTTGCCGACGCTATCGGCCATGATTCTATTTATTGCCTTGCCCATAGTATCTGTATTTATACAGTCGCTACATATTGAGCATGAACAGGTATTAATTGTATCTGAGAACTGTGGCCCATTTGGGTGTACTGAAGTCACAAGCATAGATACGGCGGCAGCTAAAAAGCTCAATGAGGAACAGCCTTTAGGCCGTTTTAATGGTTTCGACACTTATACTAACCGCGCTCATTTAGCCACATCAGAAATAAGCCAAGCTTGGAACAACAATGATAGTCTCTCAGGTTTCATCAATGAGGCTTTAGACCTACCTCTCTATCGGGCTTTATTCTTTACCATTGCCTATACAGCAATTGTTACACCCTTTGTAATCGTCTTGGGGCTTGCTGTTGCTGTGGGTGTCAATAACCTACCCAAATTTGTTAAAGGGCCAACCATCTTTGTGTCCCTTTTACCCATGATTGTCACGCCATTAATCGGCTCTATGATCCTATTTTGGATGGTAGATGCAGACGGCATTATTGGCGCCACGATACAGCGCATATTTGATGACGAGAGCTTAAGTCTAAAGGCATCACCACTGCTCACTTGGATCATGATCATGGTATATGGCGTATGGCATAGCCTACCTTTCAGCTTTATTGTCTTTTATGCAGGGCTACAATCTGTTCCTGAAGACACCATGGAAGCCGCTATGATTGATGGAGCCAGCCGCTGGCAACGTATGAGGTATGTAGTCGTACCCCATTTGATGCCCTTAGTTGTGTTCCTACTCTTAATTCAATTGATGGATAACTTTCGTGTATTTGAGCCGATTGTTGGCTTCTCTGCTGAAGCCCATGCGACCTCATTGTCTTGGATAATTTTTAATGACTTACGTGAAAGTGGTTCGCCTTTATATGGTTCCGCAGGTGCCACGTCCATGCTCACTATCTTGGGTGTCGTCATCCTATTAATGCCAGTCCTGATTAGAACTTGGCGTCAATATAACAAAGCAGCTCACTAATAAGGGTCTTAATCATGATGAAATCACAAGCTCGCAGCCCATTATTGGTTACTGTTTCAGGAATATTAGTACTGGCTTGGTTACTTATAGCCGCCTTTCCGTTCTTATGGACACTTTGGGGAAGCTTCAAAGTTCAAGGGGACTTTTTCTCTAAAGCTGATTGGAGCAATGCTCTTTCTGGTGCTAACACCATAGCTGAAACAGGTTCTGCGTTCACTGGTGATGGCTATTACGGCGCCTGGGTAGAATCAGGCTTTTGGCAAGCGGTGCTCAATTCATCCATTGTCGTCTTCTTCACGGTCGTAATCTCAATAACTTTTGGTACTTTAGGTGGGTATGCTCTGGCTCGTTCGGGTAAGAAGTATGTTTTTTGGATACTGATAACCGCCTTAATTTTTCGCGCTATGCCTCATATCACGCTTGTATCAGGTTATATGTTGCCCTTCTTTGAATGGAATATCTGGGGGCTATTACCCACCACCATTATTGTACTGGTGGCGATTAATCAGCCGTTTACCTTATGGATGCTGCATAGCTTCTTTCAGAACATTCCGAAGGACTTGGATGAAAGCGCCATGGTAGATGGCTGCACCCGTTTTCAAGCATTTCGCTATGTCATCATCCCAGTAATGTGGCCAGGCGTTATTACCACTGGGCTATTTAGCTTTTTGTTGGCCTACAACGACTTTGCCGTCACTTCCATGCTGTTAAGCCAAGAGAATGAAACCATGATTCCTGCTATCGCAAGCTTTATGGGTACCACTCAGGTTGAAGGTAACGTCATGTTTGCCGTCGCAGCAGTCGTGTCAGCAACCGCGCCATTATTTGTCTTAGTCATGTTCTTTCAGCGCCAAATTGTAAGCGGGCTAACCGCAGGAGCAGTGAAAGGCTAAACAGGTTCTCGCACCACAATGTTCAGGCACCTTTTAAGGTGGTTGAAATAATACTTTATCGGTAGATGCCAGCAGATATCTGGTCATCACCTAGTTCAGTTTTAATGTTTATTGAGGAGATTTATATGTCCGGTAACAGACCAGTACAAGCAGCACTCAGCCAAGATACGGATATGAGTAAAACTGCTGAAACACAAAGAGTGATTGAAAGTATGGTTGATGGTTTGAACGATCACCGTATTGCGGATATAGGCGAATTTTTTAGCCAAGGTTTTCGTTGGATGGGAAACCAAGGTTGTGGCTCAAAGACAGGCCTTAAAGAGTTCCAAAATAATTGGCAGAAGCCTTTTCAAGCCGCTTTCTCTGACAAAATTTGCATTGATGAAGCACGCCTATACATGGGTGAGTGGGCCGCCGCTTTTGGGCGTCAAGAAGCCATACATTCAGGTGCTTTTATGGGGATAGAAGCAAGCGGTAAAAAAGTCGAAATTCGATATATGGACTTCTGGAAAGTTGTCGACGGCAAAATTGTAGATAACTGGGTAATGGTTGATTTCCCTTTTGTCTTAGCACAGTTAGGTGTTGATGTTTTTAATGGTGAAGGCTGGGAAGCATTCGATCGCGGTGAAAAACAAGCGCCACAACCAGAACAATAGATAGAGGAATATACATAATGGCAATTGAATGGTTAAAAAACGCCAAAGCAGAAGCAGATAAAGCAGCAGATGATGCTCAAACACGTAAAGTCGTCGAACAAACTCTCGCTAAAATTGAGGCCGAAGGGGACATTGCCGTACGCGAACTTGCGGCTAAATTTGATAATTACACACCCGAATCATTTCGTCTTAGTGATCAAGAAATTCAAGATATCATGGCGAAAGTGTCTGACCGTGACCTAGCCGATATTAAGTTTGCGCAAGAACAAGTACGAAACTTTGCTCAGGCACAACGAGACTCTATGCTAGATGTGGAAGTAGAAACCTTGCCTGGAGTGATTTTGGGCCATAAAAACATCCCAGTACAATCAGTGGGTTGTTATGTTCCCGGTGGCAAATTCCCTATGGTAGCGTCTGCTCACATGTCAGTTGCCACAGCCAGTGTTGCAGGTGTGCCTCGTATCATTGCTTGTACACCGCCCTTTAATGGTGAGCCTAACCCAGCAGTGATCGCTGCAATGTACCTAGGTGGAGCCCACGAAATATATGTATTGGGTGGGATTCAAGCCATCGGAGCTATGGCAATTGGTACTGAATCAATTGACCCTGTACACCTACTCGTTGGCCCGGGTAATGCTTTTGTTGCTGAAGCTAAACGACAACTCTTTGGCCGTGTTGGTATTGATTTATTCGCTGGTCCAACAGAAACCATGGTGATCGCCGATAATACGGTTGATGGTGAACTTTGCGCGACAGATTTATTAGGCCAAGCCGAGCATGGTTATAACTCCCCTGCTTGTTTAGTCACAAACAGCCGTAAGTTAGCCCAAGATACAATGAATGAAATAGAGCGCCTTCTTAAGATTTTACCCACAGCGGATACTGCTGCACCTAGCTGGCGCGATTATGGTGAAATCATCCTATGTGATACCTATGAAGAGATGTTAGCCATCTCTGAGGACAAAGCCTATGAACATGTACAAGTCATGACAGATCGTGATGACTGGTTCCTTGATAATATGACCTGTTATGGCGGTTTATTCTTAGGTGAGAGAACCAATGTTTCGAATGGCGATAAAGTAATAGGCACAAACCATACTTTACCCACAAAAAAAGCAGGCCGTTATACCGGTGGTCTTTGGGTAGGTAAATATCTAAAAACCCATAGTTATCAGAAAATCACCACAGATGAAGCTGCCGTTAAAATTGGTGAGTACGGTTCTCGTTTATGCATGCTAGAAGGCTTCGTTGGCCATGCTGAGCAATGCAATATTCGTGTACGTCGCTTTGGTAACAAAGATGTACCTTATGGCACTGGTGCTGAATAGTTAGGTTTAACTTATGCAAAATAAAGTACTTATAAAGCCTTTTTTAGATGCTTTAGCCGACTTTTCTAAAGAGCAAGTTTGGCAACAAATGCAAACGCTTTTCTCCCCCGAATGTCACGTAAAAATGTGTCATCCTTGGGGAGAAATGAGAGGTCCTAAGGCGTTTTTTGAAAACTGCTATCTCCCCTTACAAGATAGTTTACCTGATCTTGAAAGGCGTGATTTTATCTTGATGTCAGGTACTTGTGACCATGGCCATGAGTGGGTAGGTTGCAGTGGCAATTTTATGGGTACTTTTATTAAACCTTGGTTAGATATACCACCAATAGGTCATTTGACCTACATGCGTTATCACGAATTTTACCGTTTCGAAAATCAGCAAATAGTTGAGGTTCAAGCTATTTGGGATATCCCAGAAGTGATGATGCAAGCTAATGCTTGGCCAATGGCACCTGCTTTAGGAAAAATGTTTTGTATTCCTGCACCCGCTAGTCAAAATGGTCTAAGCATTAAAACAGATTCGACGCGCGCTCAGCAAAGTAAACAAGTCGTGTTAGACATGCTTCAAAACCTAGTTAAACATCCCAGCCAAGGCGGCCCAGAAGTAATGCAGTTAGAACACTTTTGGCACCCTAAAATGAACTGGTATGGACCGGCTGGCGTTGGCACTTGTAGAGGTATTTCTGGCTTTCGTCATTGGCATCAAATACCCTTTTTGGCTGCCATGCCAGACAGAGGTCAGGCAGATGAGAGTCTAATCTTCAATTTCTTTGCTGATGGCGACTATGCCGCAGTCACTGGTTGGCCCAATATGAAACAAACCATTCAATATGATGGTTGGTTAGGTATCGCACCTTCAGGTCAAGAAATCACCCTGTGTAGTTTAGACTTTTGGCGTATGGAAGGTGATAAAATTAGAGAGAATTGGGTGCTTTTTGACCTACTTGATATCCACCGTCAGCTTGGCGTCGATGTCTTGGCTCGCATGCGTGAATTTAATAAAGTACGGCTTCAAAGCAGTATTTCTTTCCCCATTGGAGATTGTTAATGCAATTACCCGAATCCCCTAGTTTTTCACTTGTCGGTAAACGTGCCCTCATCACTGGAGCGTCTTCCGGTATTGGCTTGGCAAGTGCTGTGGCATTGGCCCGTGCAGGAGCTGATGTTGTGGTTGCAGCAAGACGACTTGATCGCTTAACGGATCTAGTCGCAAGTCTACAAGAAGAAGGCTTAAAAGCCAGTGCAATGGCGCTGGATATTAGTGACCTTGAGACTACCCGAGATCAAATAAAACAGGTGGGCAGCTTTGACATTCTAGTCAATAGCGCAGGGACCGCAAAACACAGTCCAGCGTTAGAAACCCAAGTGGCAGATTATGATCAGGTCATGGATATCAATGTTCGAGGAGCATATTTTTTAACTCGTGAAGTTGCTAAAGGACTGATAAAGAGAGGAAAAACTGGATCACTCATTAATATCAGTTCACAGATGGCTCATGTGGGTGGTATTGATCGAGCAGTATATTGTGCCAGTAAATTTGCTGTTGAAGGCTTTACCAAAGCCATGGCGATAGAATGGGGAAGCCAAGGTATTCGTGTCAATACCGTTTGCCCTACCTTTGTTAATACTGAACTGGCAAAGCAAACATTTAGCAACCCAGAACGTAAAGCTTGGGTGGAAGAAAAAATCAAATTAGGCCGTATTGCCGAAGTGCAAGACATTATGGCTGCCGTGATGTACTTAGCCTCAGATGCAAGTTCAATGGTAACTGGCACCAGTTTACTTGTTGATGGTGGCTGGACGGCAGATTAGGAGCGTAATTTATGTCAAAAGTGACTTCACAAGACGTCGCAAAACTGGCTGGCGTAAGCCAATCAGCTGTTTCTAGAGTATTTACTCCTGGAGCCTCTGTTTCTAAAAAAATGGCGGATAAGGTTAACCAAGCAGCGAATGAGTTAGGTTATCGACCTAATGTTTTGGCCCGTTCACTGATTACAGGAAACAGTCGTATTATTGGCGTCGTAGTCTCTTATTTGAACAACCAATTCTATCCGGAAATCTTGGAAATTCTGTCAGCGGAGCTGAGAAAGCGTGGTTACCACCCTCTCATGTTTATGGCTTCCGAATCCGATGATATGGATGAGGTAATGGCAGAGATTCTTGATTATCAAGTTGATGGCGTTGTGCTCGCTTCAGCAAGCATGTCTTCTGCTTTGGCTGACCGTTGCAAAGCCGCAGGTATCTCGGTTGTTTTATTTAACCGTTACTTGGAGAAAGACCGCTTTCATGCTGTCACTACTAATAACTACCAAGGCGGTTGTAAGGTAGCCGAGCTTTTTATTGCAGCAGGTCATCAGCGTATTTCCTATATCGCTGGCTGGGAAGATGCTTCGACACAGAGAGACCGTGAAAAAGGCTTTGTAGACACCTTACAAAAAGCTGGAATCGAGCTTTTCTCAAGAGGTGTAGGCAATTACAACTATGAGGCAACCCTTAAAGTCACACGTACAATGTTTGATAAAGAGCTACGGCCTGACGCTGTATTCTTTGCCAATGACCATATGGCCTTTGCTGCCATCGGCGTGCTTGAAAAAGAGCTGGGGTTACGCATTCCAGAAGATATATCCGTTGTCGGATTTGATGACGTCCCTTTAGCTGGATGGCCCATCTTTAATCTAACGACCGTACGCCAACCAGCAAAGCACATGGTCGCCGAAACCATACGTTTATTATTTAGTGAAAGTAGCACGTCAGACCAGCCCATCCATATAGAAATAGATGGCCCATTAATCATTCGTAAAAGTGCCATTGTGCCAAAAGGATTTTTAACTAATGAAAGGCTTTAACCCTAAGTTCAAAGATTTTCCTGATTACATTATTAGTATTACAAAAGAAATTTGGGAAGATCGCGGCATTGCCACCTTGCACGAATATTATGGTGAAGACATTGTTGTACGCACTCCGTCTACGATTGCTATTGGTAACCAAGGTGTAATAGGCGCCACCATGGCAACCCTAGCAGAGTTTCCCGACAGAACCCTATTGGGCGAAGATGTAATTTGGAGCGGCAACGAGGAAGAAGGCATGCTGTCTTCTCATCGCATTTATTCTACTGCCACCCATTTAGGTGATGGCATCTTTGGTAAAGCCACAGGTAAACAACTTAAGTACCGCATCATTGCAGACTGTTACGCCATCAATAATGCCATTACAGATGAATGGTTAATCCGTGATCAAGGCGCTATTGTCAGACAAATGGGCTGGGACCCAAAGGCCTTTGCTGTCGATCAAATTGAACGCGAAGGTGGTCCTGAAAAAAGTAACATGCCTTTCACCCCTGCAATAGATCAACCCGGCCCTTACAAAAGCAAAGGTAACGATAATGCTTGGGGCCAAAAATATGCAGATATTCTGCTACGCTTGATGAATGCAGATATGGCAACCATACCACGTGAATACGATAGAGCTTGTCATGTTGCCTACCCTGGTGGAATTGAAGGTATTTCTTTCGCCGCTATCGATAATTTTTGGATCGGTCTTCGTGCCAGTTTCCCTAACGCTAAATTTACCATAGAGCACCAAATCGGTCGCAATGATCCAATGATGCCGCCACGCGCTGCAATTCGTTTTAGCCTACAAGGTAAACATGATGGCTGGGGCACCTTTGGCCAGCCGACCGGAAAAGATGTTTACATTATGGGGGCCGCCCATGTTGAGTTCGGTCCTTGGGGCATACGTCGTGAATATGTTCTGTTTGACGAAACCGCTATTTGGAAGCAAATCGCCTTACAGACAGGCTAATCAAGGCAGCAAGTTTTAAACTGATTTTTATTACACTCCCTAGATTATCTAGGTAAGGGATCTATTTTGCCTTTGCTAGATCTAGCGGATTTCTACGCCTAAAAACAAGCAAATGATCATTACAAGCGAGGTTAAAATGGAACAACCACAAATCGTACGTTATGGCGAATTAAAGCCATGCCGTACTGCCTTTATTGATGCACATACACCAGGCTCAGATAAAAAAGAAAACTTTACCATCATAGGTGCAGGTGTAGCAGAAAGCCCTGACCAACATGTTCATATTAAAGCAACGCCCGGTTTCAATATCGGTGCAGCAGGACAGCCTCCTAAGTGCTTTAATTCAATGCATTACCACAATACGGCCGAAGTATTTTTTGTACTTAAAGGCCGCTGGCGCTTTTTTTGGGGTGAGCACGGCGATGCAGGCGAAGTCATTCTGGAAGAGGGTGATATCTTCAATATTCCTACTCGTGTCTTTCGTGGGTTTGAAAACGTCGGTACAGATTATGGCATGATCATGTCCATGCTTGGAGGAGATGATTCAGGTGGTGGTGTTATCTGGGCTCCTCATGTTTTAGAAGCTGCAGAAAAACATGGCCTGATACTCGCTGAAACTGGCGTGCTATACGACACAAAAAAAGGCGAGCAGTTACCTGAAGGGATTAACGCTATGCCGAAAATGAGCCCAGAAGACGTTGCTCTTATTCCAGAAGTATCAGCCAGTGTGGTTGTACCAAATTATGTACGTCGTTATTGGGACATGATGGCATTGGCAAAAGATGCGCCATGTAATGTGATTAGTAAAACCGGTTTAATAAAAGATAAACCAGGCTTTCAAGTGGAACTACTAAGCCGTAATTCAATTCCATCTGATGTCTATACCAATCCGCAGCATGAAGTACTGATGCCTATGCGAGGTCACTGGAAACTAACATGGGAAGGTCATGAGGAAGTACTCAATCCAGGAGACACATGTTGGATTCCTCCAGGTTTAGCCCATGCTGTTGAAGTTTGTGTTACTGGAGAAGCTAGCCTATTTCGCATCAGCAAAACGGATGATTTAGCCGGTTTAACTTGGACGGATAATTAAACCGTATGCAGTCCTAGAAACTTAAAATAGGCTAATTTAAATGACACTTAATAATCTCGTTTTATTACCTGGAATGATGTGTGATGAGCGTTTATTTAAACCTCAAATTAATCACCTACAAGCATTTTCAGAGGTAATTGTTCCTCATTACGGAATGGCAATGACAGTAAAAGCTATGGCACAAGAAGTATTACAGCAAGCACCAGATCAGTTCGCACTTGCGGGTTTGTCTATGGGCGGTATTGTCGCTATGGAAGTGATTCGTCTAGCACCTGAGCGTGTCACAAGATTGGCGCTATTAGATACCAATCCTAGAGCCGAACTAAAAGAGGTACAACAAGCCAGAGAGCCACAGATCATTGCAGTACAAAATGGTGAGCTAGCGAAGATAATGCAAGAGCAAATGATTAGCCGATACTTTGCCGAACAAACACATAAGCAGCCGTTAGCTGATATTTGTTTAAATATGGCACTAGATTTAGGTAGCAAAGCCTTTATAAGGCAATCAAAAGCACTTCAAAGTCGCCCAGATCAACAGTTAAATCTTAAGCAAGTGAAGGTGCCGTCCTTAATTCTAATGGGGCAAGAGGATCAACTCTGCCCTTTAGATCGACATGAACTACTGCATGCCATTATTCCTCATGCTGAGTTTGTCATAGTCCCAAAAGCTGGGCACCTTCCCACTTTAGAACAGCCAAAGATCACTAACCACGTATTAGAGAAATGGTTACAACAATGATTAATCAAACTTTGTTAGCAAAATTACAGCAAGTCGATACACCCACTGTGTGTAATGCCATTGAAGTTGCCCAAGGTAAACGCGGATTTAACCAGTTTACCCGTGGCACCATGTTAAGTTCTGCACCAGACGCTGGCGCTATTGTTGGTTTTGCTCGTACAGCAAAAATTGCAGCGAATGAACCAGCAACCGAGGCAGCTGACATCATTAAAAGCAGGCGAATGGCTTACTATAAGCATATGTTTGAAGGCCCTCGCCCCGCCTTAGCCGTTGTCGAAGATACGGATTACCCAAATGCAGTTGGCGCCTATTGGGGAGAGATAAATACCTCAATCCATAAGGGCTTTGGTATGAGTGGTGCACTGACAAATGGGGTCATGCGAGATCTAGGAGACCTTCCCGATGGTTTCCCTGTTATTGCTGGCTCCATTGGCCCTAGCCATGCTTTCGTACATGTAAAAAGTATTGCCGAAACAGTCGAAATTTTTGGTATGACAGTCAATGATGGCGATTTAATACATGCTGACCGCCATGGTGCATTAGTTATTCCCCTTGATGTTATTCCTATATTGGAAAGTGCGATTGATAAGTTACTTACGACGGAAAAATTAGTCTTAGGTCCTGCCTCAGAAAAGGGGTTTAATTTCGAAAAATTCGAAGCAGCTTGGGCTGCTTTTGAAAAGAGCCGTACTTAAGAGGTCATTATGCTACAACAAGCAAAACAACTCGTTCGTAATTATTATGAATGCTTAGACAATGCCGAGTTAAACGATTTAGAAACTAACACCAAAGACTTTCTAGCTGATCAATATTTATGGCGTGGTTACCACCCTTTTAATGAGCAACAAAGCTACACTGACGTCGTCTCTTTATTTTGGCAACCTCTACGCCAAGCGTTTAAACATCTACAACGCCGTGAAGATATTTTTATGGCAGGCGTAAACCGATTACCTGAAGGCAAAGAGGGTAAAGGTGTTTGGGTCGTTTCTATGGGGCATTTAATGGGCCTATTAGATGACTCTTGGCTGGGCATTGCAGCAACAGGCAAAATGACTTTCTTGCGTTATTGTGAGTTTCATAAAGTTGAAGGAAATAAAATTGTCGAAACGGCAATGTATTTCGATATTCCCCATGTCATGATGCAAGCAGGCTTAAACCCTTTCCCACCAATGACTGGCGCACAACTCGTACAACCTGGACCAATAACACACACAGGCCTTTTGTATGACGAAGTAGATCCAGTTGAAGGAAATAAAACCATTGCGCTCATCGATTCTATGGTCGATAACATCTCGACTTGGCAGCAAGAGATGTCTTTAGAAGATGAGTTACGCCAACATTGGTGCGAAGATATGATTTGGTGGGGGCCTACTGGAATTGGTGCATCTTATACCATTGAGCGCTACGCAAAGCAGCATTCTGGTCCTTTTAGAGCAGGCTTTAAAGATCGTATTTTCAAAGGCCATTTATGCCGCATAGCAGAAGGAGAGTTTGGTGGATTTTTTGGATGGCCAAACCTTACTTTAGAACCAACTGGTGGCTTTATGGGAATGCCTGCGACAGGGAAACCGGGAGACTTACGAGTAATAGATATTTATCGCCGTAAGGGTGACAAGTTAGCTGAGAATTGGATTTTTATTGATCTCCTTCATTTTTGGAATCAACAAGGTCTCGATATTCTAGACCGTATGAACCAAGTGCCTAGAACCTAATAGTGATCGCCTAAAAATCAGAGTTTAAAGCAAAACGATGGGAGGAGAACAAGATGGCGGATAAAGACTCACGGCTCAATGTATTAGACAGTTTTCCACTACAGACCTACGATAAAATTCGCTACGCTGACACAGACCGTCAAGGTCATGTTAATAACGCCATGTTCTCAACTTTTTTAGAAACAGGTAGGGTTGAGTTTATGTCTGATACAAAGAAAGGCATGTTGGCTGATAACTGTGAGTTTGTTATTGCCAATTCGAACCTGAATTTATTGGGTGAAATCAATTGGCCAGGTAATGTTGATATTGGCACTCAGGTAATCAAGGTTGGTAATAGCTCTGTTTGTCTTTTTCAACGTTTGTTTCAAGACGATCGCTGCGTGGCTTCAGCTGAAACTGTGATTGTTCAAATGAATGAAACAACAAGAAAGTCTCAGCCACTTTCTGATTATGCTAGATCCGTATTTATTCAGTATCAAAGTGCAGATCATACATAACTATGAACAATCACTTTATCGCAACTTAGAAACAATAACGGGCCTGATCGGCCCGTTTTTTATTTCCTTTTTTAAGGGCTAAACAATATTTCTCGGTGCAAAAGAGAAGCTTCTAAATTCCTTTTTATACACAGAATCGCCAATCTTTCTGATATTAGCCACGCCCATTTTGTAGTTATAGTTACCACTAATTTGGTCTACAACTCTGGCTGTTAGTGAGTTAGATGGTTGTTTCATATCTATCATATTAGCGTAGAGCACGCCTTTTTTGGTACAAGGGGTGACAATAGCAACCGCTGTTACCGCGGCCTTATCAAGCTGAATATGGCCTGCGTCTAGCAGCTGGTTAAACTGAAAATCATCGCCTTCAACACCTAAGATAGTATCTTTAAAACTCGGCACTCTATCAGAATACATCATCACCTGATCGCCGGATTCAATGCCCCGTTTCTTAGCGTCATCAGGGTGTATTTCGACCCAGTTTTCAGGCCAACGTTGAGCCGTATAAGCGCGGCGCTCCACATCATCAAAACCTGATTGCCAAATCTCATTCACGCGGCCATTAGAGAACCAAAGCTCATCCCCTTTAGGCTTGATCCAAGCATAGAAGTCACTAAAGAGGCCCCACGGATGCTTCTGCATATTGATCTTGCCCGTTTGAGAGTTGAAGCCTGTGAGCTGTTTCTTGAGCACGTTAGCCCCTTGCGGCCCATCAGTGAGACCCTTTTCAGCTAAGATTTCTGCACTCATTTGGGTATCATGCAAACGCTTAGTGCCCACCAGCTTTTTGGTATCATAGTTATAGAATACAGGGCCTTGTATGCCTTCTGTTCCATACTCTTTGAGCTTTTGATGTAAGGTTTTACCTTCTGCATGGGCGGCCACTTTAATCATATTAAAGTCTTTACGGCTACCACGACTAAAGCGTGATGCCTCTTCTGCCACCTCATTTGAGTTCTGCCAATCAAAGCCATCAAACCCCATACGTTTAGAGAGCTGAGCAATAATCCACCAGTCAGGCTTTGCATGGCCAGGGGCATCATTAAACTTTTGATAAAGACGCAAACGGCGTTCACCATTGGCACGCATAAAATCTTCTTCTCCCCAAGTCGCCGCAGGGAAGACAATATCAGCAAACTTAGCGCCAATCGGATCTCGCAAATAGATATCCTGATTCACAACCACCATGCCGCCAGAATCAGCACGGGCTTTTAGGGTGTCGATAATCTCTTGCTTTTCATAACTATAAACCTGATGGGGGTTGGCCACTGTCAGCTCCCAAAATTTCTTTTGTAAGCCTTGAGAACCACACATGGCTTGAATCCAAGTGGTACCTATTACATGGGTAAAACGAGTATGGCCGGAGAATAAATACCTGTCCGTATCCAAGGCACGACGGCGACGTCCCGGTACTTTCTCTGGCGACTTATTTCGCGGTAATTTACCACCAGATTGTCCACCACGTTGGTGACCACCAAAGCGGCCCACCACTTGCCCTTCTCGACCACCAGCACCCACTAAGGTTGCTAGGGTTGAAATCGCATTGGTATTGCCTGTGTTGTTAGACCAGTAAAAGCCTTTTTCGATGCCGATTGAGGTTTTAGGGCGTTTGCCATTAATAGGTTTAGCCAACATCTCAGCCGCTTGATAAAGCTTTTTAACCTCTATGCCAGCCAAGTTTGCCGCATAGTCTGGGTCATACTCAGCTTGGGCTAGATTCCATTTTTTGTAGTCTTCATAACCATTGGTTTGAAACTTGCCCCAAGTCGTACGCCATTGCCATGGTGTGTTTCGAGTACCTTGCCCAAACCCTGAGTTAGATTCCCATTTGCTGTTTACCCAGTTCCCAATCCAATCTTTATCCTGCCAATCGTTCTGCATTATGATGCGAGCAATAGCGCCTACGACTAAGGTATCTGAGCCCGGATTAACATCTAGGTGCAGCCCTCCATGCTTTTTCATATAGGCTATGCCCGCCGTTTCTCTAGGATTAAGAATGACGGTTTTCATGCCCCTTTGAATGGCCGGCATTATGTACTGGGTAAAGATAATGGTTTTGGTTTCATACGGGTCAGTACCACATATCATCAAGGTATCTGCCGCCCCCCAATCGTCATAACTTGGTCCAAAGTTATCAAAGCCCGCATCCCTAAAGCCCGGGGTTGAGGTCACATCTGAAGGTGTATCATGGAAACTAAAGTTTGCCGTATTTACATGGCGCAAGGCGTACTTGGTGATGGCGTAAGTATTCTCAATGTATTGATAAGAGTAGGTTTTCACCCCATAGGCATTAGTACCATGGGTATCAATAACATGTTGGCCAACAGCGGCGGCTATGTCTAAAGCAAACTCCCAAGTCACAGGCTGTAAGCTGCCACCAATACGAACCAAAGGTTGCGTTAATCTGTCTCTAGTCCCTGTGGATGGGTTATAAACTTTTTTCGCTAATAGGCCACCTCGCATGGAAGAGTCACCCATTTTATTCACCACAGTGGCGTCCTTATCAGGCACAACTATGATGTTGTGGGGCTTGCCCTTATGCATCACCACATTATGTTGGCTAGGTGCCACCCAGGCCTGTAAAGGCGCGGTAGGAAAATCCAAATCAAAGGCATTTTCACTGGCTTTCATGCCTCCATTCGCCATTTCTAAAGGCCAGCGATACACCTTATAACCACAGGCAACAACACAATAATCACAAGCGGTGGTAATCACTTCCGCTTGTTTTGGCGGTAGAGGTGCATGATCTTCTGGAATATAAAATTGAGTTGTCATGGTTAAGCTCCTGCAACTGCGATTAGGTTGTCAGATCGGCCAAATAGCAGCCCCATGATGCCAACGGCATATAACAGATCGCCTTCTTGCTCTAATAAGACTTGAGGCAAACTCTCATAGGCTTGGCCTGACACGATAATGCCGTGACGGCGCAAATCAAAGGTCGAGAGGTGAAATGGACATTGGCCAACCACTCTATGCTCATCTCTGACTTTGTATTGATTATCTAAAGGGCCACCTTGGTGGGTACACATCATGGAAAAGGCCACTACATCTTTGTTTTGGCCTATGCCGCCACCGCCTTCAACCCCCATACGCACTAACATGGCACGAGAGTTTGGGCCTTCATCTGGATAGTTGAAATACAATGGCTGATTGACTTTTAGCTGGCTTAACTTACCCACTAATTGTCTTGGGTAAGAGGTTACTTTTGCCTGTACTTGCTGAGCTTGTGCGGTACCTGGATACAAGGTGAGAGAAACCAAGCTCGCGCCACCTACCGCAACCCCAGAGGTCATTAAGAATTTACGTCTGCTCATCATGCATTGGGTATGTTCAGCTGGGCTTTGCTTAGCTTTATCAAGCTGGCTTGAGTCTCTTGTTTGGTCAAGACTTGTTTGATCAAGATTGGTCAGGTCATCTTTCATTTTATTGCCTCCAGCAAAGCTTGTTTAGTAAAGAGAGGTTTTGACTCAGGGATAGCTGGGTAATCCATTACCAGCTTGTCACCACTAAAACTGTCTAGGAAAGCCAGCAAATCGGCTTTTTCAGACTTACTCAAATTAAGCGGTTTGATCAGCTTAGATTTAGTTTGAGGGAAGCCAGTCGTGCGCCCATCTTTGCTAATACCTCCCTTGTTATAAAAGTCGATCACATCTGCCAAGCTAGTGATCACCCCGTTGTGCATGTAAGGGGCTGTGTACTTGGTATAACGCAGACTAGGCGTTCGAAACTTACCTTTCATATCCGCACGTTTACCCCTGAAATAAACACCTGGGTCAGCCTTCCCTGTGCGGTATTGTTTCTCTGTGGAACCTTTCGCATAAAGCTCATAGCGGAAGGTGATTTGTGCCATGGCTTCTTGCTCCCAGCGCTTATTGGTTGGTACGCCTATGTTGTAATACTTCTCATCACTGGCAAGGGCACCGTTATGACAAGCAATGCAATTAGCCTTACCTTCAAACAGTTTTTTGCCTTTCAACTGCTGTGCCGTTAAAGCGGACTTATCCCCTAGCAAGTAATTATCTAGCGGTGTATCGGTTTGAATTAAGGTGCGTTCAAAAGCGCCAATGGCTTTCCAGGCATTACTGATTTTTGGATAGTTATCACCAAAAACTTGCTTAAAGCCCTCAACATATTCAGGCACAAGCGCGAGCCTTGCTTCCATCAGATCGTCTTCGCCATTACCCGCGACAGAACCTTTGGCAGCGCTCTTGGCTTGAGCTTCTAACGAGTTACTAGAACCCGCCCAAAAGAGTTTAGAGTAATAGGCTGAATTGATTAGAGTCTGGCTATTACGCCAATGCACTGTGTTTGGATAACCTAACGATAAGTCTGTTGGAAAATCCCAACCTGTATCAGGCAAGTGACAAGCAACACAAGGAGAGGACTCATCTCCTCCTAAGCGACCATCGAAAAATAACAACTTACCTAATTCAACTTTTTCTGCTGTGGTTGGATTATCAAGAGGCGTTGGTACTGCCCCTAAAGGCGCTAGAGGCAAATAGCTTTTATCACCTAAAACCACAGGCGATAATTTGGCTGCCACGGCATCCGCTTTTGCCGCCCTTTTCATTTCTGCTTGAGCATCAAAGCTCGGCATAGGCGTATCCGCAAGCGCCAAAGATGAGTTAAAACTGGCTGCGGTTGCCAACAAACTCAGGCTCACTCGAATAAATAAGTTCGGTTTAGCTTTCATAAGTCCCTCCTTAGTTTTTGGCCTTTAACCAATTTTTGGTTGGCTGATATTGGTAGTCATTTTTTGTCCAAACATGCTGTTCACTGGTCAGTGGTTTGGAAGATAAAGACTCTAAAAAGGCAACCAAGGCTTGCTCTTCTTGGCTCGTCAAATTAAGGGGTTTAAGTCGGCTGTCCTTATTGGAATCTTGCCCGCCACCTTGGTTATAAAAAGCGACGACATCCGCGAGGGAATCCATCACACCGTTGTGCATATAAGGCGCTGTGTGGGTGAGTTCACGTAGGCTTGGGGTAACAAACTTACCCATATCTGAACCGTCTATCTTGTGGCTTTGTACATGTGCGCCCACATCACGTTTGAGGTTCATGTAGTTCTCATTGCCCATAAACATATTGAAGGCGATAAAGGTTTCGTGACGCTCTGGGTCCAAGAAGATCTCTAGGTTCTCTTTTACCCCTGTGTTATAGGCCTTACCGTCAGTAAGAAGCGGTCCATTATGACAAGCCGTACAACCCGCTTTTCCTTTGAAAAGCTGAAGTCCTTGCTCGGCTTGCGCTGATAACTGGTCTTTGTCATAGGGACTGGCGTTAGAGCTTAAGGTTTTGAGATATTCAGGAATGGCTTTACGTACCGAACCATTAGAAGGCTCCCCATAACCTGCTTTTTTAAACATGGCTACATAGATAGGATCTTGTTTGATACGCTCCTGCATTAGCCTCATATCCATGTTCATCAACCAATCTTCTGTGATCATTTCCCGTGTCACATCATTAAGATTGGTGCCTAAGCGCCCATCATGAAACCATACTTCTTTTAAGCTGGTATTAATCAGAGAAGGCACATTCCGAAAGCCTTTACTGCCAGTGTAAGCTGGGGCTAAAGGGGCGGGATAACTAAAACCTGATTCAGGTTGGTGGCACGTCGAACAGGCTATTAAGGCATCGCCAGATAAACGTTTATCAAAAAATAATCTTTTACCTAACTCCGCTTTCGCCTTATCAATTTTCACCTCAGGCAGGGGGCCAAAATCCATCTTATCTTGGGCCATCAAGGGCAATGAGGACAAAGAGACTCCGAGCAAAGTCGGTACTAGCAGTCGCATCTTCATGGTTAGCTCCTTTAACAGGGACATCAAATAAGTTTTTACTCACTATTTAGAGAAAAACTTGGCTGTGATATCCCTAAGGCATTTTCTATACCAAGAGTTTAAAAGCCCTCTAACCCTTGATTTATCTCGCTTTAAGCAATCCCCTGAATTTCTAACACAGATAAGATTTAACACTTTGTGCAATTTCTCTTTGATGCATTTAACGAAACATTCAATTTTCTGACGAGGCTTTTTAAAGCGCTTGCTACAAGGGCTAACCTTGATTCAAAACAAGAAAAGAAAACGCTAAATACGCTATTGATAGGCTTAGATCGACACTCACAATCAAAATAAAATTATTCAAGATATGTCATCGCTAGGAGCACATATGTCATCTCAGCAATATCCTGTCAGCCACCAAGAAGCCTATCAAGCATTGGTGAACTTGCTTGAACAGGGAGACGAAGCCCAATCTTGCTACAGTGCAAAAGCCATCGCTGAGGCTCAATACCAAGAAGCCCTGCCCCAACTGAACCAATGTCTTTACCACCCAGATACGGACGTTGTCATAGATGCGACCAAAGCCTTGGGGGATTTAGGTTTAGGTGATGTTTCCAGCCTCATTGATGTGGCTAAGAATCATCCTGACGGGGATGCTAGGCACGAAGCCCTTATAACCTTAAGCAAGCAGACTTTACTTAATGATGCTTCTCATCCTGAAAAGCAACGCATCATAGATTTATTTGAAGCCATGGCAAAAGGCCGTGTACCGGATGATGCATGGGGCATGACAAATGACTGGGATGAATGGTGGGATCTACAGCTTCTAGCGGTTCAACTCTTTGCTCAAGTCGCCACCACAGATGCTATTCCTCTGTTTAAAGAGTTACTGGCGACAGACCCAGAACCTGAACTTGAGATGGCGCTTTATAATGCCTTAGCCCAATTAGATCTCGAATATTGTCAGAGTTTATTAGAAGCCTCTCCTAGCTTGACCCAAGCAAGAAAAATCACCAAGGCCATTAGCCTTAACCCAAGTCCTAAAGCCAATGTATTGCTCTTTAAGCAAATGAATCAAAGCCAAGATGTTGAAATCAAAATCATTGGTATCAAGGCGCTCGCCCAACGAAACAGCAAAGACTATCAATGGGACCTTGCGAACCAGCTTTGCGATAATAGCAATAGAGTACAAACTTGTGCGCTTGAAGCGCTCAAACAATTAGATGTGCTGGACGATATCAGTCTTGCTAATTTAGAGTCTCTCGCACAAAGAGAACAAAGCCATAATTTGTCGAGCTTGTTGGGATTAATCGATCAACATCCACAACAAGTTAGCCCCAGCTTTTTAGATTGGTTAACCAGCCTGATGCAACATAAGTCCCATACTTTAACCTTAGGTGCGGCCCGTATCCTCGCCCATAAAGCGGGCGAAGATGAAGCTTATCAAGCCGCTTTTGAACGCAGCTTAGAACTAGCAAAGAACCCAGAAACGCCTATCGCCATTCGCATAGAGTTTATCCATTTACTGGGCCAGTTTCAGGCAAGCTCAGCCCCCTTATTAACTGAGTTTCGTACCTTATTAGATGAAAAACATCATGACGTCATGATTCGCCAAGCCTGCTTTGAAGCCATCAGACACTTTGCTCACCTGCCTTCTTATCAAACCTTTTTAGAGTCTCAAGTACTCAGCTCAAACCCTGATAATCAACGAATCCCTCTGGATACAGACAAAGCGGACAACTCGGAAGAAACTGATAACACCCAAAAAAGCCTGTGCCAGCAAAAAGAGGAGGAAGACAACAAGATTCAAGTGTCCTCCACTTTGGCAGCGATTGCGCAAAGTAATCAGGCAGACCTCTCCCAGCCTAATCCGGTACAAAGAGACCAAGATCACGAACGCAATATCAATAATATGTTGCTTGAGCTAGAAGAAGACTTTAACGATTATAGCGATATCGTTTCTGGGCACTTCCAAGCCTCAGGTAAGTTAGATCTAAACCGTCGAAAAATTGCCAAACGCGCTCAAATCTCAAATCAGATTCTTGCCATTCGAAGCCTAGCAAAATGTCCTTATGATTTTGCCGCGCCCTTGTTAATTGAAGCCCTAACTGGCGCTGATCCCGAATTACAAATTGAGCTGTTTAATACCATGGCTCGCCTTGGAGAAAAGCAAGGGACCAGCTTGTTAAAAAACACCTTTGCGGCTTTGGCAAATGTTATGTACCAAGGGGGCAGTTTGACAAAACAGGCCGCTACTCGGTTATTGGGTCAGCTGAGAAGTCGCCAGTCCCTCACCCTCATTTTGCTAGGCATAGAAGATGAGGATGAACATGTGCGCATTTGCAGCCTACAGGCGCTCAAACTGCATATGGATGTTAAGCCTTCGGCGCTACTTCCTTTACTTGAAATACAGCGCAGCCTACAAACTTGCTTAGCCGACTCTGCTGGTGGCGTGAGGAAATTAGCCCTGCCTTTACTCGCCCGCCTGGAACAAGAAGAGGATGTCGTAAGTTTAATTGAGTGCGCTATTCACGATGAAGAAAGCCAAAGTATCGCTGCTAAAAATCTAGATTTTGCTAAGGAGAAAAGCCTGAGTTTGCTGGCTAAGAAGTTGCCTGAACTTGAGAATCAGGCGCAATATCTGGCGATTCAATTAACCGGACAATTACTGGCTCGTTAAAGGTTAGCTCTCTTAAACTTGCCGAAAGTTTGATATGAAACATAAGCCCAGCTAATTCTAGCTGGGTTTTCTTTGCCCCATCACAAAATAATGTGAAGCTTGGATCTTGAGAATAATAAGGGATATTTTCAACATGCTTCAGCTTAATCTAGGCGCTTCTAAAGGCCCATTCAGATCCTTTTATTCGACTTACTTTAGCTGCTTTCATGGAGATAAAAGCGCCCTAGCCAGATTCTCACTTTATTTCATTTTTTCCAGCTTTATCATCACTCTCTCCCTATTGAGCCATTATTATCTCAGTGTCAGTAACGAACAAAAGTACGCTCTGCACAAAGAGAGGGTCACTGTTGAACTCATCCAACAGACTTTAGCTGATAACTTGGAAAATATGGCGGCCGATGCGAAAAATTTTGCCTTTATTAGCCGCTCATTAATGACGCTGACCGCCCCAGATAGGCAGCAATTATTAAACCAGTACTTTTTACAATTCAGTCAAAACCAAAGTGATTACAGCCAAATCAGGTTTCTAGATCAGACAGGACAAGAGCAGGTTCGCATTAACCATATTGGCAATACATTTGAAGTAGTAGAAAAGCCGGCTTTGCAGGACAAATCTCAACGTTATTACTTTCAGAAAAGCCTGACACTCAAGCAAGGTGAGGTATACATTTCCCCCCTTGACCAAAATATGGAAGCAGGTAAATTAGAACGCCCAAGCGCTCCAACCATACGAGTGAGCGCCCCGGTTTATGATGGTGACCAACTAGTTGGCGTCATAGTACTGAATTACCGTGCTCTCCCTCTGATCAAACAGTTATTACGTTTATCCCCCTACTTTCTTAACCAGCTTTATATTATCAATAGTGAAGCAGCCGCTATGGTGCAACCTCTTAATCGAACAGAGTTTAACGAGCAATCTCTGCCCAGTGCTAGCCTTGATCTCAACCCAAATTTACTCAGTTTTATCGACATTAATGGCGCTAAAAATGAGTTTCTTTTTAATACGTTTCAGCACCCACCCAGCAATATCCAGAACCTATTAAACAAGCAAACAAGCGGCCGCTTGGTTAACGCCGATGCTTACCTCACCTTCGCTACCAGCATGGCACCAGATAACAAGCCTTGGCACCTAGTTTCATCATTTTCAAAACTGTATTTTAAGCAAATACGTATGCAGTTTTTCCAGCAATACCTCATCTTTTATCTCTTACTTTATAGTCTGGCTTTCTGCGCTTGCCTCTACATAGTTTTTAGCCAAAGTCGCCATCTTGCAAAAGACAAACAAAGAGCCTACGAGCAGCAGTTTCGTCAAGTGTTAGAACAAATCCAATTGTTGGCCGTGAGCCTGGATCAGAAAGGTCGCGTGGTATTTTGCAACGATCTTTTCTTAGAACGCATGGGCTATGAGAAAAAAGAGGTGATAGGGCAAGATTGGGTACGTCTTTTCATTCCATTAGAACTGAGAGAACAGGTGCAAACCTCCCTGCAAAACACACTTGTATCAGGACATCATCAAGCCAGTATTAAAGATGTGATTCAAGACAAGTATGGGCAAGTGCATCTCTTATCTTGGACCACCACTTTTTTACAGAAGCCAACGGCTTCAGAGCACATCAATCAAGCACCATTAGGCCTTCTCACTCTAGTGGGAGAAGACATCACCCAGCAAGAGCAAGCTCAAGCCCAGCTATTACAGCTAAACCATGCGGTGGAACAGAGCCAAAATAGCGTCATGATCACAGACCTAACTGGCAAGATCATTTATGTGAACCCAACTTTTTGTGAGGTAACAGGCTATCAAGAGTCTCAAGTCTTAGGGATTAGTCCTAAATTCTTACAGTCTGGTGAAATGAAAAATGCTGATTATGATGCCCTATGGCAAGCACTACTAGCAGGTAAAGAGTGGCGAGGGGAATTACATAATAAGAAAAAAGATGGCTCTCTATTTTGGGAAAGAGCGGTCATCTCACCTGTCAAAGATGCACAAGGCAACAACCTCTATTACGTGGGAGTAAAGCAGGACATCAGCCAAGAAAAGGCGCTTGCACAAGCCCTTGAACAAGAAACGAATCAACGCCTGCAACACGAAAAACTCGCCGCCATAGGCAAGGTGGTAAGCATGATAGCCCATGACCTTAGGAACCCACTTAGCTCTATCAAGATGGTGCTGCAAATGTACCAGAGAAAAAACCAAGATGAGTTATGCCAAATTTCCCTCCAACAAGTGGCTTATATGGAAGCCATATTGGCTGACTTATTAACCTATTCAAAGCCTGAAAAGCACCAAGCCCAATGGCTAGACTTTAACAAGCTGGTTAATCAAGTACTCATGCCTCAAGAGCGTTTAGCAAGAGAGCATAAGGTTGCTGTCACATTAGAGTTGACACCTAACTTACCTACTCTATTTGCTGATCCAACCAAGTTAAAACAGGCAATACAAAACCTAATGACTAATGGCATCCAAGCCGCAGCCTTAAGTTCTGGGCATAGGCTGGTGAGAATTAAGAGCCATTTACTTCTACTGGACCAACCTCTGTATGAGCTTGATGAGAATTTAATTGATCAAGGTATGACTTCAGACTTAACTCAACAAGACCAAGCCAAGCAGGCTTATCTCATGTTGAGCATTTTTAACACGGGTAAGCCAATTGAGAGCGACATAATCACACAAGCTTTCGAGCCCTTTTTCACCACTAAAGCCAGTGGTACAGGGCTAGGTTTGGCCATTGTTAAAGGCATTCTTGATCTACACCAAGGCTTGATCAAGATACGCCCTATCTTAACTAAGCAGCATATGGGTGAAGAAGGAACACAGGTGTGTATTGCCCTTCCCGCTCACATGGCGCCCCTTAATTCACAAAATTCAAAGCAGGAAAGCTATGAGCAAGTTACTCATATGTGATGACGACAAGGGCATACGACGTACCCTACAACTTCATTTAGAATCTCAAGGTCATGAGGTTGAAACCAGTGCCGATGCCAGCAGCGGCATCAGTTTGGCACAAGACTATCAACCGGATGTCATCATCTTAGATATATGCATGCAAGGCTTGTCTGGCATTGAAGCGCTTCCTCGCTTTAAGCAAGTCAGCCCCACTAGTCGCATCATAATGATTACTGCTTTTCAGGATATGCAAAGCACTATCAGCGCCATGCAAAACGGTGCCGATGAATATCTGCATAAGCCTATAGATTTAGATGAATTTGATCAGGCGATTAATACCGCCTTGGCGCAACATCTGGCCCAACTTAATCAAGACAAACTTGAAACTCTGAGCGTGCCTGATAACTTTGGCAATTCTATGGTTGGTTCATCCAATGCCATGAAGCAGGTTTATAAAACCATAGGTAAAATTGCCCACACTCGGGCCAGTGTGTTAATTACGGGAGAATCTGGTACAGGTAAAGAAATGGTCGCCCGAGCCATACACCAAGCGGGCATGTCAGAGGGTGCCCCTTTTGTTGCGTTAAATTGCGCCGCTTTAGTGGATAACTTGTTAGAGTCTGAGCTTTTTGGCCATAAACGCGGGGCTTTCACTGGCGCTGTCTCTGATCAAGCGGGTAAGTTTGCGCTAGCCCAAGGTGGCACCTTATTTTTAGACGAAGTGGGCGAACTTTCCGCGCAAATACAAGCCAAGCTACTGCGTGTTCTACAAGAGAAAACCTACACACCACTTGGTAGTAAAACTGAATACCAGGCGGATGTGCGTATCATCTCAGCGACCAATTTAAACTTCGATCAGGCCATAAAAGAGAAGCGCTTTAGAGAGGATTTATACTACCGCCTACAAGTGGTTCAAATTGAATTGCCCTCTCTGCTTGAGCGCAAAGAAGATTTAAAAGAACTTGTCCCTGCCCTGCTATATCGAGCCAATAGGGAGCTAGGTACAAAAATTAGTAAGATAACTAAAAGCGCTATGGATCTACTCACAGACTACCATTGGCCGGGCAATGTGCGAGAGCTTGAAAACACCCTAATCAAGGCCGTTGCCCTGTGCCCTAGTGAACTGCTTACTGAAGATTTGTTTGTCGATATAGAACAGAAACTCAGACAAAAACGCGAACATAAACAAGATGACACACTTTCAGAAGATACTTACCAAGCTCACCCAGATACGCAAGACAGTAGCTTGCAGCAAATAGAATACACTCATGTGAAACAGGTACTTTCTCAGGTAAATAATCACAAGGGCAAGGCCTGTGAAATACTGCAAATCAGCCGACCAAGATTACAGCGAATCCTTGAACGAGAAGAATAAAAAGAAAAGTGAAATACAGAAAGGATAAAAGAAATAGCCTTGCTTATTTAGGGCAGTAAATAGAGCAAGGCCATCTCTTTAATAGCGTGTTTTTTAATTCAGTGTCTTTGATGAAAAGCTTTTGCTTAGGCTTGAATCAAGATAGCGCGAAAATCATTTACATTCGTTCTAGTAGGCCCAGTCACTATCAAGGCATCTAAAGCTTCAAAGAAACTATAACCATCATTATTTTCTAAATACGCCCTAGGATTCAGCTGCTTATTCAAAGCCTTGTCATAGGTGTTCGACAGCAAAATAACTTCATAAGACTCTCAATTCTCTCGAATTATTATTGCTTTAAAAATAGGTCACATCGTTGAGCAAACTTGGTTATATACTGCTATAAGGGGAGCTGAAGCATAAGTTCTTAATGTTGGAATATGCTTATGATTTTAAATTTATAGTAAAACAACAAAAAATTCTCACGAACGAAGAAGTTGCCTTATAATCTTTTGCAAGAAAAGTAAAACGAAAAAGTTAAATTTTAGTCTATTTATTTTTAACTATTCATATAATCAATAGTCACATGCAATTCCTTATGTTTTATGGATGTCGTCCTGCTATATTTAGCTATCTGGCATTTTTTATTCCTTGTTTATCTATTAATTCGCTTGTTTAGTCGATTTTTATCAACTCTCTGATTAATTACGTTGTTAATATTCTGTGTGTAATCACATCAAGTTGCTATCTACTTTAATGAATTACTGTAATACTTTTTTCTTTTACTCCGCAGCAGTGTACTAAACTCCTATTCAATGATAATAAATAACTAAGAATATTTAATTGTCTCAAATGATTAGAAATTAGGAGAACAAAGCCTTAAAGGATTCAAGCAATGGGCAGCGACACAACCTTACAATTTCAACAGAGCTCTATTTTCCATCTTGTTGTGAACTTCGATAAGCGCTCGGAGTTTGTTCGGTTATTCGTGTAAACTCTCTATTAAAATTTGATTTAGTTTGAAAGCCTGAATCAAAGTAGATTTGAGTAATTGTTTTATCAGTGCTAATCAACAACTGCTTTGCTCGTTCAATTCTGTATTCATTAATCACTTGAGATATATTGCGTCCATAAACTTGATTTATCGAAGTGGATATCTGTTTTGCTGGAATACCTGATTTTCGTGCTAATCTATCCAGCGTTAGATCTGGGTCTAAAAACACTTCTTTTTCAGTAATCAGCAAGTCTATTTTACTGACGATTTTTTTCATTTCTTCTTCTGTTAATACTGAAGGATAAGAAACTTTCATTTCCACCATTAATCTTGATGTGGATTCTTCATTACTGTCCATCTCAATGTTTTCTTGCACCACACTCTGACTCACTACCACAACAGTTCCAGCTAATAAAGGCAAAGTAATACAGTAGCCAATCGCAATTATATTGAGTGCATTAGCTCCACTGTAAAAAGCAAAATTGATTCCTACAAAGATATCTATAACAGCTGAAACTATCAGCATTATGCCCGCGTAGGACTCTGCTTTCTGAGTATTTGGAAAGTCAGAAAGGCGAACTTTTTCAGGGATTCCATTACTGCTTAATGAAGCCTTTAACAATGCAATACCATAAGCTACATACAGAACTGCAAGAAATGGATCGAGAGGTGGGCGCCAAAAAGGATAGGTCAATGAACCAATAACAACCAACATGGGCGGTAAGCAGTGAATGAAATACGACTTTTTATATCGATGGGATTTGGTAAAACAATACCAAGCAACTCCAGGAATACAGGAAGCAAGTACCGGTTGAAGTACTTTGAATACTGCAATGTCCGTTTCCCATCTAAACCCAACGATACTTGAAGTAACTGCGCACAAGGCAATAAATATAAAAGTAGCTTGCGCAGCTTGCTCTCGACGATAAAACAATACCACTGCCAAAATAGACAACAATAAAGATGTAACAAAAGGTAATGGAATTGCAATCATAAAAATCCGATTTCAGTAGTTTGAGGCCATCATGTATCAAATCGTCATATAGGACGTCCTCGATCCCGTTTAAGTACTTATTTTTTTCAATTATAACGTATTTTAAATACTTCCTGATAACAAAACAGGGAAACACTATTCGGCCTTAAAGAGTATTCAATATACAAAGTTTAAGCCTAACCAGATGAGTAGTAGTCACTTTGGTACTTTTAATTGGTATAGCTGTGTATCTGCTTTTTGTCATTACTAAGTATTAAGAAAATTAATCTGTTTAACAGAATAAGCATGTGGAGATTTTTATGAAATATAAATTAATAAAAAATACTATAAGCATTATGATAAAATTATCTATTGCATTAACTATATTACCCAGCCTATTTATTTCAGCTGCTTACAGTAGTGACAATAACAAGAAAACTTCTAATTCTTACACTACAGAATATTCGCTACCAGACGATGCAATAGGTGTTGTATTTATCGATTCAACGACTACAGGTAGCTTATTACAATTACGAGGTATCTTTGGTAAAGGGATCTTGCTCACAAAAAACATTAATAAACAGACATGCATTGTTTCTAGATTGAAATTAGCAGCTGGTGACTTTGGCGGATCGAATATTTCAGTACATTCGTCAGGCCCTATCCGCTTGGATATTTATTCTCGGGAAGTCGTCGAAAAGTTAAATGCAGGAGTTGAAGTAGTAAGTGAGGATTATTTAATTACCGACCTTTTGGAAGAAAAAATTGGTGATATAAAAATATCCATGGGCTTGAGCATTAAACACGGTTTTGTTTTAAACCCGATAAATTGGTCATGGTTAAATATTTTCGACAATAAGAAAAATGAAGTTGCTTGTTAAAATTTTTAAATTACTCGAGAAATCATTTTCATGAAAATAATTAATCCATTTTTCGAATTATGAAAAATGGATTATATAAGAGCCTCTTTCTAATATGCTCCAGTAAACTCCTACAAAATAATGGAGAGTGAAGCTAAGTATTTTTTAGTTTATGTTGTTGTGCATAGCTATTTTTTAAATAGTTTATTAATTTTCAATATCATTTAGCTAACGCTAAATTTATAGGAAAAATTTATGAAATCAATTAAAAACATTTTTTTAATATTGTTGCTGCTGAATATTTTAACATTTTTTTTGTTTATATCGTTGTGCATAGCTATTCTTGAAAACAGTTATTAATTCTCAATATTATTTTTTTGTGCTAAACTTATAGAAAAATCTGATAAAAATCAATTCGGAAATTTTTTTAACTCTTTTATTCGTTACCTATTTACTTGCCAGTTCAGATCAATTATTAATAGAGAGCGTAACGCTTATTTAACCAGAACTTCAACAGCCACTGCACAACACCTATATATTAGTGAATGATGGAATTATTGTTGATATTTCAACTTCTCAGTTAAACCCAACAAAAGATATTTTACGTATAGGTGGCAGTGGTCGTTATCTAATACCTAGTTTAATTGACTCACACCTAAGCATGTTTGATCCTACTTATTTAGAGAATCCATTACTATCAGAAGTCATTCCCAAAGGCTTGTTAGATAGGTATAAATCAGATGATGGTCATTGGTTTCATAAGTATATACTTCAATAATTTCCTAGGTATCTTCGAGAGTTAAATTACAAACAGATGTATCAAGCCTTCAATAAATACTGTAAAGGTGTTAAAAGTATTATCTGATTACGATGCTAATTTACTATTCGCTACAGATACTATTGTTGGCCAATCTTATGCGAACGCCCTGGGCTTAAGTGGATTTATTGATATGAAAGCATGGTATAGCACAGGAGTCCCATTAAAGAAAACTCTACAAGCCACTACTATTAATAATGCTAAAGTTTTTAATCTTGAAGAAACATTAGGCAGTATAGAAATAGGGAAAAAAGCTAACTTTCTACTCTTAAAGAAAAGCCCACTAAAGGATATTGAGGCATATAATAGCATTGAGGTTGTCTGTATGGACGGTAAGCCAATTACTCGCCAAAGTCTATCTGCGAGCAATTAAATCATCACAATCTCTCTAATGTTGATTGTGACCTGTCGAGATCAATCAACAGGATACGCCATTATTCTTACCCCTCGTACACCAGAAATAACAATGACTCTGGGCAGTATTACACCTTCCTAATATAGAGATTCAAAGAATCATTAGATATTGAATATTCTTCAGTTGCACGCTTAAGAACGTAGATTCAGTTAAATTATCGGAAGCAATAAAGAATCTGCACCATGTTACTCATAGCCAGGATAAATTTAGCTGGGTTGCTCCATTTGAAATTAAATTCGTTCAATATAAGAAGAGAATGCTAGGCTCTATGAATTTCAGTCAGTTTACATAAAAAAACGAACTATAAAAATCAGAAGAGTAAATGAGTTAGGTGAAGAAAGGATAAAAGAAATAGCCTTGCTTATTTAGGGCAGTAAATAGAGCAAGGCCATCTCTTTAATAGCGTGTTTTTTAATTCAGTGTCTTTGATGAAAAGCTTTTGCCTAGGCTTGAATCAAGATAGCGCGAAAATCATTTACATTCGTTCTAGTAGGCCCAGTCACTATCAAGGCATCTAAAGCTTCAAAGAAACTATAACCATCATTATTTTCTAAATACGCCCTAGGATTCAGCTGCTTGTTCAAAGCCTTGCCATAGGTGTTAGCCAGCATGATAGCGCCGGCATTATCTTCAGACCCGTCGATTCCGTCCGTATCACAAGCAATCGCAGATACGCCTTTTTTGCCTTTAAGATCCAAGGTAAGCGCCAATAAAAATTCCGCATTACGACCACCACGGCCACGGCCTTTTACCGTTACTGTGGTTTCGCCGCCAGAGATAATGACACAAGGTGGTTTGATTGGCTGAGCATAATGTAAGACTTGTCTAGCAATCCCCCCATGCACTTTAGCGACATCACTGGATTCACCTTCAAGATCACCTAAAATCAAAGGCGTAATACCTTGAGATAAAGCAAACTCTGCGGCTGCATCTAAAGACATTTGCGGGGTACTGATAATCTCAAAGCTATTGCGCTTAGGTAAGTGTCGATAATCCAGTTTATCTTGTTGTTCAAGGTAAGCTGTCACAGCACTGGAAACATGAATGTTATAGCGCGCTAGCACCTCAAGTGCCGCTTCGATACTGGTGTCATCTTCCACTGTCGGACCAGAGGCAATCACACTAGGAGAGTCTCCTGGCACATCAGAAATAGCAAAGGTATGAACAGTCGCAGGGGCACAATGTAGCGCTAAACGGCCACCTTTAACTTGAGAGAGTTTTTTACGTACACAGTTAATTTCATCAATGCTGGCTCCCGAGTAAAGAAGCTGCTTATTAATGCGCTTCTTCTCTTTTAAATCGATGCCATCAGCAGGTAAAACTAATAATGCAGAGCCACCGCCAGAGACAAGAAAGATAACTCTATCTTCTGGTTTAAGGTCTGCCACTAAAGCCAAGATTCTACGTGCTACTTCTTGCCCAGCATCATCTGGTACAGGATGAGCGGCTTCAACCACTTCAACGATTTTGGTAGAGCAACCATGCTGATAAGGCGTCACCACTAAGCCTTCAACCTGCCCTTCAAAGTAGTTTTCAGCAATTGCCGCCATCGCCGCAGCACCTTTACCCGCACCTAATATGATGGTTCTGCCCTGACTGGTTTTATCTAAACTTGATAAGGCCGAAGCCAAGTGTGTATCAGGGTGGGCCGTTTTCACTGCCTGATTAAATAACGCCTTTAAAAAACTCTCTGGATTTACCACTTTCTTACCTACTAGCGATATAAAAAAGCCCCAACCGCGATTGGTCAGGGCCTTTGGTCAAGGTCAAACTAACCAATGAAGAGCAATTGCCGCTGTCCAAGAGAAGTTTGAACCACCACAACCTTCACCTGTTTCTGGGTCAAAATATTCCCAGTAACCTGATTGCTCAATAATAGAACGAGACGCCTGTTGTAATAATGCTGCTACATCATGATGACCGTAATAGGATAAGCCATCGGCAATCATCCAGTTAATGTGCAACCAAGAAGGGCCACGCCAGTAACGTTTGGCATCAAACACGGCTTCGCCAGGATAAGTCGAAGCCAAGCCTTTAGGCCCTTTTTCTAACCAAAGCTTGATCTCCTCAGCCATAATGCTAGCTTGTTCTGGGGTCGCACTATGACCATAAAGAGGCATAAAGCCTGCTGAGGTTTTTACTGGAATAGGTGCATTCTCAGCATAATCTTTATTCAAAAATTGATGTCTTTCTGCATCCCACAACGCCTGAATTTGTACATCAGCTTTGTTAGCACCACGAATGATTTCATCTAGATTAACTGGCTCAGTAGCCAAGCTATTTAGGTGTATTAAGTCTTTCGTCGCTCTTTGTAAAACCGAGTTTAAGCTCACATCCTTTGTATGGAAGGGGCATTCATCATGGATCGTCTGATAGTCAAACTTCTTATCTTTAAAGAAATCCACTAGGTAAACATATCTATCGTATTCAGCTTTAACAGGACGCTGGTTACTATCAACATGGCTTAAATCGCGTCTTTGATAGCTACGAGTCGCTTGTGGTACTCGCTCTAAGATATCGTCCCAGGCAGGGCTATTATCCATGCCAGATTCCCATGGGTGATAGCTTGATACTAGACCGGTTGATTCTGGATCACGCTCACGGTACCACCATAGGTGATAACGGATTAGACCAGGTAGCAGCGCGTCTAATTTTGCTTGAGCCAAGTCTTTATCCTGACTTTGCTCATAAATCATACGGACCATAGTCGCTAATAATGGCGGTTGTGAAATAGAGGTACTTGGTGGGTTACCAACAACACCCCATTGGTCTGGCCCTGGAAAGTAATCATCTGAATCTTGATGGAATACAACATGAGGCACCATGCCATTTTCCCACTGGCCTTTAAACAAGGTTTCAAACTCAGCCCATGCCCTTTTCTCATCAATGTGCAACCAGCCTAATGCTGTGATGCCAGCATCCCAGTTCCATTGGAAAGGATACAAACCTTTCGTTGGTACTGTATAACCGCCAAGGTCATTTTCTTTAAGGACGCGCTTAGCTTCGCTAATTAACTGCTCAGTTTGACTCATAGAATGATCTTCCCACTTTCTGTATACCAACGTTTCTTATCGTCTTTAGGTTGTAAATAAAGGGTATTGCCACTTTCAACATCGACTTCATTAGCAATGTTTACCCGAAAAAGCTGGCCATTTAATTCAGCAGAAAGCTGCTGGTGAGAACCCAGCCTCTCTTTGGTTAGTACCTTGATTGGCCAGTAATTAGCTTGAGCTATGGTAGAGACGTTAAAATCTTCTGGACGAATGCCTAGCTGAGTCGCACCTGCTGGCACATCGCCAATTTGAAATTCAGGTGAGATAAAGTTCATCGGCGGGTTACCAATAAAACTACCTACATATTCTGTCGCTGGGTTTGTGTAAATTTCATCGGGTAGATCATATTGATCAATACGACCGGCATTCATGACAGCGATTCGATCGGCTAAACTCATGGCTTCTACCTGATCATGAGTGACATAAACCGTGGTGGTTTTTGATGCCGCCAAAACAGATTTAAGCTCGGCACGCATCTGCAAGCGCAATAAGGCATCTAGGTTGGATAAAGGCTCATCCATCAAAAGAACGTCAGGTTCTACTGCAAGAGCACGGGCCACAGCAACACGTTGTCTTTGGCCACCAGATAGCTGGCCAGAATAACGTTCAAGCAGGTGATCTATGTGCATAAGTGATGCAAACTTTTCCACATTGGCTTTTACTTTGGCCTCGGGCGCTTTTTTCATTCTCAGACCAAATGCAATGTTTTCAAACACTGTCATGTGAGGAAAAACCGCATAGTTCTGGAACACCATAGCTACATTTCGTGCTTTAGGAGGCAGGTGAGAAACCACACGATCACCGATTTTTATCGTGCCTGTGTCTTGGCTCTCAAGCCCTGCAATAATGCGCAACAGGGTGGATTTACCACAACCAGATGGGCCTAATAGAACGGTAAATTCCTGATGCTTAATCTCAAGTGATACCGACTTTAATATATGCGCATCACCGAAGGATTTTTTAACATTTTCAATTGCTATTGCTGTCATAAGTCATTCCTAAAAATACATATCAATATGGTAAAAAGCGGTTCATTTAGCGGTTTGCAATCCCCCACATACTGAATAAATACTTTCTAACAACGAATAAGAAGAGAATGGCCGGTACGATCAAAATCAGCCCCCCTGCGAACTTCACTTCTGCAGGAGAGGAAGACAAGCTTTGTACCAAGAAAGCCGTCAGTGTTTGGTTATTGATGGTCAATACCGCCGCTGCGAACACCTCATTCCAAGAAATAACAAAGGCAAAGACAGCAGACGCAGTCAGACCCGGCAACGCCAAAGGCATAACCACTTTGACAAACGCTTGCCAGCGGTTACAACCTAATACCCAAGCGGCCTCTTCAAGCTCAACGGGAATCCCCATAAACAAGCTTGAAGTAATCAGAACTGCAAATGGCAAGGCCAAAGCGGCGTGCACCAGAGATAAACCAAACAAGGTGTCATCAAGACCAATATTGATAAAAATAACGGCCAGAGGTAATGCCAGCAAAGGCATAGGGAAAGCACGGGTTAATAGGATAAGTAACCTAAATGTGTTCTTTCCACGAAACTCAAACCGAGCCAAGGCATAACCCGCAGGTGTACCTAATCCAATCGAAATCACCATGGTGAAAACGGCCGCGATCAAGGAGTTCTTTAAGGCATCTAGCACGCCGTAGTAGTTCATAAAGAAGGCCATGGTTTCCATATCAAACTCAGGCACAAATGCCTTTGGCCAACCATTTACCACTTCAGCAGAACTTAATGCGCTAACAACCAAGAGGTAAATCGGAAATACTATCCAAGACACCATGAAAGCAGTGCCACTGATAAATAACCAACGCCAAGCTTTTTTGCGTTTATTTGCGGCAAGCATTTCTTTTTCTAACAATGCATCTTGCTCAAACTGGCTCATACTTGGGCCTCCTTAGGCACATGTAATACTTTTAAATAAAACAAAGTGAAAACAATCGATAAGCCTAAAATCACCACAGCATAAGCGGCAGCAGCACCCGCATCTCGATATTCAAACGCCCAGTTGAAGGCTTCGCCCATCAAGACAGGCATATTGGTTCCGCCTAGTAGCATGACAACGGCAAAGACTTCGAAGGCTAACAAGGTCCGTAGAATCAAAGCCGTTTGTAGACTAGGTCTTAATAGAGGTAGGGTTACTTTCCATAAACGCACCCAGGCATTAGCACCAAAGATTTCTGCTGCTTCATAGTATTCTTTCGGAATCAGACCAATACCGGAAACAATGATGACTAGCAGAATCGCTGTCGCACGCCAGATTTCGGCAAACACTATGGCGGCAAAGATAGCCACAGGATTATTGTAGTTAAGCCAACTCTCTGGCCCATCAATAATACCAACAGAGAATAAGAAACTATTCAGGAAACCGTTCTGATCAAGCAAGGCTAACCAAACGATACCCGCCGCCAAATCTGAAATACCAAGCGGGATAGTCCAGATATAAAGTACGGTATCGCGTCCCTTTTTCATCTTAGAGATCATTAAAGACATACCAACCGCCATACATAGCTGAGTCGGTACTACCACTAATGCAAGGATCAGGGTATTGCTTAATGAAGGTAAGAAATTAAAGTCATTAAAAATGGTATCGAAGTTTGCCAAACCTAGCTCACCATCACTGGTGGTGAAGGCCTGTAAAAAGACTTCGATAAAAGGGTAAATAAAGAAAGCGAGTAAAAATAAGATACTCGGAGCAATCAGCAAATAAGGGTATGTCTTACTATTCATAGGGCATCCTGAAATCTATTTAAACACTTAAGGAAGGTGCAAAAAGTCATTCCCGCCTCAACATGAGGAGAAAACAATTTAAATGTGAGACGAGAATCGCAACTTACTTAAGAAATCAGTTAACTGGACATACACCATTGCTTGGTTTGTCTGGTGCCCAGCAAGGTGCGTTGGCGCTTACCATGATGGTTTTCAAGACTGTCGCCTGACGATCAAGGATCTTGTCTATGTTGGCATTACGCAAAACGATTTGTTGGAAGGTATCTTTATAGGTTTTACTAAACTTACCGCTTAGATCACCTAAACCAACAGGAAGCATAGATGGCAAGGCATCTGGTGAACCCGCTTGAGTGGCAATCGCTTTACCTGCAATTCTTACATTGGCAGGCAGGTCAGCCGGTAGCTCAACGTCAGCAATTGGATAGAAACCTGTTGCTCTGAGGGTTCTGATTTGCACTTCTGGCTCAGACAAGTACTTAATTAATTCAGCAGAAGCCGCTCTATCTGGCGTTCCTTTAGGAATCGCTAGACCTGCAATAACAGGCATGAAACCACGGCCAGCTTTAGCAGAAGGGGCTGGGAAAGCGATAAAGTCATCTGGTCTTTGGTCAAATGCATCTTTTAAACGTGCGGTATGATCAAAGGCAACCCAAACTTCTTCAGTCAGTAACGGCTCTTGCATCAAGTTATAAGCCGTTGATCTTGGGTTAACATCTTGCCAAAGGTCACGGAACCATTGCCACATAGCTTTAGCATCGTCACCACGGAAATCAGTCACAACAGAGTTAGTAAATGAAGGGTATAAATAACCTTGTAAGAAACGGTGCATCAGGCCTTTTTCACCAGCAGGGAAACCAAGTTTCGCTTTACCTGTTGCTTCTTTAATATTGGCAGCCCAAGTCGCAAGCTCATCATAGGTTAAAGCGTTAACATCAGCCCCTTTTGGTAAATAAGGTAGGGCTTTTTTGTTCGCCGCCATTATGTAGGTAGCTTGCATCCAAGGGATATATTTTTGTTCGCTAGCGCCCAACTTACCCAGTTCACTCATGGTATTGTTGGCTTTAATTTTTGGCACGCTGGCTAGTACATCATCAATGGAATCTAGTGATCCTTGGATTTGAGGGAACTGACCATGCAGTGCACCTAATACACCCAAAGAAACTGAGTTGGAACGAGATTCAGCTTCGATACGAGAAAAGAATGGCCCAGCTTCTTGTGGAAGGAATTTCACGTCACCATCAAAATTGATGAGTACATCATTTCGCATGGCATCCGCTTCTTTCAAGGGATTGGCTTGAGTCGAATAAAAAACGACCTCACTTGCCGAAGCAATGGAAGATCCTAATAAGATTGGCAAAATTATTTTTTTTATCATTTTTAAAGTCCTATCATTTCTTTAAATCGCACAAGCGACTTTTTAAAGGCCCTAACTCAGGTTAAAGCCAGATTCAGACTAGCCATCAGGCGAAAATGCTTGATTGCTGGTTTGGCGTTCTACTAATTCGTAATTGATTAACTTATTTCTCGGAATAAAAATCTGACCATTCAATTCCGATTGCAAAATCTTAATAATTGCCTGGCTATGATCATCCAACGACGTTCTCAAAGTAGAGATAGTTGGATCCCCTAAATGTGAGAGAGGGAGATCATCACAACCAATAATTTGAATATCTTTACAAGGATCAATACCAAGCTCTTTCGCCGCTTTAACCACCTGATGAGCAATAACATCTGAGGCACAAACAAAGCCTGTCGTCGCCTTGTCCGCTTTTAATAAATCTAAGGCTACTTGGTAAGGGATCTCATCATTCATTTCCATGGTATGTATGCTTGATTCTAATCCAGCACGTGCAATCGCATCTTCATACCCTTCCACTCGCAAGTGAGAAGTAAACATTCTTTCTGGCAAGTTCAATAAGGTGATTCTTTGATGACCTTTATCAATCAAGCTTTGTGTCGCAAGGTCAAAACCTGCTCTGGCATCCGTATCTATCCAGTTATGATCATCAGAACATTGAGTACGACCATGGGTAACAAATGGCACTTTTTGCTCTTTTAATAATTCGACCCTAGCGTCATCCATGCGAGACCTAAGAACGACAAAAGCATCGACTCTCTGACTATCAATAAAGCGTTGGTATGTTGCCAACTCCTTCTCCCCTTCTGGGGCATAGGAAACAATTAAATCTAAATTCGGATTGTGTGCGTAAAGAGATTGACCAAAGTGCAATAAAAAATGGCTCAAGAAGTGATCTCGCATGTCTCCATAGGAAACAGGCAATAAAATACCAATTGCATCGCTTTTACCCGTCACTAATCTACGGGCCGCTAAGTTCGGCACATAACCCAAGAGATCTGCGGCTTCTTGAATTTGCTGACGAGTTTGCGCATTCACATCATTGTATCCAGACAACGCCCTAGACACGGTTGTTACTGAAATATTCAAATGCTGTGCAATTGATTTTAATGTGGCTTTCTTCTTTTTCTTTTCCATCTCAACCTCTTTCGTTTCAAATCGATCCGAAACGATTTGGATAAATATAAACCAAAACGTTTCGGATGTTCAATATTTTTTTCTAACTCGCACCAAAAAGATGCTCTTCGATGCTAGATTTTGGTTCGTTCATCACCTGTATTTTATGCTCAAAATATCGCTTCTCTCGTATTAAAAATACGCGTCAAAATTGACTTAAAGCCAAGTATTCACTGACTGTAAGACATAGAAATCACCATGAGTAACAAGCAGTTAATTCAGAAGAGTAAGATAGCAGATTCAAGCCAGATGAATAAGGGCAAGAAGAGAAATAACACTAGGTTGACTGAAGGGCATTTTGCGGTCATTTTCAGCTTTAGACTATTAAATTATACGAAGAGATCTTTTAGCTATATCTGCAACAAAGTAAGCAAAAAAGTACTTTTTTATCATCCTAAAACCAGGCTAAGCGGTTTAGAAAAAACCCTATTCAGCCAACAAAAAGTACATTTTTTGCTATAAAAGAGTGCAAACCTATTGCCACACTTTAGCAACAGATTGAGCGAATACATCAAAGCTATTTGGTGCTATCTGAGTCAAATTAGCCACTTCCTTTGTCACATTGTTTTCAGACCCTTGCGAAATGTCTGTATCCATTTTAGCTAATGCTTGAGCGTAAATTTGAGCCATGCCGTTATGCTCAAAGCGCTCTATTAAAGCACTCTCCGAGAGTTTTATATGCCTTATTTGCTTACCACTTACCTTTGAGATAATCATTGCGACTTCATCATAAGTCAACGCACGTGGGCCAGTTAAAACCAGATCACGGTTCAAAGCGTCATCACTGATTAAAGCCTCCACCGCAACATTTGCAATGTCGTTCACATCAATAAAAGGCACTCGCCCATCACCTGTCGCTGAATAAAAACAACAGTCATCATTAATCGTATGCAAATGCTGTTGTTCAGAAAAGTTTTGCATAAACCATGTAGGCCTTAAAACAGCCCACTCAGGCGCAACGTCTTCGAGATAGGCATGCACGGCTCCCATCATGACCCCACCTTTGGGCAGAGATGAAGCACTTAGTAAAACAAAGCGTTTGACGCCATAAGCAAGCATATAGTCAATAAAAGGTTTCATAGCCACTAATGGCTCTGGTTCATTCGCAGGGGCAAGTAGATAGACACTCTGCACACCTTCCACAGCCTCAGCAAACGTTCGATCATCGTACCAATCAAACTGAACACTTTGCGCTCCTTTAAAAGCGCTATTTGAGCGGGAAGCAACTCGTACATCTTGATCTAATGCGATAAGGCGTTGCGCTATCCTGCTACCTGTTTTTCCTGTTCCCCCTGTCACTAATACTGTCATTTTAAATCACCTCCAATATCACTTAGTTCGCTTACATCACCCAATGCAGAAGCTACGATGAGTGGGTTCCAGTAATCCTGATAACGTTTAATTCTGCCTTGTTCCAAGGTAATGACAGAAATGTAGCTTTGATCGTATGGATTACCTGTTTTGACCCCTACTCCTTTACAGGTAAATTCAATAATGACGGTATTTTCATTTAACGTATGATGAACTAATGGCTCACCCATAGATTCAAACTGAATCAAACTCGCGACCTTTGTGAGATAACGCTCTAAGTCAGAGCGCCCATTTATACGCTTGATACAGCCTTCATGGGCATATGGGAATTCCATTTCAATATCATCAGACACCATCTCCAAAAAATGGTTAGCGCTTGGGTCTAACTTGGTACCCAATGCTTTTTTCAGCATGCTAGAAAAGCCATCTATGACTTGCTCAGTATGTTTCATTTTATTCCCCTTGCATTACGTCGGAACGATTGCGTATCATTGAATTAATTAAACTATAGTGAATTTACGATGGAACGCAAGAGTATCGATGATAAAAAACGAAAACTAAGTGGTGCAGCGCTAAAACAAGAGTCCGTTACGTTAGCCATAGAGAAAGCACTATTCGAAGAATGGGTAGAGAAGGGTTATGCCTCTATTTCACTTGAATCTGTCGCGAAAAGAGCGGGTGTCGGTAAAGCAGCCATCTATAGACGCTGGCCTTCAAAATTCGAGTTGGTCACTGAGTTAGTCAATAAAGTAGGTACTGACCTCATATACATCCCCGACACGGGAAGTTTAAAAGAAGATATTTTTCAGTTACTTAAGCAACTAAGACGCTTACTGAGACATAGGAAGATTAAACGAATCCTACCTGATTTACATGCTGAAATGGGACGTAACCCAACCCTCACACAAGCGATAAGAGGCAATGTACAAATACAAAGAAGGCAAAGTGGTGAAACGCTCATTCAAAGAGCAATAGAGCGAAATGAGATTAGCCAAGATACTAATATTGAGATGATATTAGACTTACTCGGCAGCATGATTTATTGGCGCATGATAATCACCAAGAATCGTGCAGATACCCAATATTTACATGAGCTGACTGAATTAATTCTAAAGGTATTAAAAAAGTAAACGCTGGGAAAAGGTTGTATCTAAGAAAATGGCATGCCCGAGAGGGTTCGAACCTGTTTATATTCGTTAGCAATGAGTAATAACAAGCTATAACGAGCACAATCAAAGAGCTATAGCTTTCCAAATTACTCATTGCAACTAAAAACTGCTCTATTTCGTAGCCATTATGTGGACATTGAAAGTTCATTTAACGTACTGTTTTATATATTCTTCAAGATGTTTTTAGGGGCATGGAATGTACGAGGCAGACTGTACGCACAGTGAAGCAAAACGCAGATTTGATATTTTAGAGTTTCTACTTTTACCAGAAAGAAACATAGAACGCTTTAGATATCACTTGAAATGCCCCTCATGTGGAGGTGTCGCATTTTACCGAAAAAAAAGTAGTGATGGAAAAGATGCTTGCTTTGGTTCTCGATACCATAAAAAAGGCTGTAAAGCAGAGAACTCATCAAGGCACTTTACTATTGATGTGGCAAACGCTATAGAAGTAGATAAAGCAATAAAGAAATCAGATGAACTTATTCTTTCATTTGACTCATCTGAAGCCGGAGAGTCTTCCAGTAACAAATTAAAAATCAACAAAGTAGTAAGTGAGTACGCTACATCAGGAACAGCGACAAAGACATCACCATCTTCAAAAAGCACTATACCCTCAAAATTTACCCTTGATCGAATTCTTAGTAGCTTAATTAGAGGAAACAACCTTACAGAATCTAATGTAACAATTCGAATAGGTGACTTTCCATACAAAGCTAAAAATCTATTTGTTAACTTTAAAGATGCCCAGCCTGAAAATTTATCGGAAAGTCCAAAACCAAAAATGTTTTGGGGAACAATATCCAGTGCAAATGAAGATGTAAGCTGGCTAAACCCTCAAGAATGTAAAAACATGGGAATTCCAATTAGTAAATTCAGCAGTAAACTAATCGAAAAGTACTCAATAAATGATAGATGGGATTTACATGGCGCTGCAATAATTTTGTTTGGGAAGTGCTATTGGAATCGAGATAAGACCAGAAAAATCATCGAAGTTTGGGACAATGATATAAATAAGCTTTATTTATCAGTAGCTACTACGTAAGTAAGATTAACTGTGCACTAGTTTTACCACCCAAACCAATGCGTGGTAGGGGGAGAAAGCAGTGAAACTAAAGCCTCAACATATCAGAAATGGTCAAGTGGATTTTACTGATACTAAGAGTGGTAAAAACCGATCCATCCCTATTAGCCAAGACTTATTCTTAAAGCTTGAAGAGCACATGAAGCAACATGGTAGATTCTTTGATTGCATTAAATCGTTCAGAAAATACCTTAAATCGACAAGCATCAATTTACCTAGAGGGCAGTCTTCCCATGTACTAAGACATAGCTTTGCAAGCCACTTCATAATGAATGGAGGAAATATACTGACTTTGCAGAAAATACTGGGCCATTCATCTATTACGATGACAATGAGATACGCCCATTTGGCACCAGAGCATCTTCAAGCAGCTGCAGCATTAAATCCTTTATGTAAAAAAATCTTAACGAATATCTAAAGTAATGATGCCCAGATTCCCAAATTCAATTGGATCTAAAAAATGTACACAAGCATTATCTTTAACACAAAAGGCCAAACTAGTATTTAAATCTACTGAAACCTCTGCCTCTGAAATATGATCTATATCTGAATACTCAACACTAAACTTAGCTATTACATCAAGAGAAACAGCTATATATGGTTCATCAATTTCAAGCAAAGTGTGGTTATAATAATTTAGCTCGATACATTCAGCTTGTAAGATACCAAATGAGCTGTGTGAAGCTTGGAATGAGCAGTGATTAGGGATGTTATCAATAATATATGATTCCAGATCATCCCAGCGCTTAAGAACTAACTCGTTATAGTACTCCATTGTGAATCCTATAGACTCTAAGGATTTTTCATAGAATTCTTTTAAGTTACTAAAATGAGTTAAGTTTTCTTCTTGATCACAAAAGCCAATAGGGTCACCATCATTACTTATAACGGATATTTCAACATTCCGCTCTCGGCTGAAATTTCGTAAGGCCAGAAGAGTAAAAGCATCTGGAAATTCGTTCTTCTTTTTCCCTGTAGAGCTAAAAGGTGACTGCTCATTAAAGTATAGAGAAAAAACTTCTCTTGAACTTACTGACTCAACATCAATTACTTCTGCATTACATGCATCCAAATAACCTTCAAAATTTCTTTCTAGAAGTTTATAAACATTATCTGCCGAGTATCTATCTGTTTGAAGCTCAGTCCCAGCACCTTCAGGGTCAACATTGATAAACTTCTTGCTGAGCCTATGCGCATCGCTAGCTAGTTCATTAGCTCGCCTTCGTAAATGCCTGTGTACCTCATCAACAACAACGTCAGTGAGCAACAGTTCTATAGAAAGGTTTTCTGAAAGGCTTTTTAGCTGCTTTAAGTCTCTGCTATTGAAATTATACTGATTAGAATCAAATACTTCTGTGTCTAAAAATACTCGCGGTCTTAACATCTCATATCCATTGAATAATAAATCTTATGGTGCATTTTAGACCTAATAAACAATTATACAATTCATGTAGACACTTTGTAGTCAATCTAAGAACAAAAGGAATATAAAAAGAAAAAAAGATTTTATATTTCAATAAGATAAAGAGACTTAAATGGCACGCCCGAGAGGATTCGAACCTCCGGCCTTCGCCTCCGGAGGGCGACGCTCTATCCAGCTGAGCTACGGGCGCATGGTGCGGTTAAACTCTAAATGAGAATGAGCTTAAGTGCAGGGTATTTTAATGAAATATCTAATAGTTACCAGAACTTATTCTGTCATTTCTCAAATGAATGGCTGCTTATAAGAAGCACCACTCATTTAGGCTAGGGAACCTGCGATTAAGTCACCTCTTCTCAGTCTTTTCAGAAAAAGTATCACACAAGGCGTTACTTTGAAGTAATGTAGGTACCTTTCGAGAAGTGACAACACAGGGTGTTACTTTTTCTGAAAGACCCGAAGGGCGTGGTCTAAAAGCCCTATCTTTATGTTGAGAACCTTATCAATAGAATAACTATTAAGTTGCGTTCCTCGCCATAAATCTAACGGTTTTATCCACACGCTGAGGCGGGAGGACTTATTCGCAGGTTCCCTAGGTTTGTTATTTCATTCAGTTTTTAACCCGTATAGCTTCGCGTCCACTTGATAATGTCTGCAGCACCCATAGCACCGGAGTGACGAGCGATTTCTTTGCCACCTTTAAAAATAATTAAGGTCGGAATACTACGAATATTCAACTGAGCACCTAGCTGTTGCTCGGCTTCTGTGTTCACTTTGGCAAGACGAACCTTAGGCTCTAATTGACCTGCTGCCTGCTCAAATTGCGGCCCCATCATTTTACAAGGACCACACCAGGGTGCCCAAAAATCCACGAGTACAGGCACATCGTTACGCTGTAAATGTTTTTGGTAATTTGCTGCGGTTAAATCAATAGGCTTAGCATTAAAGATAGGAGTCTGGCACTTACCGCATTTTGGAGAGTCAGCAAGGCGTGAGCTTGGAATACGGTTGACGGCTAAGCACGCTTGGCACACTAGGTGTGTAGAATCAGTCATAGTTAATTTTATCGCCTAATAAGGTACAAAGGGTTGAGAAATCCATTTAACCTTAAAGCTCTGGCTAAAACCAGCCTAGTTTAAACTGCTAAGTTTGAGCACTTAATCCACAACTTCCGCTTCACCTTCAATCGTTTGTGTGACTTTTTTGCTCTGGACAGTCGACGCACCTTGCTCAATCGATTCAAGCGAGTACCCCAAAGCGAAGTTTGCTTCAAAATCATTGAGTGCTTTCGGTTTAGAGAAGAAATAACCCTGCATATTTGGGCAACCCATATCGGCTAACTGGTTCGCCTGATGCTCACTTTCTATGCCTTCAGCAACAATATGTAAGTCGAGATCTTTCGCCATCGCCACTATGTTTTTAAGCAGCAATCTGTCCCTTTCACTGTCATCAAATCGAGCAATAAAGCTTTGGTCAATTTTTAAGATATCAATCGGCATACGGGCAATGTGACTCAAGCTTGAGAAGCCAGTCCCAAAGTCATCTAACGCAATGCGATAACCCGCTTTACGCAGTCGATAAATGCGATCTACAGACGCATCATTAATTAATACGTTTTCTGTCACTTCTAAGATGAGATTATTCATCAGGCTAGGTTTCTGTTCGGCTAATGCCACCAGCTCATTAGTTAACGCTGAGTTTTTAAGTTGATGAGGAGAAAGATTTACATTGATGCAGACCTCTTCACCAAAGATGCGTTTCACTTCTTCAAGATCAGACAGAGCCTGTTTTATCACCCATAAACCAATCTGGTTTATCAAGCCCATCTCTTCTGCCACAGTGATAAATTTATCTGGTCCAACCCAGCCTTTAGAAGCAGATTGCCAACGAATCAGCGCCTCAACGCTCATAATGCGCTTTTGACCAGGGTTCACCACAGGCTGATAATTCAAACTAAATTCATCATGATCATAGGCATAGCGTAATGCGCTTTCCATCTCATACCTTTCGACACCTTGGTTTTCCATTTCAGGGCGATAGCACACGCAATCAATCGACTGCTTATGCTTAGCTTCGTACATGGCAAGGTCAGCACGTTTAATCAAGGTCATGGTATCTGTGCCATCTTTTGGATAAACCGCGATACCGGCACTGGCAGCACAATGGAAATCTCTATTTTGAATTCTGATAGAGGCAAAGATCTCTTTATGTAAAAAGTTAATTCGTGACAATAACTGCTGGCCAGGGATAAAGAGTAAAAACTCATCACCACCAAAACGTGCTAAACGCTCGTTTGGCTCTAACAGTGAGTTCATTCTCTCTGACAAGCCAATTAGCAGAGCATCGCCCACATCATGTCCAAAGGTATCATTAATGAGTTTGAAGCCATTTAGGTCAAACAAGACAAGATAGAATTGATCTACATAGGGCGATTTAATTGAGTCTTCGATGGAGCCCATCGCTGAATAACGATTAGGCAACTTAGTTAACCAGTCATGACTTGCTCTTTCTGAGAGTGAGCGCTTCACGTTTTCTTGCTCTGTGGCATCTTCAATAACCGCTACCCATTTTGTTTGAGACGCTTCAGATTCAACCCGAGTTAGATGCCATTTAAAATAGAGCTCTTCTGGCTCTTGCTGTCGGCCACGTAAACTCTTGGTAACCAAGATAAAGTCTTTATCCCCATGACTTTCAAAACGCTCTAATAAGGGATCAAACTCATTACATTGGCGGCTACCTGCATACATAGCTAAAGCGGATAAGTGGCTATGTTGTATTTGTTCTTCTGTGACTTGGAAGAATTCCTGACAACGCTGCGAATAAGACAGAATCTGAATATCTTGGTCGAATTCAATAATACCGACAGACGCGCTGTTAAGGATGAGATCCTGTTTTTGATAAGCCAGTATCAATTGCTGTTCTGTGACAGATAAATGCTTGGCGGTATTTTTTTGTTGCTTGAGAATTTGTCTGATACTGTCATCAAGCTGATGAATAGAAAGTTGCTTACCCTTGTCTGAGGACTTGTTTGAAAACTCTGCCAATAGGCTTGCCATTGGGTTCATTATGATAAAACGCGCAAACATCCAAAGCAGGAAGCAAGACACCATAAGGCCAATCAGGATTAGCGTAATATCACTCACCAAATCATGCAGAGCGGCTTGGTAGCCTTTTTCACTTGGTAAAGCGACCCAAAATGTCAGGGATAATTCTGAGTTTTCATTGGCTCTAATCAGGTTACGTTGGGCAAAAATATAATGTTTATCTGAGATATCAACACTCTGCAAGGCACCATCAAGTAGATCGTAATCTTGCTTGTAAGATGCTTGATATTGCTTGGGTAGCTCATCACCTTCACTCGGCGCGAACTCCCCGTAACTTGCCACTACCTTATTGCTTTCATCGGTAATAAAGGCAAGAACTTGGCCATTTGTTTTTTCAAATTCGGCTAAGCTTTCCTGCCACCATGAAAAGGACATGGTGCCAACGGCAACCCCCAAGAGGTCATTACTTTTTTTATCTTCAATTGGATAAGCCATGTGGATATGCAGCTCGTGATCAATCCCGTCTCGGGCTAAATTACTGATGGTGAGATTACGATAACGAATGGCATTTTCAAAATAAGGTTTGTTCGCTGAGAAGTTAAGGTCACCATCTAAACTGGCACTACAAATTAGCTCGCCAGTTGGGGTGGGTACACCAATACTGGTAAAAATAGGGATAAGGTGAAGTTGCCGTTCGAGCAGTACCTTACAGCCTGAATAATGTGGGTTTTGAATTTCTGGGAACTGACTTAACTCAGTTAGAAAGTACTTAGCCTGCTGTATTTTGGCGGTTTGCTGCACGATGAGTTGATCAGCAAAGAAATTGGCATCGCCATTAAGACTTTGTAAATGGGACTGATAAGTACGCCAAACATTATTAAATGAAAGAATAACTCCAGGTAGTACACAAACTAATAATGCGAGTAATATTTTTTTACTTACCTTAGAGTTTAGCTGCACTTATTGGGTCTCCTACCGCTTAAAAGATGCATTACATTAGCAAAGTTAATATCCCATATGCAATTAAGCCAATATTTACCCGGCTCAACCATGTTCAAAGCTATCAAAGTCACTGCAACTTTAAAACAATAAAAAATCACCAAAAAGTGATGAAAGCTTATTTATCCTATTTGTTTGATCTCAAACCTCACTTAATTTATTTACTGCCCCATTCATACAATTCAAATCCAATTCCTCAAGAGGCTTAGGCCTAGCATATAAATAACCCTGCATATTAAAACAACCAAACTCAATTAACTGATTTGCTTGGTCACTGTATTCCACCCCTTCTGCAATAATTTTTAATTCCAAATCTCGCGCCATGGTAATAATATTTTTTAATAAGATAAGGTCTCGATCAGAATGTTTGGACTGTGAAATAAAACTTTGATCTATTTTCAGGATATGAATTGGCATCTTGGCAATATGGCTCAAACTTGAGAAGCCTGTCCCAAAATCGTCCAAGGCTATCTTGTAACCCAATACTTGCAGCTGCCTTAAACAAAGCACAGCCTCTTCATCAACCAGGGTGCTTTCGGTAATTTCTAAGATTAAAGAGTTCACCTTCTCTTCTTGCTCAGCGAGTGTCGTCAGCCTTTCAATTAATATGGCATCTTTTAATTGATGAGGCGAAAGGTTCATATTGATGCAAACCTTCTCACCATAAATCTGTTTAAGCTGAGGCAAATCTTCCAGAACCTGCTCAAGGACAAAGTGACCAATCAGGTTGATATAACCAGATTCTTCCGCAATAGGAATAAAGACAGCAGGTGAGATGGTGCCCTGACTTAATGAATGCCAACGTATTAAAGCCTCGACACTTAGAATTTCATTATTTGTCGGGTTCACCACAGGTTGATAATGCAGCTTAAACTCGTTATTGGATAAGGCATAACGAATGGCACTTTCAATTTCATAGCGCTTGATACTCTTTTTCTCTAGTTCAGTATCATAATAAACACTGTCATTTTTGGTGCTTTGCTTGGCTTCATACATGGCTAAATCAGCACAACGAATCAAACCAAGGGCATCATTGCCATTTTTAGGATAAACCGAAATACCTGCGCTGGCGCTACAGTTAAAGGTACGCTCCATGACTTCAATCGGTTCAAAAAAGCAGTGCTGTAAAAACTGGATACGATTGATAGCTTGTCGTCTTGGTAGGTAGAGCAAAAATTCGTCTCCCCCTAAACGGCCTATATGCTCATCATCAAGTAGTAAGCTTTCCATCCGTTGAGATAAAGCAATAATGAGCGCATCACCCACATCATGGCCAAAGCTATCATTAATGAGTTTGAAGCCATTTAAATCAAATAAAACCAAGGTGAAACCAGTGTTTGAATCTCGCCTGATAGCGTCATCTATCATCTTCATAATGGCATAGCGATTTGGCAACTTGGTTAGCCAGTCCGTGGAGGCTCTTTCTGCTAAGTTTTCTTGCTTGAGTTGATGCTCTGTCATGTCTTCAACCACAGCGACCCAGTGAGCCTCAGAACCTTCAAAGTTCACTCGACTGATCGCCCATTTAAAGTACATGGTGCTAGCATCACTGTATTGAGTCATTTTACGATCAGTACGACTAATCACTTCGATGACATCTTTATTCTGCTCTTCTAAAGCTTGATAAATAGATTGGAAATCATTCACCTGATAAAAATAAGTTAATTCATTTAAAGCATCTAGGTGACGATTTTTAATATCTTTTTCTAAAACACGATAATAAGACTGACAACGACGACTAAATGATAAAACATTTAACGCTTTATCTAATTCCACAATACCAACTGAAACGCTTTTTAAGATCATATCTTGCTTATGATAAGCCTGAATAAGTTCCTGCTCGGTAGAGGATAAGTTCTGCTTAGTTTGCTGCTGCCTTAACGCAATTTGTTTAATACTTTCATCCAGATCTTCTATCCCCATAATTGAAGAGTGAGAATTTGTGCCGGAATCAAATTCATCCAATAAAGACGAAACAGGACGGATAAATAAAAACTTGGCCGAGAAAACGAGAATAAGACCTGAAACAAGCAAGCCAATCATTATGATTAAAACACTTTTTATAAACGCATCTTTGGCCTCTTGATAAGCCTGCTGTTTAGGTAATGCCACCCAAAAGGCTAAAGATAAATCCTGATTAGCATTTCCCCTAACAAACTGTTTCTCGACTAAAACAAAGTCCTTACTGAAGTCTGAATCCGGATTAAAAATTTGGCCTAATAATGGGGATTGCTCCCCAAAACGTGCAATAACATTTCCGCCTTTATCAGTAATAAAGCTCATCAGATTTTCATGATTGGCATCATTTAACAGGTTTTGCCACCACTCAAAAGGTAAAACCCCAACCACTAGGCGAGTAATTTCACCAGATGTTTTATCAAATACTGGCTGAGCAAGATTAATACTTAAAGCATGGGTTGCTCTGTCCTCAATCAATTTACTGATAGAGAAACTCGCTTGTTGAATCGCTTTTTGAATATAAGGCCTGTCTTTTACATTCACCACTCGATTTAAAGGTGTGCCATTACAGGTTAATTCGCCTGTTACCAGAGGTGAGCCTATATTGGAAAATAGATCGTTAAGCTCTACTTGCTGTGCTAGAAAATTTTGACAAGTTTGAGTATGGCCGGAGAGAATTTCTGGCGTATTAGCGAGAGATTTCAAATAACTTTCAGCGCGATTAATCTGCTGACGCTGGAGGTTCATCATCTGTTCCGCAAAAAAGTCCGTGTCACCCCTTAGTTTTGATAGCTGTGTGTTATAGGTATTCCACACATTATTGAAGGAGATAAAAATGCTTGGCAGAAGGCAAAGTAAGGCTGCCAATATAACTTTTTGATTGAGTGTACTTAAAAAAGATGACATATATCGCCTTTCGACTACTTAAAACGAAACATGGTTCAGTATTTTTATAACACTGGTGTCAGCTTCTCCCTAAGCAAATCCCTGTAACAAAAGGTAATGAGATAAGACAAAACAGGTGGAATGATTCTCATTTCTGTTATACATTAATAATAGCTGAAAATTCAGATACTTTTCTTTGATATATGACCTCTTTTGCACAAATCTAATACAGGCTTTATTCCAAGCAGATCATTTTATCGCTATACTTGCCTCCGTTTATGTACCTATAAATACATTATTTCTTAAGTACACTATTTCTGATTGAGGGAAACCATTGTGAGTTTGTTAACCAATTTTCTTAGCCGCAAGGTCTTAGCTTTGCTAAGTGTTGCGACCTTCTCTGCTCTTTTAAGCTCAACTGTTAGCGCTTACGGCCAAAGTTCAGAAGAAATTGCAGCACGTATTACCCCTATTGGCCAAGTTTGTATTGCTGGTGAAGAATGTGAAGTTGCTTCTGCAGCGGCTGCAGGTGGTTCTGACGGCCCACGTGATGGTGAATCTATTTACGGTACTTTCTGCGTAGCTTGTCACTCTATCGGTGTAGCTGGCGCGCCTAAATTCGGTTCTGCTGATGACTGGGCTCCTCGTGTAGCTAAAGGCGAAGCATCTCTACTAAGCAACGCGTTAAACGGTCTTAATGCCATGCCAGCTCGTGGTACATGTGCTGACTGTAGCGATGACGAAATCAAAAGTGCAATTGATTACATGTTAGAAAATAACTAGTAAGCAATCACTGAATAAAAAAGGAGGCTTAGGCTTCCTTTTTTATTGCCTGAAAAACACCGAGTCACAACGCACTACTCCTTCTCTTCGTAGCTCTCACCTCGCTTCGTTACTCAGCATTTTGTTCACAAAGCAGCTAATGTCGACATCCCCCTCTCCAGCTCCAATTAAAGTTTGAGATTTGAGCATAAAAAAACCCGCTATCTAAAAAGGCAGCGGGTTTTGTGAGAGCTTGTTTATCGTGAGCTAATGCTTACTTCTTAATCTCATCAAAGAAGTTTTTCACACCGTCAAACCAAGACTTTTGCTTAGGTGAATGAGAGTGCTCTTCACCATCAGACATAGTGTCTTCTAACTCTTTTAACAATTCTTTTTGACGTTCAGTCAGTTTAACGGGTGTTTCCACTGTCACACGACAGATCAAATCACCAACAGCACCACCACGAACAGGCTTAACACCCTTGTTACGTAGACGGAACAACTTACCTGTTTGACACTCAGGCGTTACTTTAAGGCGCACACGGCCATCTAAAGTAGGAACATCAATTTCGCCACCTAATGCAGCCGTTGCAAAGCTAATTGGCACGTCACAATGCAAGTTTGCACCATCACGTTCGAAGATAGCATGCTGTCTTACCGAAACCTGTACGAACAAGTCGCCAGACGGTGCACCATGATCCCCAGCTTCACCTTCACCTGATAGACGAATACGGTCACCTGTATCCACACCAGCAGGAATCTTAACAGACAGAGTCTTATACTCTTGTACACGGCCTTGACCACGACAATGAGGACAAGGATCAGAAATAACCTGACCTTGACCATGACAGGTAGGACAAGTCTGTTGTACAGAGAAGAAGCCTTGCGACATGCGCACTTGGCCTTGACCATTACAGGTCTGACACGTCTTAGGTTTAGTACCTTTCTTAGCACCTGTACCGTCACATGGCTTACAATCAACTAGCGTTGGAATGCGAATCTTTTCTTCACAACCCCAAACCGCTTGCTCAAGATCAAGCTCAAGCGTGTATCTTAAGTCAGCGCCACGGCGTGCACGGCTTCCGCCACCACCTTGACCGCCAAAAATGTCGCCAAAGACATCACCAAAGATATCACTGAAGCCACCTTGACCACCGCCACCGAATCCACCTTGGCCGCTTACACCTTCATGACCGAAACGGTCGTAGGCATCACGTTTTTCTTCCGAAGATAAGATTTCATAAGCTTCAGCAATCTCTTTAAATTTTTCGAGTGCTTCTTCGTTATCTGGGTTTTTATCTGGGTGGTACTTGTTTGCTAAGGAGCGATATTTCTTCTTTATCTCCTTTTTATCTGCGCCACGCTCGACGCCAAGCACCTCATAATAGTCTCTTTTGCTCATAACAGGATTTCCTGGGCAGTAAGGTCAATCATTAACATTTTGAGAGAAGTTAAAACAGCAAAACACGGTAACAGGACCGTGTTTTGCAAAAGCGCGATTTAGTCCTTAAAAGGTCTAATATCAGGCTTATTTTTTCTCGTCTTTAACTTCTTCAAATTCAGCATCTACAGCATCGTCTTGAGGCTGAGCGGCTTCTTCTGCGCCAGCTGCACCAGCTGCTGCTTCGTTAGCTTGTGCACTTTCGTACATTTTTTGAGCCAAAGAACCAGATACTTCAGTCAAAGCAGTTGTTTTCGCTTCGATTTCGTCTTTGTCGTTAGCAGTCAATGCTTCTTCAAGATCAGCAATGGCTTTCTCGATTGCTTCTTTTTCTTCTGCAGTCGCTTGATCGCCAGCATCAGTCAAAGTTTTACGAGTTGCGTGGATCATGCCGTCAGCTGTGTTGCGAACTTGTACAAGCTCTTCGAACTTGCGATCTTCTTCAGCATTCGCTTCAGCATCTTGAACCATTTGTTCTACTTCTTCATCACTTAGACCAGAAGAGGCTTTGATGACGATAGATTGCTCTTTACCCGTTGCTTTATCTTTAGCAGATACACTCAAGATACCGTTGGCATCAATGTCGAAGCTAACTTCGATTTGAGGCACACCGCGTGGCGCTGGTGGAATCTCAGCCAAGTCAAAACGACCTAGAGATTTGTTTTGCGCTGCTTGTTTACGCTCACCCTGTACTGCGTGGATAGTTACCGCGCTCTGATTGTCTTCTGCTGTTGAGAAAACTTGAGATTTCTTAGTTGGGATAGTTGTGTTCTTCTCGATTAGAGCAGTCATTACGCCACCCATAGTCTCGATACCCAAAGATAGTGGTGTTACGTCTAGTAGTAGAACGTCTTTCACGTCACCCGCTAGTACCGCACCTTGGATAGAAGCACCCATAGCAACCGCTTCGTCAGGGTTCACGTCTTTACGTGGCTCTTTACCGAAGTATTCAGTTACTTTAGTTTGCACTAATGGCATACGTGTTTGACCACCAACCAAGATAACTTCGTCGATTTCAGATGCTTCTAGGTCAGCATCTTTAAGCGCTTGGCGAACTGGAGCAAGAGAGTTAACAACTAGCTCTTCAACTAGAGACTCAAGCTTAGAACGAGTTAGCTTAACGTTTAAGTGCTTAGGACCGGTTGCATCAGCAGTGATGTAAGGTAGGTTAACTTCTGTTTGAGTTGCAGAAGAAAGCTCAACTTTCGCTTTTTCACCCGCTTCTTTCAAACGTTGTAGTGCTAGTGGATCATTGTGTAGATCGATGCCAGACTGTTTTTTGAACTCGTCTGCCAAGAACTCGATAACACGCATATCGAAATCTTCACCACCTAGGAAAGTATCACCATTTGTTGCCAATACTTCGAATTGCTTCTCGCCATCAACATCAGCGATTTCGATGATAGAGATGTCGAAAGTACCACCACCTAAGTCATATACAGCGATAGTAGAATCACCTGTGCTCTTATCTAGGCCGTAAGCCAAAGCAGCTGCAGTTGGTTCGTTGATAATACGTTTAACTTCTAGACCAGCGATTTTACCAGCATCTTTCGTTGCTTGACGCTGAGAGTCGTTGAAGTAAGCAGGAACAGTGATTACTGCTTCTGATACGCCTTCACCTAGGAAGTCTTCTGCTGTTTTCTTCATTTTTTTCAAAACTTCAGCAGAGATTTGTGGTGGCGCTTTCGCTTCACCTTTCGCTTCAACCCAAGCGTCGCCGTTTTCAGCCGCTAGGATTTTGTATGGCACCATAGAGATGTCTTTTTGAACTACGTCATCTTTAAAACGACGACCGATCAAACGCTTAACAGCGAAAAGTGTGTTTGTTGGGTTTGTTACCGCTTGACGTTTTGCAGACTGACCCACTAATACTTCGCCGTCTTCAGCGTAAGCCACAATTGATGGGGTAGTACGATCGCCTTCAGCGTTTTCGATTACACGTGCAGTGCCGTTGTCTAGAACAGATACACAAGAGTTTGTTGTTCCTAAGTCGATACCAATGATTTTGCCCATGGTTTGTCTTCTCCAGTAAAATTTTTAAATTCAGTTGTTCGTTGTTAATTCTGTATTTGGGTACGCTTTAGAGCATTTCAAGCAAATACTGTCATTTTTTTGACGGTTTTTTTATGCCGCGCTAGAAACCACTACCATAGCTGGACGAATTAAGCGTCCATGTAGGGTATAACCCTTCTGGATCACGTCCATTACAGTGTTTGGTTCCATCTCAGGATTCGGCACCATAGTCATAGCTTGGTGGAATTCTGGGTTGAAAGGTTCGCCATGAGGATCAAGAGCGATCACTTCAAAACGTGTTAGCGTTTCTTGAAGAGACTTAAGTGTTAGCTCAACACCTTCACGCATTGCATCCTTGTCGCTATCTGCCGATGTCAGTGCGCGCTCTAGGTTGTCTGCAACAGTGATAATGTCTTTTGCAAACTTCTCTAGGCCAAATTTATGCGCCTTTTGTACATCCTGTTCAGCACGGCGACGAACATTCTGTGCGTCTGCATGTGAACGTAATGCAGCTTCTTTATATTCTTCAACTTTTGCTAACGCTGCGACTAGTTCAGCATTCTCTTCTTGAACATTTTCTACTTGGTCTTCTTGTAAGACTTCGTCTAATTCTGCTGCTGTTTCTAGCACGCCTTCTTGGGCTTGGTTATCTGCTTCACCGCTCACGTTCTGCTCCGTATATAAAGATGAATTACTTAAAATAAATGCTCTAATTTCACTTCCAAATAACAGAAGTTTTTTTAATCTGAAAGCTATATGGGGTCGTTCAAAAAGCTTTCAATAGTAAAACCGCATAAATTTTAGGGAGAAATGAACTTATTTTAATTTTTTACTTCTCTTGGCAAAAAAACAAAAACTACTGTATAAATACACATACTTTGTACAAATTTAATGCAGAAATCTGAAATTTAAGGCCAAAAGCCGCCTAACTGACCCGCTTTAAACAAGGAGAGACCCATGTTAACCAGTATTGCGATTAAAAATTTTGCCATTGTTGAGTCTCTAGAATTAGAACTAAAGCAGGGCATGACGGTAATTTCAGGTGAAACAGGTGCAGGTAAATCCATCATGGTTGATGCCCTGTCACTTTGCTTAGGCGCACGCACAGATAGCCGCGTAGTTAGGCATGGTGAAAACAAAGCAGACATAAGCGCGACATTCGACAATCAAGCCTATCCAAATGTAATTAACTGGTTAGAAGAGCATGACTTAGAAACAGGTGCATCCGATCACGACCAACATTGCATACTACGTCGCGTTGTAACGAAAGAAGGGCGCTCCAAGTCTTATATTAACGGCCGACCTTGCTCGCTAACCGACCTTAAATTCGTCAGCTCTCAACTTATTAACATTCATGGTCAACATGAACATCAATCTCTTTTGAAAAAGTCTGCTCAACGTCTACAGGTGGATGAATTTGGCAAACTCACAGGACTTACCCAAAAAGTAAAACAAGCTTATCAAGACTGGCGCGCTTTAAAAGAAGAGTTAGCCGAGCGTCAAAACCGCTCTAGCGATCAAGAATCTCGTATTCAATTATTGTCTTATCAGCAGCAAGAAATGGATCAACTAGCATTAAAAGAGAAAGAAATTGAAGAACTAGAAGAAGAGCAAGCCTTCTTATCCAAAATAGCCGAAGCACAGCAAGAATCTTACCTTGCCTTGCAGATTCTCAGTGAACATGACACCAACAATGTACGCAGCATGCTACATCAAGCCCTGCAAAGCGCCACCAAGATACAACCCACTCCTGAAACATTAGCCACATCTATAGAACTAATGAACGAAGCCATTATTCAAGTAGAAGAAGCCAGTGACAGTTTGCAGTCTTATCAAGACACTCTAGAACAAGACCCTAGCCGTTTAATGGAAGTGGAATCGCGTTTAACGCTTATTTATGACACAGCGAGAAAGCACAAGGTATTACCAGAGCAATTGCTGCAACTCGCGGCTGATATCAAGTTTGAATTAGACAAGCTAAACGGCAATGGCGATAACCTAGAACAATTGCAAGAAAGAGAAGAGCAGGCTTATCAAAGCCTCACTAATCTCGCCACCTTACTCACAGAAAAGCGTATTAAGGCAAAAGACAAGCTCGCTAAACAAGTAGAAGGGCAGATACGAGGGCTCGGCATGCCCCATGCTCGCTTCCATATTGATTGTCGTCCTCTTGAACAAGTCAGCGCTAATGGCTTTGAAGAAATCGAATACATGATAGCTTCCAACCCAGGCCAACCAGCGCAAGCTATTCGTAAAGTCGCCTCTGGTGGTGAGCTGTCACGTATCAGTTTAGGTATACAGGTTGTTACCGCCCAAACCTCGACCATACCCACTCTGATCTTTGATGAGGTCGATGTGGGTATCAGTGGTGGTGTCGCCGAAGTGGTTGGCCGCATGCTGCGCGCTGTTGGCGCCCGAGGACAAGTATTCTGTGTAACTCACCTGGCCCAAGTTGCCGCCCAAGGAAACCAACACCTCATGGTCAGTAAACAAGTAAGAGACAAACAAACCAGCTCTCAAGTACAACAACTTAGAGAAAATCAAAGAGCCACAGAAATAGCCCGACTACTTGGCGGTATTGAGCTTACAGAACAAACGCTCGCTCACGCCAGAGAAATGCTCAACAATGTCCAGCTGCAATAGTAGTAGAAGCCCAGCTTTCTACAAACAGCAAACAAAGCACACCTTTCATAGCATTCACTGACACCCCTTTTCAGTGAATGCTTTCTTTTTCCTGCAACCTAAACCTCATCACACATTTATCTTATTTCTGTCTCATAAAATAACGGATCAAGTTTAATAAAAGATCTAATCACCTAGCTATACAGGCACAATGAGCGAAACTAAGACGAATCAGGTTTCAACAGAAAATTCATTCTCTATATTTTTAAGGATGCAGTGAGCGATGGAGGGACGAGGAAGAAGGTGAGGCAAAAGCGCAGCCTACTTTTGTAGGTGAGCATTTTAACGAATCTTATGACAAAGTAGCTCCGAGTTCACAAGTCCTTTTATTTAAAAAAGCCCCAGAAGAGAGCATCTTCTGGGGCTTTTAATGAGTCCTCATTCGCCATCTGCCCAACGGCGAACAAGCTCAATCCTTTGACTGGCGCACTATATTCTTAACTTAACGCTTTACCTGGGTATAACTAGTGAACTTATCCCCAAGTTAAAAGACTAAGACCTAGTCTTTAGGGCGTACATAAAGTACTAGGTTATGATCTTCAATCTCATAACCATGCTCTGCAGCAATTTCTTTTTGGCGTTTTTCAATAATAGGATCGTAAAATTCAATGACTTTACCTGAATCCATGCACACCATATGGTCGTGGTGCTCGCCTTTGGCGATTTCAAAAACAGCTGTGCCTGCTTCAAAATGATGACGCACAACAAGACCTGCATTCTCAAATTGGGTCAATACACGGTAAACAGTGGCAAGACCCACATCTTCGCCCTGTTCCAACAAGGTACGGTAAACATCGTCCGCACTCATGTGGCGCTCACCTGCGCTTTCCAAAATTTGCAAAATCTTTACCCTAGGTAGGGTGACTTTGAGTCCGGCTTTCTTTAATTCTTGATTTTCGCTAGTCATAGGTAATTCTCTATTCGAACCTTATTTGCATTTACTTTATCATTACTACATCTAAATTAGGATCATTCAAATGAATAAATTTTTTATCGTATTAATTAGTATTTTTAGTTTGACTGCTTGCGGGCTACTTCCACCTGCCTACAAGGTACCTGTTGCCCAAGGTAATGTACTAGAGTTACAACAAGTCAATCAGTTAGAACTTGGCATGACAGAGTCACAAGTAAAATACTTGGTTGGGTCACCCATGATACGAGACCTCTACAAGCCTAACGAATGGTTATATGTTTTTAGTGTCATCGACGCCAACGAAACAACCATTGAAAGTGAAGTCACAGAACTTGTTTTGTTCTTTGATCAAGGCAGACTTATTGAGATACAAGGCCTTTAAGTTACCAGCCTCTTGCTTTGGGTTGGGCTTGCTTAGCCTAACCCTAGATGCAGTCTCATCCAACTTTCTTACCAAGCCTACTCAAGAGGCTAGTTCTTCTTAGCTAACTTGCCAGTGTTTTAAGAGAATAAGTCTCACTATCACTGCCAACCTCTTAAGCTTATTACTATTCCGAACCTTTCGCTGCGCGGTTTGCTCTGGCTCTTTTCGGGTCAACCGTTAGCTCACGGTAAATCTCAACACGCTCACCTTGCTTAATTTCTTGCTCTTCTGGTTTGCGCACTGCTTTACCAAAAATGCCTAGCTTAGCATTAGCCTTATCTAGCTCAGGAAAAAAGGTTTCAATGTTAGACTGCATTACCACATCCTTAACGGATGTTCCCTCTTCTACGTCTAATACCACGATCTTTTGTTTGTCTGGCATGGCATAAGCCACTTCCACACGAAGCATAGTTTTATTCACCGTATACCACCTTTGCACGCTTACTGAAGGAATCTACCATGGAGCCCGCCACTTGGCTAAAAACACCACCAAAAGCAAACTTCAGCATGCCGCTTAATTCAAAATCGATTGTGAGGGATATTTTGCAATTGCCTTCTGACAAGTCACTAAAATGCCATACCCCATGTAACTTTTTAAAAGGCCCCTTTACCAAGTTCATTTCAATACGCTCATTTTTAAATAAGACATTGCGAGTCGTGAAACTTTGTTTAACTGGGCCTTTACTGACTTCAAGAGAAGCCACTATTTCTTCTTCTGTTTGTGAAATCACACTGGCGCTATTACAGCCAGGTAAAAACAAAGGATAAGCCTGAACATCATTTACTAGGTCGAACATTTGCTCGGCCGTAAAAGCGACATAGGCTGATCTTTCAATACGGGTCACACTCAAGCTCCTAACCAACCAGTTACCGCGATCAAGAGCATAGCCGGCAAGCTGATATATTTAAGGGTCACATACCACCAAGCAAAATGCTTAGCATTACGGGTAATTAACTCTTTTTCCCACATATTTTGCGGAATAAACCAAGCGACTAGCACGGTCAATAAAATGGCACTCACAGGTAAGAGCACTAAGCTGGTTAGCGCATCTAATAATTCGAATAAATTCATGTCCATTAGGATGTAATGAGACCAATCATTAAATGACAGGATAACAGCAAGGCCTAAAAACCAAGCAGCCGTGACTGACAAGGTTGCTGCTTTGAACCTATCCATAGAAAAACGTTCATGTAGCCAAGCAATAAAGAGCTCTAGCATTGAGATAGCGGATGTTAGCGCTGCGATAATCATCAAGGTGAAGAACAAACCACCTAATAACTGCCCGCCTTGAATGGCACCAAATACGATAGGTAAGGAAACAAACGTCAAACTCGGGCCAGATGCCACATTTAATTCATAGGAGAAGACCAGCGGGAAGATAATAAGGCCGGCTAACAGGGCAACCAAAAGGTCTAAGCCCACCACGATAGAACATGCGCGAGCAATCGACATGTGTTTGCTCATATAAGCGCCATAGGCAAACATGGCGCCCATACCGACACTTAAGCTAAAGAAAGCATGTCCAACCGCCGCCAACACCACATCAAAAGTGATATCAGACCATTTCCAACCAAACAAGAAATCCATGGTTTGCGGTACATCACCCACTTGAAGAGAGTAAAAAGACAAGGTGATAAGCAGAATAACCAAAACAGGCAACAGGAATTTAACGAGCTTAGCCAGACCTCGAGTCACAGATTGGCCCACAGCCAAAATAACCAGTACTAAAAAGACACTATTCCAAATCGCCATTTCTTCTGGCTTAGCTAGCATCTCGTCAAAAATAAATTGGGATTTAGGCAAGGTAATGTCATTAAACTCGCCCGTAATCGCACGCCTGAAATAAGAGACGCACCAACCAGCGATGACACTGTAAAAACTGAAAACTAAAAAGCCCACCACACCCGCAAGCCAAGGTAAGCCAACCCAAGCTTTAGCGACGATATGTCTTTCACTTAGATCATTAACAGTATCGATTGGGTTAGATCTTACCGTACGCCCCAATGCCACTTCGGCAATCAAGACAGGTAAACCTACTAACAAGAGGCATAAGATATAGACAAACAAAAAGGCACCACCACCATTTTCACCCATCATATAAGGAAACTTCCACAGGTTCCCTAAACCAACAGCCGAACCCGCTGCGGCAAAGATAAACACCCATGGGCTCGCCCAAATACCTTGAAGACACCGATTTTTCGGCATAACACCTGCTCTTTTACAGAAATACAAACATCATAAAATAAATGCCAGTTTCAGCATACACACTCAGTATAAGCAACAAAAACCCAGCGATTAGTGAGCCGAACCATAAAAAACAGATTCGAGCGCGAATTCTCTAACATTAATGACTTGAGCTCAAGAAAAGCATAGGATTTTCCCACTTTCGACCGTATAATTTCTCGCCATGAGTAAAGCAAAGAAGAAATCCAACACCAGCGGCACTATTGCCTTAAATAAAAGGGCCCGCCACGACTACTTCATCGAGCAAAAGTTCGAGGCAGGAATCTGCCTGACTGGCTGGGAAGTGAAGAGTCTTCGCGCAGGGAAAGCACAGCTAGTCGACTCGCACGTATTCTTACGCAATGGCGAAGCTTGGCTGCTTAACACACTAATCACACCTTTAATGACGGCCTCTACCCATGTTGTGTGCGAACCAACACGTGATAGAAAGCTATTATTGAACAAAAAAGAAATTGACAAGCTTATCCAAGTAACAGAGCAAAAAGGTAAAGCCTGTGTGGCCACCGCCCTGTACTGGAAAGGTAACCACATTAAAGTCGAAATTGCTCTGGCAACAGGTAAAAAAGACATAGACAAGCGTGATACTACCCGTGACCGTGACTGGGCTCGTGATAAAGAACGCATGATGAAACACAGCACACGCTAAGCAAGCATCTTGCTGATTCATCAACCCGCTTTGCCCTAGGCTTAGCGGGTTTTGTTTTTTTAGCGCTCTTAAAAAACTCTGAAGCGAGAAAGCGTATGAAGGAAGAGCAAGAAAGCGCACAAAAAGAATGCGTAAGAAGCAAGGAAACCGGCTAAAAAGCATACAAAAGCCCACCAACCAACCCTTAAGCCCAAAAAGAAAACTAGCGAAATCAAATAGATTCCGTTAAAATTCGCCCATCTTTGGGGACGACATGGTTTCGACGCCGGTTACAAACCCTGAGGTGCATGTCGAGAGTGATGCGTGATCTCGTAAATCCCCCGCATCAAATATATAGTCGCAAACGACGAAAACTACGCTTTAGCAGCCTAAACCCCTGCTAGTGTGCTGCCCTCCGGTTGCTTGTAGCCTGAGATTCCGCAGTATCATAAATTACGAGATGCTAACCGATGCCCCGCCTAGGGATAAGGTTCTAAGATCAAGTAGGCTCGCCGTTAATACCCTGTCCTTCGGGCGGTTAATGGTCAAAAAATAGAAGAGACTATGCATGTAGAGCCGATGGCAGAGGATTGGCGGACGCGGGTTCGATCCCCGCCGTCTCCACCAAATTTAGAAGAACCACCTTAATAGGTGGTTTTTTTATGCCTGCAATTTATCCCTTTCCTAATAAGCCTTCAGTCTCACTATTTGAGACTCTGACTCACAAGTCTTGACGCTATCCATGCTGTTTTGCTTCCCTTAGTTTATTTTGTAAATGTTATGTTATAACATTTCTTTAATTCCGTTTTTCTCATAAACCGATTTTTAGCCAGAGTATCCTATGACACATCCAAAAAAATTGCCTGTAACCGTTTTATCCGGTTTTCTAGGGGCAGGAAAGACCACGGTACTTAGCCATATTTTAAATAATCGCCAAGGTAAAAAGGTGGCGGTTATCGTGAATGATATGAGTGAGATCAATATCGATGCCAACATCATTCAAAACGAAGTCTCGTTAAATCGCAGCGAAGAAAAGCTGGTTGAGATGAGCAATGGTTGTATCTGCTGCACCCTGCGTGAAGACTTATTATTAGAAGTGACTGAGCTTGCCAAAGATGGTCGTTTTGACTACTTGGTAATCGAATCCACAGGCATTTCCGAGCCTTTACCTGTAGCTGAGACCTTCACCTTTGCTGATGAAGACGGTGTGTCTCTTTCTGATGTGGCGACCCTAGATACTATGGTCACTGTGGTCGATGCGGTTAACTTTATGAAGGATTACGAAGAAGCCCAGTATCTGCAAGATAAAGGCGAATCCTTAGGTGAAGATGATGATCGCAGTGTCGCGGACTTGCTGGTTGAGCAAGTGGAATTTGCCGACATTATTTTGGTGAGCAAGTCAGACCTTGTCTCCAGCGAGAATATGAAGAAGCTTAAGGCGATTCTGAAATCGCTCAATACTTTTGCCGAAGTCGTCCCTATTGAAAACGGCCAAGTGGACATTGAAAAAGTATTGGAGACTGGCCTATTTAACTTCGAACGTGCGCAACAAGCACCAGGTTGGTTGAAAGAAATGCGCGGTGAGCATGTGCCAGAAACTGAAGAATATGGCATTGGCAGCTTTAGTTATGTGGCCCGTCGTCCTTTCCACCCTGAAAAGTTTTATAACTTCCTACACAACACGAAAGACTACGGTAAGTTACTGCGTTCTAAAGGGTATTTCTGGTTGGCAACACGCCCTGAGTTTGCTGGCCAATGGAGCCAAGCTGGCGGTATCGCTCGTTATGGGTTTGCTGGCATGTTTTGGAAGGCGGTACCTAAGTCTAACTGGCCAACAGACGAAGCTAGCCTTGCAGCCATTAATGAGCACTGGTGTGAACCTTTTGGTGATATGCGCCAAGAGCTGGTTTTTATTGGCCAAGGTTTGAACCAAACAGCCATGATCACAGCGCTAGATAACTGCTTATTATCTGATGATGAGATAGTCGAAGGCAAAGCATATTGGGCCAGTTTAAAAGATCCTTTCCCAGCTTGGGAGGAGAATTAATGAGCGCATTAGCCTTAAAAAGCCGTGAAGATGAGTACCTTGAAGAAAATCAAATCGACGAGCAAGCACAAGAAGACGCTCTAGAGGAACAAGTGCAAGGCAAATTCATTGTCGGGCAAGCGCCAGACATACTGACTGAAGTCTACCAGCAAGATACCAACATAGTGGTTTGGCAAAGGGATTCAGATGCAGCACTGCAACAAGCGATTGATGCTTTTCTGAGTGAGAAAGATGGCTATAAACGTAATATGGCAATCACACCAGAACTCGCCTTAGATACGATACATAAAGCCTTGGGTAATACGGATGATGTCTTACCATTGAGTCAGAATATTGCTGAACTTGTTGAGATGTTCTGTTGCTTATTTGATTTGGAAAGAGCTGGGTTACGTTTAACCATTTTGGATAGCGCCATGTGCCCTAGATTCCATGTTGATAGAGTGCCATGCCGCTTAGTAACGACTTATAAGGGTGTTGCCACTCAGTGGTTGCCTCATAGCTTAATTAACCGTTCTGCCTTGGGTGTAAGAGCGGTTAAAGATACCCGTGACCAATCTGGCCTTTATCAAAGCCAAGAAGATATTCAGCAGTTAACAGAGGGTGATGTTGCCCTGTTAAAGGGCGAGTTATGGCCGGGTAATGAAAATGCAGGGCTAGTACATAGATCACCTACGGTGGAAATCGGTGAAAAACGTTTGTTACTCACTCTCGATTTTCTCGACTAACTGGTTTGGCTAATCACTAAAGCTTTGTTGCCAACCCCTTTGTCATATTCATCATGATGTAACACCAAGATAAAAGCAGATAAGGTTTTTGCTTTTATCTTGGCTTTAGCCAGAAAACCTCCTTCAAAAATGCTATGCTGCTGACAAGTTTTTAAAGCAAGTTTATAGGTACTGATTATGTCTAAAAGTTTCGAAGCCCAAGGAACAATCCACAGCATAGGCGCAACGACTGAATACGGTCAAAACGGTTTTACCAAGCGTGAGTTTGTGATCCAGCTAACGGGCGAAGGTGAGAACCCAGCTTACCCAAATTATGTTGCCTTAGAGTTGATTAAAGATAAGTGCGCTTTGATGGATCAATACCAGATTGGTGATGAGATTAATGTTCATTTCAATCTAAATGGTCGTCTTTGGGCTGCTCAAGGTAAGCCAGAAAAGTGCTTCACTAGCCTACAAGCTTGGCGCATCGAAGCGCCCGGTGGTCAAGGTTTCAGCCCGAACCAAGGCCAAGATTACATCCAGAATGCTAGCCAAGATAATGGCTTTCAAGCTTACGATCAAAACCAAGATCAAGGTTATAACCAGAGCACTGGCAATGGTTACTCAGATTCAGACGTGCCTTTCTAAAACAGCACGCTTTGTTTAAGCCTGTGAGCTTATTAAGCCATCAGGCTTCTTTACCATTTACGGTTTACGCGTTAATTAAAAAACTCAGTAAGCCGTAAGTGTTATAAGAAAACTCCTTATACTAGTCACGCTCATGACACACCTTAGATAAAACTAGTCTAACCCCAAGATTAGATGCTTTATCGATAACAGAGAGATCAGCATGTCTTATTTAGCGCCTTCTGAATTTACCAAAAAGATGGTAGATGCGGGCGAATCTAAAGTCCTAATGTCCACCCGGGATACCATTATCCGCGCCTTTATGGCGGGAGCTATCTTGGCGCTAGCTGCTATTTTCGCCATTAGTATCGCGGTACAAACAGGGCAGTTTTTACTTGGTGCTTTGCTCTTCCCTGTTGGTTTTTGCATGCTTTACCTTATGGGGTTCGACCTGTTAACAGGCGTCTTTGTTTTAGCGCCGCTTGCCTTACTTGATAAACGTAAAGGCATTACAGCAAAAGGGGTGTTACGTAATTGGGGCTTGGTTTTTATTGGTAATTTTGCGGGTGCCTTAACTGTCGCTTTTTTGATGGCCTATATATTCACCTATGGTTTTAACATAGAACCAGGACCAGTTGGTGATAAAGCCGCCAGTATTGGCGAGGCTCGAACCCTAGGTTATGCCGAACATGGTTTTGCAGGTTGGATGACTATCTTTATTCGCGGCATGTTATGCAACTGGATGGTGTCTCTAGGCGTTGTTGGCGCCATGATATCCACTAATGTCAGTGGTAAGGTGATCGCCATGTGGATGCCTATCTTCCTTTTCTTTTACATGGGTTTTGAGCATTCAGTGGTCAACATGTTTTTGTTTCCCTTTGGCTTAATTATGGGTGGTGACTTTTCATTTATGGATTATATTATCTGGAATGAGTTGCCGACTGTTTTGGGCAACCTTGTCGGTGGCTTGGCCTTTACTGGCCTTACCCTTTATACCACGCATGTGAAAACTGCGGCCAATCGACAGATTGACCCTTAACTTCCCTTTTCTTCGTCTTTTTTTCTTTGTCAGTCTTTCTCATCTTTTATCTTGGCCTAACCTTATCGGATTAGGCCAAGATGACATGAATCAGTATATTTAAAGCCTTTAGCTATAAACCGGATGCGGCATTAAAAGATCGGCAAAGGCTTCTTCTATTTCTGGGAAGTCAAAATGAAACCCTGCTTCAATCAGCTTCTCTGGCACCACTCTTTGGCTATCTAACAATAAGGCCGACGCTTCACCCATAGCGACTTTTAAAATCGCCTTTGGCATCGGCAAGTAAGCTCTCTTATTCAATGTATGAGCTAGTTCTTCGGTAAATTGATAGTTAGTAACAGCATGAGGGCTGGTAAGGTTGAACGGCCCTTCACAGTTTTTATGACTTAGTAAAAAGGACATAGCATTTATCATGTCATGAATATGTATCCATGGCATAAACTGCTGACCATCCCCAATTTTGCCCCCAAGGTTACATTTGAAAATAGGTAGCATCTTACCTAGTGCGCCACCTTTCCCATCCAGAACGATACCCGTACGTAGATTCACTACTCGAGTATGCTCGGAGGCTTCTTGAGAGATTTTCTCCCAACGCTGACACAGGCGACTGGCAAAGTCCTTAGAGAAGGTCGTTTGAGTTTCTGGCAGGAATCTATCATGGTGATTACCATAAATACCCACTGCTGAGCCGCTTAAAAAAACCTCCGGTGGGTTATCACTCTGAGCAAACAACTTCACTAATTTATCCGTTGTATGCCAACGGCTTTGGCAAATCATACCTTTTTGCCTTTGTGACCAACGTTTGTCTATGATGGGCTCGCCAGCAAGATTGATAACAGCATCAAATTCGTTCAGGTCAGACAGCTTGGATAAATCATTAATGATCTTGGTTTGTGGCGGTAAGTCCTGCTTTGCTTGATAGGGCGATCGCGTAAAAACGGTATATTCATGCTGTTCGAATTCATTAATAAATCGAGAACCTATTAGGCCGGTTCCACCTGTCATTAAGATTTTCATATTGCACCTCTTAAAAGGCATGCCCAATCAAAATGTCGGCTAGCCTTTTGCTGAATAATTTACGTCCTTGCTGAAGTCCTATCCTTACCTTTTTCAGGCTTGAAACTCTCGTGAGAGCGCTATTTTTTTAGCAGATATTGGCCAAATTCTGACAAAGCAGAAAACACCTGATGGTCTCCCGTTACTTGAGAAATTATAGCTGCTGTACCACAGATAACTAAGTTTTCATCCTCTACAAGGGCCTTTTGCGCTAAGGCTGTTTGATCATCACGCCATAGGCCATCTTGATAAAAAACAGAGACATCTTTATCTGTGTTTTGACTGATATCTACAAAGCTTTCTAAACTAATGCTTTGATTGATAAGTTGTACGTCATAGTGAGCATCATCTAGCTCCAAACATAAGAATAAGAGTGGCCAAATCGCCGTATTATCTCCATATGTCAGCATAAGGCTTTTTTGCTCTCCCTTACCTTTTAATTTATCTCCATGGCTATTTTTAAGACGCCTTAAGGTGTACACCAATAACTCACTTTCAATAAAACTCGCTTGGGCCTGATTTTTAGCCGAGTCTTTTTGCAATGTCAGCAGTACAGGCTCAAACAAATTTTGACGACAAACAGACACAGGGTAATTTACAAAATAGTCAGCAATGAGATGTTCTAGCTGATGGGGGTGAAAGGCCTGACTAACCATGTTGATTTGAGTAATTGCATGCTGCCATAAGGTCATATCTTGTTTATCAGATAAGTCTGGCTCTTGTTTGAGCATGGCTTTTACCTTGCCTACTGACACACCTCTGGCTATCAAGGCTAAGATTTTTTCAACCCGTATCACATCTTGCTCACTGTATAACCTATGGCCTTTATCCGTTCGCTGAGGCGTTAATAAACCATAACGACGTTCCCATGCTCTTATTGTCACAGTATTCACTTGAGTTCTTGCACTCAATTCACGAATGGGAAACAGGTCATCAATGTTTACAGTGTCTTTCATAGGGTCTTTTTCTCTTGTTTAAGGGTCATCTTAATTCTAGATGATACAAGTCTAATTCTTGTACAAGTTTTATCTATACGCAAACCTTTTTTGTACAAGATATAAAAACAAAATTCGATTTGTTCGCTTTTCATACAAAAATAAATGGAACTTATCTGCCTATCCTTAGTTCAAATGAATTGTGATTTCGTAAACCTTTAGTGTTACCAAATAAAGCAGGAGTTTGAACAATGTCCCCCCTCCGCCCTGAGAGCAAAGCCCAAATATATTTTCTCGTGACTGGTTTTAAAAGCCTCTCTTCTCCCCCAGTCATGTTGCTTTTCTTCCTTCTTGTGTATGCCCAAAGTTTTCTCGTAAATGCTGCCCCAAGTAAGGACCTTGATCCTAGATGGACAGCATTTTCTATCGACTCAAATATCTCGGTAGAACATAAAGCTTGGCAGCAGTTTTTAGATAAATATCTGATTTTTGATGATAAAGATCAGTCATATATGTCTTATGGCAAGGTCAATCAGCGCGACAAGAAGGTGCTGAATGAGTACATCCAATACTTAGTTGAGTTAAACCCAAGCGAGCTAAGTAAAAAGCAGCAAATGGCCTATTGGATCAACCTCTACAATGCTAAAACTGTGTCTTTGATATTGGATAATTACCCTGTTAAGAGCATTCGAAAGCTGGGCAAGTCTTGGTTCAGCTCAGGTCCATGGGATGACAAGGTATTACTGATTAATGACATTGAAGTCTCTTTAAATGACATAGAACATAGGATTCTCAGGCCCATTTATAATCAAGCCAGCCTGCATTACGCTCTCAATTGTGCCTCTATCAGTTGCCCTAATTTAAGTGCTACAGCTTTTACCAGCTCTAATGCCCAAACCCAATTGGCTGAAGGTGCGAGAAATTACATCAACCATGCAAGAGGAGTAAGCTTTGACGAGGATGGCGAGCTTGTCCTATCCACTATTTATAAATGGTATAGAGAAGATTTTGGTGTCACTCGCCTGGATCTACTGACGCATCTTATTGGTTATTCTGACAAAGCCCTAGGTGATAAATTAAGAGCCTATAAAGGCTCTATCAGTTATGAATATGATTGGGATTTAAACGAGCTTAAGTAAGTCTTCTTGAATTTAAAAAAGCGTACAAAATATTTTTTTGTACAAGTTTTTTCTTGCCTATTGTTCAAACTTGTACAAGAATTAGTTATATAAAATTAATTCTTGTACAAGTTTTGATACTTAGGAGTAGAAGATGACAGATACCAACATCATTCCAACCTTGACCCTTGAACACCCACAAGAGCATGAGATTACTCTAGGTCTAAGCGCTTGCTTAGCAGGACATAATGTTCGCTTTAACGGCGGCCATACCCAGTCAAAGCTTTGCCTTAATACCTTGAGCGAGCATTTTAATTACATGACCTTTTGTCCTGAAGTCGCAGCGGGCTTTAGTACACCAAGACCAACCATGCGCTTACAAGAAGATGAAAACAAAGCAGTGAAGTTAAGCTATAGCACGGACCCAGATTCAGATGTTACTCAGCAGCTAGTCGATGGTTTTACCCCTGCATTGAACAGCTTTGACCAACTTGATGGTTACATCTTAATGAAAAACTCACCAAGCTGTGGCATGTCTCGTATCAAGGTATATCAGGAAAATGGCATGCCTAAGCGTGAGATGAGCCAAGGTTTATTTGCCGCAGCCTTGCAAGAAGCCTATCCACTCATGCCAATTGAAGAAGAAGGCAGATTGAATGATGCCCACTTGTACGAAAATTTTATATTGAGGGTCTACGCACATCACAATTTCCGTAAAGAAGTGCTGGAGCAACCTAGCTTAAATAATTTGATGCGTTTTCATGCCAGTTATAAGTACATTCTACTTTCTCAAAACCAAGTACTTTATAAGCAACTTGGACAGCTGTTAGCCAATGCTAAAAAAGACCAACTCGCGTCACTTGTGAATGAGTATTTCACTCTGTTTATGAAAGCATTATCGAGACCGGCCCCTAGAAAAGGCCATGTGAATACCTTATTCCATGTGTTTGGTTACTTTAAACGTCAGCTATCAAAAAGTGCTAAGCAAAGTATTTTAAGAACGATTAAGCAGTATCAAGCAGGGCAATTGCCTCTTGTTACACCTTTAACTCTGCTACAGCACTACATAGAACAATTTGGTAATGACTACTTACGCCAGCAAAGATACTTTGCACCTTACCCACAAACATTGGGGCTTGCTAATCACGTTTAGTATCAAAGCTAAGCGACAGAAAAGGCCATAACAAAGAAGATTGAAAAGAAAAAAGGCACTAGATTGGATCAATCTAGTGCCTTTTACATGAATAGGTATTTAGCTAGTGCGTCGAGAAACGTCTAATAATAGAGTGCACATTACCCACGGTTTCTTCCAACTCCACCCCAGAAGCTAAAGTCTGTTCGGCAATACCTTTGGTATGATTCGCCCCATTAGAGATATCAGTTACCTGTTGGTTGATGTGTTCTGTCATGGCACTTTGCTCTTCAACCGAGGCTGAGATTTGCAATGTCATATCCAAAATTTCTTTCACTGCACCATTAATTTGGTTTAGAGAAGAACGCGTTTCACCCACTATGCTGACACCTTGCTTGGCAACTTCTTCACCTTGCTGAGAAACCGTGACAGCACTTTGTGCTCGTGATGAAAGTACTTGAATAACTTCATGTATTTTCTCTGTGGATTCTCTGGTTTTAAGAGATAAAGACCGTACTTCATCCGCCACCACACTAAAGCCTCGGCCATGCTCGCCAGCTCTCGCAGCCTCAATAGCTGCATTTAATGCCAGTAAATTAGTTTGGTCTGCAATCATAGAAATGAGATCTGCCGCTTCGCCAATTTCTTCTGTGGATTGTGCTAACTCTTTAATGGTTATCGCGATGTCTTCTACGGATTGGCTAAGTTTATCTATGACTTGCAGTGCATCGGTTGCCAACTGACTTCCCGTATCAACATGCGTCAACGCGCCTTGGGCATTAACCGTATTGCTTTGCACTATATTGGTGATTTCTTCGATGGCGCTCGCCATTTGATCAATGGCACTGGCGACTTCTTGAGTGGCTGTGTTTTGCTGGTAAATGGCGACATTGGTTTGATTAACCTGATCTTTCGCTTCGTGGGCTATCTTGCCCAATCCTGCCGCTGAATCTTCTATACGAGTTAAAGAGGTGCGATTACGGGCAATTTCACAGGCAAAAGCCAATTTAGCTTTGGCTTGGTGACCGCTTTCATCAAAGTAGGTTTGCGCGACTAAAGCGTTGCTATAAGTACCTTGGTTCATATCACATAATTGCTGCCACTGAGATTTAGCTTTAAGCCCCTGCCAAACGCTCGCGATCAAGGTTCCAGCAAGTGCAATGCCAGCCGCTCCTGCACCTGATGTTGTATATAAAAGCCCAGCACTTGCCAAACCTGGCACTAGCATAGGTAAGCTTTTTACCAACCCTATTTGTAGGCTGTGCAACAGGCTGCGAGCCGCTTTACCTTGACTTAATCTTTTATAAACTTTTGTCGCTCGAGTCTTTTCTGCTTCACTGGCATTAATACGAACGGATTCATAACCCACAACTTTATCGCCTTCGTAAACAGGCGTCACAAAGGCACTTACCCAATAATAATCACCATTTTTACGCTTATTCTTAACCAAGCCCATCCAGACTTTTCCCTCTTTAAGGGTGCGCCACATTTCAGTAAAAGCGGCTTTAGGCATATCTTCATGACGAATAAGATTATGTGGTTGGCCTATCAATTCTTCTCTTTCATAGCCACTGACAGCAGCAAAAGCATCGTTACAATAAACGATATAGCCTTTTGTATCTGTGGCTGAAATAAGCCTATCTTGCTCAGAAAAGCGATATTCTTGTGGGGATTGAGCTGTCATCTATCTACCTGCAATTAAAATAATATCCATAATCAATTTCTGCGCTATCCATACTTAACTAAATAGTTGATTTGCTTGATTGTAATAGCGACAAAAGCCACTAGATCCACGACAAAGCGCTATTAAACTTATTGATATAACACAAAGAAATCGTCTTTATTTTTATAACTGGCGATTATATATGATGAAATATTAGCCACATAATTCACAAAATTTATAGTGAATGTCATACAGGTTTATCTAAATGATTTAGTTAAATCAGAAACACAATCCATGTGTATTTGTAGATAAATTAAGAAAGGATATTTATTTTTCTCTAATCAATTGATTGGATTTGGTGACGCATTCTATAAGCGTGCAATACATCAAAACCTGCGCCTTCATAAAAGCCCAGATTTTCTTTTAGTTTTGAAATTCTAGGGGCAGAGAAATCAATACAAGACCAGCCTTTTTGTTGCCCGTACTGCTTCACTTCTTCCATCAGTTTAGCCCCTATTCCAGTGGATCTGACAACAGGTGAAACATAGAACTCTTGGATCATGCCAACCTGCCCTCCTCCATTGAGAGAGTAGGATTCACTTAGGGTAGCGACAGCAGAGAGTACGCCATCTACAAAGCCTAAAATGGCAAAATATTGGCCAGCTCTAATCATTTCATAACAACGATTAGAGGTGCTTTCTATATTAATATCAATGCGTTTTGTTTTGGTCAGATCACTTAATTCAATGGTTAATAAAATGACTAAGAGACCTATATTTTCTGCGTCTTCAGTCGTGGCAGGCCTAAAGTAAATCTTCCTATGATCCATAGTAAGCAGTCCTAACAGATAAACTAATGCGGATATAAGTACCTAAATAACAGGTATCTATTTGAGATATAAAAAGTCTGACAAAGGCAAGGAGGCTAATCAATAGTTTCGTTATTTTCCCGTCTTCTCACTACATTTTTTTACAGTTTCGCTTTCTTAATTGACGCAAATAGACAGATTAGCATTCTAAAAACGACAGTTATCAGAATAACTCACAGTTCATAAACTTTTTTAGTCTCATTAAATAGGCTAGTTCAGTTTCACTTATTCAACAGCTTAATTTAGTCTCAATAAAATTTAATTCATAAAATATATATCAGTACTCGGGCACTAATTTTATAATTCTGGATCAGAGTAAAAGTACAGTGTGTGAATTAATTAACAGTAAATGAGTATGTATGATTTTAACCGCTAAGATACACAACCTATTTAACCAAGTACTACCTACCTCTTTACTCGCTTTTTTGCTGATGCATGCAACGCCTTCTCAGGCAGATGTTTTTGCAGCAGCAGACGCGCCTATGGCCCCTAAAGCGGAGGTATCTTTACCTTTAGTGACCGACGCAAAACTCACTGAAAAGAGCATGCGCTTAGCTGACTATAAAGGTAAGACGCTATTAGTGGATTTTTGGGCATCTTGGTGTGGCCCTTGTCGTGCGTCTTTTCCTTGGATGAACGAAATGCAGGCAAAATATCAGGATCAAGGTTTTGAAGTGGTGGCGATTAATCTGGATTTACGCCCTGAACTGGCACTTGGTTTCTTAACCAAGATTCCAGCGAACTTTCCCGTTTTACTTGATGAAGATGCTCAACTACCTGACGCTTTTAACGTAATAGGAATGCCCACCAGCTATTTAATCGACAAAGAAGGTCGCCTTAGAGCTCAACATGTTGGCTTCCAAGAAGCGAGAGTGGCAGAGTATGAAGCGGCTATACAAATGCTGTTAGCTGAATAATTCTTAGCAAAACAAGGACAAGCCGTTTAAAGCTTAAAACTGATGACTAAAAATACCGATATGTTTTATGCATATCGGTATTTTTTTGGCTAAGACACGCTTTTTTGCTTGTTTTTTAACCAAAATAGACTATTAATCGACATTCTTTGGTTGTTTTTTAGTCAATTAGGTTCGATACTTAAAAAGTGTACCCTGAGGTTGCGTTATGGAAATTAACTCTTCATCAAGTTCAATGAATCAATATTTCTCACCTAGACAGCAGCCTAGTGAGAAGATAGCTTATGGTATCGGCCAAGCGAATCGAGACGAGGTGTCTCTGTCAGATAAGGCTAAGTTTATGCAGATGCGTGAACAAAATAGGCAGGATGACATTAGTTTGCTAAATGGTAACGAGCCTGAAGACGAGCCTTCTGATGAGGCTATCCGTGTCACAAGTACAATAGGAAGAAATGCAGCAGCCGGCAATTACACCCGAGCTGAAGCGATGGAAATTTACCGCTCGATTCAAAATCTTCTTTAATCTCTACAAGCTATATAAGATATTTTTAAAAAGTGATCTTAACCATTCTAAGATCACATTTTTGTGAGCCTGGCACTATTACTTGTCTTGCAGCTGCTCTTCTAGTTTCTTCATTCTTTCTTCTAGCTCAATCACACGGTCTCTGTATTTTGCCAACATAGCCGCTTGAATCTCGAAATCTTCACGGGAAACAAGGTCCATTTTGTCTAATGTCGATTTAGCAAGTTGCTGTACTTGAGCTTGGATTTCTTTGCTCGGTAACTTGCTAAGTTGTGAAGCGGTTTCTCCTAGGGTGTTTCCTACTTGCTTAATAAAATCATCGATCACGACCTTCTCCTTCATACCTTTAATTGTTCAAGCCTGTTATGCACAAGGTATTTTTCGCTTGTGCTAAGAATATGTGCATAAGTTTACCACTTATTCCCAAGTTAACGTCACTTTATCCTCTTATTAAACACTGCCCGATAAGTGTGCATATCTTAATATTCTGATGCTTTTCATGAGGTTAACCCTATTTTTTAAGCATTTTTAAAATACTAAATCCCCCTTAGCACCAGATTAGAGCAGTGCTTTTTTTAAACGCCCCTATAACACCCAAGAATCCTAGTGAAGTTTTCATGATTTTCAAAAAACAAAAGCAAAAACTTCGTAATAGATTGAAAAACAACAAGTTTCTCAACATGGCACACATGTTGAATATAGACCATCAACATTTTCAGTCATCAAATCGAATTTTAAATAATAAAAAGGAGCGTGACGCTATGAAGCTTATCACCGCCATCATTAAACCATTCAAGTTAGACGATGTTCGCGAAGCATTATCTGATATTGGGGTTCAAGGTATCACAGTAACTGAAGTAAAAGGCTTCGGACGTCAAAAGGGCCATACAGAATTGTACCGAGGTGCAGAGTATGTTGTGGACTTCCTTCCTAAAGTAAAAATCGAACTCGCGATTTCCGACGACATTGTTGATCAAGTTGTTGAGTCCATCACTAATGCAGCCAACACAGGCAAGATTGGTGACGGCAAAATCTTCATTGTAAATCTAGAACAAGCTGTCCGTATTCGTACTGGCGAAACTGGCGAAGAAGCGGTTTAAACCGCCGCGCATCATCTTTAGCAGTCTTATATTAGCCTTTAGGGGGGCGAAACATGCAAGATCAAATATTTCATTTACAATATGCCATGGACACTTTTTACTTCTTAGTCTGTGGTGCACTCGTTATGTGGATGGCAGCAGGCTTTGCCATGTTAGAAGCAGGCCTAGTCCGCTCAAAAAACACCACAGAAATTCTAACTAAAAACGTCGCGTTATTTGCTATCTCTTGCATCATGTATCTGGTTTGCGGTTACGCCATCATGTACGGCGGCGATATCTTCTTATCAGGCATCCAAAATGTAGACGTCGATGCCACACTAGGTGACTTCTCAGGCCGCGAAGATGGCTTTGAAGGCGGCTCTATCTACTCTGGTGCGTCTGACTTCTTCTTCCAAGTAGTATTCGTTGCAACCGCTATGTCTATCGTATCTGGTGCTGTTGCTGAGCGTATGAAGCTTTGGGCATTCCTTGCTTTCGCTGTTGTTATGACAGGTGTTATCTACCCAATGGAAGGTAACTGGACTTGGGGTGGCGGTTCTGTATTCGGTCTTTATAACCTTGGCGACATTGGTTTCACTGACTTTGCAGGCTCAGGCATAGTACACATGGCAGGTGCTGCAGCAGCATTAGCAGGTGTATTAGTACTAGGTGCTCGTAAAGGTAAATATGGCCCTAAAGGTGAAGTACGTGCGATTCCTGGTGCTAACCTTCCACTTGCAACACTAGGTACATTCATCCTATGGATGGGTTGGTTCGGCTTTAACGGTGGTTCTGTACTTAAACTTGGCGATATTGCTAGCGCAAACTCTGTTGCCATGGTTTTCCTTAATACCAACACAGCCGCTGCGGGTGGTGCTGTTGCAGCTATGCTACTAGCGCGCATCTTATTCGGTAAAGCGGATTTAACCATGCTATTAAACGGTGCATTAGCAGGTCTAGTTGCTATCACTGCTGGCCCAGATACACCAACAGCGCTAGGTGCAACACTAATTGGTGCAGTAGGTGGTTTGATTGTTGTTGTCTCTATCCTTGCACTAGATAAACTGAAAATTGATGATCCAGTAGGTGCTATCTCAGTTCACGGTGTAGCAGGTCTTTGGGGTCTTCTAGCAGTACCTCTAACAAATGATGGCGTTACTTTTGGTGCTCAGCTAATCGGCGCGCTAACCATCTTCACTTGGGTGTTTGTTACTAGCCTAGTGGTTTGGTTCATCATTAAAGCGGTTATCGGTATCCGTGTCACAGAGGAAGAAGAATACGAAGGTGTTGATCTATCTGAATGTGGTATGGAAGCTTACCCAGAGTTCACAAAGAACTAATCGCTTCTCAAGTAAAGTCTCAATATGTGTTTAGAGTGACCTTGCCTCATTAGGGTCACTCTTCACAAAAGCACAAAGCAAAGCACAAAAGTTAAAGCCCAGCTTTCATGGGTGGGCTTTAACCTCTCTTCCATCAGTTTTAAAGCGTAGTTTTTTCTTTTCCTTTTAATTACTTAGGACGTGTTACTCATGCAAGTTAAAAACCTGATCACAAGTTTGACCTTAGTTGCTTCAAGTGTTTTTTCAATCAATGCATTAGCAAGCGACACCATCAAAGTAGGGGTACTTCATTCCTTATCTGGCACCATGGCAATCAGTGAAACCACACTGAAAGACACAGTGTTAATGATGGTAGAAGAGCAAAATAAAAAAGGCGGTTTATTAGGTAAGAAGCTTGAAGCTGTGGTGGTTGACCCTGCTTCAAATTGGCCTTTATTCGCGGAGAAAGCCCGTGAACTTCTCACTGAGGCTGAAGTGGATGTCATCTTTGGTGGCTGGACATCTGTTTCTCGAAAATCCGTATTACCTGTCATAGAAGAGCTAAATGGCCTGATGTTTTACCCGGTGCAATACGAAGGGGAAGAGTCTTCTAAAAACGTATTTTACACAGGCGCGTCACCGAACCAGCAAGCCATTCCAGCCGTTAATTACTTAAAAGATGAGTTGGAAGTTGAGCGCTGGGTATTAGCCGGTACAGATTATGTTTATCCAAGAACTACCAACAAAATTCTAGAAGCTTATTTGACCAGCCTTGGGGTTGCCAAAGAAGACATCATGATCAACTACACGCCATTTGGTCACTCTGATTGGCAGTCGATTGTGTCTGATATTAAGAAGTTTGGTAGCCAAGGTAAGAAAACCGCTGTGGTATCCACCATTAACGGCGATGCCAACCTACCTTTCTATAAAGAGCTAGGAAATCAAGGCATTAACTCAGAAGACATTCCAGTTGTAGCCTTCTCTGTGGGTGAAGAAGAACTTTCTGGCTTAGATACTACACCGTTAGTCGGTCACCTAGCTGCTTGGAACTACTTCCAGAGTGTCGAGACAGATTCTAACGATGAGTTTATCGAGCTTTGGCGCGCCTTCACTAAGAATCCAGAGCGTGTCACCAATGACCCTATGGAAGCCACTTATATTGGCTTTAACATGTGGGCAAACGCTGTGACAGAAGCAGGTACCACTGATGTGAATGCGGTTGAACAAGCCATGATAGGCCAAGAAGCAAGTAACCTCACAGGCGGTACTGCGCTAATGAATAAAAACCATCATTTGAGCAAACCCGTACTCATTGGTGAAATCCAAGATGATGGCCAATTTGAGGTGGTATGGGAAACAGACAGTACTGTTGCAGGGGACGCATGGTCTGACTTTTTACCCGGTTCAAAAGACCTTATTTCCGACTGGACAGCCCCACTTAAGTGCGGCAATTACAATGTCCAAACTAAAACCTGCTCAGGTAAATCGCTATAAATTTACCAACAGGCATGAGCAGTCATGATGCCGGCTAACGCCTAATTCATGCTTTTTTAGCCACAAGCCCTTAAACCACCATCTGCGGTGGGCTTGTGGCTTTTTTTACTCTCTTCACTTTTTCAAAGGAGTGATTTCTTGAAGCAGTTCCATCACCTCATCTGCTGTTTAATAGCCAGTTTTACTTGTGCTTTTTTTTCAGCTTATGCCGTCGCCAATAATAGCCAAGCAAGTCAATCTGCTAAGGCAAAATCAGATTCTGAATTACTTGTCGCTTTAACCCAAGTAAAGCTCAAACAAATGAACCAGTTACTCGGGCAAATCAAAAGCAGCCAAAAACAAGCGGCTCTGCCCTTATTTAAAACCCTATTAGAAGGGCGCCTGTATTATGTAAGGTCAGATAATCACCTGATCCAAATGCAAAAAACAGGTAAAGAAAAATACTATTTTGAATTAGAAAGCGCTACCGCCTTACCTCACTTAACGAAAAAGCTCGTCAAAAAAGTCAAACTCAACAATAGCGTACGCCGTTATCTGAGAAGCACGATTGCCGAACTTGAATTAAGCCATCCTGACGCAAAAATAAGAGCCGCTGCGCTACAGAGCTTATTAAGCAACCTAGAGACAGACCTACAAGTAACAATTGAGGAAAGACGAACACTCGAAACAGACGACAAGGTCATCGATTTATTAGATGTTGCCCTTAACCTCTACCAACTCAAGCAATCTGAGTCAGCCGCACTGCAAATTAAAGCCATAGAACAACTCGCCTCACGCCTTGAAATTCCGGTTAAAAACCAACTCACAACAGTCGCTGAGACAAGCTCAGATCCAGCCGTCAAACAAGCTGCGTTTGATGCTCTAAAAGAAATAGAACATAGCACTAATCGATATGAACTCGTGGATCAGCTGTTTTTCGGCTTAAGTCTTGGTTCAGTACTCTTACTGGCCTCTATTGGCCTTGCCATTACCTTTGGTGTCATGGGTGTCATTAATATGGCCCATGGAGAAATGATCATGCTTGGGGCTTACACTACTTATGTTGTGCAGTTACTCATGCCAAACCATATCGATTATTCACTTTGGGTCGCTATTCCTGCTGCTTTCATGGTGTCGGGCTTAATGGGTGTCATTATAGAAAGGGGTGTTATACGCCACTTACATGGCCGACCTCTTGAAACCTTGCTGGCTACCTTTGGTATTAGCCTTATCTTGCAACAGCTAGTGCGTTCTGTTTTTAGTCCGCTTAATAGACAAGTTTTTAGTCCCAGCTGGATGACTGGCTCATTAGAAATCAACCCGATTCTTTCGCTCACTCTCAACCGCTTATACATACTCGCGTTTGCCTTAATTGTCTTCTTTGCCCTACTCACTCTACTACGCAAAACCTCCTTAGGTTTGAATGTGAGAGCGGTTTCTCAAAACCGTAATATGGCAAAAGCCATGGGCGTCAAAACGGGCTGGGTAGATGCCATGACCTTTGGCTTAGGCTCAGGCATTGCTGGCATTGCCGGAGTCGCCCTATCTCAACTGACCAACGTAGGCCCAAATTTAGGCCAAGCCTATATTATCGACTCCTTTATGGTGGTGGTCTTTGGTGGAGTCGGTAACTTATTTGGCACCTTAGTAGCGGCCTTCTCCTTAGGCATCGCGACCAAGTTCTTAGAGCCTGTGACAGGTGCTGTTTTAGCCGCCATTATTGTCTTGGTCTTTATCATCCTCTTTATTCAGAAGCGCCCTAAAGGTCTCTTTCCTCAAAAAGGGAGGGCAGCAGAATGACATTTATAAATACCTTATTTGGACAAGGTAAAAACAAGCTTGATTCACGCCAACAGCCAGGGCAAAAAACACTGCCTTTTGTCGCTATTCTCGTAATCAGCACCTTGTTAGCCTGTGGCGCTAACTTACTCTTACCAGAAAGCTCTGCTTTGTATGTGAGTACTTACACTATAACCTTGTTAGGTAAGTATTTATGTTATGCCATGCTGGCCTTAGCAGTGGATATTATCTGGGGGTATTGCGGTATTTTAAGTCTAGGTCATGGAGCCTTTTTTGCGCTTGGAGGCTATGCCATGGGGATGTACTTGATGCGCCAAATAGGTGATCGAGGTGTCTATGGTGACCCTGTCTTACCTGACTTTATGGTCTTTCTTGATTGGAAAACCTTACCTTGGTTTTGGCAAGGCATGGATCAGTTTTGGTTTGCCATCTTAATGGCCGTTGTCATTCCTGGATTATTAGCCTTCATCTTTGGTTGGTTGGCATTTCGCTCCCGTGTGACAGGCGTGTATTTATCCATTATGACCCAAGCCCTGACTTATGCTTTGTTACTGGCATTCTTTAGAAATGAAATGGGCTTTGGTGGGAACAATGGTCTGACAGATTTTAAAGAGATTTTAGGCTTTGATTTACAAGCAGATTCAACCCGAGTATCTCTCTTTGCTATTACGGCCTTTTTGTTAGCCGTTATTTTCATCATTAGCCAATACTTAATGAACTCACGTATGGGCAAAGTCATTCTAGCGATACGTGATGGAGACAGCCGAGCACGTTTTATTGGCTATCGAACTGAACGCTATAAAGTTTGGTTATTCGTTTATTCTGCCATTATTGCAGGCATAGCTGGAGCGCTTTATGTGCCACAGGTTGGCATTATCAACCCTGGGGAATTCTCGCCGATTAACTCGATCGAAATAGTGATTTGGGTGGCTGTCGGCGGTCGTGGCACCTTGATTGGCGCGATTATTGGTGCCCTTATTATCAACTATGCCAAAACCCGTTTTACTGCCCTTTTCCCTGAAGCTTGGTTATTCGCATTAGGTGGCTTGTTTGTTCTAGTCACGCTTTATTTGCCAAAAGGACTCATGGGACTGTGGGAGACAATCCAAGCAAAAATCAACAAACCAGTACCAGAAGCAAAGGATGAAATGAAGACAGGAGTGTCATCATGAGCCAAAACAACGCCAACCAGTTTAGCGATTTAAAACGCTTTGAAGCCAAGTTGAACGCCCCTTTTCAGGCTATTCGCTCAGGCTTACGTCGAGATCAGGTCTGGCCTTTTCTCTTACCTGATGAATCTAAGGTCAATATTGATAAGGACATCCTCCTTTACATCGAAGGGTTAAATCTAAGCTTTGATGGTTTTAAAGCCTTAAACGAACTTAACCTTTATATTAATAAAGGGGAGTTACGTTGCTTAATTGGCGCTAATGGCGCAGGTAAAAGCACCTTGATGGATGTCATTACAGGCAAAACGCAATGTGATTCTGGGCAAGTTTTCTTTGGCCAAAACATTGATCTGCTCAAACAAGATGAAGCCAGTATTGCCAATCTAGGTATAGGTCGTAAATTTCAAAAACCTACCGTGTTTGAACAACAAAGTGTGTTTGATAACTTAGAGCTTTCACTTAAAGCCAATAAGTCTGTGTTACCCACTCTCTGGGCCAAACTCACGCCGTTACAGCTAGATAAAATACAACATGTACTAAGTATTATCGGTTTGTCTAAGCAAGCTTATCAGCTAGCAGGCGCACTCTCTCACGGGCAAAAACAATGGTTAGAGATAGGTATGTTACTTGTCTCAGAGCCTAGGCTCTTGCTGGTAGATGAACCTGTAGCAGGTATGACACCACAGGAAACCGAACGTACCGCTGAACTACTCACCTCATTAGCAGGCGAGCGAACCGTCATAGTGGTGGAGCATGATATGGAATTTGTGCGCAGCATTGCCAATAAAGTGACCGTATTACACCAAGGCAGCGTCTTGGCAGAAGGCAGCATGCAAGAAGTGCAGTCTAACCCAGAAGTCATTGAAGTCTACCTAGGTGAAGAAGCTGCCACACCCGCGCCACCAGCCACAAAGAAAAGCATCTCTGCCCCTAACATCAGCAAAGTCAGCTTAATTAACAACAAGGAAGAAAAAGCATGATATCAATGCAAAATATCAATCAACATTATGCTTCAAGCCAGATTTTGTGGGACCTCAACCTAGAGATTAAAGCGGGTAGTATCACCTGTATCATGGGACGAAATGGCGTAGGTAAAACCACCTTGCTTAAAGCCTTAATGGGATTATTGCCGATTAGTTCTGGTGAAATTTTATTAGGGGAGCAAGATAAACCTGAGGCATTACATACCAAAAGCGCTGAAAAAAGAGCCTTTTCAGGTATAGGTTATGTGCCCCAAGGTCGCGACATTTTCCCCATGTTAACAGTGGAGGAGAATCTCAAAATTGGCTTGCCAGTAAGAAAAGATAAACTTAAGCAGATTCCTGAAAAGATCTTCGAACTCTTCCCCGTTTTAAAGGACATGCTACACAGGCGTGGTGGTGATTTATCCGGTGGCCAGCAACAACAGCTCGCTATAGGCAGAGCCTTAGTTTTGGATCCAAAAGTACTGATTCTGGATGAACCTAACGAAGGGATTCAGCCAAATATTGTGCAACAAATCGGTGATGTGATTTTAAAACTCAATAAAGAAGAAGGCTTGACGGTTATCCTAGTAGAACAAAAACTGGGATTTGCCCGCCGCGTGGGCCAAGAATTTAGACTCATGGAGAAAGGTCGCATTGTGTGTAGCGATAAGATGTCTGAGCTCAGTGACGACTTAATCAAACAGTATTTGGCAGTTTAAAATTCATTAACAGAGGTTGAATCCAACTACAGACAACCTCTTCTTATTTTTAATTAAATTACTGTTTTTTTATACAGTTAATTGCTTATCAAATTCTTTTCCCTAAAATAGCCTTTCAAGAGGACAACTAGATATCCTGTGTCCGCCCGCGAATTTTATGGAGAACCAAGATGGCTAAAGCCAAAACTGCCTTTGTTTGCACTGAGTGCGGCACTGATTACGCTAAATGGCAGGGCCAATGCCAAGCCTGTAAAGCGTGGAACTCCTTATCTGAAATCAAGCTAACCTCTTCTAAGACGTCAGCTCGTGTCGCCGCCACACAGGATGCCAAACTCAGTGGTTATGCTGGTGCGACGACAGGGATTCAAGACCTTGCAGATATCGACTTAAGTGATGTGCCTAGATTCAGCTCTGGTGCCAGTGAATTTGACCGTGTACTAGGTGGCGGTTTAGTGCCAGGTGGTGTGGTGCTAATCGGTGGTCACCCAGGTGCTGGTAAAAGTACCCTGTTATTGCAAACCATGTGTTATCTAGCACAACAGCAAGCTGCTCTTTATGTAACAGGTGAGGAATCTCTACAGCAGGTTGCCATGCGTGCTAAACGTCTCGGACTGCCAACCCAAAACCTGAAAATGCTATCTGAAACCAATGTTGAATCCATTATGCAGGTGGCACAGCAGATGTTACCTAAAATAATCGTTATCGACTCGATTCAGGTGATGCACCTTGATGGGGTGGAGTCAGCGCCCGGTAGTGTCTCTCAAGTAAGAGAAAGCGCGGCCGTATTAACTCGATTCGCTAAACAAACTCAAACAGCGGTTTTGTTAGTAGGCCACGTCACCAAAGACGGCACCTTGGCAGGCCCGAAAGTACTTGAGCATATGGTGGATTGTTCTGTCTTATTAGAAGGTTCTGAAGACTCTCGTTTTAGAACCTTGCGCGGCATGAAAAACCGTTTTGGCGCGGTAAACGAGTTAGGTGTGTTTGCCATGTTAGAAAATGGCCTTAGAGAAGTAAAAAACCCAAGCTCTATTTTCTTGAACCGTTCTAAACAGCCAGCGGCAGGTAGCTTGGTAATGGTGGTTTGGGAGGGGACTCGCCCTCTTTTGGTTGAGCTGCAAGCCTTGGTTGATGATTCCGCCTTTAGTAACCCAAAACGCGTCACAGTTGGCTTTGATCACAACCGATTAGCCATGCTACTTGCTGTTTTACACAAGCATGGTGGCCTATTAACCTCAGACCAAGACGTCTATTTAAACGTGGTAGGTGGCGTTAAAGTCATGGAAACCAGTGGTGACCTTGCCGCTATTGCTGCAGTTGTTTCTAGCTTTAGAGACCAAGCCTTACCTGACAATCTTGTAGTATTAGGTGAAGTGGGTTTATCTGGAGAAATTCGCCCAGTGCCTTCAGGTCAGGAGCGTATTATCGAAGCGGCTAAACACGGCTTTATTAAAGCGGTTGTGCCTAAAGGGAATTGTCCGAAGAAGAAAATTGAGGGAATGGAAGTAATAGGCGTTGATAGGCTTTCAGAAGCACTAGATGCCATTTTCGAGCGCTAAGAAATAGCGTTACTCTTTTTCAGTGACTTTTCTAGCGACTTTTTCAGTTGCTTCTTTAGCGGCGTCTTTAGCGACAAACCCAAAAAGATCTCCCGATGGCTCAGCTTCTGGGCCATCATCCGCTAGCATGCCATAAGGTAAACTGGCCTGAGATTCTGCCGCCAGCCTTTCTTGCTTTGCTTTGAGTAGCCTTTGCCACCTGTTCTTACACAAGGTCAGCACTTTGCGCTTATCTTCATCTGGCATTTCATGCCAATGAAAACGTTCTTCTCGGCTTCGCAGGCAACCTTTGCAAAAGCCTTTATTGCTTGATTGGCAAATGCCTCGACAGGGACTTTGCACATGAAACAATTCTATCTGTTCCATTTTCGTCTCCTATTATTTTAATTTATCAGACGATCATTAAGCCGTGAAATGCGCTGCGCTAATCTGTAGCTAACTGGAAATCATAAATTTCTTCTGGTGACATAAAGTATATACGCTCAGCAGGGGCAGCATCTAAAGAAAACCAATAAAAGCGTTCAGGCACACCCATTTCTAGGTAAAAGTTCACATACGTCGCATGGATAGGGTCGGCAAGATTCAGCTCTTCTGGCTCTATTCCTAGTTGGTCATACCATGAATGCACACCAACACCTGCACCCGGGCCAATATTACGTTTTACTCCACCTAAAAACAGATCAACACCACCAGAGAGTACATAGCCTGTCCTTGCAATCATGGTGTTTAGGCCTAAGCGGCGAATAAGTCGAGCAGCCTGCATAGTTGCTTCTTGGTCGATAGAGCCTGGAATATCTACCAAGACTAACGTTTGAATATTAGGACTTTGGCGCACCATGTTGCTCAGCTGCTCTGGTAAATCAGAGCCCAATACACCAGATATAAATGCCACATCCTTTTCAATATAAATTTCAAGTTGCGTATTATCTCGATTAGCTATCCCTGCCTTTTGGGTTGGTCCATCCATACCAGCACAACCCGCTAATACAAGCATGGCTAGCAAGAGACTGATTTGCTTAAAACCAACAACAAATCGACGATAATTCATTCACTTAATCCTTTTCACAACTTTTAAAGGTGTCTTAACTAAGATATTGGATACTAGATTCATTCTAGTGTCGCGCTAAAGTAAAGCCTAATAAAAGAGCCATGTCATTAACATACATAAGAATAACCCCTAAGCTCCATAATAATTGCATGTTTATTAGGCTAGTTTGCGGATGAACAGCATTTTACAGCTTAATATCTTAGGCACAAAAAAAACCATGCACTCATTAAAGAGTGTCATGGTTTGAGTTGATATCACGAACTAAGTCTCACTTTTCTCGTTTTTCTTAAGGATTGACTAAGCATTATCTCATTGTGAATCACGACCTGGGGGCTTTCGTGACTCACTATTAAGCCAATTCTAAGAAGGGAAAGAGAAATGCGCACCTTCACGCACACCAGCCGAAGGCCAACGCTGAGTAATGGTCTTACGCTTAGTATAAAAACGCACCGCATCAGGACCATAAGCGTGTAGATCGCCAAACAAAGAACGCTTCCAACCGCCAAAACTATGGTAAGCCACTGGCACAGGTAGCGGCACATTGATACCTACCATGCCCACTTCGATGTTATCTGAGAAATAACGCGCCGCTTCGCCATCACGGGTAAAGATACAAGTACCATTGCCGTATTCATGATCGTCTATCATGTCCATGGCTTCTTGCATGCTATTCACACGCACCACTTGAAGCACTGGGCCGAAGATTTCTTCTTGATAGCTCTGCATTTCAGTGGTGACATTATCAATTAGGGTGCCACCGACAAAGAAACCTTGGTCATAGCCTTCAACTGCCACATTACGTCCATCGACAACCACTTTAGCACCTTGCTCTTCAGCGCTAGAGATATAACCGCACACCTTCTCTTGATGTGCTTTAGTGATTACAGGGCCAAAATCATTACTGGCATCCGTTGCTGCACCGACTTTTAAGTTTTTCATGGCGTCTTGCATCTTAGTGACTAAAGCATCTGCCGCTTGGTCGCCGACAGCAACCGCAACAGATAAAGCCATGCAACGTTCGCCAGAAGAACCAAAAGCCGCGCCTAATAATTGGCTAACCACATTATCCATGTCTGCATCTGGCATCACGATAGCGTGGTTTTTCGCACCGCCTAGCGCTTGGCAACGCTTACCATGTGCATTGGCTTGGGTATAAATGTATTCAGCAATTGGGGTAGAACCAACAAAGCTCACCGCTTTTACGTCTTTGTGTTCAAGTAAGGTATCAACCGCTTCTTTATCACCGTTAACCACATTAAATACGCCATCAGGTAAGCCAGCTTCTTGCAATAGTTGACCAATATACAAGGTAGCGCTTGGGTCTCTTTCGGATGGTTTAAGTACAAAGGTATTACCGCAAACAAGTGCCATAGGGAACATCCATAAAGGCACCATCACAGGGAAGTTAAAAGGCGTAATACCGGCAACAACACCTAACGGCTGGAATTCACTCCAAGAATCGATATTAGGACCAACATTCTTACTGTGTTCGCCTTTTAGTAACTCAGGTGCGCCACAGGCGTATTCAACATTCTCGATACCACGTTGCAACTCACCTGCTGCATCATGGGAGATCTTGCCATGCTCTTCACCGATCAAGGCGCAGATAGTGTCTGCATTATCTTCTAGCAATTGTTTAAACTTAAACATGACTCTGGCACGTTTGATGGCAGGGGTATTACGCCATTCTGGATAAGCTGCTTTCGCTGCGGCAATCGCTTCTTCAACGGTTTCTTTACTTGCTAGCGCAACCTGCTTGCTAACTTCTCCAGAAGCTGGGTTATATACATCTTGAGTGCGTTTCGCATCATCACGTGACTTGCCATTAATTAAATGTCCGACCAAGCTCATTTGCTTCCCCTATATATGAAGTGTCGTAAATACTGCTTTTGTGCATTGGTTACGACCGAATTAGAAATCTTATTGACAGACTTTGCCTGTCACAATAAATTAAATAAATTCTCATCTATTAAACCTTAGTTAAGCATTTGCTAACCATTTTATTGGACCAAATGCAGGGACAAGTTAGGCCAGCCTTGACTCAGCTCCATTAGGGTTTAATCCATAAAACAAGAATAAGGGGAGGCAAGGTGAAACAGTTTAAAGGGCAAGTCAGTGATGCAGATTTACGCTTATTGAGGATTTATAAAACCGTAGTGGAATCCGGCGGTTTTTCGGCTGCAGAAGTCGAACTCAATATAAGCCGAGCTGCGATTAGTATTTCTATGGCAGATTTAGAAACTCGCTTAGGCTTTCGTTTATGTCAAAGAGGGCGCTCTGGCTTTTCCCTAACCGAAGAAGGCAGCAAGGTTTATCAATACACCTTACAGCTCCTCTCCTCTATTGAAGACTTTAGAACCCAGATAAATGGCCTACATGAAAAGCTAAAAGGGGATCTCAACATAGGAATTACCGACAACCTAGTCACAATGCCACGTATGGTTATCACCAATTCGGTCAGTAATTTGAAACAAAAAGGACCAGATATAACCATTAATATCAGCATGATACCGCCAAATGACATAGAAAAAGGCGTTTTAGACGGTAGTTTGCATATAGGCATGGTGCCAGACCTTAGATTATTAGCCGGTTTGGAATATCTGCCCTTATACAGGGAAAACTCTCAATTATACTGTAGCAACAGCCACCCTTTGTTTGCCCTAGAAGACAAGGAGATCACCAAAGAAGATATTTTCAAACTCGATGCTGTCGTGCCTGCATATGCGCAAACCCCTGAAATTAAAGCAAAATTACAGCAACTCAATGCAACAGCAACCGCCACTGACAGGGAAGGTATCGCCTTTTTAATCCTCACAGGAAATTACATAGGTTATCTCCCAGATCATGTGGCTGATGTCTGGGTTAAAGACGGAAAAATGCGCTCCTTATTAGATTCACAATTCAACTTTGATACTGGATTCTCTGCAATTACTCGAAAAGGGGCATCAAGCAACCTCGTTTTAGAGACATATTTGTCAGAATTAAAACTTGAAATAACCAACAAATTAAATTAAAAATCAATAAGTTAAAAGTACTCCAATAAATAGTTTGATCTTTGTCAGTCGAATATTAACAGCAAAGATATATGGTATTTTTTATCAATCCTTTGAGAGATATGAATTTTAAGACTATCATTCATATGCTTTCATATATTCTAATATGGAATATCTGGTTATAAAATTTCGCCAACTTAGACTTTGACAGTTGAACTTAGTTCACTTTAACAAGTACATTGGAGTACTGAATGACCTCTTCTTCTCTTAAATTATTTAGCACTGGCGCAATCCTAGCCACAAGCTTATTGATAAGTGCCTGCTCCCCAGAACAAGAAACCAACCAAGTAGCTGAAGCGGTTGTACGCCCAGTTAAATTGGTTACGGTAACCTCGAACCTAGCTGAAAACATTCGTAGCTTCCCAGCTGAATTAAAAGCAAGTAATGAGGCAGATCTAGCCTTTCGTGTTGGTGGTCAGCTAAATGAATTAGCCGTCACTTCAGGCCAAGAAGTTAAGAAAGGCCAGCTACTCGCAGCGCTTGACCCAACAGATTTCGAGCTAGACCTTGAGCTTGCTAAAGCGGATCACCGTTTTGCAAAATCCGAGTTTGATCGTAACAAGGCAACTTATGAGAAGAGAGTGAGCAGCCGTGCCAGCTATGAAGCAAGTCGTGCTAGCCTAGATCAAGCAGAGAACGCTTTGCAAAGAGCGAAAAACAACTTGGCATATACTCGCTTATACGCTCCTTTTGATGGCGTGATTGCCGATGTTGAAACGGAAAACTTCCAATATATCAGTGCCACTCAAAGTCTGATCCATATTCAGGACAACAAGACAATTGATCTTGAGTTCTTTATTCCTGAAAGCTTAATCGCAAATATTCAAGAAAGTGCGGTTAACTACAAACCTGATGTCATCATCAATGTGTTGAACGACAAGGTTTATAAAGCTCATTACAAGGAATACAACACTACACCAGATGACGAAACCAAGACCTATGAAATCACCATGGGTATTGAGCGTGAAGCAGATGACTCCGCGAGATTATTACCAGGTATGACAGCTGATGTCGTGATCGACCTAGGCCTGCTGATTAACCAAACTCGTAATATTTTATTACCGGTTGAAGCAATTTTCGAAACCACGGCGGCAGGTGGCCAACCTGAACAGAAAGTATGGGTTTATGATGATGCCAACCAAAGAGCGGTAATGCGTAAAGTAGAAGTCGGCTCTCTACAGGGCGATCAGATTGTCATAATGTCTGGCCTTGAAGAAGGTGAGCAAGTTATTGCAGCAGGTGTTCACAGCCTGACCAGTGAAACTAAGGTTCGTCCTTGGGTTAGAGAGCGAGGTCTATAAGTGAATATCGCAGCTTATTTTATCGAACGTAAGGTCACCAGCTGGATGCTGACCCTGATCTTGCTTGTTGGGGGTGTGATTGCCTTCACAGGTTTAGGTCAGCTAGAAGATCCTGAATTCACTATCAAAGATGCACTTATCATTACCCACTATCCGGGTGCATCACCAGAACAGGTTGAAGAAGAAGTCACCTATCCTATTGAGATAGCACTGCAAAATTTAGCCTATGTGGATGAGATTAAATCCACCACTAAATCTGGCTACTCACAAGTCACGCTTACGATCAAAGAAACCTATCGTAAGCAAGAGCTAAAGCAGATTTGGGATGAAGTGCGTAAAACCGTTTCCGATATTGAAGGCAACTTCCCGACAGGTGTAACCACACCCGTTGTCGTAGATGACTTTGGTGATGTATACGGGGTTATGCTGGCGGTTAATGGTGAAGGCTATCCTTACAAGGATCTTGAAACCTACATAGATTATCTCAAACGAGAGCTTGTACTTGTCGATGGTGTGAGTAAAGTTCAGGTTGCTGGTGAGCAGAGTGAACAGATCACAATTGAGATTTCACGTACTCGCTTAGCAACTATGGGTATCGACCCTTCTAGCCTAGCAAACCTATTAAGCACACAAAATACTGTATCTAACGCAGGCTCTGTGCGTGTGGGTGACGAATATATTCGTATTAGCCCGACAGGTGAATTCCAAGACATTTCTGAGCTTGAGAACCTAATCGTTGGAACCCCTACTTCTGGTGAAATGATTCGTCTAAGCGACATTGCCACCATTAAACGTGAATATGTAGACCCACAAACTAACCCAATTAACTTCAACGGCCATACCTCATTATTGTTAGGCATTTCATTTGCCTCTGGGGTAAACGTAGTTGAAGCGGGTAAATCTATCGAAGCACGTATCGATGAACTGAAATACCAACAGCCTATTGGTATTAACCTAGATACGGTTTATTTCCAATCGAAAGAAGTAGAACGCTCTGTTAGTAACTTCCTACTTAACCTAGCAGAAGCTGTAGGTATCGTTGTCTTAGTACTGCTTGTCTTTATGGGCATTAAGTCAGGCATCTTGATTGGTTTAATCTTGTTATTAACCATTTTAGGTACTTTTATCATAATGGAGTACTTCTCCATTAACCTACAACGTATCTCGCTTGGTGGTTTGATTATTGCCTTAGGTATGCTGGTGGATAACGCCATAGTGGTGACCGAAGGAGTCTTGATAGGCCTTAAACGTGGCATGTCTAAACTAGAAGCGGCTTCGTCTGTTGTAAACCAAACTAAATGGCCCCTGTTAGGCGCAACCATTATTGCGATTACAGCGTTCGCACCAATTGGTCTGTCGCCAGACTCTGTTGGTGAGTTTGTTGGCTCTCTTTTCTATGTACTCCTCATTTCGCTTTTCTTAAGCTGGGTGACTGCCGTTACGCTAACCCCATTCTTCTGCGACTTATTCTTTAAAGAAGAAATCAAAGAAGGTGAAGCGGAAGGCGAAGATCCATACAAGGGTGCTTTCTTTGTCGCTTATAAGTGGTTGTTAGATAAAGCACTGCACTATCGCTGGTTAACGGTTCTGCTTTTAATTGCAAGCTTAATGACTGCAGGTTGGGCCTTCCAATTCGTGAAGCAATCTTTCTTCCCACCTTCTACAACAGCTATGTTCTATCTAGATGTTGAGGGCCCTTCTGGTACTCATATTGATGCCAGCTATGAGCTAACAAAAAGCATAGAACAGCGCCTATTAAAAGAAGATGGTGTTAGCACTATTACTTCGACTACAGGCCAAGGTGTGCCACGCTTTATCCTGACATATAACCAAGAGCAGTCTAATTCTAGTTACGCACAATTCATTATTCGTACAGACAATGCTGAAGTCATTCCTGACTTAATTGAACGTACTTATTACATAATGAAAGATGAGTTCCCTGATGTTGAAGCTAAGCTACAACGCCTTGAACTCGGACCTGGCTCTGGTTCGAAAATTGAAGCTCGTATCACAGGCCCTGATCCAAAAGTGCTACGTAGCATCAGTGAGCAAATTAAAGAAATCTACCGTGCTGATGGTGGCCTTGAAAATATCAAGGATGACTGGCGTCAACGTACTAAAGTACTAAGACCTCAGTTTGATGAAGAACAAGCCCGTCGCCTTGGTATTAGTAAAGCCGATCTAGATCAGGTGTTACTAGCTAACTTTAACGGTTCTCGTATTGGGCTTTATCGCGATGGTGCAGATATCTTGCCTATCGTACAAAAAGCGCCTGAGAATGAGCGTCGCTCAATTGATCAGATCCGTGATCTACAAATCTATAGCCCAGCTACTGGCGCTTACATCACGCTAACGAGCTTGGTGAAAGGCTTCGATGTAATTTGGGAAGATCCGATCATTAAGCGTCATGACCGTAAACGTACCATTACCGTTATGTCTGATAACAAGATATTAGGTGGCGAAACTGCCATGGCTGTATTTGGCCGTGTCCGTGCCCCAATAGAAGCAATTCCACTACCTCCAGGTTATACCCTAGAGTGGGGTGGCGAATATGAAAATAGTACCGATGCGCAAGCGAATATCTTTACCGCTTTACCTATGGGCTATCTATTCATGTTCATCATCACGGTGCTTCTGTTTAACTCGGTCCGTGTGCCGCTGGTTATTTGGTTCTGCGTGCCTCTAGCCTTAATTGGTGTGTCATCAGGCTTACTGGCGATGAATACAGCATTTGGCTTCATGTCTCTATTAGGCTTCTTGAGTCTCTCGGGCATGATAGTCAAAAACGGGATAGTCTTGGCCGACCAGATCAATGTGGAACTAGGCCAAGGCGTTGAAACCTATAAAGCGGTTTTCCATTCAGCCGTGAGTCGTGTTAGACCTGTTTGTATGGCAGCTATCACAACTATCTTGGGTATGATTCCGCTACTGTCCGACGCCTTCTTTGAAGGTATGGCTGTGGTTATCTCATTCGGTTTAGGCTTTGCCACTATTTTGACTCTGATTGCAGTCCCTGTTTTCTATGTCATCTTGTTCCGAGTGAAATATCGCCCAATGAAAGAGCTTTAATCATCTGATTTAAGCGCTATATAAGACAGTCATTTTATACTGACTGACTCGGCCCAATAAGCCATTAATCACTGCTTATTGGGCTTCTTATATCCACTTACTAACGTCACCTTGTTAAAGGCGATACAAGAGAAAGCCATGCGTACTGATGAATTATTACAACTAGATATAAAACTGCTTGTTGCTTTTCATACCATTATTGAAGAAGGCAGTGTATCTAGAGCAGCAGAGCGTTTGGGTGTTACTCAACCCGCATTAAGTAAAAGTCTTCAAAAGCTTCGCTCCGTCTTTAATGATGCCCTTTTCTCCCGCCAAGCTTATGGTTTAAGCCCGACCGCTAGAGCATCAGAATTACATTTACAGATTGAGCCTATACTGCATTCTCTCTCTTCTCTAACTAGTCCACCTAAGTTAGACCTTTCTGAATTACATAGACATTTTTGCCTTCATATTCACGAGAGTGTTCTAGCAAGCTTTATCGAGCCTTTGTTATCTGAAATCTATGCTGAAGCGCCTAACGTAAAGCTATCTATTTCAAATTGGGGAACACAAAGCTTTTATGAGCTAAACCAGTCTACGGTTGATTTAGGTATAGGAATGATTAACGGTACGCCAAATAATGTGCGTTCAAAGTTAATTGGCCATATTGAAGGTTGTATTTTGATTAGCCGAGCACACCCTCTCTTTAATAAAGACAAGTTTGAAACAGCTGACTTGGTTAATTACCCGTTAGCCTCGCACCATATTCAGCGCCATGCTATGAGCCCTTCTATCACGCTACAAAAGCTGCAACAGCAAGGCTTTGATATCATGCCTAACTTAGAGACTGAAAGCTTATTAGCGGCTATGAAAGCCATCAAAAATGGTATGACCTTGGTAACAGGTTATGCAACCGCCAATCTAATGATGGATTTTATGGCAAGCTCAGGTAGAGGAGATGATATTAAGCTCATGCCTCTTCCAGAAGACATAGTTAAGTTAGACCCATACGATAATCAACACCCAGTGCAAATGTGTTGGCATGAAAGAAACAACAATGATTTGTCTCACAAATGGCTGAGAGAAAAAATTGCCAACCATATGAAGAACTCACCTTGGATGATTAACAAGCTGATAAAGCATATCTAGCTAGGGAACCTGCGAATAAACCCTCCCACCTCAGCGTGTGGATAAAAGCCCCTAGATTTATGATGAGGGGCATTTAACAATTTATATAAAATTCGACTTACTGTTTCCCAAATGGCAACAGTAAGTTGTCTCTTTTCTGGCTTATCCTACCTTACTAATCCACTTACAATTCACCTATTCAAACATAGGATGTAATCAGGTGAACAAAACATACTCTTACGCTACGATAGCTTTATTTTCGGGTGCCCTCCTAGCGCTCATGATCCAGCTAAATTCACAGCTTGCCTTACTCAACTCTCCCCTTGAGGCATCATGGATTGCCCATGGATTAGGGGCTTTTTGTGCATACTCTATATTGCTAATCATTGGCAAAAAAAAGCTTAATGCAAGCGCAATTAAAGACAAAAAAGCCAAATGGTACAGTTACTTAGGTGGCTTACCTGGCGCTATGACAGTCATGCTTGCGGCTGTTACTGTGAATTCCGAATTAGGCCTTGCTGGCACTTTATCCTTGGCCTTATTAGGGCAAATTCTATTTAGTTTAATAGTGGATAGTTTTGGTCTATTCAATAGCCCAAAAAGGCGGCTTGGTTGGCACGATGTAAAAGTAATTTTCCTCATTTTAAGCGGCAGTATGCTCATCATTTTTGCAGGTAATTCTTTATGAGTTTATTGATTCTCTTAGCCTTAACTAATGGTCTCTGCATTGGTTTAAGTCGCAGCCTCAATGGCCAATTAAGCCTACATAAAGGGCCATTTAAAGCATCATTTTATAACCATATTTTTGGCTTTCTATTTTTGAGCTTGATTCTTATTTGCCTAGATACTGAGTTGAGTAGCCTAGCACCAGCATGGCACAAGGAAACCTGGTATTTATTTTTAGGCGGTGTCATTGGTGCTTTTTATGTGGCACTCAATAGTTATGTTTTAAATCAGCTAGGGGCAATGAAGGCGGCACTACTTGTCATTAGTGGGCAGATGGTGACGGGAGTATTACTAGATATTGTATTTAGTGCTAGCCTAGATAAGCTTTTCCCTTATGTTCTGCAAGGGCTAGGTATCATATTCATTATTTTGGGAGTGAGACTTTCTCAAAAAAAGCCGAAGGAAATAATTAACAAGCGACATCCTTGTCACTCATAACAAGCTAATCTTGGTTCTCGTCTTCTAGCTCTCTAATCCAATGAAAGCGTGGTATCTCTTCACCACCCACTTCCACGCTTTCTACAAACATGGATAAAGGGCGAGCCCACCAACCATAATCACCATAAAGTGCCTGATAAATCACCAGAGATTCTTCTGTCTCACTGTGTTTTACCACCTTATCCACTTTATACTCGGCGCCTTTATAATGACGATAAATGCCTGCTTTAATCTCTGCACTCATGCTTTTCAATCTCTTCTAATTTATATTTCAGCAATTAATTATGTATTTAAGACAAAAAAAGTCCCTTTTTAAGAAAATTTTGTCGCAAAAACAAAATTAGCCATCTTCTTTACTTCAGCCATTTCATCAATAATAAAATAACTAATCTGCCCTTTTACCCTATTGATCTTGTTTTTCACAATAAGGAAAATTTATGTACCTAGTTCGTCCAGTCGACTTTGCTGATTTACCAGCATTAGAAAGATTAGCGCAACAAGCGGGTATTGGAATCACCAATTTTCCGGCTAATCGTGACAGACTCAATGACAAAATAGCGTCCTCACGTCGCTCTATGCAACAAGAGGTGGTACAACCGGGCGAAGAATCCTACTGCTTTGTGTTGGTAAACACCAGTAATGATGAAATTGTAGGTGTCTGCGGGATCGATGCCATGGTGGGAACAGATGCCCCATTTTACAGCTACCGTATTGACGAAGTCGTCCATGCCTCACCGCAATTACAAATCCACAATCGTATTCCGGCTCTCTTTTTATGCCACGACTATAGTGGAACAAGCCGCCTAGTCGCATTGATTGTTGACCAGCAGCACCAAACGCATGAAACCATGTCGCTTTTATCTCGTGCTCGTTTGCTTTTCATCGCACAACACCAAGAGCGTTTCACTTCCAAGCTATTTGTTGAGCTAAGAGGTGAAAGTGATCAAGCAGGCTACTCTCCATTTTGGGACTCACTAGGCAAGTACTTCTTTAGCATGGACTTTCAAAAAGCCGATTATTTATCCGGTGTGAGTAATAAACACTTCATCGCTGATCTAATGCCAAGATACCCAATTTATGTCCCTACCTTGCCAGATGCTGCACAGCAGGTAATAGGTGTTGTACATGAAGATTCAGAAAAAACTAGCGACATACTTTTAGAAGAAGGATTCAGCTTTAAAGGTTATGTGGACATTTTTGACGCAGGCCCAAGTGTTGAAGCAAGAGCTAGCGACTTAAGAACCATAAGTAACAGTCAGTCCACTGGCTTTAACACGGATGTCATAAAAAATGATTCATCCCTACACATAATAGCCAGTGGTGAACTAGAAGAATTCAAGGTAACTCTGGCAAACGCCAATTACCAAAAAGATACCGAGTCACTATCTATCTCTTCAAAGGTGCAACAAACCTTGCAAATGAAGGAAGGAGATGAAGTGCACTGGGTACCGATTTAATAAAGTTTCCTTAGACAAAAAAATTTACCGAATCCCTTTTTAACCCATGATTAAATTTATAGAGGCCTAATCTTATGATGGTCATACGCCCAATCGCTAAAACAGAGCTAGATTCCCTATACCAGCTTGCAGATAAAACTGGTGTTGGTTTTACTTCTCTAGTACCTGATGAAGCGATTCTGAAAAATAAAATCGAAGTATCGAACCAATCATTTGCTAAAGAGACCATTGAAGGTCCAACAGACGAGAGTTACTTGTTTGTTCTAGAAGATACTGAAACTGGTGCTATCGTGGGTACCAGTGGACTGTTAGCAACCGTCGGCCTAGACGAGCCTTTCTACAGCTACCACCTAGGTAAATTGGTTCACTCTTCACGTGAACTTGGTGTGCACAACATAATGCCAACCTTGGTATTAAACAATGACTACACAGGTTTGAGTGAAATCTGCACCTTGTTTTTAGAAGAAGGCTACCGTCATTCTAAAAATGGCCAACTGCTATCTAAAGCACGCTTCTTGTTCTTAGCACAATTCCCTGAGCGCTTTACTAACAAGATTTTCGCCGAAATGCGTGGTGTCAGTGATGACGAAGGCCGCTCACCACTTTGGGAGTCTTTGGGTCGTCACTTTTTCTCTCTTGATTTCAAAAAGGCAGATGAGCTTACCTCACTAGGTAGCAAACAATTTATCGCTGAATTGATGCCAAGTAACCCAGTTTACACCGCTTTCTTAAGTCAAGAAGCGCAAGACTGCCTAGGCCAAGTACACCATAAAACAGCGCCTGCTTTACGTTTGCTACAGCAAGAAGGTTTCTGCTACGAGAACTATGTAGACATCTTTGATGGTGGCCCAACCGTTGAAGCCCATGTTCCAAACATTCGTGCTGTACGCGAGAGTCGTCTATGTCTAGCGACAATTACAGATGAAGCACAAGAAAAAGAAGGCACCTACTACCTAGTATCTAACTCTAAGTTAGCTGACTTCCGTTGTATTTTGATTCAACGCAACAGCACCCCTGGCAGCACACTCACACTGAGCCAAGAAGAAGCTGAACATCTATGTGTTAATAACAAAGAAGCCGTTCGTATTGTCGAGCTGTCTCCTGCTAAACCATAACAATTTATAAGGATTAAGATAATGACTATGAAACAAGAACACTTTATCAATGGCCAATGGGTTGCAGGTACAGGTAATGCTTTTCAATCGATTGATCCAGCCGATGCCAGCCTAGTATGGGAAGCAAAAGCAGCAGGTCCAGAACAAGTAGATGCAGCACTTAAAGCAGCTCGTAAAGCGTTTCCAGCATGGGCAAACTCAAGCCTTGAATACCGTTTAGATATCATTAAAAAATTTGCTGAGAAAGTAAAAGAGAACACCGACCTTTTGGCGACATTGATCAGCCGCGAAACAGGTAAGCCTTTTTGGGAAACAAAAACAGAAGTTGCGACAACCATAGGTAAAGTGGGTATTTCTGAGAAGTCTTACCATGAACGTACTGGCTCAAAAGAAACGGCTATGCCAGCAATCGGCGGCTCTAATGTAAGTGCTCACCTACGCCATAGACCACACGGTGTTGTTGCTGTATTTGGCCCTTATAACTTCCCTGCGCATCTGCCAAATGGTCATATCGTACCTGCTCTCATCGCAGGTAATACCATAGTGCTTAAGCCAAGTGAGCAAACACCAGCGGTGTCAGATTTGATCATCCAACTATGGCAATCTGCTGGCCTGCCTGATGGCGTACTTAACCTAGTACAAGGTGAAAAAGAAACCAGTATTGCGCTAGCTAACCATGATGAGCTTGATGGCCTATTCTTCACAGGTAGCCCAGAAGTAGGACATATTCTACATAAAGCATATGCAGGTCACCCAGGTAAGATCCTAGCCTTAGAAATGGGTGGTAATAACCCACTGCTTGTATCTGATAAAACCCAAGACCTAGATGCTGTCATTCATGAAATCGTTCAGTCTGCTTTCCTATCTGCAGGCCAACGTTGTACTTGTGCACGTCGCCTTCTAGTACCAAACAATGCGCACGGTGAAGCAATTCTAGCTAAGCTAGTTGAAGTCACTAAAGGCTTGAAAATTGATCGTTTTGACGCTGAAGACCAACCTTTCATGGGGCCATTGGTTTCTGTTCAAGCGGCTGACAATATTGCGACTGCCTTTGCTCGTTTAGTTGGCCTTGGTGCTAGCACACTATTAAAAGCTGAGCGTGGCGAAGCGAATACAGGCTTTATCTCTCCAGGTATTTTAGATGTCACTGAGCTTGCCGCTAAAGGTGAGCTACCTGATGAAGAGTACTTCGGCCCGCTACTAACTGTTGTACGTTATGAGGATATGGATCAGGCAATGAGCTTAGCAAATGCCACTAAATTTGGTCTATCTGCCGGTATTTTGTCTGATGATAAAGCTGAATATGAGTGGTTCTTACAGCACTCTCGTGCTGGCATCATCAACTGGAACCGTCAAACAACAGGTGCTGCGGGTACTGCGCCATTTGGTGGAACGGGTGCCAGTGGTAACCACAGATCAAGTGCATATTATGCGGCTGATTACTGCTCTTACCCAGTTTCAAGTATTGAAGTAGATGCGCTGACCGTGCCAGAGAAACTTGTACCAGGCATTGCCCTTTAAGGGCAGTGCAGGTTTGACAGATAAGACATAACAAACAAGTGTTATTAAACACAGAAAAGAATTAAGCAAAGGTAATTAGCATGTCGGCAATTGAAGCAAATTTTGATGGTCTAGTGGGGCCAACTCACAACTATGGCGGTTTATCATTTGGTAATGTGGCCTCTTTAAACAATCAGGCTCAAGCCTCTAACCCAAAAGCGGCGGCTAAACAGGGCTTGGTAAAAATGAAAGCTTTGGCTGATATGGGCTTTGTTCAGGGTGTACTTGCGCCTCATGAACGACCTCATATTCCGACACTAAAATCACTTGGCTTTACAGGTACTGATGCTCAGATTTTGGCACAAGCAGCCAAAGAAGCGCCTCATCTATTAGCCGGTGTCAGTTCTGCCTCTTGCATGTGGACAGCCAATGCGGCAACGGTATCACCCAGTGCAGACAGTGCTGATGGTAGAATTCACTTTTCACCTGCAAACTTGGTGAACAAGTTCCACCGTGCTATTGAGCACCCTGTAACAGGTGCTATTTTGCAGGCAACTTTCCCTGGCGATAAGCACTTTGCTCACCACAAAGCCTTGCCTAGCATGGATCACTTTGGTGATGAAGGTGCAGCTAATCACACGCGTTTTTGTGATGAGTATGGTAATCAGGGGGTTGAGTTCTTTGTTTACGGCCAAGAAGCTTTCAATGCTGCAGCAGTAAAGCCAAGCCGCTTCCCTGCAAGACACACACTTGAAGCGTCTCAAGCTGTGGTACGTCGCCACGGTTTAAATACGACAAATACTGTTTATGCGCAGCAAAACCCTGCTGTCATCGATGCGGGTGTATTTCACAATGACGTGATTGCTGTGGGTAACCGTAACGTACACTTCTACCATGAAGAAGCCTTCCTTTCGAGCGCGCAAATGCGTCAAGATTTAGAAGCTGCGTGGGCAGGTAAAGCAGGCAAACTACACTTTGTTGAAGTAAAAAGCAGTGAAGTCAGTGTTGAAGACTGTGTTAAATCTTACCTATTTAATAGCCAGTTAATTAGCCGTGGTACTGACGATATGATTATTATCGTACCAGGTGAATGTCAGAACAATGCCAATGTTTGGGCTTACCTTGAAGCGTTAAAAGCAGGCCCTAGCCCAATTAACGAAGTGCAAGTTTACGACCTTAAACAAAGTATGAGTAATGGTGGTGGTCCTGCATGTTTGCGTCTGCGTGTCGTTCTAAACGAAGCTGAAAGAGCGGCGGTTAATCAGTCTTGCTTGATGAATGACGATCTATTTAATCGTTTGAATACTTGGGTAGATAGTCATTATCGTGACAGTTTATTAGAAGAGGATCTTGCTGATCCTCAACTATTAATCGAAACACGTACCGCTTTAGATGAGCTCACTCAGATCATGCAACTTGGATCTGTTTACGACTTCCAAAAAGCTTAATCTCGTTTTTCCTCTCATCAGAAAAGGCACAATTTCTAAGAAGTTGTGCCTTTTTTGTAGAAGTAATCATCCGATTGCATCGTATGAAACAGCACACAAATATCGGTATCTGGGGCAATATTAGGTGTCACTAATTCGGTAATAATACGAGCTACCTCTTCTTTCTGCTCTTGAGTTCGTTCGAACCATGAAACATCAAAAAATGGGTAAGCGGTACTCGCGCCACCAGCAGCTAAATAGGTGATAGCTTGATACTCTAAAGTGAAGTGTAAAGCGGGTATATTAAGATAATGAGAAATGGCTTTAATAAGAGGCTCAGATATATACTCAAGATCCTCAAATGCCATTCCTCTAACACGTATATGAGGCATGAAATTCCTTTAATAGAGCCTTATTAAACTCTTACTTGATAGAGAAACAACACAATAAGTTAACTAATCGATATACTCAAATGAATGGGATTCAATCACACTGCCATTTTGCACTATATCAACCGCCCAAGTGCCATCAAAACCTGGCAATAAACGTTTACTTGACCAAACACGCCAGCGATCACCGCCAATATTGAACGGGATTTCAGCCATAACATCACCGTCTAATGTCCAGCGGTGGACAACCTGATCACCAGACATATCTCTTAAATCTGTATAAAAATAAACCTTCTGAATACCACCATATTGAACTTGGATAGTGGGCCCAATCTTATCAATTGGTTCACGCTCAATAACATCATTAGTAAATTGCGCTCTCGCAATCGAAGCGGCCCAAGAAGGCATGGGTAGGGTTAATAACACACTACTCAACACCACAAGCTTTACGATTGTACGTAACATAATCAATCCTTTTGTAGAAGAAAAAAGAAGGTTAAAAAATGTCAAAGAAAAAGGGTAAGACCATTAGAATTTAAACCTAATAGCAGTTTAATCGTCTTGGTGAGTAGAAGTCTAGCTGAAAGATGCCTCATTTAGTCTCTTTTGTTTACACTCAGTTACGAGATCAGAAAATACAAGAAACTAAAGGAGGCTCTAAGAAAGTTTAAATATGCAGAATATTACGCGTTTCTATCCGCAAGAGGTGTTGAAAAGGTGTATTCCATATCCCAAGGAAAGCGAATCCAAGTATCTTGGCTCACTTCGGTCACAAAGGTATCAACCAGTGGTTTACCAGCAGGTTTAGCAAAAATAGTGGCAAAGTGTGCTTTTGGTAGCATCTCTCTCACCACTTGTGCAGTACGACCCGTATCCACTAGGTCGTCAATTAGCAGCATGCCTTCACCATCACCTTCAACCCCTTTCAAGATTGTCAGCTCACCTTGTTCGTTAGCTTCCTTACCAGAAGAGTCATAACTTGCGATACAAAGAGTATCGATTAGACGTACATCCAGTTCACGACAAATAATTGCAGCAGGCACTAAACCTCCTCGGGTAATGGCAATAATGCCTTTCCAAGGTCCTTGCTCTAATAAGCGCCAAGCCAATGCTCTAGCATTACGGTGTAGTTCATCCCAAGACACTGGGTAATCTTTTGAATACGGGTTCATGCTTAGCTCCTACCAATCTAGGTTGTCAATTAAGGGAAATAAGTTTTCATTTCACCTCATAAAATGAAGAGCGCATTCTACCCAATTGGCTGGTTAATTTGTATTCTTTTAAAGCCTCATTTGAGCTTTAACGGCAAGCCAGCGCAGACAAGTTCTACCTGTTCACTTAGGCGAGCTAACTCTTGATTTAATAAGCCGGCTTCATCACCAAAGCGTCGCGCCATGGAATTCATAGGCATAATGCCAGCACCTACTTCACTTGTAATACAAACAAGTTTCGCCTTGCTAGTATGAATCGCCTCTAAAAACGCGGACTTATGCTTATCAAAAGCAATATCATCTTCTAGGCAAATCAAGTTGGTTAGCCAAAGTGTCATGCATTCAATTAAAATCACCTTATTTTGGTTTTCTGGAGCAAGTAACACGGAAGCAAGATCAAAACCTTCCTCCACCAGCAACCAGTGCTCAGGTCGGCTATTTTGGTGTTTTTCAATGCGCTCCTGCATCCCCTTGTCTAGCGCTTGAGCCGTTGCTAGATAAACCACTTCTCTAGCTTCAGCATCCGCTAAATTTTGCGCTAAGATTTGTCCATGAGCGCTCTTGCCACTGCGCACACCACCAATGACTAAATACTTCACTCTACTTCCTCCACTTGGCTGGCACTTTGAGCTTGTCCATTTAATAAAGCTTGCTGAACACGCTTGTTAATTAAATCGAACTCAGCATCAGCTGGTAAGGCAAACCTTATCCAAGCATCGCCCAAACGCACATGTATGGACAAAGCTTGTAGCCACTCAAACAAGACCTCTGCTTCATCACTAAACAAGGTATAAAAAAGCTCACTTTGCTGCCAGCGAACGGGCAAAGATAGAGAGCTAAAGAACTCATTTATTAAAGGCTTAACCTCTTGTTCAAAGCGTTTGCTACGACTCGCTAAATCTCTACTAGCTTGTATTTGCCAAGCAACATCTCTGAAAGCTTGGCTTAGTAACCAGGCAGCAGGTGTCGCAATAGGCCAAGGACCAGTGACGGAAGCCAACCCTTTTAAAATTGACTGGCTAGCAAAACAAAAACCTACTCTGGCTCCTGGCAAACCAAAAAACTTGCCCACTGAACGCAAAACAATCAAGCAAGCTGGCCATGCTTTATCTTGATAGTACGAAAGCAAACTCGCACCGACCACACCATCAATAAAAGCTTCATCAATAATGATATAGGATTCACGCACTTGTGCTGTTTCAATCAAGCTTAGTAATTCAGCTAAGGTTAATTTATTGGCACTTGGGTTATTAGGTTGAATCAAGACTAATACTTGCCAACTTTTTACAGCGAGATCCTGAGTATTATTGTAGGTATCTACTGCGTACTGCCATTTAGTCCAAGCAAAGCCATGCTCTTGATAGCCTACCTCTGGCACTAGAACCTGAGTTTCTGAACGTGCATTAGCGGCAAATAATAAGCTAGGTAAAGCCTCAATCGCCTGTTGTGTACCAGCAATGGGCACAAAGTTATTCACACCATAATAACTTGCCGCCGCTTGGTTCAAACCATCAAGATCTGGCAACTCATGCCAAAGAGAAACAGGCACCTCAGGCACAGGCCAAGGGTGTCGATTTACCGCAGAGGATAGGTCTATCCAAGAGCTTTTAATATGTGAAGAGTCGCCTAAAGAGCGACGAAGCGCCAAGAGATTACCACCGTGTTTAGGCTTCTCTAAGCTCAGATCTAGTTCATCATTCATATCTACTACTGACCAAAGGTCGAATTAAAACTTATAAGGGGAAAGCGATATTAAAAAAGCGCAATAAAGGCGACAAACAAAAACCAAAGGTAGAGGGTCTTATCAACCAGAGCGATAGATCTTGCAAGATCTTTAGCTTGAGGAGCTTGTCCTTTTCCTAAAACAGGGCGAGATTCAGTTTTACCAAAATAAACAGCCTCACCACCAACAGCCAAGCCTAAAGAAGCAGCGCCCGCCGCCATGACAGGGCCTGCATTAGGGCTTTTCCAACTGGCTTCTGGCGCGCTTGCCGCCTGCATGGCATTCGAGTATTTACCACACAAAGCATAACTAAATACCACCAGCTTGGAGGGAATATAATTAAGCACATCATCTACTCTTGCAGCACACCAACCAAAATGTAATAGCTTACTTGTTTTGTAGCCCCACATGGCATCTAGGGTGTTAGCAAGGCGATACAAAATTGCCCCCGGCACTCCTAAAATCAAAAACCAAAAGATAGGAGCGAACACAGCATCACTGCCATTTTCTAAAACAGATTCAATGCCTGCTTTGGCTACTTGTTCTTCATTCAGTGTTTGAGTATCTCGACTAACAATATAAGAAACGGCAATACGTGCCTGCACTAGGTCTCCTTTCATCAAAGGCTTGGCAATAGCAAGTCCATGCTCCCTTAAGCTTTGCCAGCCAATGCTAAAGTAAACAATGACAACCGCTAAAGCATTTAGAATCAATGTCGGCAGTAGGTGCTCAAGCAGACTCCAAAGCAGTAATAAAGGCACCACAGCCAACAGCCAAGCAAAGACACCAAATAACCTTTGACTGAATACGGACCAACTTAGGGGTAATTGACACCAAGCTTGGCATTGATCAACCCAACGGCCAAAAGTAATAAGAGGATGCCAAGGTTTTGGTTCGCCCAAAACTCGGTCCATGATAAGAGCAAGTAAGAGAATAATAGCGCTAGCAAAAAAGGTATCTGTCATCTTTCAATCTTAATAGACCCCTGTGTGATACTTAAAAAGGGTCATGGGAATAGGTGATTTTTTCAATCAGGAACATACGTTAGATGGTAGAATTCTACCACCTTATTACCCTGAATAGTGATTCAAAGATAATGACAGCATTTAGCCTAATGATTCAAGGCACTACCTCTGACGCAGGTAAAAGCACTCTTGCCACGGCCCTATGTCGTTTACTTAAACGCCGTAATCTCGCTATTGCGCCATTTAAGCCACAGAACATGGCGCTTAATAGTGCGGTCACTGCATCAGGCGGTGAGATAGGCCGTGCTCAGGCAGTTCAAGCCTATGCCGCTGGCATAGAACCTCATATTCATATGAATCCTATTCTGCTTAAACCAAATACAGACATAGGCGCTCAAGTCATTATTCAAGGTAAAGCCATAGGTAATATGAATGCGCGCTCTTACCATGACTACAAAGAGACGGCTAAAGTTGCTGCTCTAGATTCTTTTAAACGCCTTAGCGAAACCTATGACGGCATCATTATTGAAGGCGCAGGTAGTCCAGCAGAAATCAACCTAAGAGCCAAAGACATTGCCAATATGGGCTTTGCAGAAAGTGTGAACGCGCCTGTCATTATTATCGCCGATATTGATAAAGGCGGCGTTTTCGCTCACCTTGTTGGTACGCTCGCCCTACTCAGCCAAAGCGAACAAGACAGAGTCATCGGCTTTGTGATTAACCGCTTTCGTGGTGATGTGAGTTTACTGCAATCTGGCCTTGATTGGCTGGAAGAGCATACAGGCAAGCCTGTGTTAGGCGTCTTACCTTACCTCAAAGGTTTTCACCTAGAATCTGAAGATGCTGTCGCTGATTCTACCCCTGTTGAAAAACAAGCAACTAAATTAAAAGTCGTCATTCCTATCTACCCAAGAGTCAGTAACCATACTGATTGGGACGCTTTACGTTTGCACCCTGAGGTTGAAGTCATACTGGTTAAAGAAAACCAGCCCTTCCCTGCTGCTGACCTGATTATCTTACCTGGCTCTAAAAGCGTACAGTCAGATTTAGCTTATTTGAAACAACAGGGGTTTGAGCCTTATCTAAATCACCACTTAAGATATGGTGGCAAAGTGATTGGTATTTGTGGCGGCTATCAGATGCTAGGAGATTGCCTTAACGATGCACTTGCGTTGGAGAATCATACACCAACAACTAGCCAAGGTTTTGGCCTGATTCCCATGCAAACGGACTTATCTCCAGATAAACAACTGACACAACAAACAGCAAAACTTGCTTGGGGAGAAAGCGCCACTATTACTGGTTATGAAATTCACGCTGGTGTTGCTTCTTTTACTCAAGAGCATCAGGCATTCTGTACTTTCGCATCCGGTGAAAACGAAGGTTATTTGGCCGATGACAATGCTATTATTGGCACCTACTTACATGGCCTGTTTGATCACCCAGAGGCATTAGCTGCTTTATTAAATTGGGCGGGGTTAGATGCCGCAGCCGCTTTTGATTACGATGAATATAAAAACAAAGAAATAGATAGGCTTGCAGATAGTTGTGAGGAGCACATGAATATTGATGCGCTTATCGATAAGGCCAAAGCATTTAAGCTTACTCTTTAGCCTCTCTCGCATTTTAGAAAATAGATACAAGTCAGGCTAAACATTCTATTGTTTAGCCTGATACATTTTATTTAAGGAACCTGCGATTAAGTAACCTCTTCTCAGTCTTTTCAGAAAAAGCGTCAAGCAAAGCGTCACTTTGATGTAATTTAGGCATTCTTCAAAGACCCGAAGGGCGTGGTCTAAAAGCCCTATCTTTAAGTTGAGGGCCTTATTAATAGAATAACTATTAAGTTTCGCCCCTCGCCATAAATCTAGAGTCTTTTATCCACACGCTGAGGCGGTGGGCTTATTCACAGACTCCTTAAGCAACAACCCCTGCTTCTTCGTATTTTATCTTACGCTTCAATGCACGGTTAACGACAAAACGGAATCTCAGTATTAACAACAAAGACAAGAGCGCGAGACCTGAGCCTAGACCAATATAAAACCCTCTTACATTCAATTCTGTCGCCCATGGGCTGAAGTGTGCTAACCAATAACCTAGCGGTAGGCAAAGCACAAATAATGAGATGGCAAAGGCGATCATGGAAAAGCGAGTATCCCTAAAGCCACGCAACCCACCGGTAAAGACGGTCTGTAGCATGTCGGCCACTTGATAAGCCGAGGAAATTATCAACAAGCCTGCAGCCATAGCAATAATGTCAGGATCTGAGCTAAAGAAAGTTGGAATAGTTTCATTAAAGGTTTGAGTCACTACAAAGCAAATAAAGACATAGCTTAACCCTAAGCCAACAATCACTCGCATGCGTTTACGCACTCCTTCCACGCCCTCTTTTGATAATGATTTAGCTACCACTATCGCCGTCACAGCACTCATCGCCATTAACGGCGTGAAAAGCAAAGAAGTATAAGACATGATAATTTGCCCAGCACCAATGGCCAAATCCCCAAAGCTAGAGATTAACCAAGTCATTGACGAGAAAAGGCCAATCTCAAAGGAGAATGCAAGGCCTGCTGGTAAACCAACATTAAGTAAGATGCCAAACCTGAATAGGTATTTCGTTTTGATCTTGGTAAATAAGGTCTTAGGACTAAAAAACTTATCGTAGACAAAGAATAAAGTAATACTGAAATAAATTGAGATAGTTGAAGCTAAAGCGGCACCCGCTGCGCCCATTTCAGGGAAGCCAAAGTTACCAAAAATAAAGAGATAGTTAAGCCCAGCATTCATTAACAAACCAATAGCGGCCGCAATCAAAGGAAAGTTAGGTCTACCCGCTGCTTCAAATAAGTTCTTATAACCAACAGTAAAAGCAAGAGCAGGAATCGCGGGCGCAAGTATCTGTAGATATTGAGCACTCACTCTTTGGGTTTCTTCTTCGGTTGCCATCATGATAGCGAAATACGGCAAGATGAAAGCCACAGTTAATGCTGCTAATAAACCAACGGTTAAACACACACCTAAGGTTTGCGACATGTAAATATTAACCATCTTCATTTGGCGACCATGAAGATGACGGGTTACTAATGGGGTTAGGCCAAAAGTGATGCCCATTAAGAAACAACCCACAGGTGTCCACAAACTAGAGGCCAACCCTACGGCGGCCAAATGATAAGGGCTATAGTTCCCTAACATGAGGGTGTCGACCATGCTTATAGACAATTCTAAGGTCAAGGTTAGTACCATTGGCATTAATAAATGCAGCACTTCTTTTAACACCGGCCAACGATCTAACATCACTTAATCCTTATAAATTTACGCCTATCAAGGTCATCCTGAAACGCCCTAAAAAGGGGCGTATTGAGATAATCGGGCCTAATGTATCACTTTATTTTAGGAATGGCAGCAGATCCTTTTCAATCTGCGCCACCTGATTTTCACTATATGATTTAGTACTTGCTAAGCCATTGAAATAACATGAGAATTGCCGATCAGTTCGATTTTAGAAATTTACGCAAGTAGCGACACGGACAGCAAAATGACAATACTCGTAACACTTGGCCCATTACTTTTAGCTCTACTAGCGGGTTATTGGCTAAAGATTCATTTTTTCTCAGAAAAATTTATCCAAACAAGCCTTACTTGGCTGACTTACCTTATTTTAGGCATGATAGGTTTTAGTATTGGAGCGTTAGAGAATTTACCTGAAAAATTGGTCATTGCGGGTGCCCAAGCTCTAGTCTTCTTCGCAGCGATTTCAGTTCTGGCAATTACCGCCCTTTGGTATACAGGCAAGCACTTTAACCCAAGTGAAAAATCACTTCATACTCAAGCAAAAGCTGAGGATGTGAAAATCAGTTTTGCGGTATTTTCTGATGCTATTAAAACCCTAGCCTTTGTATTGATTGGGCTTATCATTGGCATTTTTGCTTCTGACAGCTTAACTCATGTCGATACCATAGTGACTTATCTGCTTTACCTGCTGCTCTTTTTAATCGGCCACCAGTTACAGCAAGGCAACTATCGGTTACGCAAACTTTTCTTAAATACCCAAGGTCTCATTATTGCGTTTACTACGGTAGCGACCACCCTTTTAGGCGGATTGATTGGCGCTTTAGCTCTGGATTTACCAGTCAGCCACGGTCTTGCTGTCGTGTCTGGCTTTGGCTGGTACAGCTTATCCGGCATACTCATCACAGGTCTTGGCAACCCGGTATTAGGAACCACTGCATTCTTATTGGATATAGGGCGTGAGATTCTAGCCTTACTCCTCATTCCAGTCTTTTGTCGCATTAACAGCCATGTTTCTGTTGGTTATTCAGGTGCCACCGCCATGGACTTCACACTGCCTATGTTAGGCAAGTTTCATGGGGCGGATATTATCCCGACAGCCATTGCAAGCGGCTTTATCATGAGTTTACTTGTACCTATTCTCATTCCACTCTTTATGGGTCTTTAATTCCTCTACAACCTTTTATCTACAAAGAAAGCTCCCAATAAAAAACCGCTTTTAGATATTCTCTAAAAGCGGTTTTTTTAGATCTTTTGCTGGTGTTTAAAGTTGTGGTTTCTCTGGACGAGGTGCGTAAGCAAATACATCAGAGAAGCTAGCATCATGAACAAGCCCTGCTTCTTCTAGTTTATCCAATGTGCCATATACCATACCTGGCGAACCGCTCACATAAGCCACAGAACGACTTAGATCTGGGTTATCAGCAACAATCTTTTCATATAACCAGCCAGTTGTACCTTGCCAATCATTATCCGCTTCATTAGCAACTAGGCTGATATTATCTTTACTTTCAATCCAATCAACTAAGAAACTATCTTCCGGTGTACGCACACCCCAGTATAAAGACACCTTACCCTGATAATTTTGCTCAGTAAGGGCATCATACATACTCTTCATTTGTGCAAAACCAGTTCCACCAGCCACTAATAAAACTTGTTCAACTGAATCCTGCAAAGCGCCGTTTTCGATATGGCAATCACCACCAGGAATCTTAAGGCTCACTGTTTCATTATCTTTTAGATAAGAAATCACTTTAAACGCCAAAGACTCTTCATCTGCGACCAAAATATAAAGCTGTAAGCTTGGTAGCTCATGGGCAGCACTGCCTATGGAGTAAGGGACACTTTCACCACTTGGCAAATGAATCATCAAATATTGCCCAGCAATAAAGCTATCAACAGGCACATCAAGGCTAACCTGATACACATTTTGGTTAATTAGCTCAACCTTGCTTACCTTTGCGATTACTTCGTTCACGCTATTACTCCGTTCTCTCGTGTCTGCCCTTTTGGGCTTATTTTTTAATTTTGCCTTGTGATGACTAGGTATAAGGCAAATTTACTTTGCTGATTTACCTGAAATCGCCTCTTCGATACCTAAAGAAGACCAAATATCATCTACTTTATTTTTCACTTCCGATGTCATTTCAATGGGAACGCCCCACTCTCTATCGGTTTCACCCGGCCACTTGTTCGTCGCGTCCATCCCCATTTTGGAACCTAACCCAGAAACAGGTGAGGCAAAATCCAAATAGTCTATCGGGGTATTTTCAATCAAGGTGGTATCCCTTGCTGGGTCCATACGAGTGGTAATTGCCCAAATCACATCATTCCAATCTCTGGCATTAACGTCATCATCACAGACAATCACAAATTTGGTGTACATAAACTGACGCAAGAAAGACCAAACACCTAACATGACACGTTTAGCATGACCTGGATATTGCTTCTTCATGGTCACCACCGCCATACGATACGAACAGCCCTCAGGTGGTAAATAGAAATCGACAATTTCTGGAAACTGCTTTCTAAGTATAGGTACAAATACTTCATTTAAAGCAACACCCAAAATAGCGGGTTCATCAGGTGGACGCCCTGTATAAGTACTATGATAAATAGGATTCTTACGCTGAGTAATACGCTCTACCGTAAAGACAGGGAAGGTATCTTGCTCATTATAGTAACCCGTATGGTCACCAAAAGGCCCTTCGACCGCTTCATCATCTGGATAGATAAAGCCTTCCAATACGATTTCCGCACTGGCAGGTACTTGTAAATCATTACCAATACATTTGATAAGTTCTGTTTTACTGCCTCTTAACAAGCCAGCAAACGCATATTCAGACAAGGTATCTGGCACAGGTGTTACCGCGCCTAAAATAGTCGCTGGATCGGCTCCTAATACCACAGTGACAGGGAAAGGCTCACCTGGATGCTCCTGTTGCCACTCACGAAAATCTAATGCACCACCACGATGAGATAACCAGCGCATAATCAGGCGGTTTTTACCAATCAACTGCTGGCGATAAATGCCCAGATTTTGACGTGATTTATGCGGACCTTTGGTAATTACTAACGGCCAAGTCACTAACGGCGCAGCATCACCAGGCCAGCAGGTTTGAATCGGTATCTTATTAAGGTCAACTTGGTCACCTTCGAGCACTTCTTGCTGACAAGGTGCTGATTTAACTACTTTTGGCCCCATGTTCATGACTTGCTTGAAAATAGGCAGTTTTTGCCAAGCGTCTTTCATGCCTTTTGGCGGCTCAGGCTCTTTCAAGAAAGCTAACAACTCACCAATTTCACGAAGTGCGGTAACAGACTCTTTTCCCATCCCCATAGCAACGCGTTTTGGCGTACCAAACAAGTTAGCCAATACAGGCATGTCATGGCCTTTAGGGTTCTCAAATAACAAAGCAGGCCCTTCACTACGTAAGGTTCTATCACTGATCTCTGTCATTTCAAGATAAGGGTCAACTTCGGCTTGTATACGAATCAGCTCCCCTTTTTCCTCAAGGACAGCTATAAAGTCTCGAAGGTCTTTGTATTTCATGACGACTCTCTTAGGACATAGTTTCGCCTAAGTTATGGCCAAACTAAATAAAAAATGAGGCAAAAAAAACCACTATAAAAGTGGTTTTTTTAACTAGGGTTTAGGCTTATTTACCTTTACCCTTCATAGCATCAAAGAACTCATCATTGGTCTTGGTTACTTTCAGACGGTCAATCAAGAATTCAGTTGCGGCAACATCTTCCATCGGATTAAGCAGCTTACGCAGAATCCACATACGTTGTAGTTCGTCTTCAGATGTTAGTAAGTCTTCACGACGAGTACCAGAGCGACGGATGTTAATCGCAGGGAAAGTACGCTTTTCAGCAATCTTACGATCTAGGTGAAGTTCACAGTTACCTGTTCCTTTGAATTCCTCAAAGATAACTTCATCCATTTTAGAGCCAGTATCTACCAAAGCAGTCGCTATGATAGTTAAGCTACCACCTTCTTCGATATTACGAGCAGCACCAAAGAAACGCTTAGGACGTTCAAGTGCATTGGCATCAACACCACCGGTTAATACCTTACCAGATGAAGGAATGACAGTGTTGTAAGCACGGGCTAGACGAGTAATAGAGTCTAATAGGATAACGACATCACGTTTGTGTTCTACCAAACGCTTCGCTTTCTCTATAACCATTTCAGCCACTTGTACGTGACGGCTTGGCGGCTCATCGAAAGTAGAAGCAACCACTTCGCCACGAACTGTACGTGACATTTCAGTTACTTCCTCAGGGCGCTCATCGATAAGTAATACAATTAGGTGTGTTTCTGGGTTGTTGCGGGTAATCGCATTAGCGATATTTTGTAGCATGAAGGTTTTACCTGCTTTTGGCGGAGAAACCACCAAGGCACGTTGCCCTTTACCCATTGGAGCAACAAGGTCAATGATTCGTGAAGTGACATCTTCAGTAGAACCATTACCTGCTTCCATTACCAAACGCTGATCAGCGAATAGCGGAGTTAAGTTTTCAAAAAGAATTTTGTTACGAACGCTGTCAGGCTTATCAAAGTTAATTTCATTAACTTTTAGCAACGCAAAATAACGCTCACCATCTTTAGGTGGACGAATCTTACCGGCAATTGTGTCACCTGTACGCAAGTTGAATCGGCGTATTTGGCTAGGTGATACATAAATATCATCAGGACCTGCTAAGTAAGAACTATCTGGTGAACGCAAGAAGCCAAAGCCATCTTGTAAGATTTCCAAGATACCATCGCCGTAAATGTCTTCGCCGCTTTTAGCGTGTCGCTTAAGAATAGCGAAAATAACATCTTGTTTACGGGATCGAGCAAGGTTATCTAACCCCATTTCAGCTGCGATGTTTAATAGTTCTTGTACTGATTTCTGTTTTAATTCGGTAAGGTTCATAAACGGATTTTTACGATTTCTAATTGAGGAAAATTGACAGGACTACTCTAATTTGACAATACGTTGATATATACATATTTAATCTTAATCAGGAAGCTTCTTAATAATAATTTGACCGAGACACAATTTCTGAAACAATGTTGAAAAATAGCGCGTAACGATTTGATTGGAACTCTTATTCTCAAAGCCTATAACCTATTGCTTAAGCGCAATAAATAAAAGAAATAAACGCATTTGAATGATCAAGAACACACCTACTATAGTTGGTGTTATTGTTAAGGTCTATAGAAAAAAAATGGAAAAATCACTTTTTTGATCAATTTTTAGCAAATTTTACATTTTAAGCCTGTTAGACCGCGTTATTGAGTCCCTCAGGAGGAATTAAGCGTAACTAAAAGTCGCATAAATTCACTAAAACTATGCCCATAATTACGCAAATTCATGACTTATCAGCTCATCTAAGATAACCTGCACCTGTATTAACCAAGCACAATAAGGTTCCTTTTGCATGCAGTCACTTTTTCAACAACCTGCTCACAATCTTCCTTTTGAAAAAATTGCCGCGATCGATCTAGGCTCAAACAGCTTTCACATGGTCATAGCTCAAGTCACCCATGGACAACTCAGAGTCGTGGGAGAGTATGGAGAAAAAGTACAACTGGCGGCGGGTCTGCAAAATAATATTTTAGATGATGACTCTCAACAAAGGGGCTTAGCTTGCTTAACACGCTTTGCTCAAGTAATTGAAAACATGCCCTTAGGCTCAGTTCGAATCGTCGGCACCAATGCGCTTAGGGTTGCTAAGAACCGTTATGACTTTATTGGCGAAGCCATGGATATCATTCCACATCCTGTAGAAGTCATTGCGGGTCGAGAAGAAGCCCGCCTAATTTATGTGGGCGTTGCTAATACCATGGACCATGGGGAGCAAAAACGTTTAGTTGTCGATATAGGGGGCGGTAGTACAGAGTTCATTATAGGTAGTCAGCAAAAGCCTATCCTAACCGAAAGCTTGCATATGGGTTGTGTTGGTTTTAGACAACGCTTCTTTAAAGATGGCAGCATTACTAAATCGAACTTCCAAAAAGCGGTGACAGCGGCAAGACTTGAAATGCTCAGTATTCAAGATGATTATCTTGAAGAAAACTGGGACCTCGCCATAGGTTCCTCCGGCACGATTAAAGCTGCTTTCAATATTATTAAGGAAAATAACTGGGGTAAAAAAGGCATTACACTCAAAGGCATCAAGATTATTCAAAAAGCACTATTTGATGCAGGCCATGCCGACAACCTTGATCTTGCAGGCCTTAAACCAGAACGTAAAACCACCTTTGCCGCCGGCCTTGCTATTTTGACAGCCGTATTTGAATGCTTTCAGATTAAAAGCATGGACCTATCCGTTGGCGCATTACGTGAAGGTGTACTCTTTGATGTGATGGGGCGCTACGCAGAGAAAGACATTCGCGAAACAACAGTTCAATACCTTTTAAACCAATACCACATAGATAAAGAGCAAGCGAAACTTGTTGCCCACACTGGCCTATCTGCTTTGGCTCAAGTAAAAGAAGATTGGCAAATAAACAGCATTTCTAGTGAAAACTTCTTACGCTGGTCAAGTTTGCTTCATGAGGTAGGTATGGGAATATCCCATAGTCGATACCACAAGCATGGGGCTTATATTATCAGTGAATCTGATTTACCGGGATTTTCTCAACAAGAACAACAGGCATTAGCGAACTTAATTTTGCGCCACCGCCGCAAGTTTACTCAATCCTTAAATTACCGCTTTACTCGAAGAGACCAGCAGGAGTTAGATCGTTTAGCCGTCTTACTTCGTTTTGCCATCAACCTTCACCATGACAGAAAAGAAGGTGATATGCCTATCTTTTCAATGAAGGCAAAAGATAACACCCTACACATAGAGTTCTTACCTGGCTGGCTTGAAGCGCGGCCATTAACTTACGCTAATTTACAGCTTGAAGCCGATTACCTATTAGCTAAGAACTTTACCCTTACCTTTAGTTAATAAAAAAGCTAGATACAAAAAGGCCGAGAATGATTCTCGGCCTTTTTATTCCTACGATTAAATAATCAAACTAGTCAGCCAAATTACTTAACAAGGTACGCTGTGCGCTTCTGTACTCGCCCTTACGAGGTTTATTAAGTTGGTATGAACCATCATTTTGTAGCACCCAGCTTTGAGTATTATCCGTAATATAGGTTTCTAACTCTTTCTTAACACGTCTTGCTAGTTTTGGGTCTTGAATAGGGAAAGCAACTTCAATTCGGTTATTCAAGTTTCTATCCATACCATCAGCACTTGATAGGTATACCAAAGGAGAACGGTTATTGTAGAAGTAATAAACCCTTGTATGCTCCAAGAATCGCCCAATAATTGAGCGCACCCTGATATTGGAAGACACACCTTTGATACCTGGACGTAAGGTACAAATACCACGCACAATCAGGTCAATTTTAACCCCTGCTTGAGACGCTTTATAAAGCGCCTGCACTAGCCTTTGCTCGGTAAGCGAATTCACTTTAATAATGATTCTAGATGGATTACCACTTCTCGCACTTTCAGCTTCTTTGGCAATCATATCCAGTAAGCGGTCTCTTAACGTAAAAGGTGCGTGAAGAATTTTCTTCACTTTCAACTCTTTACTCATACCAGTTAACTGCTGGAATACCTTATGGATATCTTCACCAATATCACTGTCACAGGTTAGCAAGCTATAGTCAGTATAAAGACGCGCATTACCAGCATGGTAGTTACCTGTCCCTAGGTGTACGTAGCGTCTTAAAACACTGCCTTCACGACGTACTATCAATATCATCTTAGCGTGTGTTTTATGACGTACAACGCCATAAACAACAATGGCTCCAGCATCTTGAAGCCTACTTGCTAAGGCAAGGTTTTCCGCTTCATCAAATCGCGCCCTTAATTCGATAACTACTGTCACCTCTTTACCATTACGCGCAGCATCTACTAGCGCATTAGCAATAGGAGAGCGAGCACCAGTTCGGTAAAGAGTTTGACGAATGGCCACCACATTTGGGTCTTTCGCGGCATTACTTAAGAAATCAATCACAGGGGCGAAAGATTCATAAGGATGCATCAAGAGGTAATCTTTTTGCCTTATCGCCTCAAACATATCATCTCCTTTGGAGGTAGACAGTTTGCGTGGCAACCCTGGAGAGAATGGCGAGTACAGGAGATCAGGACGATCAACGAGATCAAGAACAGCGAGCAATCGACTTAAGTTAACAGGGCCATCAATCAAGTAAAGGTCATTTTCATGTAGATCAAACTGATCAAGCAAGGAGGTGATCACGCTTTTTGGGCAGTTTTCAGCAACCTCTAAACGTACCGAGCTACCATAATGGCGTGTTTGTAACTCAGTCCTTAAAGCACCTGCCAAATCTAAACCAATATCGTCTGAATCAACTTCCAAGTCAGCATTACGTGTCAGACGGAATTGATAACTCCCTTTCACCGTCATACCAGGGAAAAGCTGATCCGCATGAGCATGAATGATAGAAGATAAAAAAACTAAGTTATCACCATCTTCACTCACTTCTGCAGGCATTTTGACCAAACGCGGCAAAGAGCTCGGCGCAGGCACGATAGCAAGACCATTCTCACGCCCAAAAGCATCTCGCCCTTCTAGTTCAACAACGAAGTTGAAGGTTTTATTAGCAAGACGAGGGAAAGGGTGAGCTGGGTCTAAGCCAATCGGACTAATAATAGGCAAGACATTTTCGCGGAAATACTTTTTAACCCAAGCCGCTTGTGACTCAGTCCATAAACTACGGCGTATAAAGTGAACATTATGTTCAGATAGTTTAGGAAAGATAATGTCATTTAAAATGCGATACTGGCGACGAACTAGCTTATGGGCCTGATCACTGATTTGACGTAAAACTTCTTTTGGATAAAGGCCATCAGGACCAGTTTGTTCACGGCTAAATTCTAATTGGCTTTTTAGGCCAGCGACACGAATCTCAAAGAACTCATCCATATTGCTGCTAAAGATGCATAAAAACATTAGGCGATTTAATACAGGATGGTTCTCATCCATCGCCTGCTCAAGCACACGAGCATGGAAAGCAAGGTTGCTTAACTCTCGGTTAAAGTATAATTCCGAGTCATTTAAATCTATTTCTTCCGGTTTGCGTTTTTCGATCGCAACCTTCTTCTGATCTTGCGGTTGTTCTGGGATGGTTTCCAACGCAGGTTCATTTACTTCAACGACATCAGAAGCCGGTGCCTCTTTTTTTTCAGTCGGTTCCTTTTTATCTGATGTCTTTTTCTCTAATGTCTTTTTTTCTGGGACTTTTTTGTCTGCTACTTTCTTCTCAGTCACGCTTTTATCCACCAGTTTCTTATCTAGTATTGTCGTTGTATCTGGTGCAATTTTTCCTGCTAGGTCAGCCATGAGTTTTACTACCCCAATTCAACAAAGGTGCAATTGCTTAACTCTTTTTCTATATCAAAAAGAGTTTATTTTTTAAAACTACTCTTACCTGTATAACACAATTTTATGAAGTTAACGTACATCCTTGTGCTAACTCACATTTTTATTGCAAATTTATTCAAGCTTGAGCAGTTTCACACTCATGGTCGCAAGTTAAGATGACTTTTTGATTACCCCTTCAATAATCGCGCAACGTCTTTCGCAAAATAGGTCAAAATGCCATCTGCACCCGCTCGCTTAAAGGATAAAAGTGACTCCATCATGACACTTTCTTTATCCAGCCAACCATTGGCAAATGCCGCCATTTGCATGGCGTATTCACCACTAACCTGATAAGCAAAGGTAGGGACAGCAAGCTCTGTCTTAACTCGACGCACAATATCCAAATAAGGCATACCAGGTTTGACCATCACCATATCCGCACCTTCTTCTATGTCTAGCTGCACTTCACGAATAGCTTCATCAGAATTAGCGGGATCCATCTGGTAGTTAAACTTGTTACTTTTACCTAAATTGCCACTAGAACCTACCGCATCACGGAAAGGGCCATAGTAAGCAGACGCATATTTAGCCGAATAAGCCATGATACGGGTATTGATAAATCCATTGGCTTCAAGCGCTTCACGAATAGCACCAATTCGACCATCCATCATATCAGAAGGGGCAACAACATCAGCGCCAGCTTTAGCATGAGAAAGAGCCTGTTGAACTAACACCTCTGTGGTCACGTCATTTAAAACATAACCTGTGTCATCAATAATGCCGTCTTGACCATGAGTGGTAAAAGGGTCAAGGGCAACGTCAGTAATCACACCTAGATCAGGGAAAGCCGACTTAAGTGCGCGAACCGCTCTCTGGGCTAAACCATCATCAGAATAGGCTTCTTCCGCTTCAAGCGACTTTTTCTCAGCGGGTACAACAGGGAACAAAGCAATAGCAGGCACGCCTAATTCAACAAGCTCAGCGGCTTCAAGTAAAAGCTGATCAAGAGATACTCGCTCTACACCCGGCATGGACGGTACGGTTTCTCGCTCGTTTTCACCTTCTATCACGAACATTGGATAGATTAGGTCATTCACTGTTACTTGGTTTTCCTGCATTAGGCGACGAGAAAAACTGTCTTTACGCATTCTGCGCATACGCACTAGAGGGAATGTCATTAGGTTGCTCCTTAAAAGCCTCTTAATTGAAATATCTTACTTAACTGAGAGACACTTCCGCTTCTTCTAGGCTTTCTTGTGCCTCGAACCAAGCTTCTTCATTGTCTTCCAATTCTTTTTTCCATTTAGCCTCATCCGCTAACAAGGCCTGCAACTTATCTTTGTTCTTTGCCTCATAAAGCTCACCATCAGCCATTTTCTCACTGATATCATCGAGTTTCTCTTGTGCTTTATGCACGGCTTTTTCATGTTTCTCTATGAGTTTTCTCAGTGGTCTAAGTTGTTGCCTTAGCTCTGCGGCTTTACGTCTTTCTTCTTTCTTATCAACTTTCTCAAGATTAACACTGGCATTAGCTTTTTCTTGTTGGCGCCCAGCTAACTGTCGTTTTTGCAGCCAATCATAATAAGCAGCTAGATCACCATCAAACTCAGCGACCTGATTATCTGCCACCAAATAAAACTCATCCACAGTACTGTTAAGTAGATGACGATCGTGAGATACCAATAAGATAGATCCTGGGAATTCTTGCAAGGCTTCAGTCAGCGCCTGACGCATCTCTAAATCTAAGTGGTTAGTCGGTTCATCGAGAATCAATAAATTAGGCTTGGTCCAGGCAATTAGTGACAGAGCTAAACGGGCTTTTTCGCCACCAGAAAAGTCACGCACTGTACGCAATGCATCATCACCGATAAAGCCAAAACCACCTAAATAACGACGTATGTCACTTTCTAGAGCTATCGCAGTTAACCTTTGAATATGTAGTACTGGGCTGGCATCAAGGTCTAAGGCACTTAACTGATGTTGCGAGAAGTAGCCTATTTTTAGGTTCTCTCCACACACTCTATCACCACTCAGCAAATCGAGTTCACCCACCAGTGACTTAATGAGTGTTGATTTACCAGCACCATTTGGCCCCAACAAACCGATACGCTGGCCATCTCGCAAATTGAAGTTACAATGCGGCAATTGAGTTGTTGGGCCAGACCCTTCCACTTGATAACCTAAATCAGCTTCGATCAAATTCACTAACTGGGCAGAGGTTTTATCCGCTACAGGAATACTAAACTGGAACTGGGAATCAATATGAGCAGGGGCGATATCGCCCATTTTCTCCAGCATTTTTAAGCGACTTTGCGCCTGCTTAGCTTTTGTCGCCTTATATCTGAATCTATCTACATAGGTTTGCAAATGGGCTTTACGTGTTTGCTGGCGCTCATAGTTGGCTTGCTGTTGAGCCAGATGAGCGGCACGCTGACGCTCATAATCCGAGTAGTTCCCTTTATAAACAGTCAGCTTTTTCTGATAAAGATGAATAATGTGAGTCGTGATGGCATCTAAAAAATCCCTGTCATGGGAAATAAGAATGAGAGTGCCAGGGTATTGGCGTAACCAAGACTCTAGCCACATCACCGCATCGAGATCCAAGTGGTTAGTTGGTTCATCAAGCAATAGCACATCAGAAGGGCACATAAGCGCTTTGGCAAGGTTCAAACGTATGCGCCAGCCACCAGAAAAGTCTGTTACTGGTTTCGCCATGTCTGCCATTTTAAAACCCAGTCCCTGCAACAAGGTTTCGGCTCTCGACCTTGAACTGTAACCATGAGCCGTCTCGAATTCACCTAACCAATGGGCATGAGCACTGGCATCATTTTTCTGTTCCGCTTGCTCTATCTTGGCTTCTATTTCTCTTAGCCACTCATCTCCATCAAGACAATAATCCAGTGCACTGCGATCAGTATCTGTCACTTCTTGCGCCATAAAGGCGATACGTCTTTGTTGAGGGAAGACCACTTCGCCAGTATCAGCATGAAGGTCACCACGCAACATGGCAAAAAGTGATGATTTACCTGCGCCATTAGCGCCAATCAAGCCTACTTTTTGGCCTTCATATATGGTCAAATCAGCCATTTCTAGCAGAAATTGACGGCCTCGCTGTAAACTTACTTGGGTAAACTGGATCATGTTTCAATTATTCTCTAGTCATGCAGTGCTGTGTTTTTACAGCAGTTAGATTATAAGGGTCATTACGCGCTGACTATTAGCTAAGATAAATAGCGCGAACTATAAGGTGTTCTATGAGTTCAGCTCATTCAAAAGCCATCACTAACCAAGCCTCAGAAGAACAAGATTTTCACTTGTTGGAGAATGCATTTTGGCAATTTTCTCTCGATTTATATGTTAAACCTGAGGTTGCAAACTATTGCCTGGCTTTGCAAGACCAGCACAATATGCAGGTTAATCTTCTGCTTTATAGTATTTGGCTTAGTGCTGAAGGCTGCATTCTAGAGCCTCAACTCATAAAACAAAATAGCCAATTACAAAACTGGTTGAGTGAGATTATTCCTTCTATCAGGCTGGCACGAAAAAATGTTGGCGAAAATTCTAAACAAGACCCTCTTTATAAGCAATTAAAAGCCTGTGAACTTAAGGCAGAGCAAAAAGCACAAGCCATACTCTATGCAATAAAGCGCACCTATATCAGCGAGCTAACTCTTATTGAACAGAAAAATCATGGCGACGTTAAAGCTCTTCTTGAATTCAACTTAAGCCTTTGCTGGCAAGCATTCTCTGATTGTGGTGAAAAAAAACCTGAACCTAAGCTAATAAAAGAATTTAGCCAGTGGATGATTATGGATAGCGAGCGTAAAATAGAAGGTAAATTTAAACATTAAGTAATGAGACAAGTTTAAGCCTGCCTCCTTACAAGCTAAGGTAATACGACCGTGAACGACACAAGCCAACTCAGTGCGAATCAATTAAACGAAATACAACGCTTTTCTTTTGATAATACTAATGTACGCGGTGAGCGCGTTATTTTGAATCAAGCTTATCAAGAGATCATTCAACGCAAAAACTACCCTGCACCTCTAGAGAACCTATTAGGTGAATTTGTGGCAGCGATTGCGCTTCTCAGAGACATTATCAAGATTGATGGCGTCCTTTCTCTACAAGCAAAGGGAGAAGGAGATCTATCCGCTATCATGGTGGAATGTGATGAGTTGCAAAACTTACGCGGCATTGCTCAGTGGCAAGATGGTGCAACCTTCCCTGAGCAGATATCACTAAAAGAAACGTTAGCAGGTGGCTACCTTGTTATTACCATTACACCAACCAATGGCCGCAGATACCAAGGGGTTGTTGAACTAGTGGGTAACTCGCTTGCAGAATGCCTTGAGCAATACTTTACTCAATCCGAACAGTTACCTAGCCGCGTTTGGTTAGCCGCTGACGGTGCAAGCTGCGCAGGTCTATTTCTACAGAGATTACCTGCAGAACAAGCTAAAGAAGACGATGAAGATGCCTGGGAAAGATTCGTTCACTTGGCTTCAACCGTAAAAGATGACGAACTTTTAAAGCTTGATACGCTTGAGCTTCTTCACCGCTTATATCATGAAGAAGAGTTACGCTTTTATGACGCTAAAGCAATGCAGTTCAATTGTTCTTGCTCTCGCCAAAGAACACTTGAAGCGTTAATTTCAATTGGTGCAGAGGAAATCAAAGAAATTTTATTAGAACAAGGCTCTATCAATATTGACTGCCAATTCTGCGCTGAGCATTACCAATTTTTAGAAGCAGATTTGGTCAATGTTCTAGGTGAACACGCAAAAACTCACTAGTATTTGAAGCCAATTCAGAATACTTGCTAAATTAATCTAGGGGAAAAAGACTTTACCCCTAGATTAATTATCAAATTCCAGCAAAGAGACCAAATCTCTCCAAGTAATTATTCCCACGAGACGCCCCTTATCTAAAACAGGTATACAAGATATACGTGCATTTAGCATCCACTCAACAACCTTGTTTAAAGAGTCATCTAGTGACACACAAATAGGTTGTCGTGTCATAACTTGATGAGCCGCTTTATCAAGTACATCAAGGTCTCTTGTCATCTCGGCTGCAGTATCTAAAAAAGGGCTCACTAACCTCAGAATATCTCTATCAGAAATAATACCCACTAGCTCCACCCCATCTAATACTGGTAGATGGTGAAAGCCATGTTTTTCAAGCAAGCTTCTCACCTCCCCCAAACGCGTATCCATATCAACACTAATAGGAGCCGTCTTCATCACCTGAGCAATTGTTAAACTCTTCATTTGATATACTTCATCCTTTGATAAGCGCTAGAAACATATATTTCACAAATAGCCAAATAGAAAAATAAGTATCTGAAGTTTGTTGCTAAAATACGTAAAATCTTAGTCAAAATCTGACATCTTCTGAGTTTTATCAAGATACTCAAGCTGATAATAAACATAACAGAGATAAATGCGCCTCATACCGATGTCTAACAAGACATTGATCATAAAATCCGTATAATTTAGTCCATCCACGCAACAGAAAGTTACATACTGGTCAAAACCTGACCTGAATTTTCATACTGTTGAGAGAAGCAACTTTAAGTAAAATTATCCATTTTTACTCACAATAATAAGTACTAAAACGTACAAAATAGATGTTAAAGATTGCTCTCAATCCACCAAAATTGGCGATGAAATGGCGATACAGTAATGACCCAGAAATCTGTAGATGTACTATTAGTAGGGGCAGGTGCGATGAGCACAACCCTTGGCACGCTGCTAAAGCAGCTTGACCCTTCATTAAAAATCACATTGGTTGAACGCTTAGACAGTGTGGCACAAGAAAGTACGGATGGCTGGAATAACGCTGGCACAGGCCATGCGGCCTATTGCGAATTAAACTACACACCTGAAAACCAAGACGGTAGCGTCAGCACAAATAAAGCATTAGAAATTAACGCCGCATTTGAAGTGAGCTTACAATTTTGGTCTTACCTTGTTGAACAAGGTGTACTACCTGAAGCAAGCAAATTCATCAATTCAGTTCCGCACCAAAGCTTAGTTTGGGGCGAAAAGAACGTTAACTTTTTACGCACACGATACGCGGCGCTAAAAGAGCATCACTTATTTTCGGGTATGGAATACTCAGAAGACCCTGACGTTCTCGCTAAGTGGATGCCACTTATCATGAAAGACCGCGATATCAATGAAGCCTGTGCGGCAACCCGTATTGCCCATGGTTCAGATGTCAACTTTGGCGCCTTAGCTCGTAACATGAGCCTTTTCCTTGATAATGATGAAAATGTCGATTTACTTCTTAGCACTAGTGTTACTGGTTTCTCTAAACAAGAAGACGGCAGCTGGAATGTAGATCTTGAAGATAAAAATCAAAAACAAACTATTAACAGCAAATTTGTCTTCCTCGGTGCTGGTGGTGGGGCATTGCCTCTTTTACAAATGTCAGGCATTGAAGAAAGTAAAGGTTATGGTGGCTTCCCTGTAAGTGGACAATGGCTTGTATGTGATAAGCCTGAAATTGTTGAGCAACACTTTGCCAAAGTTTATGGAGCTGCGCCTATAGGTGCACCGCCTATGTCTGTCCCTCATTTGGATACTCGCATTATTGATGGTAAAAAAGCCATTTTGTTTGGCCCTTTTGCTGGTTTTACCACTAAATTTTTGAAAAACGGTTCTTTCTTAGATTTACCAAAAAGCATCAAACTGAATAACCTTAAGCAGATGCTTTCTGTTGGTAAAAATAACATGGACCTGACCCGCTACCTTGTCAGTGAAGTAAGGCAAACTCAAGCAGATAGAGTTGATGCTCTTAGAAGCTTTTACCCTAATGCCAAAGATGAAGATTGGGAGCTAGCCTATGCCGGGCAACGCGTTCAGATCATCAAGCAAGATAAAGAAACGGGCGGAGGTAAACTTGAGTTTGGTACCGAAGCGATTGCTTCGAGTGATGGTAGTCTAGCCGCTTTATTAGGTGCTTCTCCTGGTGCTTCAACCACAGTTAATACCATGATAGGCATTCTTGAGCGTTGCTTTGCAGATAAGATGAGCAGCCCAGAATGGCAGGTTAAACTGAAAGAAATGGTACCTTCTTATGGCCAGTCCCTGATTCAAGATAAAGAGTTGCTGAAACAAGTAAGAAGCCGTACTCTTAGCACATTAAAGCTTGGTGATATGCCAGAAATTTAGCGCTAAGTTAACCCCATAAAATCAAACAAAGCCGCTTATATAGCGGCTTTGTTTTATAAAATTATTAGTAAAAAATAAAGACAGGATACCTTTTATGACAATGTCATTTGCCCAACGCGCAGATCAAATTTGCGATCAATTAAGAGAAATTGAACATGCTACAGAAGATAGCGACACCCTATTTTTCTGCGCCTATCTATTAGGCTTATTAGGTGTGCATGGCGGTATTGATGCTCATGGTCAAACAGAGTTCGACGAAAACTTTGAAGCAGCTCTCAAAGATGCTTTTGCTAATGAGAATATGAGTGAAGAGGATCAAGCTCAAATTCTTGCCCTTTGGAACAAGGTGATCGCTTAAGCTTCAAGGTGATAAACAAGTTTATTTTTAAATACACCTTGAATTATCCCTTAATGGGCCTCAGCTCTTATAAAGACTCTTAATTTTGTTAGTAAATGATTATTTTTTTGTAAAGTTAAAGATGCTGGTCTAGCATTTTGGAACTTTAAATCATTCTATTGATCTGACTGATAAACAAACACTAACATATTGATAACACCTTATTGAATGGAACGCTTTTATGAAAAAAACATTGATTGCAGCATTAACGCTATCTACATCACTGGCATTTGCTGCTGATACAGCTTATACCCCAGAAACAGAGTCACAAAAACTTGGTTATACCTTTGGTACCATGGTAGGCGCTCAATTAAGCATGGGTGTTGAGGATCTAGACATTGATTCTTTTATGAAAGGTTTCGAATCAGCTTATAAAGGTGAAACGCCAGCGATTCCTGAAGAAGAGCTAAAAGGTATTTTCCAAGCCTTCCAGCAGCAAAAAATGGAAGAAGCACGTTTAGCTCAAGAAAAAGAAGCAGAACAAGCGAAGGCAGGCTCAGTTGAATGGTTAGCATCGATTGAAGCACAAGAAGGCATCATGAAAACTGACTCTGGCCTGCTTTATAAAGCAGTGACAGAAGGTACTGGTGAAAAACCAGTTGCAACAGATACAGTAAAAGTAAACTATGAAGGCTCATTAGCTAACGGCACTGTATTTGATAGCTCGTATGAGCGTGGCGAGCCAATTAGCTTTCCTCTGAATCAAGTTATTCCTGGCTGGACCGAAGGTCTACAACTTATGTCAGTTGGTTCTAAGTACGAACTATACATCCCCTCTGAGCTAGCATATGGCCCAGGCGGTACAGGCCCTATCCCACCACATTCAGCACTTAAGTTTGTTGTGGAGCTATTAGCGATCGAAACACCGGCAGTCGCTGAAGCTAAGTAAGCTTATTGCTTAAATAAAATACCCACCATTTGGTGGGTTTTTTATTATCTATAAAATACCTAAAGCTAAATCATAATAAACTAAGCTATATTCCCCAGCTCTCGCTCTTCCCTTTCAGCCCAACGGGTGGCCGCCCACAATATTACGATAGTGAATGCGTACATTATTACGCCACTATTGTGAGTAAACATAGCTTGCGTTAAAGCAAACACCATATAACAGATTGGAACTAGGGCTCCAGCGATAGCAAATACTTTTATATTAGGATTGTCGGAATATTTTCTTATTTTTCTTAAAAACAAGCCTAGAGGAACTAAATACACGTTCAACAATAGAAAGAGCCCTAAAATACCTCGTAACCCTAATTCATTTAAATATTCATTATGAGCTTGATTAAATTTCAAAGTACTTTTATGCACAACATCCTGATCAACAAGAGATTGCTTAAAAGTATCTTGATTACTTTTACCTATACCAAAAACAGGGGAGCTCTTGAACATAATAAAACTTGCTTTCCACAGCTCTGTTCTATGACTCACTGAAGTCTCCTGACGATCCCCTTCTAGCAGCATAGCCACATCAGAAATTAAAGCATTGATGCGCTTTTTCACTCCTATTGATGGCACTGCAAAAATTAATGCCACCATAACTAAAATAGAAATTAGAGACTTTAGATAAAACGCCTTACTTAATATCTGATGGTAGTTCCAAATTAAAAAAGCAATTACTATTGGTAGAGCCAACCAACCACCTTTTGACACAGATAGGATAGAAGCAGATAAACCAGCAAGAAAAGAAAAAACAGATAAAAAGAACATTTTATTATTATTGTTGTAATAATAAAGGGCGAAATTTAAACAAATAACAGCGATCATCAAAGAAAAACCACCAAACATTATTGGGTTAAAATCTCCACCAGCTCTTTCTAATCCAAGATAAAAGCGATCAAAAAATGAAACAAATAGTGCTCCCAAACTACTCACAAAAAAAGAAAGAAATAGAAGTATTTTATGAAGAGTTGCGTTAAGAAATAAAATTAAAGGCAGAATTGCTAATACAAAGCGAGAAGCTTTATCAAAGTCCCTTATACTACCTCCATCTAAGAAAACAAGAAGCAACATACCAAAGCTATATATTAAGAAAGATGAAATTAGAATTAAATCTACCTTATCCAACCTTTCTTTTTTTGAGATAAATGGTACTAAGAAAGATAACAATAAAATTAAAGAGGCACCAACTGAGTAACCTCCTGGAAGAAAAAGAGAAATAGAAATAAAAAGCGCTGCTGACATCCAAACCAAGCAAGACTTTTTCTCCCTAACATTTTCTAAAACTAACAAACAGAACATCTTAGCTCTCTAATTTATTTTTAAATATGTATCAATTAATTTATGTTATAAATATACAACTAGTGAAGAGAGTTATAATGAGGTTCTGATCTTTTTTCTTCAAACATTAAATCGCATAATTTACTTGTGGGTAAATATCCTGTTGGTGCATCTTTTAAAAGGCGCTGAACATTTTCAACATCAAACTTTTCTGCGGAAAGATCTAAGCTATCAAGTAAAGCTTGCATATCATCCCATTCAAGAGAAATTTCATTAGCTTTATTAATACGCAAATGGTCTGTTTTACTTGAGTTATCTCCAATAAGCAGCTCCTCATACAGTTTTTCTCCAGGTCTCAAGCCAGAATACTGCAATTCAATATCCCCAAATGGATTTGAGTCACTCTTAACCTCTAACCCCATTAAATGAATCATCTTTACTGCTAAGTCAGAAATTTTAACAGACTCCCCCATATCAAGTACAAAGACCTCCCCTCCTTTTGCCATAGCGCCAGCTTGAATTACTAACTGAGAAGCTTCAGGAATTGTCATAAAGTATCGAGTTATATCTTTATGAGTAATAGTTACAGGCCCACCTTTACTTATCTGCTCCTTAAAAAGAGGTACGACAGACCCTGAAGAACCTAAAACATTACCAAAACGTACCATACAAAAAGTTGTATTAGATGTTTTTTTATTTAATGCTTGGAGAACTAACTCCGCTACACGTTTAGTCGTCCCCATTATATTCGTTGGCCTAACAGCTTTATCAGTTGAAATCAATACAAACGTTTCAACTTTTGCTTTTAATGCTGCTGTTGCTGCATAGTAGGTCCCAAAAACATTATTCTTAACTCCCTCAATTACGTTATATTCAACAAGAGGAACATGCTTATATGCTGCTGCATGATAAATAGTATTTACACTAAAATTACTCAAAACAGAATAAATTCTATCAGAGTCCTGAACAGAACCTATAATAGGTTTAATCTCACATGTAGTGTCTAAATCATTCAATTTTTTAGTTAATTCTTCATGTATTGTATATAAAGCGAACTCTGACAACTCAAAAAGAATTAGTATTTTTGGTTTATTCTGAATAATTTGACGGCACAGCTCTGACCCAATTGAGCCACCTGCCCCAGTGACCATTACAACTTTATTTGAAATATTTTTTCCTAATAGATCTTTACGAGGTTCCACTGCTTCACGACCTAATAAATCATCAATAGCAACATCTCTCAGTTCATCAATTTTTGCATCACCACTCACTAAATCAGACATATCTGGTATTGATTTAACTTCTAGAGCTAAAGGTTCTAGCTTTGTAAGTATTTTTTTACGCTCAATCGTCCCAATATTAGGCATAGCTAATAAAACTTTACTGATGTCAACATTTTTAGATAGTTGAACCAAATGTTTAAAAGAGTATACAGGCCTACCAAGAATAAACGTGTTTTGTAAATTTTTATCGTCATCAATAAAAGCTACTGGATCAAACTCTTTTCCATGCATTAGTAATTGCGCTAACTGCCTTCCAGCAGGGCCAGAACCGTATACAACAACTCTAGTTTTGTCTCTCTTACTTGTGTGCATAGTAATTAAGCGAATTGAAAATCTACTACCACCAATAAATAAAATTAAGAAAGTAAAGTAGATTAAAGGGATTGACCTAGGCAACTCATACCCTAAATAAAAAGTAAGCAGAACCAATGAAAGGACAGATATACTACAGCCAGTTAATACTGATACTACAACTTTATTCCCTATATACCTTAAAACAGATAAATAAAGTCCAAGATGAATAAATACTAAAAGAGTTGCACTTAGAACGAAGAAAAACAACACCCAATTTTCTTTCGAAAAAAACACATCTGGATTATCAACTCTGACAATCCATGCCCCCCAAAACGCTGAAAATATAAAAAAAGCATCAAGAAGTAATGTAATTATGCGTTTTATAGGCCTTGAAAGGTTAAATATATAGTTAAAGACACTTTTCAATTCTCGAATCCCTCGTATAAAAACTAATTACTGCATATTATTTTTTAATACAACTTAAAAATATAATTTCAGGTTGGACTTTTAATTAAATATCAATTTAACTATATTAATAAAAAAAAGAAAATTTTTATCATTACTTTTTCATTAACTAATAGTTTAAAAAACATTATAAAAAGGTTTAAGTCAGCTATTATGACTCTTTTTAATCAAAAATTCTGCAAGGTCAAAGTCATACATCGTATCAATATCTATTGAGATTTCATTATTCATAATATACGCAAAAGTATTCTCTCTATATGAAACTCCATATTTAATAAACGAAACTATATCAAAAATATATAATGCTCCATTCAACCTATAAAAGTCACCTAGTTCCTGTGAACGCTTTAATACATCCTTAGAGAGAAAGCCTTCTAAAGATCCTGATTTTGGAAGTTTGTTACTCCAAAGAGGGCTGTGTTCGCAAGGAGTTACAGAAATAACAGAGTCTGCTTTTTTTTCTATAAATAGCTCTATAGCTTCCTGTATGTTTTTTGAACTCCTCAAAGGGGAAGTAGGCTGTAAAAGTATAATTACTGATTCTGTCGTTACATACTCATCAATTGCATAACGTATCACATCTTCACTTGAAGCAGTGTCGCTAGACAGTTGTATTGGTCTTAATTCAGGGACCATTGCTCCGCATTCTAAAGCTACTTTAGCAATACTTTCATCATCAGTGCTAACAATGACATTATCCACATACTCACATCCCAAGGCAGCATGAATAGTCCAGTTAATCAATGGCTTATCAACTAGATTTCGTATATTCTTACCAGGTAATCGCTTACTTCCTCCTCTAGCAGGTATTAATGCTAAAACCTTTTTTCCCTTAATCATTATTATATTAATCCCAACGTATGAATATCTATTTGCGCACGATTAAAATCATCCATTCGACCTATGTCTAACCAGTATTCATGTATTGGAAACATTAAGACTTTTTGATTATCTTGTATACAATTCTCTAATAAGGTTGGCATATCAATTTTATAATTTACAGGAACAGAGTTAATTACTTTTGGAGATACCACATAAATACCAGCATTTACAAAAAAGCGCTGAATTGGTTTTTCAACCATACTTGTAATTTTACTTCCTTCACCCTCAATAACACCATAGGGAATTTGATACTCATATTCTCGAACACACATTGATGCATCCGCCTCATTCTCATTATGAAATGTAAGAAGCCTTTGAAAATCAACTTTAGAAAGAACATCTCCATTCATCATAATTAGAGGAAGATCTTTTGGTAAGTTTGAGGGCAATAAACCTAAAGCACCTCCAGTACCTAACGGAGATTTTTCATGTACATATTGAATTGATATTCCAAGCGAAGAGCCATCACCAAAATACTCCATTATTTGCTCTGGCATATAATGAGTCGAAATATAAAAATTAACAAAACCAGCTTTTATAAAGCTACGTATTACTGTTTCTAGAATAGGCTTATTACCCACCTTTAACATCGGTTTTGGACAAGAGTCTGTTAAAGGCCTCAAGCGGGTACCAAAACCTCCAGCCATTAGAAACACTGGATTTTGATAGACAGGGCGGCTAAGCACTCCTGGCAAAGTTTCTAGCCCTACCACCTTTCCAATATCTAATAAAGGTATTGATAAAATTCCTTTATTTTCCATTATTGAAACAAGTTCCTTCCTTGAGCTACCAATATCTGCAGTTATTGGATTCGTATTCATGACTAAAGCAATATTTGAAGACAATGGTAAATTCTGCAACAGCCCTCTACGAATATCACCATCAGTCACAACTCCTTGCAAATAATTGAGATCATCAACAACCAATACAACTCTCAATGCTTCAGTATTTATAATTTCTAATGCATCACGTAATGTACAGGTTGGCTTTATTAATACATTTTTCCAACTATGGCTCATGATTTTCCTTCATTTTTGAAAAATAGAGTTTCAGAATAACAAAGTAAGTGACTCGGATCGTTCAAATCAAGCTTTTTACTTTTGAGCGGCTTGGGTAGCAAATTTTGTTAAACGCAATATTTTTCGTCACTACAGCACCTGCTCCAATAATCGAGCCTAACTCTAGTTTAACTTTCTGAATAATTATCGAGCCAGCACCAACATAAACACTATCTTTTGTTTCAACTTGACCACATAACGTTGCTTTAGGAGCAATATGATTATAGGAACCTATTCTGCAATCATGCTCAATCAGAGCACCAGTATTAATAATACTATGGCTACCTACAGTAGCACCTGTCTGAATAATAGCCATAGGTAAAACCTGAGCACCTGCATCTATACTGGCGTAGGGAGAAACGTATGAGTTACTTGCAACTACGGTCTCAAACCTATACCCCAAAGCAAGAAAGTACTCATTAATTTCCCGTCTAAAGCTCGATTTCGGCATAATTCCAATGCCGTTTACTAAAAGCACTTGTTCTTTATCGTATACCAATACATCTTCATCTTTTTTTAAATGTATAATTCCTTTAAACACTGAACGTTGACAAATATCTTCTGGGCTTACGACCGCAATGATTTCTCTTCCTTGATTAAGTAAGATTTCAGTGATAACAGAGGCATGCCCTCCTCCACCGATGATTACAATAGGAAGCAAAGGCTCATCACTCAATGATCAGCTCTCCCGCTTTGTAGCTTTTGTTCGCTTTTTGTCCGATCAATTCCCAATAACGATATGGTGACAAACCTGTACCTGGGCGCTTAATTACGAGATTTGACTCCATTAATTCTGCACCCTCCTTAATATCTGTTGCTGCCACTAAGCTTTTTCTCGCTACAGCCTTATTCTTAACTTCAGATACACTAGGTATTTTAACGCTTGATCCTAAAGCAACTTCAATTTGGCGAATCGCTTTTACCATCGCCTCAAGCTCTTGTGGCTCAAGAGATGCTTTGTGATCAGGGCCTTCCATATTTTTATCTAACGTAAAATGCTTCTCTACTAACACAGCTCCACGAGCAACTGCTGCAATTGGAATTGTTATTCCTTCACTATGATCAGAATAACCTGCTGTCAAACCAAATGCTCGCCCTAATGTATCCATTGCTTTCAAGTTAATTTCTTCCATTGGCGCTGGATATTCCGTCGTACAATGAAGTATCGTCACTTTCTCTTTTAACGCTTTTTGACCTGCTTCTGACGAATAAGCTTCTTGAAAAGCTAGCATGGAAGGTTGTACTTTTTCATCCGTTATGTAACCGAAAGCAATCACTCCAAGCGCGGTCTCTATTTCAGAAAGGGTCGCCATGCCAGTAGAAACAATAAGGTCACAACTCGTTCTAGCATGAGCTAAAACTAACGGTGCATTAGTTAATTCGCCCGATGGTAACTTCAATCGCTTTAAACCTAAGTCGTTGACTAAAAAGTTTAAACTCTCAGAGTCAAATGCGGTTGACAAGAATTCAATACCGAGTGAATTACAGTACTCTACTAATTTGTGGTGAGCTTCATATGACAACTCCAAGCGACTAAGCATTGCCAACTGAGATTCCTGCTTTTGGGTATTTATTACTTGATAATCAGCTTGATTAGCTTCTTTAGTAACCAAATCCTTAGCTTTAAACGTTTGAAACTTAACAATGTCTGAGCCAGCTTTATGTGCTGCATCTACAAGCTCAAATGCTAATTTTTCATCACCATTATGATTTACACCGGCTTCAGCAATAATAAGAGTCATAAGATTTCCTTAATTAGCATAAAAGCCTCTGCTGCTTCTGCATTACATTGCGCTCCTCGGACATAAGCCAGTGATTCCAGTGCCTTAGAAGAGCGAGGGAAAGGAAATTCACGAACTTCTGATTCAAAAATATTCAAAACTTCTAATTTTTTATCAATTGTCCCAGCAATATCGATAAAAATATTTGGGCGGAACCCACCATCTTCTGGCTTCATACCAAAATCAGTTTCTGACATAGTTTCATAAGCTATTACCTTCTTGATGAAAGGGTAGCGAAATGATTTAGTTGTGGCCATTACTGCATCGAAGACGATTTCATGGTCACTATGTGCATCATTCCTATATACGGTAAAAACCTGCTCAGGCTTTATCATGTCAACAATATTACTAATAGGCCCTATAACATCCCCCAATGGAAGCGTTTCAAGTCTTGCTGGCGGAAGTTTTAGTTCATGAATACCTTTAAAGCCGTATGCTCTGGATACCTGTTCTATTTCATTCTCTCTTTTCTCAATTTGACTCAATGAGAAGCCAGCTTCAATGCTCATTCCAGTAACTAGAAGCCAATGAACTTCATAACCAAGGCTAATTAGTTTTAGTATTGTTCCACCACAACCTAACGTTTCATCATCAGCATGGGGAGCAACGATTAAAACCTTTTTCATTTTTCCGTCCTATAAAACTACAATGTTTTTTTCTTTATTAGCCAAGAGTCATCATCAAAATCAATAGACTTTAAGAAAGAAACTATTTTTTTATCCGCGTCTCCATCTCCATATGGGTTCGTCATTAACTTCACTTCTCCCCTATATTTTTCATCGAATACAGCTTTTTTTAATGCTTGAATGATTTCTGCTTTATCATATTCAACAAAGTCGACATTGCCAGCATTAAGGCGACCCTTTTGTCTTTCTCCGACATTAACAACCGGCAATTTGTAAAAAGGAGCTTCTAAAATTCCCATACTAGAATTGCCAATTAAAGCTAAAGAGTGTCTCATAACATTTACAAAGAGTTCACGATTTAAAGTTTTAAAGAATTTAATATTTGGATCGTCAAGCTCATCAATAACATTTAAAATATCATACGACCCCGGATCTGTATTTGGATAAATACCCACCACTTTCAATCCATTAGTAGTAGCAAATTCCTGAACGGACTCTACCGTCGTCACCATTTGTTTATAAGTGTCATCTTTTGTTGACGATAGCGGGTGCTTTAACAAAACAATATAATCCTCTAAATCAAAACCAAGTGCAGTTGACAGCTCAGTTTTTGACATGTGAGGTGTATCTATCAAGTTCCTCAGCGCTGGGTTACCACTAAAACAAATTCGATAAGGCTCTTCACCTAAGGCGATTAAGTTATCTGCATACTTTTGTGCCAATGTGAAATGAATATGAGCAAGTTCACTACAAGCAAAGCGAATAGGATCATCAGAGTTTCCATACACTGTATCCCCTCCTGCAATATGAGCAACCCTAACATCCATATAATTGCCAACAATACAGCAAGCTATACTTTCCTCCCTATCCCCAACGAAAAGAATGCAATCAGGCTCCTCTCTCTCAACTGTTTGAGAAAGAGCAGCAACAAGAAGCCCCACCCCTTTACTACGTTGTGTTTTACGATTTGTCATCAGAAGATAGTCAATTTTATCTACTATATTAAAACCATCTTCCTTAATTTTTTTCCATGTATTACCATGCCAGTCAGAAAGATGAGCGCCTGTTACAACCAATTTGACTTCAAACTCATCTTCTTTTTGTAATTGCTTTAATACCGGGTACAAAATATCATATTCTGAACGAATACCAGTAACAACTAAAATTGTTTTCTTTTTATTTATCATAGTTATACATTTCTTATGGTTTATGTAGATAATCTTTGATTGTATTTTTATCCACATTAAAAAGCATATCTAAAATGGATAGATTTGGAATAAATTCCCCGTGTATTTGTGTATAAACAGGGTTAATCGATACCATATACTCAATTTTAATTTCTGCCGCTGAAAATTCATCCTCATTTAAATACGCTTTACTCCCAACCCCACTAAGGTAGGTTGTTGCCCCCAAAGTAGAGCAAATATCCATAACCAATGCAGATTTTTCACCCTGACATTCTAACTCAGACATCAAAATCACTTTAGTACTAATATCTAACTGTTCAAGAACATAAACCATGAAAGCATTATTTATTTCATGCAATAATGAAAAATCAGATTGATATAACTCTTTGAAGAAATCGCAATAATCATCCCAATACGGAGCTTTGCCATATGCCTGACTTAGCGATTGAAAATGTTTTTTCTTCCACTTTTCATCTGCAGTTTTCTTATCCTTTATCATATCATCAATATTACCGGATACAGGAATTGTCAACCAAAAATCGCCAGCCTTATTTCGTACTTTATTACGATTTTGAACTCCGTTTTTTTGATACTGAACATTATCCATTACTACAAAGACATCTGACTGGGCAATTTTTTTAAAAAAAGCTGGCCATGGCAAATATTGGCTCTGGTGAATGCTCACTATCATCTTGGCACCTCAGCTAAAACAACCTTTATAAACTCATCCGCAATAAACTCAGCATCCTCTAGCGTAATTGAAAAATGTATAGGCAAACAAATATGGGTTTGGGCATAAGCTTCTGATAACGGCAGCATACCTTGTTCATTACCATACATTTCTTTAAAAACTGGCTGTAAATGGACTAACGGGCTATAGGCCCAATCAGTTTTAATTGCGTTTTCAGCCATTTTAAGTTGGATATTTTCGCGATCAATATTGGCGCCTAACCTGATCCAGTAACGCCAGTAAGCATGAACTATACCATCAGCTATCTCGGGACCCTCAGCAAGATTATTTGAAAACAGCACCGATAACTTTTCGTTATATATTTTAGCAACAGCATTGCGGTGAGATATAAATTCATTTAAACGGTTCAGCTGAGTAAGCCCTAAAAGGGCCTGAAATTCGGTCAGTCTTAGATTGGTTCCGATGCAATTAAACAGCTCACAATCTGCATCCATGTCTTTACCACGATGTCGAATGCTGTCACACTTTTTAGCCAACTCAGGGTTGTTGGTGGTAATCATACCACCCTCCCCAGTCGTTGTATTTTTTGTAGAAAAAAAAGAAAAACAAGCTGCATCACCCAGATTACCTGCATATACACCATTAATTGATGCACCATGCGCGTGCGCAGCATCTTCAATCAAATAAATATCGCGTTCATTAAGATATTTTTTAATTTCAAAAACATCATCATGAATGATACCCGCAAAATGCACCAACATAACGGCTTTAGTATTTTTCGTGATACGCTGTTTTAGATCACTAAAATCAAGTATGAAGTTTTCGTTAACTTCACAAAATACAGGTCTAGCACCCACTCGTACTACACTCGATCCCGTAGCTATGAAAGTTTGCGCTGGAACAATAACTTCATCAGCAACTCCAATCCCCATGGAGGTAAGCACAGTTTCAAGTGCGGCAGTGCAAGACGTTACCGCAATTGAGTGCTGAGCTCCTATGGTTTGGGAAAATTTCTGTTCAAACTCATGGACATATTTCCCCATGCTTAACATGCCATTACCACGCAGAAAGTCTTCTGTTTTAGAAAGAATATCCTGAATGTCACTTTCATAAAAAAAAGGGAACGCTGTATTATACTTCACTCTTCATTTCCTCTACATAACGCAAAATGCCTTCACTGACTGACATAGTATTAATGCTTAATATTGATTTCATTTTTGTTAAATCTAACAACACATCACCATCATTGGCCAATGCCTTTGAAACCCTTGTAATTTGAGATGTAGATTGCAGAGCTTTAATCACGTCATTAGCTATGTCAAATGTACTCATAGAATCATTACTACCAACTAGTAAAGTCAATGTTTTTTCAAGTTGGCTCTGAAATTCAATCGTCCGCCTTATTGCTTTGACGGCATCAGATACATGTAATACATTCCTTAAACTTTTACCGTGATTAAAAACGTCAATATCTTTGTTAGCAACAGCCTCTTTTAAATATGTATATAAAAAACCACCAAAATGATTTCTACCAAAGACGGAAGGAAACCTTAATACAGTTGTCTGTGGCGAACTAAGATCACTTTTAGAATAGATTTGAATTAGCTGCTCACCAGTATATTTACTTAAACCATAAAAATTGGTAGGAGACACATTACTAGATTCTTTAATTACACCAGCAAATGAAAAGTCATATAGAGAAGTACTTGATACTGTTATAAATTGCTTAACACTTGCATCCTTGGATTTTTGCCATAACAAACCAACCATCTCAGTATTAGATAAATAATAATCAGCCCACTTCAATTCGTTTCGCGGCTGCTGGGATGCTAGATTGATAACCACATCAACATCAGAAAAGTCTAGCATTTCCAAATTTTGCAATAAATCCAGTCCAATAAAAGTGAAGCTAGGATTATTTAAAGCTTTGGTAGATAAATAACCATAACTCCGACTAACCCCTATCACATTATTGTTACATGATAATAAATCATCTACTAGATGACTACCAATAAACCCACTTGCACCAGTAACCACTACTCGCATCCTACTTCCTTATACATTACCAATATTACTAATTACAGACATATAAACAGCCTAAAGATGTTGTTCTTAACAGCCTCTAAGCACGGGAGTGCTGGGAAGGTTAATCAAATGCGCTTCAATAAATTTGGATTGAATTAGATCACCACATATGGCGTTTTCAAACATTGGCAATCTATGCATAAGTTGCCAAATTGGCCGAGTCATCACGCCTACTGTATTCGTTTCTTTGAGAATATGTTCCCGCAGCTTTACATCCGAGCATATGATCGCATTTAGCCAATAATTTGACTTCGCATATTCTGGTTCAATAACAAACTTCAATTCAGAGCCAGCAAAGAAGTGTCGGTATTGGTTAGCAAGCTCTCGCTTCTGCTCAAGATATGTATCAATCACTTCCATCTGTGCGCAGCCAAGAGCAGCATTCAGGTTAGGCATACGGTAGTTAAAACCAGGCTCATCGTGGAAGAACTCATAAGGATGAGGAGCTTTGGCTGTCGTCGTGACATGCTTGGTTCGAACTCCTAGCTCCTCTGTTTTACATAAGACCATACCACCACCACCAGTAGTAATGATCTTATTACCATTGAAACTGACGGCACCAAAATCACCAACAGTACCAGTATGCTTACCTTTATAAAAAGAACCTAGGCTTTCTGCAGCATCTTCGACTAAAACAAGATTCCATTCGAGGCAAACTGCAACTAACTCATCGAGCTCAACAGGGTGGCCAAAGGTATGCATAGGGACAACAGCTTTAATTCGTTTACCTGTCGATTTATGAATGCAACCCGTTTCGGTTATCTCGGCATGCTCACTTAAGAATGCTCTGACAGCTTTAGGACAAAGCCCCAAACTTACTGGAGAAACATCCACAAAAATCGGCTCAGCCCCCATATGATACAGTGCATTACAAGTTGCAACGAATGTCAGAGCTTGCGTTATAACAAGATCTCCCTGTTTAACATCAGCCATATACAAAGCCGTATGTAATGCCGCAGAGCCATTAACGGTCGCTACTGCTTTAGCGGAGCCTGTATACGTTTCAACCTTTTGCTCAAAATCATCAACAAACTTGCCAACGCTAGAAACAAAGGTGCTGTCAATCGCTTCCGTTACGTAGGCTTTTTCGTTGCCATTGAACGCTGGTGCGTGCAGCGGAATAAATTCGTTTGTTTTGTAGGTATCTCTAACAAACTCAATAATAGATGTCACTTTCACTAGTCCCTCCGCTTACATCTTGTTATCGAGATATTTACCGGTTTCTTTGTGCCCAAAATCAGGAATCATTGTAAAAAAGAGTTTTACTATTTGCTCCTTAGTCCAAGCTCGATTTTCTTTCATCTCTGAAATACTATTTTCAAACAAAGAAAGTAGCTTTTTATCATAAAGAGGGCCATTCTTGATGATACCTAGATTTACAAATCGAGACATATCTAATTCTTCTTCGTCTGTAAAAAACTCTTCGAAGTCTTTCTCACCTGTTGTATCACTAGTAGTAAATAGGCATGGCCACTTTCCTTGTTCAGGAAGTGTATAAGCTAACTGGCGCGCCTCTTCTTCTGTTTCACATAGATGAGGTTCATAGCCAAGTTGCTCTAAATACTTCACTGCAATTTCTGCGAACGAAATGAGATGTAAACTTTCGCTTAACTTAGGAAAAAAAATGTCACGATTTTCACCAAAAATACAAGACATTAAACATAGCTCACCAGACTCTTGAGGTGTCACGAAGTACCGTTTGATATCATTTGGAGCCACGATGGGTTGATGCTTTTGAATTCGCTGGTTGAAACCATGTAACAATGAGCCGTCGGAGAAAGCCACATTAGCAAATCGCGCAGTTGAGATTGAAATCTTCTCACTTTTACGCATTAGGAACATTTCCATAATACGCTTTGATGCTCCCATCATATTAACAGGATTTGCAGCTTTATCTGTCGAAACACAAAAATACTTTTTAGCACCTGAGTCAATAGACTGTTGAATGGTTTTATCTGTATTAAAAACATTTACATCAATCATACGCATCAACGTATAAGGGTCTTTTTCACTTCGAACATGTTTTAAAGCAGACAAGTTTAAAACATAGTCAAACTTACCATCTGCTGCAATAAATGCATCATACTCCAGAGAACCAATATCTAAAGCAAACGTCCGAAAATCTCCATCAATATATCCAAATGAGCTACGAAGATCTCTAACTAACTCTACCATGTTATTTTCACTAATATCCACAACATGCAATTTTTTAGGATTACGCTTAAAGATTTCTTTTGTTACTGCTTGACCAATAGATCCCGCACCACCAAGCACAAGAAACCTAGAGTTACTGACTGATAAAAAAAGCTTTTCCTCAAACTTCAGAACGTCACTAGAAAACAGTCTTTGCTTTCTTCCAATAAGCGACAATATATTTGACATTAAGCTTCTCCATTTTATTTTTTAAATACTCGACACACTTTTTCTAATTTTAAAGTAAGTAATAATTTATCTTACATATAAATTGATAAAAACAACTAAGTCCTTTTACCAGAATCTAATAAAAATAAACTACTCAACCGTCACAGATTTAGCTAAATTCCTAGGCTGATCCACATCCGTACCTTTAACTACAGCAACATGATAAGACAATAACTGCATTGGAATGGTATGAACGATTGGCTCTAGTATTTCAGGCACTTTTGGCACTTCTGTAAAGGTGATAGCGTCTTCGTTGTGCAGGTCAGTTGATTTGTCAGCAAAGATAAACAGTTCACCACCACGTGCACTAACTTCTTGAAGGTTAGATTTTAACTTATCCAATAAATTATTGTGAGGCACCATGGTTATAATTGGCATACTTTCATCAACTAACGCTAAAGGCCCGTGTTTTAATTCACCTGCGGGGTAAGCTTCAGCGTGAATGTAAGAGATCTCTTTAAGCTTCAACGCACCTTCAAGTGCAATCGGGAACATAGGCCCACGGCCTAGAAATAAAGCGTGATGCTTATTCGCAAACTTGTCTGCCACATTTTTAATATGTGAATCTTGCATTAAAGCAGCATCAACATGAGCCGGTAGATCACGCATCGCTTGAACAAGTTCAGCTTGCTTAGCTTCTGGAAGACCTTGCTCTACAGCAATGGCTACACTCGTGATTAGAAGAGCTGTCAGCTGAGTTGTGAATGCTTTTGTAGACGCCACACCAATTTCTGCGCCAGCATTAGTTAACAGTGTTAACGCAGATTCACGCACCAAAGTACTCGATGGCACATTACAGATTGCCAAAGTTGTGAGATAACCTAGCTCTTTTGCCATACGAAGGGCTGCCAAAGTATCTGCCGTTTCACCAGATTGAGAAAGCGTTAAAAACAACGTATTTTTAGGCACAGCAACCTTGCGGTAACGATATTCACTTGCAACCTCAACCGTACAAGGAAGGCCAGCTAGATCTTCTATCCAATATTTTGCCACCATACCTGCATGATAACTTGTCCCACACGCAACGATATGAATGTTTTCAATATCCCTTAAAAAAGCAGAGTCAGCACCAAAGCAACTAGTTAAAACTTTATCCTTACTGATACGCCCTTCAAGACATGCACTGATAACAGCAGGCTGCTCATAAATTTCTTTCATCATATAGTGGCGATACTCACCTTTATCGGTCGCATCGACATTATGATTAAACACATGAACAGGTCGTTCTTGTTGCTCACCGCTCACATCATAGATAACAACAGCCTCTCGGCTAGCGTCGACTACATCACCTTCTTCAAGGAAGATGAACTGGTCAGTAACATGCAATAAAGCCAGCTGATCTGAAGCAACAAAATTTTCCTCAATACCAACACCAACAACAAGGGGGCTACCTTTACGTGCAGCAATAAAGCGTTCTTTTTCAGATTTATGAGTAACCGCGATCGCAAAAGCACCTTCTAGTTGAGACAATGCCGCTTGCACAGCTGATAAAAGGTCAAACTGATTCGCACGCTTAAGTTCAGCATGGATAAGGTGAACAATCACTTCCGTATCTGTCTCAGATTTAAATTGATAACCTTGTTCAATCAAGCTATTACGCAATACTTCATGGTTTTCAATGATACCGTTGTGAACAAGCGCTAAATCATCACTAGAAAAATGAGGATGAGCATTCGCTTCTGTGGGCTTACCATGTGTTGCCCAGCGAGTATGAGCAATCCCTATTTGGCCATCTAACGGTGTAGACTCAAACTTATCTTTTAAAGCCTGAACTTTACCCACAGCTCGGTGAGAATAAACACCCGCTTCATTATTAACCGCTACACCTGAAGAGTCATACCCTCTATATTCAAGACGACTCAAACCTTCAATTAAGATTTTTGAAACATTTCTTTTTGCTATTGCAGCAACAATTCCGCACATAATATTTTCCTTAACAACACCTTTAAACAAGATATGTTTAAAGCATGCTTAATCTTTTAATCATTCAATAAATATTATTTTTAAAATAATTTTTTTAAAAAGCCGTTCTTATGATTTCTTTTTAACAGGTTTTGGCCAGTTATCTTTATTTGTCTGACGTGCTCTGGCAAAAGCTAATTGATCTTTATGCACTGTTTTTGTCACTGTTGATCCAGCAGCAATAGTCGCACCTTCACCAATTTCAACAGGGGCAACTAAAGAAGTGTTAGAGCCAACGAATACACCATCACCAATTTGAGTTAGCGACTTGTTAACACCATCATAGTTGCAGGTTATCGTACCCGCCCCAACATTCACCTCTTCACCCATTTGGGTGTCGCCTACATAACTAAGGTGACTAATTTTGCTGCCTTTTCCAATAATCGCTTTCTTTGTTTCTACAAAGTTTCCAATTTTGGCACCTTCTGCCAATTCGGAGCCAGGTCTTAGGCGAGCAAAAGGACCTAAATTACAGCTATCGCCTACCTGACTATTCTCAATCAAGGTATTAGAGTTAATAACAGTATTATCACCAATCACACAATTCTTAAGGTGGCAGTTGGCAGCGATAGAAACATTATCACCAAGCTCAACATCACCTTCAAAGATACAATTAACATCGACTTGACAATCCATGCCTATTTTCAATTTTCCCCGCAGATCAAATCGAGCAGGGTCAACAAGCGTTAAGCCTTCAGCCATAAGCGTTTCTGCTTGATTTTTTTGCAGCTCTCTTTCTAACTGAGCCAATTGAATTTTGTCATTCACGCCAGACACTTCCGCTTCTGAGCTTGGATGTACAGTGACTATCTCAACACCATCTCGTGCCGCCATGGCGATAACATCTGTCAAATAATATTCACCTTGAGCGTTATTACAGTTCAACTGAGATAACCAAGGAATGAGTTTTTGATTTGGCGCTAGCAAAATACCAGTATTCGCTTCTTTAATTTCTTGCTCAGTCTCAGAAGCATCCTTTTGCTCTACAATTGCCGTTACTTTGCCAGCTTCATTTCGCACAATGCGACCGTAACCTTGCGCACTATCAAGAACGACAGTTAATAACACCAAGGTATTTTCGTTTGCTAGCGATGCCATTTTTTGCAAAGTTTCAGAACGAATCAGTGGAACATCACCATATAAGGTCAACGTCATACCGTCTGGATCTAAACTATCAACAGCTCGCTTAACCGCATCGCCCGTTCCTTTTGGGTTATTCTGCCAAACTAAGTTAGCGCCAAAGCTCTGACACGCTTCTGCAACAGCATCACCTTGATGCCCAACGATAAGGTGTAAATTAACATTACCAAGTGTCGTAGCCGTATCTAATACTCGTCTTATCATAGGTACACCCGCAATATTATGGAGCACCTTAGATTTATTTGACTTCATTCTGCTGCCTTTTCCGGCAGCTAAGACTACGACATCCTGATTCATAAACACCCCAAAGAATTATTATCTTTCATTATTAATTTAATATTTTGCAATTAAACCTTGAGCGTTAAACCAAAACAACCCAAATTGTCATAAATAAAATGACAAGTAATTAACTATTTAACTTTTAAGGATATTAATAAATAACTCAGCGCTATTATTTTGCCCTTCTGGGTTTTCAATATGCGCATAGACAGGACAGGATAAAATAGAATCATTAATTAAGTTCAAGGAACACAACTTACTCGACACCAACTCACTTTCTACTTCACATAGAGGCAAATAGGCGTAACCTATTCCACTTTCAACCATAGCAATTGCAGCAGGGATATTGGCAACCTGAAAAGTATCATCGCTCATTAAATGGCTATCAATCACAATTTGTCGCTCGCGTTTCAAGTCTCTAGAGCAAACCCCATCAGATTGAAAAGCAAGCTTGTGAGTTTTTGAAACAACAGCAACCATCTCAAGCTTTAAAATAGAGGCAGATAAATCGCTTTCTGAGGCGTTAGTAGTTAGCTTAATACTCGTATGAGCACAATAAGGTTCGGGTTTTACTTTCGAAACAAGCTCTTCACTAAAGCTCAACCTTGTACCTGGAGACACTCTCTTAAATTCAGTAATAGCACGAAGAAGTAAAGAGTATGGGACACTGGGGCTAATATAAATATGTAGTTCATCACCCCAGTTTTGATTTAATGCATTAGCTAGATTCTCTAACTGCTCAGACTGCTGTAATAATGCACGTGAATGCTCCAGCAATATCAAGCCTCTATCCGTTAACTTAGCTTTTCGCCCTTCCATTTCAAGAATGGAAAAACCTAACTGTTGCTGCAGTTTAGTAACACTATAACTAATAGAGGACTGGCTTTTGTGTAGCACTTCAGCCGCTTGAGTAAACCCTCCAGCATCAACAACTGTGTGGAGAACTCGCCATTGTTCCAATGTTATTTTTGACATCTATCGCTCACCTTTTAAAGGAGAGTGAAGTTTAAAACCTATTGAGCTAAGGTAGCAACTATCGCCTGCGCGATCTCTTCAGGCTTTGAGTCATGATAAAGCAACTTAACCAATTCACTTTTCTTATCAATCAAGTAAAGTCTAGAGCTATGATCAACACTATAGCCCATCGCTGAATCCTCAAGCTCTACAATACGGTATACAGCACCGTATTGTTGAACGACTTTATCTATTTCCTTCTTCGTTCCTGTTACACCGACAAAACTTTCATTAAAAAAAGATACATAGTTAGACAGTATTGTAGGTGTATCTCGCTCAGGGTCTAAGCTGACAAACATCCCCTGCACTTGCTCTGCCTGCTCTGGCGTTAGCTGCTTCATTGCACGCGCGACATTAGTCAATGAAATAGGACAAACATCAGGACAATGAGTGAAGCCAAAAAACATAAGAACAAGCTTATCATCTCTAAAATCACTCAAGCTAACAGGCCCATCAACACCCATCAAAGTAAATTCACCACCTAAGGATGAGAAAGCACTATTTGATCCACTTGCTTCTTTACCTTTAAACAATGCACTGCCAACACCAGCTAAAAGCGCCAAAGCCATTAAAATAACAATACTAGTCTTTTTATTTAACATTCCATGCTTTCCTTTAATATGGATTTAAACCTTATCTTTAGAGTCAGAGAGGCAATACTCAATTAATAACCACTTTCCTGCCTCATCTCAAACTCATATCTGGCTAAATAGTTATCACCACTTTCTTGCAACGTCATATCCAGTTGCCACAACATAACTTGAGTCGTGCAAAAAGGAATTCTGAGTAAACCTACCCATTTACCATCAACAAATTGAAGCTGTGTCTCGCTAATGCCCATATACATGGTCTTACCTTGAAGAAGAAAGTGCACACCCTCTAAATTATTTTGCTCACGCCCAGTAAGCTGCTTTGGCTCAACTTCAATTTGGATTGCTTGCCCTGCTGAAAAGTCATTCACAACAGAAACAAGGTAATCCTGCTGATCAATACTCACTTCACAAACATCTTGACCAAACTGACATGCATTGGTCGAAATTTTTGTTGCATTTTCAGTATCCGCCAACACCAATTCAGCAGCATTATTCGATATCCAATATAAAAGCGGTAATGCAACAACAGATATAAGTAAAAGAAACTTAGGTTTCATCTCAAAAAACAGCCCAGAAAATTTTCAAGTTAAAAAATAAACATATAGTGATAACGCACAATAATCAGGTGACACATCATACAGAGACTAAGTTTGATTCTCACCAAATTATTCAATGACAAAAACAAGTTATATTAAGTTCAAATCATTCGGTATAAATAGCAAATATTAAGGAAAGCAAAGAGCAGAAACATAAGTCGCTTTTATCATATTGTGTCTCACCTGAAACAGAGTACAATCAGCCAATCATTTTTATTGCCTTAAGGAACTTGCCTTGTCGACCTCTTTACACAATGCCTTACAAGCACTTTCTACATATTGCATTAACGAACAAGACGCCAGTACGCTTACCTTTCACCGTGGAATAGAGCGAGAAGCACTAAGAGTAAACAATAAAGATGGCCGTGTTTCACATAAACCACACCCAATATCTCTTGGCTCGGCACTCACTCACAAATCGGTGACAACAGACTACTCAGAAGCCTTGTTAGAGTTTATTACTAGCGTTCACCCTGACGTTGAAGGTGCACTAGAAGAGCTCGACAACATCCACTTATTTGTTAGCAAAGAATTAAAAAAAGAAGGCGAGTCACTTTGGCCAGCAAGTATGCCTGGGCTAATAGATGGCGATAAAGATGTACCTATTGCAGAGTATGGCAGCTCAAATTCAGGCCAATTAAAACACGCATACCGACAAGGACTTTCTTATCGCTATGGCCGTGTCATGCAATGTATTGCAGGCATGCACTATAACTTTTCTTTTGATGAAGACTTTTGGCGCTTCCTAAAAAGCTATAAAGAAGACAACCAAACCTCATCTACCGATTTCAAATCTGAGTCTTACTTCGCTTTAATCAGAAACTTCAGGCGCAGCTCTTGGTTACTCCCTCTTTTGTTCGGTGCATCTCCTGCAATCGACAAAAGTTTTTTACCAAATGGCCACAACAAACTAACAGAAACTAGCTCAGACACCCTTATTGGCGCTAATGCAACCTCTTTAAGAATGAGTGATTTGGGCTACAGCAATGACGCTCAGGCGGATCTTTATGTTTGTTACAACGAAGTATCAACTTATATACAAACGATTCGAAATGCGATTCAAACACCGTATTCTGAATACGAAAAAATTGGCGTCAAGGTTGATAATAAATATCGCCAATTGAATTCCAACATTCTTCAAATTGAGAATGAATACTATAGCGACATTCGCCCTAAGCGAGTGGCTCAGTCCGGTGAACACCCAAGTGCTGCATTAAGAGATAAAGGGGTTGAATATATCGAAGTCAGAATAATGGACTTAGACCCTTTCTCTGCTATTGGTATGAGTAAAGATACTCTCTATTTCCTCGACACATACTTGGTTTATTGCATGATACGCGGAGATGAGAAGTTCACTTCAGAAGAGTGTGAAGCACTTAGATCTCTTCAGCAAGAAACAGTCACTCAAGGGCGAGATCTTGATAAAGTCATTCGCTTCTTAGAAGGCCCTGCTAGCATTAAAAATCAAGCAGGCATGCTATTAGATGACATTTTAGAAGTCGCCAATACACTGACTAAGCTAACAGGAAATGCAGCCTATGTTAGCGCTGTTCAACAACAAATTGACAAAATAAATCGCAAGCAAACATTACCTTCAGATCAAATATCTAATTTATCAATAGAAGAAGGTAGTTATGCTAAAGCGATGTTAGCACTTGCGAACAAGCATCAAGCTAAATGGCAGGAAGAGTCTTTAAGCCCAGAAATTGAAAGCGAATTTCAGCAAGAATCTATTGCATCTATTCAGCGTCAAAAGCACATTGAAGAGAGTGACGAGCTAACTTTTGATGAGTTCTTACATGAGTACCTCAAGCCTCAATAAGTTCAAGCCGAGATTATATCTAAGAAAGCCATAAAGATTATGGCTTTCTTACCAAGCAGTTACTGAGTTACAAAGCTAGAGAAGAGCACATCTAAAATAGGTTCTTGGCCGGTTTCTTCTTTTAGCTTTTCGTTAAGTACATCAATCGCACCTTTACGAGACTCTTCTCTCGCGATAGCTCCCTTTAGCTGATTCGCTCTAAGCTCTGATAAGTAAATAACCAAACCATCTCTTACGATTGGCATATTTGCTTCGATAATGCCTGCACTCTGGGCGCCAGAGGCTCTAATGGTAATACTTGCCTTAATATATTTGAGTCGATTATTCTCCGTCGTATAATTCACAATAAAATCTGGTCTTAATTCAATATAAACTGGCATTGATGGGGAATCATTTTCAGCAAATGCACTCGAAGCTAATACCAAGCTTGAAATAAGTAGGGAAAAAACAATACGGAATAACATGAGCTCTCTCATTTAAAGTTAAATTGACAGTATACTAACTCCCTATCAGGAGTTTTGTCAGTAGTAATTAGTTTAATAATCTTTAAGGAATTGCAATGCCTAGCAAAGAAAACCAATTGACGTTTAAAGAATCGAGTCACAGCATTTTCAAATGGCTAACTCCAACAGCCTTTCATGGGCTTATCGCATTTACCTCCTTCGCATTACTAGGCGTTGCCTTTTATATGGAGTATGAGATGGGGCTTGAGCCTTGCCCGTTATGTATGCTGCAAAGGATTATGTTCTTAATCGTTGGCATAATTGCTTTAATTTCCTTCTTACATAAGTCTAGCTCAGCAATTAGATATTACGCTCTAGCCATCACAACTTTTTCTGTTTTAGGCGCTGCTTTGTCTATTAGACACCTATATCTACAAAACCTACCTGAAGATCAATTGCCCGCTTGCCTGCCTGGGCTAAGCTATATGGTCGAAGTATTTCCTTGGCAAGAAGTCATGAGCGCTATGATTATGGGTACAGGTGAATGCGGCGATGTTGTTTGGACATTTTTGGGCTTAAGCATTCCCGGTTGGACGCTAGTCGCATTTGCAGGAATTGCCATTATAAATTTTGTAATCTTTTGCAGCTTTAAGAAACGTTAAGCTGAGACTATTTACAATTCAAATTCCCCATCATCATTGCTTGCAGCCTAGTGATGATGGGCATATGCTAGGAAGCGTTAGGACATGCGATATCTCTCAAATGCCATATCCAAATGCCATAAATAAGAGATTTATCGCTAATGATATTAATCTCAAAATGGAGTCATACTCATGTTAGAAGGTTGTAAATCTGCACAAGAACGTTGGGGTGGCGTACACGACTTAATAGATCGCTGGTTAAATGCACGCCAGGCCCTCATTATTAACTTTGTCCAACTGAAGGAACGTGGCGAGTTCACACCTTTGGATACAAACAATATTCAAAAGGTATGCGAGCAGTTAATTGATTATATCTCAACAGGCCACTTTGAGGTTTATGAACAATTAGCAAAAGAAGCTGAAGCCTTTAACGATGATGGCGCTCTATTACTGCTAAAACAATTACTACCTGAAATTCAAGGCACAACCGAAGTTGTGGTTGAGTTTAATGATAAATTTGACACAAAAGAGCACTGCAATGAATTGCTTGGTGCACTTCCATTTTCTCTACAAGCTTTGAGCCTAGTTATGGCAGAAAGATTTAGCTTAGAAGATCGCTTGATAGAAGAACTACATGAGGCCCATAGCGAGAAAAGTGCTTAATAAGATGTTGGTTAAATCCTTTTTGGTGTTTTCTTTTTCTACCTTGTTAATCGCCTGCTCATCTGGGGATGCCGTTAGCACCTCAGAATTAGCAAGCCAAGGACTTTACTCTGCTGACATTAGTGATGATGCAAAAACGTCACTAGTAGGCTCAATCCAGCATGGAGGCAGCTTATGGTCAGTCCAGAGTAACGAAAGGCGTTTCAATTGGAACCATGCAAAAGATGAGTTCACTCCTCTAATCAGTGTTGATATCGACCCTAGTGGTAGTTATGCAATTACAGGAGGAGCAAGAACATTAGTTCTTTGGAATACGGTGACAGGTAAATCTGAGGGTTTTTGGAACACACCTGGAGATATTAAGTCACTCATGGCGAATGAGAATGGTGACTTCGCCTTGGTAGGTATGGATGATCAAACTGCGCGCTACTTTGATGTTAAAAACGGAGGCATCAAACAAACCCTTAGAACAGGCGCCATCGTTCGTGCCGTCGCCTTAGATAAAGCAGGTGAAATTGCCGTTACAGGAGACGACAATTACAACGTCATACTATGGGACATCAAAACAGGTGAACAACGCCAGAAATGGCAGCTTTCAAATCGCATTGCATCTGTAGCCCTTTCATCAGATGGCAAATATGTTTTTGCTGCTGCACAGCTTGGCACAGCAAAAATTTGGTCAACAAGTTCAGGCGAAGTTGTCAGTGAAATAAGCACTGGCGGCCTAACATCTAGAAATATCACTTATGGTAAAGCAAAGTTTTCAGCTGATAATAGGCAATTATTAGTTGGCGGCATTAACAGTAGCGTAAAGTTATTAAGTGTATTAACAGGCGACACACTTAAATCTTGGACACTCAACAAAAAAGATAAATTAAGACCAACAGGTTCTTCAGTTCTTGCTGTCGCCTTCGGTTCTGGTGATAAGTATTATGCTATTGGCAGTAATGGCTTATTAAATATGCTTGATTAGAATGAATAACCTAAACCCTAATATCGCGCGCGTATTTTATATCCTTCCACCTTTACTCGGTTTAATATCTGTAGCTGCTGGAGCATTTGGCGCACATGCACTCCAGAACGCCTTACCAGACAAAAACATTGTCTGGTGGCAAACAGCGAGTGACTATCTGATGTATCACAGCCTAGCATCTCTTTTTACTTTATCTTTTTACACCAGTCTTCCCCAAATAAGGCACTGCTGCACCCTATTTAGTATCGGCAGCCTCTTATTCTGTGGCAGCCTCTTTTTTATGGCCCTCACAAGCAACAAATCTCTCGCTATTCTCACACCTATTGGCGGGCTTTTCTTTTTAGCAGGTTGGGGCTATATGATATGGCTCTTTTTAAGATTAAAAATCAAGACGACTAGCTAAACAGACCTATATTAAGCTAGGATTGCCCCTCATTTTAAATTTCCACTTATTGCATTAAAAATCATGACAGAACTCGACAAAAACCAAGAAAACAAACCCAATTTAGACGAAATTGAGCATAAGAGAACTATCCGTAGCTTTGTTGTTCGTGGCGGTAGAATGACCGAAGGTCAACAAAAAGCCTATGACGAAAACTGGGACTTTTATGGGCTTGATGTAGAAAATGGACTACTTAATTATCAAGATGTTTTTGGCCGTCAAGCAGACGTGGTAGTTGAAGTCGGGTTTGGCATGGGTAAATCCCTAGTCGAAATGGCAAAAAATGCTCCAGAAAAAGATTTCATTGGCATAGAGGTTCACCCACCAGGTGTTGCTAAGCTTATGATGACAGCCAAGGAAGAAGAAGTTAAAAACCTAAGAGTATATTGCCATGACGCAATAGAAGTGATGGCTCAATGTATCCCCAAAGCTTCTGTAAGCTGCTTTCAATTATTTTTTCCAGATCCTTGGCATAAAAAGAAACACAACAAACGTCGCATAGTACAAGCAAGCTTTGCAAACCAAATCGCTGAAATTTTAAGTGAGTCAGGTAACTTTCATATGGCAACCGACTGGGAACCTTATGCAGAACATATGATGGAAGTGATGGAAGCGCAAACAAACTACACCAATTCCGTTGGCGCAAATAAGTATCACCCAAGACCTGAGTGGCGTCCATTAACAAAGTTTGAGTTGCGTGGAGAAAAACTAGGGCATGGTGTTTGGGATTTAATCTACACTAAGCAACATAAAACACAATAGCTTTTGTAATGTGCCACTAGATTACTAGTGGCACATTACAACCTATTTGGACTAGCTTACCCAAGGAGCACCCTTCTCCCATAACTCATTTAAATAATCTCTATCTCTCTTACTATCCATGCACTGCCAAAACCCTTCATGGCAATAGCTCATTAATTCACCCATTTCAGCTGCTGTTTCTAAGGGTGCTTTTTCAAGTACAGTCGAGTCATTCTCAATTAAGTCCAAAAATTCAGGCTCTACAATCATAAATCCCCCATTAATCCAACCTTGATCAACCTGAGGTTTTTCTTTAAATTTCTCCACTTGTCCCGTCTCAGATAAAACCAACTCACCAAATCTTGCCGTTGGCCTAACTGCAGAAATAGTTACCATTTTTCCATGCGATTTATGGAAGCTAACAAGCTCATCAATATTAATATTTGATAGACCATCACCATAAGTAACCATAAACCGTTCACCATTAAGGTGCTTTTTAAGCCTCTTAATTCTTCCCCCTGTCATTGAGTTTAATCCTGTATCAATCAAAGATACAACCCAATCATTTTGTGGCCCACTTAGTTTTTCACATTCGCCAGTTGACATATTCAGTCGAAAATCTGAGTTTCTCAAAGCAATATTCGAGAAATAATCTTTAATAAAATCAGCTTTGTACCCTAAAGCTAATAAAAAATCATTATATCCATAAGAAGCATAGTGATTCATGATATGCCACAATATTGGTTTTCCACCAATTTCAACCATTGGTTTAGGAACTAAATCAGTATATTCTGCCAACCTAGTACCAAAGCCACCAGCTAATATAATAGTTTTCAAATTAATTCTCCCAATTATACTTAAAAGTATCTAAGTCACACTTTATAGACTCTGTTTCGCTATGCTCAATATCAGATATATTTAATATCAAGCTATCAACATCTGACACTCCCTTAAATGCAAACCAATAATCAGGTGGAATAGATATTCGACAGTGATTACCTTCTCCTATTACAAAGTGTTTAAATCCGCTTTCCTCGGTACCAACGACAAACTTCACAGTACCTATAGGGACAATCAAATTACATGTCATTTTTGTATGTCGTTTCCAACCCTTAATATGACCTGCTTTTATCGAAGAGAAATATGCTTCACCAAAACCTTTGAAGCTATCTTCACTTGATTTAAAAGCATGTTTTACATCCCCACCTTCAACTTGAATCACTTTTAACTTTGTAATTAAAACCTGATCATTTCTCAAAATTAAACCTCATTGATTGCTACCTAGAGATTGTATAAATAGCTTTTCATAATTAGAAATCTGCCGCAAAGTTAAAGCTTGAACATCCTCAGATCCCTGATAAAAAGATCTATACCAATCAACTGTCATATTTGTACAATCACTCAAGCTTAAAATAGCACTCCAGCCTAAAATCGATTGAGACTTATCACAGTTTAAACGTAATAACCCTGCTTCTTTCTGTTTGGGGTTAGCTTTCCCTAGTATCACACTCCCTTCATTCCACCTTGAACTCATCAGTTCTACTAAGTATCCTACAGATGCATTTTGATCTGAACTTGGACCAAAGTTAAATGCCTCTAACTCATTACTGGCCTGATTCTTTTTTAAATAATCAGCCAGTAGTAAGTAACCACCTAAGGGCTCCAAAACATGCTGCCAGGGCCTAGTTGAACTGGGGTTGCGTATGTTAACACTTTCATTGTTTGCCCAAGCCCTCATTGAGTCTGGAACTATCCTATCCGCAGCCCAGTCTCCTCCACCAATAACATTTCCTGCTCGACCAACAGCAACTTTAATTAAATCGTTATCTGAGTAAAAGCTCTTATAATATGAACGAATCCCAATTTCAGCCATAGATTTAGATGCACTATAAGGGTCAATACCACCTAATTGATCCTGCTCTCTATACCCCCAAATCCACTCTTTATTTTCATAAACTTTATCACTTGTTATCATTACACAAACTACTTCATGACTAAAATCACGCAATGACTCCAATATATTAAGAGAGCCTAGAGCATTCGTACTAAATGTAGTTAATGGATCATAATATGATGTTTTTACTATTGGTTGTGCTGCAAGGTGAAATACAAAGTCTGGCTGTATTCTAGCAACATGAGCTTTTAATTCATCTAAGTTTCTTATATCACACCGAATATCTTCTTCTAATAAATCTAATATATTACTTGCTGAAAAATTAGACGGCGACTGATATTCAACATCAGATAAACCATATACTTTAGATCCCATAGATGAAAGCCAAGCACTTAGCCAAGAACCTTTAAATCCGGTATGACCTGTAACCAAAACTCGCTTTTCTCTGAATGTTTCATTTAAAAACATCAGTTAAACTCCTTAGTTCCTATAATAGTTAACCACTTACTAGAGCCTTTGTTTGTATTAAACAAAGGTTTAGGCTTATTAAACTCTCTAGCTGAGTTCATATGATAATTTATAAGTTCGTGTAATTTTTTAGAATGACTAAAAAATGTTATGCTCTCTTGACCATACAAAGGCGACATATTTAAGCTAGAAGGCTCCACAAAACATGCAACAGAAGCCCCCATTTCCCAGCAATCAGCAGCAAAACTTGTATTAGCATCTGTAATTACTAACAATGCACTTATTAAGTCGTAGTTATCAGGTATTCTTTTTAACCAAGAATTATATAAGTTAGGTATTATTAAACGACTCGATGGATGTGGCCTATAATACACGTTAAATTTTGACAAGAAATCAACACCAAGCTGACAAATAATACTTAATAGCATTAAAGTATGTGAATCACTATATTCACCAGCAATAACTATATCACGAGTTAAACTCTTTTTATCTACAACAAACTCAATTTGACTTGACCCCATCCTATAAGACTCAACTTGTTTAATAATTGAAGCTGGCGTGTTATGGAGGTTTTTACTTGAAAACAGGCTATTTGCAGCTATTGTATGCGGCGCAAATAAGACTGACTTATCTATGGTATGAGGCTTTTGTAAACTCTGTAAATATCTGAAGTCCCAATATCTTACTGTAGCTTGTAAAGAGGCGACTATATTCGTACACCCTCTCTTCAAAGCAATATCAACCAGTGAATACTCCCAAGGTTGGTTTTCACTAATATAAATTACAGTTGAAGCAGACAAATCTTTGGGTAAAATCTGATTAGCAATATTATAAAAGACTAAAGATTTTAGATTCTCGACAGATTCGAACGAACGAACCCAATCATACTCAACCAAAGGCCACAAGGGAAAATCGCCACCTCGCTTTAATTGTCTTCTAATTTTTTTAGATTTAATGAAGCAGCCTATATGCAATATCCAAGCTTTACAAAGCCCAGAAAAGCTCAAACAATCATCCCAAAGATAATGTTTATTTGATGGTAATTTAAAAGAATTAAAACTAGAAACGATTGTATTGGCTAATTTAATGCTAGGAACTTTTGCATGGGGAACAAAAATATGAAGCCAAGCAACTTTTAACCCAGCCTTTTTCATTCCATCTGGCAGCTCTCCCCAATACCTAGAACGATATTCACCAGACTTATCAGTATTAAAGTCATACAAATAATCCACAATTACGACATCGCAATCACTAACCTTTTTACTTTCACCCTCCTTCTTATCTAAGAGTGAACGAAAATAGCGAGCAAAAAGAGATAGAAGATACGCAAAACTTTTGCCTATTATTAGAAATTTGAATCTAACAAACTGTAAAGTGTTAGTAGATATCACTTTCTGGTTTATAAATTCTGAATTGGGCACAAGCACATTTAAAACATCTTGTATCGGTTTTGGAAAGCCTATAAACTTTATTGACGAGTATGACTTAGTTTCACAAAATAGCTCAGTAGCAAGCACCTTTAATATAATATCAAAGTTTTTTGATTTTACATGATTAGAAAGCTCTGAAAAGCGAGACAGATACCATACTTGTTCTTTAAAGAGTCGGTCTATAGGGCTATCACTTTTCAATTCATTAAAAAGCGCTCTCTTTACACCATCTATAAAATCCAGAAATCGTTTTTGACATTCAACTTTATTAGAATCGATAAAGGTCATTAATGATCGGATATTAGAGCTTTCTTCAACTCGGCTCCAACAAAGGAAATCAACATTTTTTATTGGGGTATCAGCAACCCCATAATAAACAAATAAAGATTTACTCTTCATTTGCCACTAACTCATCATACCTTAACTCATATGCGCCATTATCCATATTACGAGATCGCATCAGATAATCTGCCATCATTAAATCAGACTCATCTTTAATGATTAAAGATGTTAATTTACTCACAGGGTAAGTCCCAAAAGATCCACAAAATAGTGCATGGCCTTTTTCATTGTACTCTTTGATAAAAGCACTACGACGCCACATCATTACAGAGTATACAAATGGATTTACAGGAGTTAAGTCTTGGGTTTGCGCAAAAAGCCCTTCTTTACTGTAATTTATTGGTTGGTTCTCAAAATTACAATGTACTTTTTTTTCTTCTACAGTGATTAATGAATCCAGTTTCTCATTTATAAAAAAATTAACAGCACCAGCTATTTCAGACTCAGTTTGAAAAGGAGACGTCGGGTTGACCCACACTAATATGTCCGCATCAGGGTTATTATCAAAATAGTCTTTTACAACATCATCACTTTTTGCTATAGATGAACCGAGGCTTTCGCCTCTATGATAAAAATCCACATCATGTCGTGAAACAATTTTTCTAAATATTTCATGCTCTGAGTTAACACAAACTCGATCAAAGACACCACTCTTCACAGCTGCTTCTATAGCATATGAGACCATTGGTTTATCATCAATCATACATAAATTTTTTAACCTCAATCTTGTGCTTCCATATCTTGCAGGCACCATTGCATGGACTTTACTCATAATTTAACCCTTTATAATTTCATCAACTTGAACCCATCGACCATTCTGAGAAAGACTTATATTGCAAGCTTCTACAACTAATGTACTCACTAAACTTTCTTGAAAACTAGCCCTCTCATTATTCAGAGTGTTTAATGAAATACTTCCATTTTCCAATCCGACACAATCATTGAAAAAAGTAGAAAAACATTCTACTCCGTATCCATTCCACTCTACATGCCCTTCATTGGTTCCATAAGGAGTACAAAAATAAGGATTTGGGGTACTGTAACCAACCTCATTAGAATAAAATGATACTCCTCTGTTGCTTTGATCTGATTCATAACGACCTGTAGAACCTATCATTTTTATTCGCTGATTAGACATCACTGGAGAAGTATCAGGATCTACCCAGTTAACATGAATAGTTTGAGAGAATGTTTTACTTTCTCTCGGTAGCTGCCATTCAATGACACACTGAATTGAGTCATATGTATCAACCCCGTCCTGACAGAGCCTTACTTTTTGCCCAATAGCAGATACTCTTACAGGATGCGCCCTGGTAACATATCTGATTATATCAACATAATGCACGCCTAAATATTGAAAGATATTTGTAGTTTCAACCCACCCTCTAAATACCTTAGTAGGAATGCTTAAGCGCTGACTATATTCAACTATCGAATATAAAGGTTCACCCAAATCCCCCTTGTTATATGTATCACGAAACATTTTGTTTGCTAAATCATAACGTTTATGAAACTCAACACACCCAAAGGTTTCAAACTTTTCAGATAAACAAACTAACTCAAGGGATTCGTTATATGATGGAGTTAAAGGTTTAACAACCAAAGTAGCAATTTTCTTACTAATAACTTCTTTTGCAATTGAAAAATGAAGGTTATCAGGTACAGCTATTACACACCCTAATGGGTTAACAACAGATGACAGAACATCCAAATACGCTTCATTATTGGAATGATTGTCTTCTGGATAAATAACAAACTCCAACTGACTTCCAGTCAGTTTCCTAAAGTCATTGATTTTACTTCTTATTTCATTATTATTTGAACCATTACTACCAACTAAATGTACTAAGACTTTTTTATCTTGACCTTTAGACCATTCGTTTATTGAGGGAACTACTGTACCAAACCCATCGGTATTACGACCTATAGTATACATACCTGTACCTATAACGATTATTTCAATCACACACGATCTCCCATTCCCAATTTAAGTAAAGCAGAGCCCTGATTGTAGTTCAATGCTTCAAAGCTATGATACAAACTCTGAACTGTATCGCTATAATTAACATTCGAGGTAGAAAAACATGAGTTTATTTCCTCTATATCCCTAGCCAAAGAGCTAGAATCACTTATCCAAACCCCTTTTAAAGCATTCAACTTTTCACTAAATGAACCTAAAAAAAGGTGTTTATAATCTACTTGGTCAGACCAAAGAATAACTGGTTTACCTGCAAAAAGAGCTTGCTCAATAGTCGTCGATGAGTAGCTGACTAAGGCATCAGACTGTTCTAAAAAATCTTCAAAAGAACCATCACAAAACACTCCCCAACACGTATATCCAATTAAAGCATTTTCAATTGATTTCAATGATATTCCCCAGCATGGTCTAAACCTTATTGCTACGAAAGTGTTAGGGACCTTAGAAGCTTCGCGAACAAAACTACAAATATTATCCAGATACTCATCTGTTGTTTCATAAATAATAGGCCTAAGCGCATTTGGAGGCTTGGGAGTTCCAGCATGCAGAATTATATTCATATCAGAATTTAGCCCAAAAAGCGCCTTCCTTTTAATAGAGTTAGATTTAGAGAGCTTCCCCTTCACAATTAATGGCCCAGTTTCATAAGCAGCTGTCTGAAAACAGTTTTTTTCATAAAAAGCTTTGGCTGCAGGTGTTTGAATTGCCGTATACTTAAATGGACCATCAAGCATAGTGCGTGAGTGACCAAGCCACTCTCTATCAGCTACGCTATCTGCGTTAACTATATGGGAGCCATGACTAATTAAAAATGAATTAATTTTTTGATTTTTAGTAATTATCCCTAAACATGCAGCAAAGTCTAAAGAGTGCTGACTAACCACAGCTTTAGGTCCCATACAGCTTATAACGCTCTGTATAGCAGACATATCCCTCTTCCTCTTACTTCCCCAATCTTTAATCTGAAAAGATAACCACTCACTTAACGAGCTCACACTTAATGATCCTAGATGCTCTGGAACTAACTTCAATACTCCTTCAGTTAATCGAGACGCGCCTTTATTCACCTCTATTTCGAAATTTTTAGTTGCTTTAATTGTGCTTCTTGGAGCTGGAAAGGCCATCATTTCACTATTTTTTAAGCTAAAACACTTCAAAACCTTATTTTTTATATCCTTTGAGGCACCATTTCCATATAAAAATACAACACTAGATTGTTTCTCCAGAACTGACTTAAGACCAGAGCCAGGAGAAGTAGCTAACAAACTATTCTTATGAAACAAACGTATCCACAACAGTGACAAAACAAAAAGGGTATTAGTTATACAAAAATTAACTTTATTAAGGATGCCGCAATGAAAAGCTTTTTTAATCTTTATAAACGTGCTCCGTTCATTAGTTTCAAATTTTGTTATTTTATTAATCTGAAAGTTTTCATCAAAAAAAACCTTATTACATGAATACCTTTCAATCACACTTGCAACTAAAAAAGCTTCATACAGAAGCTCTGAGACTAAAAACTTAAGATGAAACTTTAATGAGCTCTCTAACTCTAAATCAAGATTAAGCGATAATAATATGGAATTAATATCCATTGAGTGGATAATTAAATCCCTTTGATTAATGATTTTTAGCCAATGCGTATTATTAACTAATGCTGAAGACCCAATTGCGCTGACCCCCAACTCCCTCAACTCATTACGAGCATCTGGTGAGTCACTAACTATTAAGCAATCTCGTTTGATTAAATATGGGATATTTGCTTTTGAAGGTTCTCTTATAAACCATACTTCACTCATACCCACAAACATCTCTTGAGAACTTAACAACGTCATCCTGATGTAATACCGAAAGTGCACGACAGACTCTTAACGCTCTGGCCGAGTCTGAAGTCTGATTTAACCCGTGCTCATGAAATACCAAAGCATTTGGCTCATAAACAATTTTTTTACCAAGTCGACAAACTTCTAATGCCCAAAGCCTATCTTCAATTCCATTAATCCGATCATCAAAAGGAACTTTTTCCCAAACAGAGCGCTCAACTAAAGAAAAAGCATTATGGAAAAAAGGATGCTGTTCATAGATAATTCGCTCTCTACCAAAAACAGTAAGCAAGTCACGAACATCCAAGGGGTTACTTTTTTCTGTGGGTAGCTGCCTTCCAAAAACGCCAGCGGCTCCAAAAACATCGATTGACTCAATCATTTTTTCTACACTAGTGTCTTCAACAAGAATGCAATGCGCAGATAGAATTAAAACCCTAGGGCTAGTACATGCAGCCATACCAAGATTAAGAGACTCACTGTAATTGAAGACAGGTGCGTTATAATCAATTACATCAAAACCTTGCTGTAAAGCAAACTCCTTTGACCCATCTGTACTGCCGCTATCCACAAAAACAACCTTATTGGGCTGAACAGTTTGAGCTAGCAAGGAACGAGTCACCTCTGGAAGGTCTCTCATTTCATTTTTACACCGAATAAGGACATCATATGGAAGCATGTTTTTCTTCTCCTATTTTATAACTAGTTAACTCATTTAAGTTATACGGTCTATAATTAAATTTTTATCTTATGGCTTATGGAAAGAGAGTTATTATATTTTTCAACAAACACCATAACCAACTAGCTCATTCTATTTATAAAAATATTAGATCTTAATTTAAGGCTTCAGGCATTTTTAAATTGAATTCTGATGTCTTTTCAGAAAGCTGCTCTACTGTAATTAAGTCAATAGGTACTCCTGACCCAAGGCGTTTTTTCATATTTTCTATTTGTGGGTCATTTGGTAGCATTACTTTTTTTCCTTCTTGAGAAGGCTCTGAACGAACCATATCACTTAAATCAGACATCCTGTCTAAAAATAATGATTCTGAAACAGCGCCATCACACTTCATCAATACATACATCTGAGACAAATCACGCCCTTTATCCATTGGAGCACCATACATTGATTTTAGCTCTCTACCAATGGGCCCAGCAGAAAATACTCCGCATAGAATTTCAACCATTGCAGCAAGTCCAAAGCCTTTATATCCACCTGTAGCGTAAAGAGAGCTTGCTTCTATCGGGTCATTCGTACTCTGTCCATATTTATCTGCAATCACCTGGTCAGGAAGTGTTTCTCCCGTATTTTTAGCCAGAAGCACTTTGTTCCAAGGAATTTTACTGACAGCCATATCCAAACAAAATGGCTCTTCTTTCCTTCTTGGAGCAGCAAAACACACAGGGTTTGTTCCAAAAAAAGGTCTTGTACCATTTTCAGATAGCACCAAAGCATCTGCATTAGTATAAGCAAATACTAGATATCCTTTTCTCGCCGCAAATAAAGCTGTGCTAGCCATTGCGGCAGGATGACTAGAATTATGAACAGAGATTGCTGAAATGCCGTACTCATCAGCAAGACGCATACCTTCATTAATTGCAGCTCGGCCAGCAGCTAGCCCAACAGCATTATCAGCATTTAATTTTGCAATTGATGGATATTTATAGGTAAAACTAAATTTAGGCGTTCCGTTTTTACGGCCAGAGTCTAAAGAGTTAAGGTAATGAGGCAAAAGACGAATACCATGGGAGTCAACCCCTCTCAACGAAGCTTCACAAAGACCTTCAGCTACAGAGTTTGTTGTTAACTCATCACAACCAGAAGCCTGTAATAGGTCTTTACAAAGAGCAATTAATTTTGAATTTTCAAAATAGTTATACATTATTTTAAGCCTCACTTAACATTAGCAGTTTCTGCTACAATCTGTTCGAGTATGGAACTTTTTTCAATTCCATCAATTTGTTTTTGAAGTATTGCTTCAATCAACTCAGCAACTCTTATTTTATAACTTTTTTCATGATAACAAACCAAATCAGATTCTAGCTTTGTTTCATTATCATTCGTATTAATGGCCCTTAAAAATAAATCTAAGCTCTGATAACAGTTTTTATCAAAAGCATTTCCAAATATCCTTTCGTCATGCATTTTTTCAGTAGCATAAACTAACACCTTTTTCCCTGCTGCTAACAAAGTTATTGCTGGACTTGTTAGGCCGTATGTAAGAATTAAGTCAGCTGTTACTCCTTGAGAGATTGAAGCTTTTTCATGATCTATACTGAAACCCTTTGAGAATTTTTTAAATAAAAAACCATAATAATCATTATCGAATTTAGCCTTTAGGACGACATTAAAGCCAAGGAGGAGACACCTTTCAATTGATTTCAACAAAAAATCATCCATTGCTGATCTATCATGGTACAAATCTCGGTAAGTTGTATTATCATAAATAACTACTTTTCGAGTATCTGCGGAGCTTATCTCGCTTTCCGTGAGTATTTCTTGGTCACCAAAATAGCCTAAGCTTAAGTGATGACAGGATTGATCATTACTAAGACGAAATAACTGTTTATGAAACTCTCCCCAAACAAAGTTAATATCAGCCGACTTCCATAAATGAGAAAATCTAGAGCAGTTTATATTAAATCCATGACTTACAGATGAAGAGCAGGAAATAACTCTATCTTCTTTTATTAACTCACGAGTTATAAACAACTCTAACGCTTCATAATCAGTATATAAAACCCCACTTCCCGTCTTAACAAGGTACCTTTTTAGAAAAAGCCCTCTCAAATACAATCTTACTAAACTGATCATATGCTCAAAGCCTATAATCTTACCTAAAGGCAAAAGCATAATAAGTATATTAAACATCAGCTTTAAATCCTTTAAACCTATAGCATTTAATCCTATAAGCCCTTTAGACGGATCAAACTCTAGTATCAATGAGTTAGAATTGAAAGTTGGTCTGTTTTCATTAATCTTAGATCTATTTTTATTTGTTGCATGTGTAATATATATAACACCACCTATTACATTTGGGTATTTTATATAAAACGACCTCAAGAAAGCAAAAAAAACTTCTGCAGAAAGCTTCAGAAGGGAGATAGATTTTTTTATAGCACTAGCTTTCTTTAAATATCCTGACAAATACTCTTTATCATTAGTTGTTTCTTTAGAGCCCCATTTTTTCTGATACCAAATGACATCACTAAAAAAAACATGCCCTTTTAAAAAGCTCACCTGAGAATTATCCTCAAGTAATAGCTTATTAAAGCTCATGTCAAAAAAACTTTTAACATATTGCATTATAAAAAAGTAACGGGACACTTTTTTTTCAATTGCATACGAAAGCATTTTTTTAATTAAATTTTTTTTCACCTTTTTCTTTGATAAAAAGCTTAAAATAAAATCGTCAGTCGATTCAACAGCATCAGACCATATCTTATCAGATTTAAAGTTCAAAAATTCTACTGTAAAGCCCTTTCTTTCTAAGTCCGAGGCAGTTTTCTTCTCTTTTTCTTCATCAGTATTTTTAAAAAGAACATACACAGAGCCTACTTCTTCTCGCAAAAGTCTAGCCGATGAAGAACTAGATAAAAAGTCTACAATATAACCCATAACACGTTCTTCTAATTTGATTGTGAATTAATAAAATGAAAGTTCGATAAAATTAAAGATAAAACGCATCTTACTCCTACAGATATAAAAAATGAAACAGCTACTCCAATTAATCCAAAAGGCTCTACTGTAAAATAAAGCGCAATAAGATAAATTAAAAAACCTACGCCAGTAACAATGGATACTGAACCTGTTTTTTTGTAAAAAAACAGCACGTTATTTGGCATTTGATAAAAGCCCAAAAAAACAATAGAAATAAATACATAAAACATCACACTATCAGGTGCCTGATAGTTTTCTGGGAGAATAAAACTTGACACATACTTTAAAACAAAAAAAGCAATAATAGCACCCACTACAATCGCAAATAAAACTATCATTTGATGCCTTAAAAGCGAGAAGTTCTTTTTTTTATTTGCAAGTTTTTTATATAACCAAGGAACATAAGCTTTATTAAAAGCATCAAATAATAATGTAACTGGGGCAACAATTTGTAATATGGCCCCATATATTCCAACACTATCATAACCAAGATTAGCTGCAATTACCCATCTATCAACATATAAAAATGAGACCCCAAAAATTGCATGTGGCAAAAGCGGCATGCCAAAATCAAGTATTTCTTTGAGCACTCGCTTAGAAAACATAAGAACTATTAACTTATTTCGAATAAGTGAGTAAATAGCAAGAAAGGAAAAAAATAATGGCCCAATTACAGCACCAGCCATTCTCCCATCTACGCCAAATTCAAAATAAACAACAAATAAAATCACAGATAAAAATATTAAAAATGCCCCACCAACTTGATAAAAAGCATAAAATATTGGCTGCTCGAATCCTTGATATAATACAGTTCTTATTCTCACAATAAAAACAAAAAGGGAGAGTGTAATTGCCAATAAAGATTGAGAAAAAGTCAATTCTATCTCTATGATATTAAGCATCAACAATGATAGTAATGCTGCAAAGAACCAGCTTAGGAGTGCAACCAAAATCGTTAACGTGACATAAGCCTTTAGTCCTACAACTTCATTATTGACGAATATTTTTTTTAATAATAAACCTTGTGAATTTAAACCAACAAATATACCTGCTGCTGCAGAAAGTGATTGAAATATGCTAAAAACCCCATATTCACTAGGAGTCAACACTCTAGTGACGATTGGGAGCATTGCAAAGCCAATTAAAGCTGACAATATATTTGCAGCCAAATATAAAAAAACTGGCTTACTTATCACCAGTACATCTCAGCTCTAAACTTTTAATACTTTCTTTAATCATAAAAACAATACATCTAAAAACATATTAAAACTAAACTTATTTTGATAATAAGTAATAAAAACGACATTTTAGCTACAAAGACAATTCAAAAATTTGAAGCAGAAGTCTTTAACTTAATAAGCTGCCAACTTTTTCTATAGCGGTTATTTTATTTTCATCGACCCACTTTTCCCAAGAATCAACCTCAGACCAATCAGACACAAATAAAAAGTCAATATTAGCAGATATAGCAGCTTCAAAATCATACTTACTATCTCCTATTAAAATAGCAGAACTCGCAGATTCAAATGAGAAAATATGCTCTAGAATTTCGTGTTTATTTTGGGGGCTACCAAAAATCCCACCATCAAACCAGCTATCAATTCCTCTATTTAAAAACACCTCTCTTAGTTCACTTTGATCTCCACCAGAAGCAATAAACCACAGCGAGTCACTACTATGCCTAAATTCCCTTAACCCTTGAGTTAATTCACAATTCAACAGTCCTTCCTTAACGTTTTTTGCATAAGTGTCAAGTAATTCGTCTAAGTCTGGCCCACCAAAAGAGTCATTCACGATATTATTAAGAAAGTATTGAAACTTTTCATATCTTGAAATACCCCCGTTTGCAACATGATATTTAACCATTGATGATGCAGCTTCTTCTCCATAAGGCAAAGTTGATAAATAAAACGCATCAGTTTTTACTTTATTAGAATTTAATATAACGCCATCACAATCAAAAATAATTACTTGGTATTCCTTTATACTTTTCATAAATTATGTAACTCTCTCAGAGCAAGCTCCACTCTAGCTACATCCTCTGGCATATCAACAGCTAAACTATTAGGTTTGGTCTCAATCATTTTAATGCTTTTCCCAAGATCTAAAAATCTTAAAATTTCTATATCCTCAGAGGATTCGACTATACTTTTTCGACCGAAGCCAACAAATGACATTAATTCATCTTTGGTAAAAGCATAAATACATACCTGCTTTTTGTAAGACTTTGGGGCATTTTTTATTTCTTTATACCCTGGCAACGCAAGCCTTGACATATAGATCATTTCATCATTTTCGTTAGTTAAAACCTTTGGAATATTTACATTATGAGGGTCTTCATGCTCCGAAATCCATGTATACCCATTGATAATTTTATCCATAGAGCTCAACTTAGCATCTCGTATTTTGATAATATCTTCTGGACACACCAAGGGCTCATCGCCTTGCACATTAATATAAATATCAGCTTCAATCTTTTCTGCAGCTTGAGCTAAACGATCAGTCCCAGTTAGCGCATCGCTGTTTGTCATTACTACATTATACCCGCCATTAACAACCTCTTTAGCAATCAACTCATCGTCTGTCGCAACATAAGTATTTTCATGGCCAACGGCTTTAGTACAGAGTTCAGCAACCCAAAGCACCATGGCTTTTCCCAGTAAAGCAACAAGTGGCTTCCCTGGGTATCGGCTAGATTGATATCTAGCTGGAATAATAACAACACTTCGCATACAAGGCCCTTATAATAAATAAACTGAGGTTACTGGAATTGAATAGCGAGTAGGCGTAATCGAAGTTACCTCACAACGCTCTTCCTGAGAAAGATAAAGGGAGAACAAGGACTCCATTTCTAAAGTTCTAGGATCATCTGCACCATATCCATCAAATCCAGCTAAAAGTACCCTCTTAGCTTTCCCACTAGTACATATTGCCAAAGCATAAGAAATTACCAGTGAATTAGGTAAAACAGCATTTGTTTCAGAAAAACAGAACTTATTTTCTTGAACGTTAACCCCAAAATCTAAAACACTCTTTCCTTCAAGAGCTTTACAGACGTTAACTGGTAGAGCAGAAAAAGGTGTAACTAATGGTTGAGGTAGGCCCATATATTCATTACAGTCAGACAACAGTCTTACAGGGTGGCATGCAAAACGGATATCAATAAGCTCTTCTGGAATGATACTTTTAGTATTTAATGCAACAACAATTGGTTTTTCCCTTCTAATAAAGTCTTCTATCCCACCTAAATGTTCTTTTACGCCAGGGCCAGCACCTAATATTAAGACTTGCCTCCCTTTAATTAAATCTACTGGCTTCCAATTTCCTTTTGATTCAGACCTATAAAAATTTCTTGCTTCATTTAAGATTGAAGGACTAAATTTAGCTCCTCCATTCATTTTCAAATAATCTAATACAGCAAGAATATCAGCCTCATCATATCTTGAATCAGCAATCATCTCTTGAACGTAAGTCGGGTGTATACCGTACTTCCCAGAAAGATAATAATATGAATTTGATCCCCAACCATATTGATTTTTCATTGGAGCGAAATACTGCTCAATAAGCTGCATCAAAGGTATAAGCTCAAGCTTTTTCCCTAATCGTTCCGCAGCTTCAAATACCAACTCCTCTGTACGCGTATTTCCAGGTCCACGCCCCATACCAGTAACAGTAGAGTCCAACCAAGTAACGCCAACATCATTCGCAGCTAGAGTGTTCACTAATGCAAGACCTAAATTATCATGAGCGTGTATCCCAACTTCCCCTTGCCACTCTTTTCTTATTGACTGAATTACTTTTACAATGTCGTCAGGCCCCATTCCACCCATAGAGTCAGCGAAATACAACACATCAACTTCTTTGTAACGACTTGCACATCTTGCTAAAGCTTCGATTTCATCAGAAGTACGCTCTGCAATTTGCATAATATTAAACCCTACCAAGAACCCTCGTTTTTTTAGCCAAGTTGAAGCAACTAAAGCAGCTTCAAACTCGTGTACATGACATGCTACACGAACTAGATCAACAGGAGAATTTGATGAATCATTAGGAAACAGCAGTTCCAATTCATTAAAAATATCAGGAGTGCTTAATAAATCTGCGGCATTAACCATTACAGCCACTTTTAACGTTTCAGGAATTGAAAAGCGGCGTAAGTAACAATCTGTTGTAAAACCACTCGCACCTACAAATTTGTTGCTTTTAGATTTACGTAAACCTAGCTCAACAAAACTCACCCCAGCAGCTTCCATTGCTTTTAAATAATGATTCACCAGCTCTTCTGAAAAATTCCAATTATTATAATAACCACCATCTCGAAGTGTACAATCCAATACAAACATCACTTAGCCCCATTTATAAATTCAAATATGCCATTTTTATGAATAAACTTCATTATACCAACTTACAAACTTGCAAATTCCAGTCTCAATCTCTGTTTCAGGTTTAAATTTAATATCTAATATTAAGGGGTCAATATTTGCGTATGTAATAGGAACATCACCTGACTGCATTGGTAAGAGTTTTTTTATTGCTTTAGAGCCACACGCTGATTCAATTGCAGAAATAAAGCGACTAAGAGTAATGGGACGATTATTACCAATATTGTAAACATGATAAGGAGCTTGAGCTCCTGTAAAATGATGCCTAGCCTGTTGGTGCGAATCATCAACTGAGGGGGTATTATCAATCAAACCAACAATAGACTCTATAATATCATCAATATATGTAAAATCTCTTTTCATATCTCCATTATTAAATACATTGATCTCAGAACCTGAAAGTATAGCTTTAGTAAAAGAAAAATAAGCCATATCAGGCCTTCCAAAAGGGCCATATACTGTAAAAAATCTTAGCCCTGTTGTTGGAATACCATACAAGTGACTATATGTGTGAGCCATTAATTCATTAGATTTTTTCGTAGCAGCATATAAACTAATAGGATAGTCTACCTGATCTTCAACACTAAAAGGTTGTTTTTTATTCATGCCGTAAACAGAACTAGACGAGGCATACAACAAATGTTTTACTTTCGTTTTTCTACAACCTTCTAATATGTTGGCAAAGCCAACCAAATTACTATCAATATAAGCCTCAGGATTTTCAATTGAATATCTAACTCCAGCCTGTGCAGCCAAATTAATTACAACATCAAAACACTCATCATCAAATAGTTGTTTAATTAACTCTCTATTTGATATGTCAATTTTAATAAATTTAATATTTTCTGAATAGAGTTTTTCACCATTAATGCTATTTAAAAGCTTCTCGTCATCAAATTGAAAACCTAGATTTTTCAGCCTTAAACACTTAAGTTTTGGGTCATAATAATCATTTAAATTATCAATACCAATTATACTATCAACTCTACTTCTTAATGCCTGTATAAGATGAAATCCTATAAAGCCAGCAGCTCCTGTAATTAAAATTCTCATTAATTAACTTCCAAAATTTACATGAATAAAAAACAACTTTTTATTCATTAATTAAAACCCTAAACTGCCATAATATTTTAAATATTCAGTATGCATTTAATCTTTAATAATTCTATCCCCAGCTCCTTTCCCTGCAACTGTTGCAAATATATAAAAAAAGTAACGTACAACTGAAAGGGTGTTCATCATTTTTCTATCAGTTTCAGCCAAGAGCTTAGGAACAGACATATCAATGTTGTTAATTTGTGATAAACCTGTAATTCCAGGCCTTACCTGATACAAATTATAACGATCTCTTTCATCCATTAACTCATATTGATTGAATAAACCCGGTCTTGGGCCAACAATACTCATATCCCCTTTCAATACATTCCAAAGCTGAGGTAACTCGTCAATTTTAGTTTTTCGTAAAAACTTTCCAAACTTTGTAATCGATGAAGTGGATGCTAAATGACTCGCCACAGACTCAGTATCTAACTTCATTGTTCTAAACTTAACTAAAACAAACCCTTTTTTATGAAGCCCAACTCGCTCCTGAAAAAAAAGAGGTTCACCTGTATCAAAAAGCCCGAATATATAAATACAGAGTAAAATCGGTAGCCCTAATACTAGACCAATGAGTGAAATACAAACATCTAAGACTCTAATCACACAACGCCCCTTTACTTTTCATTAAACCATTTAACTGAGGAACGAACACCTTCGTCAACAGAAAATGGAGGTTCCCAATCTAAAAGTTCATTTGCTTTAGATGAATTAACTCTCAAATTTCCTACTAATCTAGCCGCAACATCACTTTTCCCCGCCAACTTACCTGCAACTTCAAACACAACTTTCGGAACTGGAAATAAAAGAGGCCTGCAGTTATTGCTTTTCCTCATTTTTGATAACAAAGATGCTATTGACAGGTCGTTACCGTCTGTAATTAAAAAAGTTTGATTAGCTGCCTTAGAATGTTCTACACATTTACAAACAAAGTCTACTAAATTGCCTATATAAATCATGCTGCGTTTATTATCTATAATACCGAATGGTAAAGGGAGCTTTCTTTTTGCTAGACTTAAAAGTCTTAAAAAGTTCCCTTTAACATTTGGCCCATATATTAAAGGAGGTCGGATTATTACAACTTCTAACCCTAAAGATTTAGATAACTCTTCAAGACAGTCTTCCGCCTCCATTTTTGATTTCCCATAAGCGTCTTCAGGTAATTTTGGAGAGTTTTCATTATACTGGGAATTATTGTGAGTCCTTTCTCCATTGACTTTTATTGAACTTATATAGATAAAACGTTTTACCCCCATACTTGCAGCTTGCTTAGCTAAGTTTTTTGTTCCAACCACATTAACTTTACGATAGTCACTTAAAGGGTCATCAGAATATTCACTCATTACATGAGCGCGAGCAGCGCAATGAATAACGACATCCACCCCCCTTAAGCAATTTGATAAATCATGACCGCTAATAAAGTCTATATCAAAATGCACTGCATCATATTTAGGCTTTGACCTCCCTAAAAGGGAAACACTATGCTTTTTTGCTAGCTCAGGATATAAAGCTGTGCCTAGGAAACCAGTACCTCCAGTTATGAGCACTTTCATTTGTATTCCTTACCAATTGTTACTTGATCTAAAATTTCATCGACCGCTGCGCTTACTGAAAATTGACGCTTCAGGAGTTCGAATGAAGCCCTCCCCATTTTCTCTCTTAGAATATCATCATGAACAAACGCCATTGCGTTAGAGAAAAAATCATCATCAAACCCATTAACCGTAACTAGACCTGCATTGCCATCATTTAGAACTTCAATAACATCATTTCCAGTATTAACGCTTCCGAGTATAGGCAATGATTCAGCCATATAGCCTAGCAATTTCCCAGGAAAGTTATGAGCACGGTGCTTACTTGAAAGGGAAAACAATCCCACGTCCACTTCTTGCAAAATATTTTTGTAATCATCTTGAGATACTGAAGGTAAAAGTGTTGTATTTTGCAACCTCCAGTTTTTTATAGTATTTGAAACTAATGTAAATTCATCACCTTGACCAACCAATAAAAAATGAGCCTCCTTGATCGGTAAAAAACGCTTCGCGAGCCTTAGAATATTACTCATATCTTGGGCATGCCCTATGTTCCCACCATAAAAGAATATTACCTTACCATTCAAAGAAAATTTTTTTCTAATTCCTGCATTAACTGCAGCTTCAGATTGCTTGACCTCCGCCCAATTCATTAACACTTTCACATTATCGTGCGACTTATACATATCATGAAAGATTTTAAGGTTAGCTTTAGATTGAACAGCTACACAGTCTGATACTTTATAATTAAAATGCTCAAAATAACGGAAATACTTAGCTATCATAGAATTACTTTTAATCATTCCTTGATCAATAACCCACTGAGGAAAAAAATCTCTAAGAACCAAATAATTATAAGCACCTAATTGCTTTAAATAATAGGCCAAGGGCCCATAAAATATCGTTGGGGAGTAGTTTACACAAAGATCAAACGCTTGGAGTCTAACGCGAGAAGCAATTGCCCTATAAGCCCTCCAGGATAACATTGTTTCATTGATAGCCCTCCTTACTTTACCCACACCTCGAGTTGGTTTTGATTTAAAACGCCATATTTCTATACCGTCTAAACAATCAACAATTAAATTCTGCTTTTGGTTCCAGCTACCCGGCGTAATAACAACAACCTGATGCCCTCTTCCAATAAGTTCTAGAGCTAAATCATAAAACATTTTTGCATGAATCTTCGTGCTTTCAGGTAAAAAGTCATCAACTAATAAAACAATTCGCAACTAATCTTTTCTCCATGTAACTTTATTAACAAAGTCCGTGTAACTAATAATAATTCGAAGAATTTTTTCTGATACATTAGGAGCAATATAATCTTGGACCTTATTAATAGTCCTTTCATCTCCCACTCCTTGCAATTCGAGAATGTTTATAGCTTGCAATATTCTCTCTATATTCATTCCAGTAAACATCACAGCACCTTCTTCAAAACCTTCCGGCCTTTCATGCGCATCTCGAATATTAACAGCAGGAAAATTTAAAATAGAAGACTCTTCAGTGATGGTACCACTATCGCTAAGTACTAACTTTGCCCCTATTTGAAGATTGACATAATCACAGAAACCTAAGGGTTTCATAAGCTTTACAAGAGAATGAAACTTTAAATTGAGTATATCGATTTTTTTTCTAGTACGTGGATGTGTAGAAACTATCACTGGCATTTGATATTTTTCAGCCAGCTCCGATAAAACTTCCACGAACGCTTTAATATTGACATCTGAATCAACATTCTCTTCACGATGAATACTCACCAAAAAATATTTCCCTTTTGATAATCCTAACTTTACTATTGCATCACTTTTTTCAATTTTTTGGGAATAATAGCTGAGCACCTCATCCATTGGGCTACCAGTCTTAATTATCATATCGGGTCTTAAGCCTTCTCTTAGCAAGTACTCCCTTGCAATATCAGTATAAGGTAAATTAATATCCGATATATGGTCAACGATCTTTCGATTGATTTCTTCTGGAACCCTCATATCAAAGCAACGATTTCCTGCCTCCATATGGAAAACAGGAACCTTTCGTCTCTTTGCAGATATCGCTGACATAGCACTATTGGTATCTCCCAATATAAGAACAGCATCTGGTTTATGATCCTGTAAAACTAAATCTGATTTTGCAATTACCTGAGCCATTGTATCTGCTGAGCTAATTCCTGCACACTCTAGAAAAACGTTGGGATTCCTAATACCTAGCTCTTCAAAAAAAATTTGATTTAATTCATAGTCATAATTCTGCCCCGTATGAACCAATATATGCTCACAAAAAACATCAAGTTTAGATATTATTCTGGAAAGCCGAATTATTTCCGGTCTTGTCCCTACAAAAGTCATTACTTTTAATTTTTTCATACTATTGAAAATACTCTATATATTCATAATGCATTTTATCAATTAAGTCTTCCCAACTAGGAGCTTTCCAGTTAACCTCAGCTCTAATCAGCTCTGAGTCTAGACTACGATCCAGCCTGAAGTCAGGAAACTTTTCAATATACGTTTCCCTCTGATACTTATCTTTTATTAAGGTTAATAACGAAAACTTGTCAATTGGCTCTGCACTTAAGTGATATAACCCTGAAAGAGACTTACTTGGAAAGACTTTTTCCATTAAAAACTCAGCAAGATAGCAAGTGGGTAAGCCCGAAAAAACAGCATTCGAGAACCCTTTCACATCAGTTTGTTGGTTTAAAAACCAATCGACTAAACTATGGTTAGAAAAGAGCTCATGTCCGATAATTGAGGTTCTTAATGTTAAATGTCCACCATAATCCACTTCACCTAATAGCTTGGAGCGACCATATAGGTCTGCAGTATCAGGCAGATCACACTCTTTATACATTCCCTTCTCACCACTAAATACACAATCTGTAGAAAAATGTATCAATTTAGACGACAACTCAGAGCAAACTAAAGCAAGTTTATGTGGTAATAGACTATTAATTTCAATTGAAGGTACATGCACCTTTGACACAGATAACTGCTTAATAAGACCAATACAATTCAAAACATAATGGGGTTTTTCTCTTTCAATAAGCCTATATAACACACCATCATCTGTGACATCAATATTACTAATAACATTATTAAACCCCATTACTGCAAGTTTATTTTTTAAATCATCATTTCTAACTGTACCAACAACGTCAATACCGGTATTACATGATAAATATCGATGTAGACTACTACCTAACATACCACTCACGCCAAGTATCAAAACCTTTTCATTCATCCGGAAAAGCCTCTTGGTTAGAAACAATTTTTTTAATGAAATCTAGCTTCAAAAGCAAAGACTTCATTTCAGCAAGATCAAGTCTTAAAGTATTATGTGAGTTATAATCTTCAGAAGAAGATAAGGACTTAGAACCCTCCTCAAAAAATTTCTCGTAATTTAAATCTCGGTTATCAGCTGGTATACGATAATACCCCCCTTGATCTTCTGCGACTAACATCTCCTCCCTACTACATAAAGTCTCATATAGTTTTTCTCCATGCCTAGTCCCCATTATATTAATGTCATGACCATCTTTACCCATTAAGGAGAGAGTTGCTTTGGCTAAATTTTCAATAGTAGAAGCCGGAGCCTTTTGGACAAAAATATCACCATTAGAGCCGTGCTCAAATGCATGTAAGACTAGGTCAACCGCATCATCTAAACTCATCATAAAACGGGTCATAGAAGGGTCTGTAATCGTGATAGGGGAATCTTTTAGAATTTGATCGACAAAGAGTGGAATTACTGACCCCCTTGAAGCCATTACATTGCCATATCGGGTTGCACAAATCATAGTGGATTTGGGAGCATTTCGTGACTTAGCTACTATCACTTTTTCCATCATAGCTTTTGATATACCCATAGCATTAATTGGATATACAGCTTTATCTGTACTAAGGCAAACAACTTTACTCACTTGATGGAATATTGCTGCTTCTAGTACATTTTCTGTTCCCATCACATTTGTTTTAACAGCTTCCAGAGGATAAAATTCACACGAAGGTACCTGCTTTAAGGCAGCTGCATGGTATACAAAGTCCACACCTCTTAAAGCATTTGAAACACTCTGAAAATCCCTAACATCTCCTAGGTAAAACTTTAATTTATCAGAAGAATAGCGCTTCCTCATATCATCTTGCTTTTTTTCATCCCTAGAGAAAATTCTTATTTCTCCAATATTTGTATTTAAAAAACGCTTCAATACAGCATTACCAAAAGAACCGGTTCCTCCTGTAATTAAAAGAACTTTATTCTCGAACATATGGCTAAAACTCCAAAAAATAATATTATGTGACTAAATTCAGGCTAGCATTAATTAAAAATCAAAAACATATTGCTATATAAGACAAAAGAGCTAAGATTCGGTTACGATCATAAATTTATTCTTTAACAAGAATTCATCACAAAAACTTTCCGCTGTATTAACCTTCAAACAATCTATTTTATAACCCATAAATCTTGCAATAGATCTTGCAATTGATAATTCAGAATATGGGTTAAATGTCTCTACTGGAGCACAAACTTCCCTTACAAAATCAAGTTCAGCTGCTAGTATTGGTAATTTACTAGCAGCAGCTTCAAGTAAAGGCAAACCAAAAGATTCATTAAAAGAGGGGAAAATCAAAGCTCTACTTACTTTATATAACTCAAACACTTCATCCCTACCAATATAGCCAACATTCTCAATATTAAGATTGTGCTTTTTAATATAAAATGAAATCTTTTCCCATAAGAGAGAGTCTCTTTCACCCAAAGTTAAAACTAATTTAGGGAAAAAACCTTTTTTTGCTAAAAACACCCAAGCCTTAACTAACCTCAAATGATTTTTATGTGCGGAACCATCAGCTACATACAAGAGCTGATCTTTTCTACATTGTATATTTTGCAAGCCAGCATCAGCCACACCACAAAAAGGAAAAACTAAAACTTTATGCTCATCTATCTTTGCATTGCTAACTAATAATTCTTTTACTAATTCAGACTGAACTATGAACTTACTAACTCTCTTAGAGAAAAAAAGTAATATATACCTTTCAAGCATATTTTTTACTCTAATTCTCATAGGAGCATTTTTTAATGCTGAAGGAGTTAGAATATTAACATTCTGAAAAAACACTTCAACTTCTGAATCGACTGCAAACAAAGGAGGTAAACTATGAAAGCACAAAACTTTATCACATGTTTTTGACTGTTTACGTAACAACAACTCTGCTTTTATTCTACCTAATAATGTTGGCGCACACTTAACTATCCTTTTATCAAGCGCTTTTAGAGTAGTTAAATCGAATCTTTCATCAAGCAGAAAAATGGTTTTACCATTAATTTCTGAAACATTAAGCAACTCTTTCTGTAGAGCAGCCCCTCCCCCAGTATGGACATTTGGCGAATAAAAGACATTCATGAATTACAAACCTTAAAATCACTTACTATAATAACAAGTAGGCAATATACCCTTCTTAGACTTTAAATCTAAATAATCTTGGGACATATAAAAAAGTACCTACATTAATATACTCTTCTCCATTAAGCCCCTGCTTAAATTTAGCAACCCCAGGTGAACCTACATGATCTATTCCACCAAGATCAAAAAGACTTAAGCCTTGCTCTTTAGAAGATAAAATGCCATTCCACAATAACAATTGGGTTACATAGTTCTTTCTACCTAACTCCGAACTCCACCCAAAAAAGTAAGTTGCTTCACCATTGCTTTCGGCAATGATAACGCCACCAATAAGCTCATTATCAGAATACACCCTTTGAACTCGCAATGTTAAGTCACTATCACCTTTAGAAGCTTCGACTAATAACTCTTTAACTAAATCTTTTGATACACTTTGAATACCAATTGAAGATAAGTACTGCTCACTTAACTCAAACACCTGCAATACATCATTAGTATTTGTACTTTCAATAAGCTCAAAATTACACCTCTCAGCTTTTACGAGTTGATTACGCCATTTTTTATTCAAAGCACCACGAATACGCTCTTCTGATTGAGAAAGGTCTATCCGAGAAGATGACCAATTAGAGTTACCAACTCTTCTATAGCCAGCTACCCACAATTTGTACATAGAACTTCCATTCAAAGGAATATTTGGTGTAATCATAAGCACATGGGCCTTAAACCAAGCCCCGTATTTTTTTCCAAGCATACTTAAAAATGCAATTTCTTTCTCTTCAGTCCCGCCAGACATAACAGGACCAAAACTAGAAGTATTTAAAGAGGTAAACATATATTTTTTCTTTCTAATATATGAGAAAAACATATTTTCATCAGATGTAGAGCGGACCTTCACCTTAACTAAAGAGCTAGAACTAGTATTAGATCTAGCTCTAGAATAAGCGAGCGATTGAACAAAAGGCCTTGGAAAGCACTCACCATCATCATTCGTTTTTACATCAACATTTAAATCCACTAACTCCAGCGTCTCTTCTTTGGCTTTTCTCCTAATTGATCGAACTAAAGCAAAAATAGCTTCTTCTGATATAGATGCATTAATAGGCAGCATGTAAGAACTTTTATAAAGTGCTAGTGCAGAGTTGGTAATATCTTTACTTATTTGCTTTGGTAGGTTGGGCCACTTTAAAACAGGCACACCAATTTGACTTAAAGCATTTCCTAAATCAAACATTTCTCCCTTCACGCCTTTCAGCTGAATAGGTAGCATATAGTCACTATCACTATGATTTACAACTATTTCAACATCATGGAACTCAGAAAATGCCTTAACAAGCTCTAGCCAAGCACACCTAACCCTAACATGCTGTTTCTGAAACACAGATACTCGTCCAACATACCTAGACAACAAAGAAAATGTTAAATCCTTTAGTTTTGGAGAGGGAATTACTTTATCTTTTTCAAACTTATCCTGACAAGTAGAGCTATTTAAAACCTGTTTATCATAACTATAACCAATAGAACCCACTAACTTTCGTGCAGACTCTTTAATTATCCATCTTAAATTTTCATGTATTCTCTTTGATGAACTATGACAATCTACATCGCCTTCTAAACTTTTAATTAGTTCTTCAGATAAGTCATTAACTAAAATATTGTCTTGATTAGCTAGACTAAAAAAAGAAATCACATCCGCATTTTTAATCACTAATGCTGAGCCTGAAGGTATATTAAACCGCTTATGTGGGCTAAAGACAGTAAAGTCTCCATACTTTCCAACATTTCCAGCCTTTATATAGACATGAGCAGCATCTTCAACTAACCATATTTTCTTACGTTTTGAGTATTCAGCAATATCTGATATCCCTGGGGCATCTATTTTACCGAAGTAGTGAACATATACTAAAACATCAAGATCGCAATTTAAATCATCAAACTGCTTTATGCATGCATGGTAGTTTAAATCTTCACCCGCATTATAAAACATCACTTCGCAACCGAACTTTTTTAGTGGGATCAGAGCGTCGTCACAGATATAACTTGGAAACCAAAATCTTGGCTTATTCCCAGTTAATGCAAACTTCCAAACAGCTATTTGCAAAAACGAAATAGAACTTCGAGACAACCATCCAACTACATCATTGGAATCAGACCAATATCGGTTTAAAGTTTCCAACGGCTCAGCTTTATTACAAAAAAAACCCAAATCAAAGGTCGGCTTTAAGAACTTTTTCATTTAATTTCCTGTTTTCTATCGCTATGCTTCGTATCAACAAAACCAATTGCCAATAACATAATACCTAAAGACATAATTATCACTGGGGACCTATGAGCCAAACTAGCTCCAACCAAAAGTACAGAAAATAAAGTTAACGCAACTTTATTTTGACGCTCTCTATTGCATAATCTTTTTGATGCAGACCAAAAAATGTATAACTGAGAAAAAACATAAAACCACCCCCCCAAAACACCAAAGTCAATTGCAATCCTCAATATATTTGAATGTGGATTTATCAACTCTCCAGGCCAAAAGCCCGACTCAGCATTTACATAAGCGACACTACCTAACCCACTACCAAGTAAGAGCATTCCTAATTCAACATTCAACAGCCGCTCAAAAAACACTGCCGCAGGATACAAGTTTGGTAACTGACCACTGAAAACAGGAGGTAAACTAGAGAAATCCTTTTCAAACACGGAAGTTAAAGCAAGAGATACACCATCAAAATATCGCTGCATTCGCTCGAAATACGACAAAGCAAACAATAAAGCTAACGAAAAAAATAGAAATATAAAAGACAGTCTAAAATGTTGAACAAAGACAAATTGAGGATTAAAAGACACCAAGAGCAAAAAAGACACAAACACACCAATAATAAATGAGAATGATTGTGTCATAAGTAAAAGAAACATTAGCAGAAAGATTTTTCTCTTTGATAACTGAAGGCTACCTCTTTTATAAAAATTTAAAAGCGCCTCAATTAACCCATAAAAAAGCAATGCTACAGCAGCATCACGAGGCTCCCCAAACATGCCATGAAACCTTACCCCTACATCAACTCCATCATAAACAGCCCTAGCTAACAAGTCATACCCAAAGGCCCCTCTAATTAAAAAATCAATTATCCCTACAATTATAGAAAAAAGGATTACCAGCCTTAAATAATTTAAAAAGCATATAAACTGATTTTTACTTTTTATTAGAAGTACAGGTAAAAAGCAAAAAACACTCAATTGATAAATATATAAAATATATTCCATCAGCGGCCGAAAGCCACTAACCTCTTCGCCATACCAGCCCAAAAGATAAGCACAAGCACTAACAATCCCAATTAGCACCACACATATCAAATATGGGAATGCTGTAAATAAAACATACTTATTTATCACTAACTTAATACTAGCAGCGTAAATCAACAAAAATGGTAGAATAAAAAATTGATATAACCTGCCAACATGCACACTAAACCCTACTCCACCGCCATTCAAAAGATTAAAGTATTGAAGCAGCTCCAAAGATAGGCACAATGATAGAAGTAAAGGAAGAATGCGTTCTTTTTCTAGTTTAAGCATTATTTAATTCTAATCATTTTTTCTATGACAGGCTTATATTGGGCATCTAACATCCCCTCTAAATATACTTCTATAAAAAACAATGGGTCTTTAAGGTTAATTGCATCTCGCATTATAAGTCCTTTTTTAGCATGAGGATAATTCCCTCCCCTAAAACCAGAATAAATATTAGAGTAGTATTTTAGTGACTCATCATGAGATGACACACATACACTTTTTGCATGACCAAATGGAAAAGCGAACTCCGTCACTTCAACTCCATTTAATTCATTTTCCAACCTTGCTCTCCCTTCTTTCAGCTCTATCAAAAGCTCATCTTCGGAACACTTAGAAATAGCTTTATGATTAATAGTATGAGAGCCTATGAGCTGGCCAGCTTCATGCAGTTCATTTACTTGCGCCCAATTCATGGGTCTTAACTCATCCCTACTTTCTTCCGTTCGTATTTTTAATGCAGCATTTAAATAGTGAAGAGACTTCTCATCATCATTTGCAGTATCTATGAAACCAGGGGATATAAAAAACAGACTATTAATACCTTTTGGCATTAAAACTGTTTCAGCAGCAGTTTTACTTGATAAAAAACCATCATCAAAGGTAAAAAGAATGCTACGTCGTTTTAATGAAAAACGCCCTAAATTATACTCTATAAAGTCTTTAGGGCTTATAAAATCCCAAGTTTTGCTAAGCTTCAAGACAATTTTATCAAGCTTCAACATCTCATCATGAGATAAGTCATGTAATATAATAACTCTTACCATTTTTTTTTCATTAAAGAAAAAGAGCCTTCTAACTTTAATAAAAGCAAAAATGGAAAAAATATAAATTAACTTTAACCAATACCTCATTTCCACCACTTCCTTTCAAATTTATACTGTCTATAAAGGCTAAAAACATAAAATAAAGGAAAGTAAAAAATGAACTCAATTGAAAGCTTAACCCTATCAAAGAAGCCTCTCCCTTTAAACAACTTAAAAGCACCTAATACTTTCCAGTTAGTTATTTCGGAAAAAGCTTTACCAAACAACGCCCTCTTATGCAGAACAGAGAGTGACGATGCACTCTTCACAAACATTTCATTGTTTGAATACATTCTAACCCAACGCAATAGCTCTATATTAAATTGCTCATTATCTGCCCAAGTACCACTTCCTTTATGAACCCGCCATGCAGATAGCACCCTAGGCACATAAACTATCTCAGAAAGAGTGCTTAAACGAACTATTAAGTCAAAATCAGCAATATGACTAAACTTATTTGAGAAACCTTCGCTTAACCGTTTAATATGCTTGACAGATAATAGTACGGACTCTAGCGAAATATAATACTTCCTAATAAGCTCTGAAGAACCTAACTCATATGGCGGATCTTCTTTGTACAAAGGCTCTCTCAACTTTTCACTAAAGAACTCTGTATTAGATATAACAATTCCAATCGAATCATTTTTTTTAAAAGCGTCCAATTGAAGAGCAAGCTTTTCAGGATACCAATGATCATCAACATCTAAAACAGCGAGATAATCACCTTCCACATACTTCCAAGCTGCAGCTCTTCCTCCTCCCAAATCAGTGTGCTCGGGAGCATAAAAATATTTAATTCTAGTGTCAGGCAGATACTCATCTAAGATCAATTTTGAATTATCAGTTGACTGATTATCCCAGAATAAAATTTCCCAGTTTGTATAAGTCTGAGAAAACACACTATCTAGAGCTTCCCTTAAATATTTTTCTCCATTATAACAATTCATGAGAATGGTAACTAATGGATCATTTTTCATTTTTGACACACCATTCAATTGTCCTATCAATTCCAACCTCAAAAGGGGTTTTTGCTTTCCAACCTAACAATTCGTTCATTTTAAGCACATCAGCAACTTGATACATCGACTCATTTTCCCTATAAGGCCTTGCCCCAAATTCAACATCCCCATTAAACTTTCTAGCGATATAATCTACAACCGAACGTATTTCAACCTCCTTCCCAGATGCAATATTTAAAATATGACCATTAGTTTTTTCGCTATGCAGCGCAAGTAAAACCCCTTCAACCAAGTCATCAATAAAACAAAAATCTCTAATTTGCTCCCCATAAGTAGTCTCTATCTTCATACCATTGATTGCTGATTTAATAATTTGAGGAATAAACCTCTCTACATTTTGACCTGGTCCGTACGTCAAGAAAACCCTTGCGATTGTAGTAGGAACCCCTTCTGAAAGGTAAAGCATTTGAAGAAAATGAGCTACTGACGTTTTTGAAAAAGAGTATGGCGATAGAGGCATTTCTCTTAAGCTCTCACTCAAAAAGCGATCACTTTGTGGATATTCATCTGCTGATCCAATATGCAAGTATTTTTTCAGCGCATTTGTATCAAGGTATTTAAATATTAAAAGCGTTGCCAATAAATGAGCTTCTATTACTTGATAACCTTTTCCAGAAATCATTAAACCGTGATCAACGCATCCCATTGCATTTATCACATAATCATATTTCTCTAAAAAAACTTTTTCAACAGATCCCTCATCAGTCATATCAACATTAATAACTTTTATACCTTGTTTAGTCAGAGCCCCAACGGAGCGCCTACCAACAACAGTGACATCCTTTTGTTGTTCAAATAATTCTGACGCAATTTTACCGCCAATATAACCAGTACCACCCAGCACCAAATACTTCCGATTCACTAACAACCTCCTCTTACAAAATACGGGAAAAAGTTACCAAATTTAATATATATCAGGCCTTTGCCAACACTTTTTCATTAACCTTAATCACGCCTAAGATTAGAAAGCAATCAATTAACAAAGCCTGAAGCCTCACTTTAACTTCTTACCGTTAAAATAAAAATAAAAAACTTCATGACGATCTTACCACTCCCCAAGAAAAGTATCAGCAAACACAAAACCCTCAACAGGAATCAATCTAATACTAAAGACCTAACTATTTCTTTTTAAGCTTAAGATCACACCTAAGCCAACTATGAAGCTTCTCATAGATAAAACTATTACTTTCATGAAAGTAAAATGCGAAATAAAGCCTCTTATGTGTTTTATTGAGACTGAAAAAAGAAGAAATAACGCCCCCCTCTCACAACACAAGAACTCCTTTTGATAAATGGCGAATATTGTAATACAGAAAAGCAAAGACCATAAAAAAACCCCTAGTAAACACTGCATGTCAGGCAATGTTCAAGAGAGGCTCTATAAATAAGCAAAACTTTTTTAGCAAAAAAGCCTGACTCTACTCTTAATAAGTCAAGCTTTGTGCTAAATCAAATACAACTATAGCTCACAGCTCTCACGGCTATTACCAGCATCAAAGTATTCTTGGAATACTTTTGGTGTGCGGCCACGTCCAGTCCATAAATGCTCTTCACCATTTACTTCCAAACGATATTTTGGCTCAACACTTTTACCTTTAGTTGCAATTGCTTTAGGTGCAGAAAGTGCAGCAATTTCATCAAGTGTTAATCCGCTTTGAGCAATAAGTTTTGCTAACTCTTCTGCTTTCTCAGTCCTTTGAGCCTCTTCAGCTTGTCGTAAGCTTTCCTCTTCCTTAAGCTTTTCTAGTGCATTAGAAAAACCAGAAATTAGATTTTCTAATTGGGCAATGGTTAATTCTTTAGCAGCAGCGCGTGCTTTTGCTTTATTGCCAGCAAGTTCAAGTAAAAGACTCATAATTATCCTCTGAATATAAAAAACGTGATAAATTAAATATAAGCACGTTACACATTAAAATCAAAATGCATTCTAAATTAAGAATTGCAAAAAATCTAATGTGTTTAATTATTTCATTTAAAAAACCGCATATATAATGTGCTTTAAAGTCATTTCATCCATTATTAAAGCCCGATTCATGAATCTATTCCTTTGAAATCATGCAAGAATAATGGATTTCTTATTTTTTTGTAAAAAGTTTGTAATGATAACTATTGGATTAAGTAATAAATGTTTAATTTAGAAAACCAACTAGTGAAAGAATTTAATATTTCTGTAAAAATTGTAAAAAACACACTTTCTCTGATTAATGAAGGTGCAAGCATTCCTTTTATTGCACGCTACAGAAAGGATCAAACTCAAGGTTTGAGTGATATTGATTTACGTAATTTCCAAATAAGACAAAAGCAATTACAAGAACTTGAAAGCAATAAAATTAAATTAATAGAGAAGCTAACAAATAATAAACAACTAACAAGCGAATTAAAAAACAGCATTCAAGCAAGCCAAACAAAAAAACAACTTGAAGAAATTTACGCCCCCTACAAATCAACCAAACTGAGTGTATTTGAATTAGCAAGAAACCTAGGCTTCGAGAAACTGGCTTTAGAATCATGGAATCACTGGACATCCTGGAATGATGCAAAACTATTAGCACACACTAGGAATATTGATGAAAATATCTCTCTCGAAGACGCTAAGACACATATTATTAACCTGATCAGTGAACCTCTATTATTAACGCCAGATTTCATACAAGCCTGTGAAACCTATATTTATAATACGGGTATGATCAACAGCCGTGTTATTAGAGGAAAAAAGGAAGCAGGTGAAAAGTACCGTGATTACTTCGACTATAGCGAGGCAATTAAAAGTATCCCCTCTCACAGAGCTCTCGCTCTTTTTAGAGGTAAAAAAGAAGGTTTTATTAAACTAGCACTCAGTTTATCTACAAATGAAATGCCCCGTTTGGCTATAAACTTTTTAAATAGTCTCAACTTAAAACATACAGTTCGACAAAATCGAACTTCTTTCATTCAAGAAGAGATTTTAAACCAGATATGGCTAACTAAAGTCCTCCCTAAAATAGAATCTAACCTATTGCTTCAATTGAAAGATAAAGCAGAAAATGAAGCATCTAAAGTTTTTGCCCAAAACTTAGAAGCCTTATTAATGGCAGCGCCTGCTGGTAACAAAAGAATCATGGCACTTGACCCTGGATTCAAAAATGGTGTCAAAATAGCCGTCATTGATGAACAGGGAAACTTTCTAAAAGATGCTGTCATCTACCCCCACCCGCCGCAAAACAAAAAACATCAAAGTGAAGAAACATTAATAAATTTAATTAAAAATTTTAGGGTTAGCTTAATCGCACTAGGAAACGGTACAGCATCGAGAGAAACAGACAAATTACTCAATGATTTAATTAAACGAGAAAATCTAGATGCTATATGTGTCACTGTCAGCGAGTCAGGAGCTTCTATATATTCTGCTTCAGAAATTGCTAGCAAAGAGTTTCCTGATTTAGATGTGACTATTAGAGGCGCAATATCTATTGCTAGACGCTTACAGGACCCCTTATCAGAGCTTATTAAAATTGACCCTGAATCAATTGGTGTAGGACAGTATCAACACGATATAAAAACAAGTCGATTAAAAGAGGCGTTGAATATTGTTATTGAGGATTGTGTTAACAAAGTAGGCGTTGACCTAAACTCAGCTTCTGCAAGTTTGTTAGAGCATATCTCTGGCCTTAGCCCAAGCTTAGCCAATAATATTGTCACCTATAGAAATGCACATGGTAGCTTTACCAATAGGAGTGAGCTAAAGCAGGTTAAAGGCATAGGCAATAAGAGCTTTGAGCATTGTGCTGGTTTTCTAAGAATTCAAACCAGTAATAACCCACTGGATGCATCTGGCGTTCACCCAGAAAGCTACCCATTAGTGACTGAGATCGCCACAAAACTTGGCTCTTCGGTAAAAGCATTAATCAGTAATACACAAGCCATCGACAAGATTAAATCGCTGCGTAGTGAGTTCCCTCACATTGATAACTATACCTTTGAAGACATTCTTTTAGAATTAGCCAAACCTGGAAGAGATCCTAGGCCTGAGTTTAAATACGCAAAATTTGACCAGGGAATAGAAAAGATTTCTGATCTAGTAGAAGGCAAGATTCTAGAAGGGGTTGCAACCAATATAGCGGCTTTTGGCGTTTTTGTTGACATTGGCGTACATCAGGATGGCTTAGTGCATATTTCACAACTAGCGAACCGCTTCGTAAAAGATCCTGCGAGCTTAGTGAAAGTTGGCGATATTTTAAAAGTGGAAGTGTTAGATGTGGACGAGAAACGAAAAAGAATTTCTTTAAAAGCCATAGGTCTATAACAACAAAACATGATCGGCTAATGATAAGCCGATCATGCCTGCAATAACTAAAGACGCATTTCTATGCCACGTTCAGCCATAAACTCTTTTGCTTCAGGAACAGTGTACTCCCCAAAGTGGAAGATACTTGCAGCAAGCACAGCATCCGCTTTACCTTGAATAACACCATCAACGAGATGCTCTAGGTTACCTACTCCACCAGAGGCGATCACAGGCACATGCACAGCTTCACTGATTGCTCTAGTAACACCTAGATCAAAACCGTTTTTAGTACCGTCTCTATCCATACTAGTTAGCAAAATTTCACCAGCGCCATAATCAACCATTTTCTTAGCCCACTCAACCGCATCTAAGCCAGTTGGCTTACGGCCACCATGGGTAAATATTTCCCATTTATCTTCTTCACCTTCTTGGCTCACTTTTTTTGCATCAATTGCAACTACGATACATTGTGAACCAAAACGTTGGGCAGCTTCTCTTACAAATTCAGGATTAAATACTGCAGCAGTATTAATACCAACCTTATCCGCTCCCGCATTCAGCATGCGACGAATGTCATCACAAGTGCGAATACCACCACCAACCGTCAAGGGAATAAATACCTGACTAGCGATGGCTTCAACCATATGAACAGTAGTTGCTCTATCATCTGAACTGGCGGTAATATCTAAAAAAGTAATCTCATCAGCACCTTGTTCATCATAACGCTTAGCAACCTCTACAGGGTCACCCGCATCACGAATATCAAGAAACTGAACCCCTTTGACCACACGGCCATTATCAACATCTAAACAAGGGATAATACGTTTTGCTAAGCCCATTTCGACTCCTCAACTCTTGCTGCCGTATATTCAGGCATAATTCAAAAACAAACTAAGGCTTGCCATCCCAGTTCAAAAAGTTCTTATAAAGCTGCAAACCATCTTTATGGCTTTTTTCAGGGTGGAACTGAACTGCAAACACATTATCTCTTGCTAAAGCGACACAAAATTCATGGCCATAATCACAGCTCCCAGCCACTTCGCTTTTATCTTCTGGCACAACATAAAAACTGTGTACGAAGTAGAAACGTGCCTGATCAGGAATATCTTTCCATAAAGGGTGCGCAATACTTTGCTTAACCTGATTCCAACCCATGTGAGGAACTTTTAACTTACTGCCATCATAGTCTTTGTGCTCTTCACCAAAGAAAAGCGCATTACCTGCAAAGTGATTTAAACAATCAACACCTTCATTCTCTTCACTATGAGACATAAGGGATTGAATCCCTACACAAATCGCTAGAAATGGCTTTTCTTTCATCGCCTTTTGGATGCTTGGCACCAAACCCGTGCTGTACATTTCACCAATACAATCACGAATCGCTCCAACGCCAGGTAATAACACTCTATCTGCAGCCTCAATAACGACTGGATCACTTGTTACTATTACCTGTGTATTCTCGTCAGCAACATGCTCTAATGCTTTTGCTACCGAGTGTAGGTTTCCCATTCCGTAATCAATGACTGCAACTGTTTTGTTACTTGCTAGTGTCATTTTTATGTCCTCTGAGCCTTACGGCTTATAAACAACCTTTAGTAGATGGCATTTGACCTGCCATACGCTCATCAACTTCTAGCGCCATACGTAGAGCGCGACCAAACGCTTTAAATACTGTCTCAGCTTGGTGATGAGTATTCTTACCACGTAAGTTATCAAGGTGAAGTGTCACTTGAGCATGGTTAACGAATCCATGGAAAAACTCAGAGAAAAGATCAACATCAAAGCCGCCGACCGAGCCACGAGTAAAAGGCACGTGCATTTCTAGTCCAGCACGGCCTGAAAAGTCGATAACCACACGAGACAAGGCTTCATCTAATGGTACATAAGCATGTCCATAGCGCTTAATGCCCTTTTTATCGCCAACAGCCTGATTAAAAGCTTGGCCTAGGGTAATGCCTAAATCTTCTACCGTGTGATGGGCATCAATATGTAAATCACCAACTGCATGGATATCCAAATCAATCAAACCATGTCGTGCAACTTGATCTAACATATGATCTAAAAAAGGCACACCTGTTTCACAGTTAAATTTACCTGTTCCATCTAGGTTAATACTTACCTTAATTTGTGTTTCAAGCGTATTACGCTCAACACTAGCGATCCGATCTGACATAGGAATTACTCTCCTGGCATTGTTGGTATTGGCTGAATCAATAAAAATAAAAGACTTCTCTCTAGACTCACTAAGAGGGTGCAACTCATACGGACTGACGTAACGAGTAAGCTGAACGACTTTCAAATTTGCATAGGATCTCGATTATATACTCAAAATGCCGCTAAAAGCAGTTATCTAAAGGAATTAAACGGGAAATTAGACCAACTTTATTTGCATATATTAAGTTCTACTTCCAGCAAAGGTTATGGCAAGCTAATTACTAGTGATATCATGCCGCCACCTTTATTTAAGTGACACAAAAATGCAGCCTATCGATAATTTTGCAGACAGAGTTTTAACTTGGTTTGATCAACATGGACGCAAAGATCTTCCGTGGCAAATGGATAAAACGCCTTACCGGGTCTGGATTTCAGAAATTATGTTACAACAGACTCAAGTAGTGACTGTTATTCCCTATTATCAGAAATTCATGACAAGCTTTCCGGATGTATATCATCTTGCTGATGCCCCAGAAGATGAAGTGCTCGCTCACTGGAGTGGTTTAGGCTATTACGCTCGCGCCAGAAACCTTCATAAAGCAGCGAAAGTGCTGGCTAATGAGCTTGATGGCACTTTTCCGGCAAGCTTAGAAGGCGTATGTGAACTTTCAGGTATTGGTAGATCCACGGCTGCTGCAATTCTATCTATCTCTCGTAATGAGCAAACGGCTATTTTAGATGGCAATGTTAAAAGGGTTTTAGGCCGTTTCCATGCAATCGATACTTGGCCAGGTGAAAAGAAAACCGAAAATGCCATGTGGGAACTAGCTGAGAGCTATATGCCGGCAGAACGTTGTGGCGATTACACTCAGGCCATGATGGATTTGGGCGCCACTCTCTGTACTCGCAGTAAGCCTCAATGTTTGTTCTGCCCTATCCAAGATGATTGCCAAGCCCTTGCCTCAGGTACACCAACAGATTACCCGATTAAAAAACCTAAAAAGAGTATTCCAACACGACAAACAGATATGTTGGTACTACAAAACCCGAATGGAAAAGTTTTGTTAGAAAAAAGACCAAGTACAGGTATTTGGGGTGGATTGTGGAGTTTGCCTGAAAGCCAAGATGAGGCCATAACGTTAGCCACAGAGCAAAGGTTTAAACTAACAGTAGAAAACCTAAGCACTCTCACAGAGTTTCGTCATACCTTTAGTCACTATCATTTAGAGATAACGCCATACTTAGCAAGCATTCAAGCCAGCGACGAAATAGGTGAAGATGGTAAATACAAATGGTATACATTAGAAGAAGCCATGGCTTTAGGTTTACCAACGCCGGTTCGCAAAATTTTGACGCCTTTATTAGATAAATAAGGCAATGAATCAAGCCAACTTTATAGCTTGAAACTTGGGGTTAAAGCCCCATTATTAAAACATTATTCATTTTTATACGAACAAGATAAGGGCCGAGAAGATGGCACAGACAGTTTTTTGCAAAAAACATCAGAAGCAGCTTGAAGGTTTAGATCGCGCACCTTTTCCCGGCCAAAAAGGAATTGATGTTCTAGAAAACATTTCAAAACAAGCCTGGCAAGAGTGGCAAGCCCTGCAAACTATGCTGATCAATGAAAAGCAACTAAACATGATGCAAGCAGACTCACGCAAATACATAATGGAGCAGATGGAAAAGTTTTTTAACAATGAAGAAACAGACAAAATCCAAGGCCATACAGATTTTGACGATATAGAAGAGCTATAAAACTTAAATCCGTAATAACAGACACAAAAAAGCCACGATTAATATTAATCGCGGCTTTTTTATAGCGTCTACAGAATTACTCTGCTTCAGGCTCAATAAACAATTCTAGATTTAGCCAAGTTGCTAATTTCAATCTAAGCTCATCAATACCATCGCCATTCAAACCGGAGAAAGTTTGTACCGTCCCTATTACCTCTAAATCTTTAAGAGCTTTAGCCACTTGCAACTTAGTTGATTTTGCAGGACCACGCTTTAACTTATCAGATTTAGTCAAAATCACATGAACTTGCATTTTATTAGACTTAGCCCAGTCCAACATCATGTGGTCAAACTCTTTTAAAGGGTGACGTATATCCATAACCAAAACGACACCAGCCAAAGAGCGGCGATTCATTAGGTAATCTTGCATATGCGCTTGCCACTTCATTTTCATGGCAACAGGTACTTTCGCAAAGCCGTAACCTGGCAAATCTATTAGACGACGATCTTCAACATTTAGCCCAAAACAGTTAATCAACTGGGTACGCCCCGGCGTTTTCGAAGTACGCGCCAGTTTCTTCTGATCAGTTAAGGTATTTAGGGCAGTTGATTTCCCCGCATTAGATCTTCCCGCGAAGGCAACTTCTAAACCTTGGTCAACTGGGCATTGGGATAATTTCTCAGCACTTTTAATAAAATGAGCCGAGCGAAAAATGGAATCAAAGGGTGTCATATACTTGATATTCGTCAATAGAGTAGGATTAGCGTTCACGTTTTACATCTGGTTGTATATAATGCCTGCTAATTTGCTTATTTACCATGTTTAAACTAGTTAAACATGCTGGAAAATCTGGTTTAATAGGCGGGCAAATTAGGTGGTGACTCTACTCGCCAGGTAAAGTCGTCACATTTTGATTGGATTGTCAGGGGCAGCGAATGAAAAAAGTACTAATTGGTATGTTGGTCGCAATGGGGGCATCTTCTGCCGCAGTAGCGCAAGGTAACCCAGAAGCGGGTAAAGAATTGACGACTGTTTGTGCAGCATGTCATGGTGCGGATGGTAATAGCGCACTTGCCAACTTTCCTAAATTAGCAGGTCAACAAGAAGGTTACCTGCTAAAGCAACTTAAAGACATCAAATCTGGCTCACGTCCTGTGACAGAGATGACTGGCTTGTTAGATGGTTACAACAACCAAAACCTAAGTGACATTGCAGCATACTTTGCTAGCAACCCAGTGGTTACTGGTCAGGCAGATCCAGAGCTTGTTGAAGCTGGTAAAGCGGTTTACCGTACAGGTAACCCAAAAACTGGCGTTCCTGCTTGTATGGCATGCCACGGTCCAGCAGGTAAAGGCCTAGGTTCAGCAGCATTTCCTGCACTTGCAGGTCAACACGCAGACTACACTGCAGCTCAGTTGAAGAAATTCCAAAGCAACGAGCGTGTAAATGACCCAGCTAAAATCATGCAAGATATCGCATTCAAAATGAATGATCGCGAAATCAAAGCGGTTTCTAGCTACATTCAAGGTTTGTACTAGTCTGCTCTTTAACCTGAGCGGAATCCAAACCTAACTCAAACCTCTGAGTGAGTGCATTACTACAGAGGCTTGAGACTAAAAAACCTCCACATGGAGGTTTTTTTGTATTTTTCCAACATTCGAATGAACTTTTGTTTGCTAGCGGAATCCTAACTTACTGCTTGCAACCTTATTGGCATAGACATGCCCCTAGTTTTTTCTAATACATAGGATGATTTCATGAAAAAGATCTTAATCACTTTAGCTGTATTACTATGCTTACCTGCATCTTTATTGGCAGCTGACTATAGTCCGGGGAACGGCTATACACTGATTAAAAACCCTGTACGTACTGCAAACCCAAACAAAATAGAAGTTGTTGAGATTTTTTGGTACGGATGCCCACACTGTTTCAGCCTTGAACCTGTTACTCAAGCTTGGAGCAAGAACATCGCAGACGATGTAGATTTTAAGTTTATGCCTGCTGTTTTCGGTCGTAGCTGGCAAGCTCAAGCTAAAGCTTATTACGTTTCAGAACTGTTGGGTTTACAAGAAAAAACACATGGCGCAATATTTAATGCAATTCATCTAGACAAACGTAGGCTAAACTCTGAAGATAAACTTGCTGAGTTCTTCACTCAATTCGGAGTAAGTGAAGCTAACTTTAAAAAGCAATTTAACTCATTTGCAGTAAATAGCCGTCTGTCACAAGCTGATGCAAAAATCAGAGCTTACGGCGCACGTGGTGTTCCAGGTTTAATCGTAAACGGAAAATACCTAGTCACAGCGCAATCTGCAGGTGGTAATAATAAAATTTATAGCGTGGTTGATTTCTTGATCGAACAAGAACGCCAAACTATGAAAAATTAATTAAGCGAGGCCCAATGCCTGATCCATCTAGTGATAACCTTGTCGAAGCCTTACGGAAGGCCGTTTCTAGAACAAGTATGATGGCTGAGGGCATGGACCCTGAGCTAGATAAAACATTAGCTCAAATCAGGCGTACAATTTCTGGTGAGGCGGACGAAAATGACGTTCGCCTCGCTTTGAAAGAAGCTGAACCAAGGTTAATCGCTGCAGATAAATCAAGAGCAGAAAGAGCCAAACTATTTAAAGACAGCTTGTTGGATCTCATCGAGTCGTTAAATAGCCTGCCAAATCATCATATCCCTAATCAAAAAAAGAGTGCGTTAGAAACCAACATTCGCTCTCACTGGCAAAGCAGTTACCAATGGCCCGCTCTTTTAGCAGAGTTTTTAATCCTAACTAAAGCGACCTTTAATCAAGAGGCGGTCAAAAAACGTTCTTTTTTCAGTCGCCTTTTTACCAAAGAAGAAACAAAATCTGAAAAGTCCGAACAGGACGTCGTTAATGATATTTCGCGCACTCTATTAAACTTGTTAGGCAATTTGGCACTTCCAATCGAATACGATGAACAAGTAAGCGAACTTAAGTCCTTGCTTGAACAGGAAAAGAAACTTCAAATTGTGCCGCAGATATTATCTGAAAGTATTAATTTAACTATGATAGCGCTAGGCTCATCTCAGCAAGAGCTAACCTCTTACCTAGGCAAACTAAATAAACAACTAGCTTCAATTAACATCAGTGTTGGCAATAGTTATAAGGCGCAAAAAACACTTTCTACCCACAGGGAAAGCTTTAATGACAAGATTCAGCAGCAAGTAAGTGAAACCTCTACCGCCGTTGATGAAGCTGACGACCTTACCGAATTACAGAAACTCATATCTGTGCGTTTAGATAATATTTCTAACACCATGACTGAGTATCAAAAGCAAATGATAGAACAAGAGAAAACTGCCACTCAATCTATCACTCAGCTCAGACAAAAAGTCTCCAAGATGGAGAAAGACAGTTCGAACTTACGAATAAACCTGCAACAAAAAATTGCACAAGCAACTACAGATACTGTTACTAACCTGCCTAACCGTAGTGCTTACCAAGACACTATCATGCCCATGTGTCAGCTAGCGCAAAAGAGCAAAAAGCCTCTAATATTAGGCGTGTTCGACATAGACCACTTCAAAAATGTAAACGACACCTGGGGTCACCTAGCTGGCGATAAAGTCTTAAACCTATTGCCTCGACAGCTGAAAAATGTCCTTTCAGAAAAAGACATGGTATTCCGTTATGGTGGTGAAGAGTTCGTATTTCTGCTCCCTAATTGCAACCTCTTGGATGCTAAAAACAAAGCAGAAGCCATTCGTGATGCCGTTGAAAAGATGCCATTCAACGTTAACGGTGAACCTGTACCTATTACTATCTCGATAGGCATAGCTCAACTAGCTACGGGTGAGTCTCACGAAGCCTTATTTGAGCGAGCTGACAAACTGCTTTATCAAGCTAAGAGTGCAGGCAGAAACAGAGTGATTAGTGAGTAACTCTGTTTTGTCAAAAATCTAATAATAATTATGTGAGATCAATAGAGTTTTTACTCATAGATCTTCATAATAGCCTTATATTTTAACCTTTAGCCGTCTTCTTCGTTTCACTTTATTAGTCAAACATGCAAAAGCGGAATACTAGTCACCCTTAAGATTAGGGTTTAGGACACATTTTCATGCAAGATCAACACGACAAAACGACACACTTTGGCTTTCAAGAAATTCCAGTTGATGAAAAAGTCGACGCCGTAGCCAAGGTTTTTCATTCTGTAGCGGCAAAGTACGACATCATGAATGACCTTATGTCTGGTGGTATTCATCGCTTATGGAAGATGCATACGATCAACCAGTCAGGTGTTCGTTCAGGTAACAAGGTACTAGACATCGCAGGCGGCACTGGCGATTTGACCCTTAAGTTCTCCCGCATTGTCGGCTCTCAAGGTAAAGTTGTTTTAGCTGATATCAATGACTCCATGCTAAAAGTAGGTCGTGACAAGCTGGCTAATCGAGGCGTTGTAGGTAATGTTGAGTTCGTTCAAGCCAACGCTGAAGCCCTGCCTTTTCCCGATAACACCTTCGACTGTATCACTATTGCATTTGGCCTTCGTAACGTAACAAATAAAGATGCTGCCATTGCTTCTATGTATCGTGTCTTGAAGCCAGGTGGTCGTCTTCTCATTCTTGAGTTCTCAAAGCCTGAATCTGAATGTCTGTCCAATATTTATGATCAGTACTCTTTCCGTTTATTACCTATGATGGGCAAGCTCATTGCCAATGATTCAGAAAGCTATCGTTACTTAGCAGAATCTATCCGCATGCACCCAGATCAAGAAACACTAAAAGGCATGATGGATGATGTAGGTTTTGAGCGCACTAGCTACCAAAATATGACAGGTGGCATAGTTGCACTTCACAAGGGATTTAAGCTGTAAAAATGTTTCAAAATTTATCACGAGCGCTACGGATACTGGCCGTAATTATACGCTTTCGTCTGGATGCTTTTTTACCTTACGACAAACTCCCTTGGTACCTAAAGTACTCGGTTGGCCTGGTTAGCCGCTTACTTAAACCCAGTAAGCGCTATACAAGAGGCGAGAGATTACGCATGGCTTTAATCTCTCTTGGGCCTATTTTTGTCAAATTTGGACAGATTTTATCAACACGCCGTGATTTACTTGATGATGATATCGCCAATGAATTGGCTAAATTACAAGATAAAGTCCCGCCATTTAATAAAGAAGAAGCGCGTAGCCTTATTGAAAAAGCCCTAGGTGCAAGTGTTGAAGATGTTTTTCAAGACTTTACCATAGAGCCTCTTGCCTCAGCCTCTATTGCACAAGTTCATTGTGCTACCTTAACCAGCGGTGAAGAGGTTGTTGTTAAAGTTATTCGACCAAAAATAGAGAAGACTATTCGTAAAGATATAGGTCTACTTTATGCCATCGCGAAACTAGTTAGAAACATCAATGATGATGGTCGTCGTTTAAGACCAGTTGAAGTTATTGAAGACTACGAACATACCATTCTTGATGAGTTAGACCTAACTAAAGAAGCCGCTAATACAGCCCAGCTAAGACGCAATTTCGAAGATTCAGACCTACTCTATGTTCCTAATATCTACTGGGATTACACTCGCCAAAACGTCATGGTAGCAGAGAAAATTTCTGGTATCCCTGTCGCTAACATTGATGAGTTAAAACAAGCAGATGTAGACATGAAGTGCTTAGCTGTTCGTGGCGTAGAGATCTTTTTCACTCAAGTCTTCGACCACAGTTTTTTCCATGCAGACATGCACCCAGGTAATATTTTTGTCGATATTACTAACCCTAAATCACCAAAATACATAGGTATTGATTGCGCCATCATGGGTAGCCTTTCCTATGAGGATAAAAGCTATCTTGCGCGTAACTTGCTTGCCTTTTTCAAACGCGATTATCGACTGGTTGCCGAACTCCATGTTGAAAGTGGCTGGGTTCCAAAAGGCACACCGGTGCACGCATTTGAATCAGCTATTCGTAGTGTTTGCGAGCCTATGTTTGCAAAACCGCTAAAAGACATTTCTTTTGGCCAAGTCATTATTGGTTTATTCCAAACAGCACGTCGCTTTAATATGGAAGTCCAACCTCAGCTTGTATTATTAGAAAAAACCCTACTCAATATTGAAGGCCTAGGTCGTCAGCTTTATCCAGATTTAGATCTATGGGAAACCGCACAACCCTTCTTAGAGCGCTGGTTAAAAGGACAAATTGGTCCACAAAGAGTCTTTGAAGAGATAAAAGTACAAGCACCAGAGTGGGCAGGACATCTACCTAAGATCCCGAATCTCGTTTATTCAGCACTCGAACAGATAAGTCATCAAGATGTTAGACATCAACAAAACACTCAAGCAATTATTAAATTAGAACAAGAGCTAAAACGTAACAATCGGATGTTACCTTTTAAAATATTAGGTGTTATTAGCTTAGTAACAGCTTGGTTAAATGCAGATGAGATTAGCCTCACCCGTATTGCAAATGCTGATTTAACTAGCTTGGCCCTATTCGCTATTGGTATATACCTGTTAGTATTAAAGAAGTAGTACAAGAGATTTTACAATGAAAGAAGAAGTATTAGCCCAGCTCGCACAAACAATTGAAGAGCGTAAAACAGCTAGCCCAGATTCATCATATGTTGCTAGCCTGCACGCAAAAGGGTTAAATAAGATATTAGAAAAGGTCGGCGAAGAATCTGTTGAAGCTATTATAGCGGCAAAAGATGCATCAGCATCTGGCGATAAGTCTGAACTTATCTATGAAACAGCTGACTTATGGTTTCACTCTTTAATCATGCTTTCTCACCTAGATTTAGGTCCAGAAGATGTTTTAAATGAACTGGCCCGTCGTTTTAACTTGTCCGGTTTGGAAGAAAAAGCCAACCGTACTAAATAACCAGATAACCTAATTTAGGAGAAAAACTATGCTTGGTGGAATCAGCATTTGGCAACTATTAATCGTTTTGGCCATTCTTATTTTAATTTTTGGCACTAAGAAGCTTAAAAACCTAGGTGGTGATTTAGGCGGTGCTGTTAAAGGCTTTAAAGAAGCCGTTAACAAAGACGAAGATGATAAGAACGCCCAAGCAAAAGCAATTGATGGCGAATCTAAAAAAGACGACAAGAGCGCATAATCCGTGTTCGATATTGGCTTCTCTGAGTTAATCGTCGTGTTTATTGTAGGCCTTCTGATCTTAGGACCAGAACGCCTACCTCACGCCGCAAAAACAGCTGGATTATGGGTTCGTAAAATACGACGAAGTATCAACTCGGTTCAACGTGAGATCAATGCACAACTAGACCAAGAAGAGCTGCAGCGTAAATTGGATTTAAATAACCAACGCATCATGCAAGAAAACCCGGCGTCCAACTCGCCAGGTGTGATTCAAAACACCATCACTCCCTTGCCTGAAAGTGCTATGACTAAAGATGAACCAGACGTGTCTAAAGAAACCTCTGCTGAAGCATCTGAGCAAACGCAAACCTCAGCCCAACCCAATGAAGCGGATAACAAATCTGTTACTGGTTAATCCCTAGATTTAAGATGTTAATATGAGCAGTGAAACACAAAATAATCAGAGCCAAGCGCCGCTAGTTTCTCACCTTATCGAATTGAGAAACCGCTTACTCAAATCTGTTTTGGCTATTTTGATTTGTTTTCTAGCGCTTTATGCCATAGCTAACGAACTATACCTAGCAATTTCAGAACCACTTAGGGCGTTATTGCCAGAAGGGAGTTCGTTAATTGCTACAGAAGTAGCTTCTCCCTTTTTAGCGCCGTTAAAGCTAACTTTTTTTGTTGCCGTTTTAATCTCCATTCCTTTTACTTTATACCAAGCTTGGGCTTTTATTGCCCCAGCCCTATACAAAAATGAAAAGAAACTCGCGATTCCTTTACTCGTTTCGAGTGTTCTTCTTTTCTATGGCGGCGTAGCTTTTGCCTATTACGTCGTATTGCCACTTGTATTTGGTTTCTTTACTTCGGTCGGCCCAAGTGAAGTAACCGTCATGACAGACATAAATAGTTACCTTAATTTTGTTTTAAAACTATTTTTTGCTTTTGGTGTTACTTTTGAGATCCCTATTGCGACTTATCTTTTGATCAAAGCGGGTGTCACAAGCGTTGCATCCTTATCTAAAAAGCGCCCTTATATTATTCTTGGCTGCTTTGTTATGGGAATGTTGATCACCCCACCTGATATCTTTTCTCAAACCCTGTTAGCTATCCCTATGTGGATGTTATTTGAAGTTGGTTTATTAGCAGGACGAACCGTCAAGGTCGAAGAAGAGAAGCCTAGTGAAGAATCCACTCAGACAGAATAAAGACTCTTACGAGCAAATTAAAAAGAGAAGCCTAGCTTCTCTTTTTTTATGGCTAAAACTTATGATTGGCGAGAAAAACACCCTCATAAATTTGTCGGATTGGTGCAATATGATGTCGACTCGGTACCACAAAAATCGTTAATCCTCGTTATAAGATGATTCAAAGAGTTACCTCTCTCATTGAAACATTAACTAGGAAAGTACAATGACATTAGCCGACGCCCATACAGAAATTGCATCATTTACCCCTTACCCTATAAAGCAAATTCCGCTAAATGTTCAACTAGGAAACGAATCGCTTTTAATCACATGGGATAACGGCCATGAGAGCGAATACCACTACCTTTGGTTAAGAGATAATTGTCATTGTTCTGAATGTATTGCCACACTCACAAGGGAGCAGGTATTTGAAATTTGTGATGTGCCAGAAACAATAAAGCCTCAAGAAGCCTACTTATCCGATGATAATAGACTAGTAATCAAGTGGGATCATGCTGATCATATTAGCCAGTATCACCCCGGCTGGTTATTCAGTCATTGTTATAGTGACAGCGCCTTGAAGGCTAAACAGTGGCACGCAAAAGTGTGGGATAAAGAAACAATACATCAAGAGTTACCCACTAATACTTGCGTCAATATCATGCAAAGCGACCAACACCTTTTAACTTGGCTAAAAGATTTAAGAGACTATGGAATAGCGCTTATTAAGAGTGTAGAAAGAGAGCCAAATACCCTGATTAAGGTGGCAAACCGCATCTCTTTTATTCGAGAAACTAACTTTGGCACTATTTTTAATGTTCAGGCAAAAGCCGATGCCAATAGTACCGCTTATACTGATTTACGCTTACCTTTGCATACAGATTTACCGACACGAGAGTTACAGCCTGGATTGCAGTTTTTACACTGCCTAGTCAACGATGCCGCAGGTGGCGAATCAATTTTGGTAGATGGTTTTAAGATAGCCGAGCATATGCGCGAACATTACCCAGAAGAGTTTGAAAGCTTATCCAGTATCCCCATGGCCTTTTATAATAAAGACAAACACAGTGACTATCGCTTTCGAGGCACAGCGATAGTGCTTGATGAAAAAAAACAGGTTATTGAAGTTCGTCTTGCTAACTTCCTAAGAGGGCCAATTGATGTACCAGGACATCAGACCATAGCCCTATATAAAGCCTACAGTTGCTTTATACGACTCACTCGAGAAGAAAGGTTTCAGTTCTTCCATCGCCTGAATAGCGGCGACCTCATCGTCTTTGATAATCGTAGAGTCTTACACGCCCGTAATGCGTTCGACCTGAAAACAGGATCAAGACACCTACAAGGTTGTTATGTCGATAGGGACGAGCTCTTATCTCGCATAAGAGTACTTGAAAGGGATGCGCTCTAAGGGTTCAAACAAAATAGAGGTTTAGCGGTTATAAAAATAGGCCGCTATTCTATGCCTGAGCGATATTGGCTGGCTGTTGTACCATAAAGCGCTCGATAACGACGGCTAAAATGCGCGGTTGAGCTAAAACCACAGGCAAGCGCAATATCTGAGATACTAAGACCAGAATCAGACAAGAGGTAGCGTGCGTGCTCCACTCTCAATTGCACATAATAAGCTGAAGGCGTTGATGCTAAATACTGTAAGAACAATCTTTCGAGCTGCCTAACTGAAATAGACAAACAGTCAGCTAGATCCGATGTGGTTAGCGGGGTTTCAATATTGGATGCCATTAACTCCAAGGCTTTTAAAATTTTAGGATGATGTAAGTTGAGTTTTTCACCTTGGCTAACCCTTTGATGATCGGCTGGATTTCGAGCCTCACTTTTAATGAGTTGCTCGCACACTAGAATCGCCAGCTCTGGTTCAAAATAGGCTTCTATTAAATACAGCATCATATCGGTTGCAGCAGTACCACCTGCACAGGTGATGCGCTTATCCTGAATTTCAAAGAGTTCGTCACTAATTTCAAGTTCGGGATAACGTTCTTGAAAAGCGGGTTTAGCTTCCCAGTGCAACGTAATTTGATAGCCCTCTAATAACTTTGCCTTAGCTAACAAATAACACCCGGTATCTAGGGCACCTATCATGAACCCGAGACGATGCAGTTCACGTAGCCATTTAATAGATTTGTCTGAAGTGTGTTTTTCAGGATGAAAGCTCGCATTCACAAAGAGGTTTCTCGGTTTCTCAGCGCTCTTTATTGATTTAGATTCTTGCAAAGCTAAACCATTACTGGCAAAAACCGCTTCCCCTTCTTCACTAAAACACTGCCACCTAAATAACGTTTTACCCGCTAAACGGTTAGCTATGCGCAAAGGTTCGATAGCAGAAAGCAGCGACGCCATAGCGTATTCAGGTAAAAGCAAAAAAGATAAGGTAAAAACCCCATCATCATCTGCAATTAAAGGCTTTTGCGTTTTTGGGTATGGCGAGGTTTGCATCAAAACTCCTAAAAAAAAGATACGACCTTGATTTTACAGCCGTATCTTAAAGTTTTAGCCAACAAGCTAAAGGTTGTTAATCTTTTACTAATTGCGTTTCGCTATCGCCTCCAGTTTTACCCAGACCACTCACTTCGCTAAAGAGAGATTTAAGGACACCTAGCGTCATCACAATAATAATCAAGCTTAACGGCAGCGCGGCTGCAATATTTGCAGTTTGCAAAGCACTTAAACCGCCAGCAACTAACAAGGCTGCTGCAACTAATCCGATAACAACACCCCAAAAGATACGGAAAACTTTTGGTGGCTCTTCATTCCCTAAGGATAGGATAGTCGTTAATACCAAGGTACCTGAATCTGACGATGTCACAAACCAGCTCATTAGTAGGAATACCATCATGGCAGATACTATCCAGCCAATAACACCTTCGCCAAAGATACCGTCAGCACTCGCAAATAAAGCAGCAGGCAAGTTCCAAGCTTTAACAAGCTCAATAATTCCGGCGTTACCCACTCCAGCACTGCTGGTTAATTCTTGGAAAAGTGCAGTGCCACCAAAGATACCTAGCCATACAAAGATAATGATAGTAGGTACTAGCAAGACACCAATCACAAACTCTCTTAGGGTACGTCCGCGAGAAATCCGCGCGATAAATAAGCCAACAAAAGGTGCCCAAGCTAACCACCAGCCCCAGTAAAAAACTGTCCAGCCGTTTTGCCATTTTGCAGGGCCATCTTCTTCTGGGAACCAGAGCCCCATTTGAACAAAGTTTGCGAGATAATCTCCTAACGAAGCACCAAAAATAGCTAATAACCAACTTGTTGGTCCGCCGAATAAAAAGAAAGCAACGACGAGAATGGAGACAATAATATTCCACTGAGAGATAATTCTAATACCGCGTCCAACCCCAGACAGCGCAGACAACACAGAAACTATGGTAATCAAAACAATCAAAACAAGTTGTGTCGGTACACCAGAATCAACGCCAATGAGCCTTTCAAGCCCAACCGACATCTGACTGACACCTAACCCCAGTGAAGTAGCCACACCAAACACACAACCTAGCACACCGAAGATATCAACAATATGCCCTATAGGCCCATAAATACGATCACCAATAAAAGGGTAAAGTGCAGAACGTAGCGCCAAAGGAAGCTTTTTACGATAAGCAAAGTAAGCTAATGACATACCAACGATGACGTAAACAGCCCAGCCATGAAAACCCCAGTGGAAAAATGTCACTCTCAGAGCATCTACCGCCCTTTCATAACCAATTGCTCCCGCACCTGCCATATCGGCATAAGGGTTATTTGGGTAACCAAACGCACCACTGTTATCCAGATAGAAAATCGGTTCAGCAACCCCAAAGAATAAGATGCCTATGCCAATACCGGCAGAAAATAGCATAGAGAACCAAGCGAAATTGCTAAAATCAGGTCGGCTATCATCGTCACCTAAACGCACGCTACCAAATCGACTAAAGACGATAAAGGCACAAACAGCGATTAGGAAAACAATGGTGACCATGTAATACCAACCAAAGGTCACTTCGATCCAGGTTCGAATACTGCCAAATAGCTCCCCAGCTAATTCTGTATTCGATCCAGTAAATAATACAAACAAGAGCACTAAGAGTGACGAACTAATCGTCATACCTTTATGCATACCTTTAAATAGCCCCGTTTGGGCCAGTTTTTCAGCTTTAAATACCCTAGACTCTGATGCTTCAAAGCCTTCTTGAGGGGTAGACGACATAAGCGTATTCTCCATTTCTATAGTTTTTATTAAGAGAGCTTTCTTTGTTACTTTTACGACTTCATTTTCACCTCTTTGGCATCCATGCCAGACCAGTCATCCTGAACTCACACATATCAAACGCTTAGCGTTTAATGCCTTTCTCCGCTCGATATTCGTCTAGTGTCTGCATAATACGAATCAGGCAATCATCACGCTCTTGCACAAGTTCATCGATGGACGCGCCATTGGCTTGTGTCAAACACCCAGCCACCATGTCATCTTTCAATTCTTGTGTCAGTTTCGGCGCTTTAAGACGCGTCCAAGGCTCTTCTAATGCATCTTCAAAGTGATCCAATAGATGTGCCATACCGCCTTGCCCACCACCTAAATGGAAGGTTAAACAATGCCCCATAATGGCCCAACGTAAACCCGGCCCATAGGCGATCGCCTTATCAATGTCTTCAACCGAACATTCTTTGTTAGCCACCATATGCAAGGCTTCACGCCATAAAGCTTCTTGTAGACGGTTACCAATAAAGCCCGGCAATTCTTTATCCATTTTGGCGACTTGTTTTTCTGTTGCTTCATAAAAAGCCGCAGTCCAGTCAACCACTTCTTGACTGGTTCTTTCACCGCCACAAACCTCACAAAAAGGCACTAGATAAGGCGGGTTAAAAGGATGACCAACGACAAATCTATCAGGCTGAGCCTCAAGCTCATTTGCCATGTCTGTCATGGCAAATCCTGACGTACTGGAAATAATCACGACATCAGCAGGAACAATACGATCAAGGTCCGCAAACAAACTACGTTTAGCATCTAGTCGCTCTGGCGTACTTTCTTGGATAACCTCAACCTGATTAGCCAAAGCATCAAGAGAGTCAACAAAACGTAATTTATCTTTGCTTGCCCCTTCTCTTAAGCCTAACTTTTCAATCGTGGGCCAAATGTTGTCGACCATGGTCAACAATTTTTCTTTTGAATTAGGGCCAGGGTCGTACGCAACAACTTCCATTCCCATGCGAAGGTAATGCAAAGCCCAAGCGCCACCAATAACACCTGTACCTATTACCCCAACTTTTGATACCTGATCCGGATTAGGACGCGCCATAATCTATCTCCTATTGAGTGCCACGTAGGCGTAATTTTTCACGGGCTTGAGTTGGGCTTAAAATACGTGCTCCCATACTCTCGATAAGATTGACTGAGCGCTCTACCAATTGACCATTTGTTGCCAACACGCCTTTACCTAAATACAAGTTGTCTTCCAAGCCAACACGGACATGACCACCTAATAAGGCAGACTGAGCAGCCCAAGGTAATTGGTTACGGCCCAAAGCAAACGCTGTCCATTGGCTGTGATCAGGCAGCATATCCACCATACCTTTCAATAAAGTAAAGTCCGGTGGTGCTCCCCAAGGAATCCCCTGACACAGCTGGAACATAGCATTGTCATCAAGCAAACCTTCTTTCATCATTTGCAGAGAAAACCAAAGATTACCGGTATCAAAGATTTCTAATTCAACCGTCACACCGAGCTCTTTAATACGAGCAGCGCCGAGGCGAAGCATGTCGGGTGTCGACACATAGACAAGATTGTTATCACCGAAATTTAATGAACCGCAATCTAGGGTACAGATTTCAGGTTTTAGCTCTTCAATATGAACAAGACGCTCGAGTCCACCGACCAGATCTGTTTCTGGGCAAAATGCGGTTGGCTTTTCTTCGGGTCCAATATAAAGGTCGCCACCCATACCAGCGGTTAGATTAATGACAATGTCACAGTTAGATGCTCGAAGACGCTCACATACTTCAGCGTAAAGGTCGACTCGTCTAGAGCCTTGCTTTGTCTCTGGATCTCGAACATGAATATGGGCAATGGCCGCACCTGCATTCCAAGCTTCTATCGCTGAATTAGCAATTTGCTCTGGGGTAACGGGCACATTCGGGTTTTTATCTGCTGTATCCCCAGCACCATTAATAGCGCAAGTAATAATGACATCTTGATTCATCATAAGGACTCTTTCATGGGTTAAATAAAAACGAGAGACAAGTCGGTATGTCTCGCTCTCATCATCAAGTGACATCAAAGTTACACCTTAAAAAAGGATAATTTTGTCTAAAATCGATGATTAATAACCTAAAAACCACAAAAAAGAAGGGATGTCGTAAATAGATACACCTATCTGTTTACGACATATTGAGATGGATATTTTGCTTTAGAGCTACCTTTCTCGGCTAGGAAGTTTGGAGAATTGCTCTTGATAACAGCGGGTAAAATGAGAAAGAGAAACAAAGCCACAAGCAGTCGCCACCGAGGTTACGCTGTCTTTAGTTTGTTGTAACATCCAGCGGGCTTTCTCTAGCCTAAGCTGACGATAAAATGCTTTTGGGGTTTGTTCTAGATGTCGTTTAAATAAACGTTCAAGCTCTCTATCTGAAATACCAATATGCTCAGCTAGCTCTGCAATCAACAGAGGCTCTTCAATATTTTGTTCCATTAATTGCACCGCTTCGAGCAAATTTGGATTGCGACTATCTAGACGAAGTTGCAAGGAACGTCGCTGAGGTTCGCTATGCTCTCTTTGGTGGGTATAAACAAGCTCATCAGCCACTAAGGTCGCCAGTTCTTGTCCATGCTGGGCTCTAATCAGATACAGCATCATATCTAAACCCGCTAAGGCACCAGGACAAGAAAAACGCTTTCTATCTATAACCAACAACTCCTGCACTAAGGTTACCTTAGGGAAAGCCTCCTGAGTTGTTTCATGGTTTTCCCAATGCATGGTGACTCGATAGCCATCTAAAATGCCCGCCGCAGCCGCAATATAAGCACCTGTATCCTGACAACCAATATCAGCACCATAATGGCTTTGCTGTCGAATAAAACCTAATAGGGCGGGTGTCGTTACCAAATCAGGGTCACTGCCTGAACAGATAATTAAGGTTTCACACTTATCTATGGCTTGAATCTGGGTATGAGTCATTATCTCAATGCTATCACTGCTTGAGATTAAACCACCGCTTTCTGAGATAAGTTGCCACTCATACAAGTCTTCTCCTTGAGTACGATTTGCATGGCGTAAAGGGTCTAACATGGAGGTTAAGCCAAACAGAGAGAAGCCTGGCAGTAACAAAAAGTGAATCTTTTGTACTTTCGTTCTTGATGGATCACCAAACAAGTTTCATCTCCTCTCCCGATTAGGATGTCGATAATAATCAATTTATATGCGACTTTAATCAATAGCATAGTTTTTTTATGCCTAGCATAGGAGCCAGCCACACCACTTTCTGAACTAGGAGAAAAAATGCCAAACCAAACTGCACTGGCTGAACAGCCAAACGAGCCTGATATGATTAACTTATTCGAAAGCCCAGTTTTACCTGAATGGATAGATTACAACGGACACATGAATGATGCCTATTATGTGGTCGCTTTTAGTCAGGCTATTGACGCCTTTATGTTGCATATTGGTCTGGATGAAACCTTTAGAGAAGAACACAGCGTTTCTATTTACACCCTACAAAGTATGGTGACTTACCTAAAAGAGGTCGCTGAAGCTGAGCCCATCATTATCCAAGGGCAATTATTAGAAAGTGATAATAAAAAACTAAGACTCTTCATGACCATGTACCACGGACAAACCCATGATGAATTAGCCACAATGGAAACCTTGTTGTTACATATGGATATGCAAGCACATAGAGCCGCACCTTTCTTAACACAGACACAAGCATTTGTTGATGAAATACAGGCCGCCCACAACCTATTAGACACACCTCCCAATGCAGGTAAAGCCATTGCGATTAGGCGCCCTAAATCTTAACGCTAGCTTTTAAAGCCGTTACTTTTTAGAGAGCTACTTTCTCAGACAAAATAAAAAGGGTGTCCAATGGACACCCTTTTTATTGATGAGCGCTACAAGAGAGCAAAAAAACGATTAGTTAGAAAGCGCTGCTGCGATTCCCATACCACCGCCAATACACAAGGTCGCAAGGCCTCGTTTAGCGTCACGTTTTTGCATCTCATGAATCAAGCTCACTAAGATACGACAGCCGGATGCACCAATGGGGTGACCAAGCGCAATGGCTCCACCATTCACATTCACTTTAGCGGTATCAAAGCCAAGCTCTTTATTCACTGTCATCGCTTGTACCGCGAACGCTTCATTGGCTTCGACTAAATCAAGGCTGGCGATATCCCAACCCAGTTTATCCAAACACTTACGACTAGCATGAATTGGCCCTGTCCCCATGATTTCTGGAGCACAGCCTGAGCTCGCAAAACCATCCAGAGTAGCAAGCACAGGTAAACCTAGTTCGTCTGCTTTCTCTTTGGTAGTGACAACCACCATAGCTGCACCATCATTAATGGTCGATGCGTTACCCGCTGTCACTGTTCCTTCTTTATTAAAAGCAGGACGAAGCTTGGCAAGTGAGGCTAACTCAGTACCATGTCTTGGCTGTTCGTCGGTATCAACAATCAGGTCATCCTTACGACGTTGAGGAACCCGAATAGGGATGATTTCTTGCTCAAATTGACCTGCTTCCATGGCCGCTTGTGCTTTTTGTTGTGAAGCCAGCGCAAACGCATCCTGATCTTCACGGCTAACATCCCATTTTTGTGCAATGTTTTCAGCGGTAATCCCCATATGGAAGTCATTAAAGGCATCCCATAGACCATCACTTATCATGGTATCTTTTAATGCCCAATTACCCATTTTTTGGCCATTACGACTATTAGGTAAAACATGTGCCGCTTGACTCATGCTTTCTTGACCACCAGCCACAACCATTTGAGCATCGCCCGCTAAGATAGCTTGAGCCGCCATTTGCACTGCTTTTAAGCCAGAACCACATACCTTATTAATGGTTAATGCAGATACAGACTCAGGCAGTCCAGCATTAAGCGCTGTTTGACGCGCAGGGTTTTGACCACAGCCTGCTGCCAGTACTTGGCCTAAAATGACTTCATCAATTTGATTCGTTAATACTGGCTGCTTTTCCAGCAAACCCGCTAATACCTGCTTACCCAGCTCAACCGCAGACAAAGATGATAAGCTGCCATTAAACGCGCCAATTGGCGAACGCCCTGCCGCTACAATTACAATTTGCATAACTTAACTACCTGTCTCTTAATTAAAACGTCATTTCTGGAACATGATCAGGCACGATCAAACGGCCTTGGGTTTTCGCTTGAATCTCTTCAACCGACACACCTGGTGCACGTTCTTTTAAGATAAAAGCACCATCTTCGATTTCAAGCCAAGCCAAATCTGTCAGTACTTTTTTAATACAACCTTTACCCGTTAGAGGTAAGGTACAGGCATCTAATAACTTAGAGTCGCCATTTTTTGATGCATGGGTCATGGTGACAATAATATTGTCAGCACCTGCTACCAAATCCATCGCGCCACCCATGCCTTTGATTAACTTCTTAGGAATCATCCAAGATGCAATATTACCGCTCACATCGACTTCAAAAGCGCCTAATACGGTGAGATCCACATGGCCACCGCGAATCATAGCGAAGGATTCAGCCGAAGAGAAAATAGAGCTACCAGACACAGCGGTTACGGTTTGTTTTCCCGCATTAATCATGTCAGCGTCTAGTTCTTCTTCCGTTGGGAAGGCGCCCATACCAAGTAAACCATTTTCTGATTGCAGCATGACCTCCATACCTTCTGGTACGAAGTTAGCCACTAAAGTTGGAATACCAATACCTAGGTTTACGTAATAACCATCTTGTAGTTCACGTGCCACTCGAATGGCCATTTGATCACGGGAAAGAGTCATAAAATCACCTATATAATTTAGAAATCAAACGCCTTATTCAGACACAGTTCGCTTTTCAATACGTTTTTCAAAGGTACCTACAATCACTCTATCCACATAAATACCAGGAGTGTGAATATGAGCAGGATCAAGAGAACCTGTTTCAACTAATTCTTCTACTTCAACCACGGTAATCTTGCCTGCCGTTGCCGCAAGTGGATTAAAGTTTTGCGCGGTATGGCGATAAACAACATTGCCATATCTATCTGCTTTCCAGCCTTTTACTATGGCAAAATCACCTGTAATAGACTCTTCTAACAGGTATTCACGACCATTAAATTCACGGGTATCTTTACCTTCTGCAACGGGAGTACCCACGCCTGTTGCCGTATAAAATGCCGGAATACCGGCACCGCCAGCACGCATTTTTTCAGCCAAGGTACCTTGAGGTGTTAACTCGACTTCCAAGTCACCTTCTAATAGCTGCTTTTCAAATAAGGCGTTTTCACCCACATAAGAAGACACCATTTTTTTGATCTGCATATCTTCTAACAAGATGCCAAGACCAAAACCATCCACACCACAGTTATTAGAAACCACAGTTAAGTTTTTGGTTTGCTTACGCTTAATTTCACTAATCAAATTTTCAGGAATACCACACAGGCCAAAACCGCCTGCTAACACTGTCATTCCATCTTCTAGACCTGCAAGGGCTTCCTCGTAGGTGTCTACTACCTTATTAAAACCAGCCATGTGTTCACCTCAAATTAATACATGCTTTATTTGATATTAGTCTGTACCATCTTCACTCATTAATTAAGTTTATAATTTTTATCTATTAATATTTTTTACTTATTAATATTTCTATTTATAGATAGCTCTTTCATTCGCATCATTAAGACTGGATAACTGACATGAATCCGAAACAACTCAAAGTCTTCCTTGCTGTGGCAAGAACCAAAAGTTTTGCCGAAGCTGCAGCCTTGGTACATATGTCTCAACCTGCGGTCAGTTTATCCATTAAAAATTTAGAAGACTCCCTTGGTGGCAGGCTCTTTACCCGCACCACGAGAACCACTCACCTCACCCCAGAAGGTGAGGCACTTATGCCAATTGCAAAGTCATTATTAGCCTCTTGGGCAGATGCGGAACATGAGCTACATCAAAGGTTTACCTTAAATATGGGGAAAATCGCCTTAGCTGCCATGCCATCTTTTGCTGCCTCCTTGTTACCACAAGGCTTGCTCAAATATAGACAAAAACACGCGAATATAAAGGTCGAGGTTCATGACGTACTCGCAGATACAGTGGTGGAGTTGGTTCGCTCAGGACAAATAGAAATTGGTATTTCCTTTGCCCCAGACAATACGCAAGATTTGAATTTTCAAACCCTGTTTAATGATAGATTCATTGCTGTCGTTCCAAGCAACAGTCCTTTAAAAGACATCAAAGAACTCACTTGGTCACAACTATTAGATTACGACTTTATCACGCTACAAAGGCCTTCGAGCGTGAGAAGTATGATTGAAGAAGCCCTGTTTAAGGAATCAATTGATTTGCAGGTCACCTTTGATGCCCACCAACTTGCCACCGTAGGTCGCATGGTCGCAGAAGGTTTAGGCGTCGCAGTAGTGCCCGCCTTATGCGAGCGTCAAATGAGGGAACAAGGTGCAATATGCTTACCCATTAAAGCCCCCATTATCGCCAGAAATGTTGGCATAATCACCAGAGCCAAAACACCTCTATCCATTGCAGCAGAGGCCATGGTCGAGACCTTAATTGAAACCTTGGCGGACCAAAATCTGAATTAAGTTAAGCACCTTCATCCAACATAAGACTCTTAGTCCAGCATAAAAGTAACTGGGCCATCATTGATTAATGCCACTTGCATGTCTGCGCCAAACTCACCTGTTGCCACCTTGTCGTGTTGCTTGCGCACCATATCGACAAACACATTAAACAAACGCTCTGCTTCAGCAGGCACAGCAGCCGTTGAAAACCCTGGTCTTAGACCCTTTTTAGTTTCAGCAGCCAAGGTGAACTGAGACACCAAGAGCACGCCACCTTCAACTTGCTTGACGTTAAGGTTCATCTTGCCCTCTTCATCGCTAAACATGCGGTATTTCAAAAGCTTATCCGCTAAACGCTGAAGGTCCGCTTCTGTATCGGCTTTTTCGATACCCACCAACACCATTTGCCCATGGTCTATGGCGCCAATCACTTCACCTGCTACAGTCACACTGGCTTGTTTTGCTCTTTGTATCAGTAGTTTCATTTGAACCCTTAATTTTTTATCGCTAATGAGATGATTGTTCATTTATCCATTAATAAATCAAGCCCACAAAAAAAGCGCCCGAAGGCGCTTTTTGAAACACTCTTAGCCGCTAGGCTAAAGGGTGCCTAACTTACTTACGACCCGCACGTTTACGTTCGTTTTCAGTCAATAGTTTCTTACGTACACGGATGCTGTCCGGTGTTACTTCTACTAGTTCGTCATCCTCGATGAACTCAAGCGCTTGCTCAAGTGTGTGACGAATTGGTGGAGTAAGCGTTAGAGCTTCATCAGTACCAGATGCACGTACGTTAGTTAGCTGCTTACCTTTAACAGGGTTAACCGCTAGATCGTTGTCACGTGAGTGAATACCGATAATTTGACCTTCGTATACTTCAACCGCATGGCCTAGGAACATACGGCCACGGCTTTGTAGGTTAAATAGTGAGTAAGCAGCTGTTTTACCTGCAAGCATACTAACTAGTACACCATTCTTACGGCTTTGTACTTCACCTACTTTAACTGGACCATAGTGGTCAAATACGCTGGTCATGATACCTGAACCAGAAGTAAGGGTTAGGAACAAACCACGGAAACCAATCAAACCACGAGAAGGCATCATGAATTCAAGACGTGTACGGCCTTTACCATCTGGTTCCATGTTAGTTAGCTCTGCTTTACGCAAACCTAGCTCTTCCATGATGGCACCTTGATGTTGATCTTCAACGTCAATAACCACTTGTTCGAAAGGTTCAGACATTACGCCGTCGATTTCTTTCGTTACAACTTCTGGACGAGATACACCCATTTCGAAGCCTTCACGACGCATTGTTTCGATCAATACAGATAAGTGAAGCTCACCACGACCAGAAACGATGAATTTATCCGGTGTGTCACCTTGTTCTACGCGCAATGCAACGTTGTGGATAAGCTCTTGGTCTAGACGGTCTTTGATGTTACGAGTCGTAACGAACTTACCTTCTTTACCAGCGAATGGAGAATCGTTAACGATGAAGTTCATGCTAACGGTTGGCTCATCTACGCTTAGAGCTGGAAGTGCTTCAACATTTGTTGGCTCACACAAGGTATCAGAGATACTTAGCTTGTCGATACCATTGATACATACGATGTCACCCGCAGTCGCTAGTTCAGTATCGATACGGTCAAGACCCATGTAGCCTTTCACGTTTAGTACTTTACCTTTACGCTCAGAACCATCAGCTGATTTAATAACAACTTGTTGGTTAGGAGAAAGCTTACCACGTGTGATACGGCCTACACCGATTACACCGACATAGCTGTCATAATCCAGTGCAGAAATCTGCATTTGGAAGTCACCTTCAGGGTCAACTTTAGGTGCTGGTACGCTATCTACGATCATTTGGTAAAGTGGCGTCATGTCTTCAGCCATTTCGTCTGGATCTTCACCAGCAATACCATTGATTGCAGATGCGTAGATAACAGGGAAGTCTAATTGCTCTTCTGTTGCGCCTAGGCTATCGAAAAGATCAAAAACTTGATCCATTACATAGTCAGGACGAGCACCAGGACGGTCAATCTTGTTGATTACAACGATTGGACGTAGGCCCTGTTCGAATGCTTTAGAAGTTACGAAGCGAGTTTGAGGCATAGGACCATCAACGGCATCAACCAATAGACATACGCAGTCAACCATAGATAGTACACGTTCTACTTCACCACCGAAGTCGGCGTGTCCAGGTGTGTCTACGATGTTGATGCGGTAGTCATTCCATTTGATGGCTGTGTTTTTAGCCAAAATGGTAATACCACGCTCTTTCTCTTGGTCGTTTGAGTCCATGATACGCTCAGCGCCTTCGTCCTTGCGATCGAGGGTACCTGATTGGCTCAAAAGTTTATCAACCAAGGTAGTTTTACCATGGTCAACGTGGGCTATAATGGCGATGTTTCTTAAATTCTCGATCACAGTAGTGTTTCTCGGCTAGCTGATAAAAAGTTGCGCGCATTATAGGCGATCTTGCTAGCAATTTGTTAAAAAAACACTCAAATAAATCACTTTATTCTGCTGTTTCTGAAAAACATCGTACAAAACAAGATGATCTAGGTCAGATTCACCCAAAATTGTCCTGCTAAGGCATCCATTTTTTGCGCTAAAGTTTGCATTTCGTTGCAAGTGTTCAAATCTTGCTTGCTGCGTGAGGCAATTTCGTTGGTTGTTTGGCTCACTTGAGACATATAACCATTAATGGTTTTTGCCGCTGCATTCTGCTCTTCCATCACTTGTGCAATTTGATCTGCATGACTATGGATTCCCTCTATACCTTGTTGCACTGCACCAATCGAGTTAACCGCATTCTGTGTCTGGGTATCACATTGATGGGCACTCTCTAAGGTATCACGCATTTGCCTTGAGGCCGCTTCAGCACTTAACTGCAAACTATCAATCGCTTTTACGATTTCATTGGTTGAATAATGGGTGCGCGTGGCTAAAGCACGTACTTCATCGGCCACCACAGCAAAACCTCGACCACGCTCCCCAGCACGAGCCGCTTCAATAGCCGCATTTAAGGCAAGCAAGTTAGTTTGCTCTGCTACATCTCGAATCACTTCGACCACAGAACTAATGGCCGAGCTTTGCGACTCTAGGTCATCCATTATATTGGTGGCGTCTTTAACTTTCGCTATCATGCCACCAACTACTTGCTCACTTTCATTCACTGCCGCTAAGCTGGCTTGCATATCCATAGCCGCTTGCCCCGCAATACTCGCCGCTTGAGTAGAGTTATGGGCCACATCACTAATAGCGCCAGACATATCGCTCATGGCACTTTCTATATGGCTAAAATCACTAGAAAGGCTCATTAGCCCCATTTGATTATCGGCAATACAATCCTGAAGATCTTGCTGCTTACGTCGTATAATTTTAGAGAAATTACTAATACGCCCAACTACGGCGGCTGTTTCACCTTTTAAACGGGTTAGTGCTAACTCTATCTGCCCAGCTTCATCTACGCGTCCAGTATAAATATATTTGGCTAAATCTGAATCTGATATTATTGCCGCTTTTTTAAGGGAGGTTTGAATTGGTTTAAATAGCCAGACTGTCACTAGGCTTGATAGCGCCAGTAATGAGATAAATTCGATTAGACTGATAAAGCTTGAAGTTTGGTTTTGCAGCAATAAAAACAAAAGGCAGAGGATAAAGCTGTTGGCTGCCAGTATTTTAGAAAAAAGTGAAAAGCGAGGAAGCTTAGTATAGCTGGGCTTTTTTCCTTGATTAAGCGCTTGATAAAGATTTTCAGCTCTGGCTTTTACCTCATCATTAGGGCGTCGCCTAACAGATTGATATTCAAGTACTTCACCCTCTTTAATAACAGGGCTAGCATAGGCATCTACCCAGTAGTAGTCACCGTTTTTACAACGATTCTTCACCACCCCCATCCAAGACTTTTGCTCTAATAGGTGCTGCCACATGTCAGAGAAAGCAGCAGCAGGCATATCAGGATGGCGAATAATATTATGCTTCTCACCCACTAGCTCATCCATACTATAACCACTGATTTTTTCAAAATCGGGATTCACGTACTGAATTTTGCTTTTTAGATCTGTGGTTGAAAGTATGTTTGCATCCGATGCAAGCAGTTGTTCATTATGAGAACTCATTTTGCCTTCCTTGTGAGATAGATCAGAGAGAAAAATATTAAGGCATTAAAAAGCCTCATTATTTGATCAACATCAAACTCACTTGGGGGCTATTGGTTACTTTTTGTCCTTTGTGTAATATTGCGTAACAAGCATTTTTTATAAAAACATAAAAAAAGCCAAAACAAGATGATTAGATCAAGTTTTGGCTTTTTAAGTGTAAAGTTGCGACTTTTCTTTACTTAAGGCAGATATACACCGACCTTTTCATGACCATTTCCGAGTAATGAAGCTGCATGTATTTTACTCATAACTCCCTTACCACAGTAAAGCAGGTGTGTTGTCTCTTTATCTAATTCTGACCACTTGCTTTCTAACGCAAAAAACGGAATTTCGATCACAGGTCGACCACTCACTTTTAGCGGCTTTTTCTCGATCTCATCTGGGTGGCGAATATCAATAATAACTTCATCTGAGACAGGTACTCGTACAATCGGCACTTCACCTTGATATTGCTTATCTACATCTTCCATTACGGTACGAATAGACACTGATTTTGCATTTTCAACGGCAGCATCTAATACAGCAAAATCAAACTTACTTTCTTCATGCTCTATTTTAGGGAGCTTAGCGCGAGTCGTTGGCTTAACAGAAATCACACCACAATATTCAGGAATACTAGCAGCGAAAGCAGCGGTACCAATTTTGGTCGCCTGATCGATAATCTCTTGTTTATTCGTTGTAATAAGTGGACGAATCACTAGCTCATCTGTCACATCATCAATCACTTTTAGGTTGACCAAGGTTTGGCTCGATACTTGTGCAACACATTCACCAGTGACTAACGCCTTTGCACCAAGATCTTCCATTACCTTACCAGCCGCTCTTAACATCATGCGCTTTAGAATAACGCCCATCTGCGAATTATCGACTTTCGTTAGAATTTCACCAACAACCTCTTCAAATGGAATAGTGACGAACTTAACCCCAATATTAGAACCGTACTTTTCCCACAGATACCAAGAAACCTGCTTCACACCTATTTCGTGGGCATCACCACCTAGGTTGAAAAAACAAAAATGGGTTTTCAGGCCACGACTCATGGTCATGTAAGTTGATACGGTAGAGTCATAACCACCTGAAATAAGAGATAAAACAGGGTCATGGGAACCAATAGGATAGCCACCTAAGCCATCTATACGTTGTTCAATAATCCAAACTCGGTTGTCTCTAATATCAATAGGTACAAGTACTTCTGGGTTCTTCAACCTTACTGCTAACGCATTACAGCGTGCTTTTAAGGTTCCGCCAATTTGGCGCTCGGCATCTACTGATGTAAAGTCATGCTGACCGACACGCTTTACACGGACTGCAAACACGGCATTTTCTAACACATCTCCATAAGAGACGATGGCTTCGTCAACGATAGCTTCTAAGGTTGTGAATTCGAATTCACGTACATATTGAAAGTGAGCAATACCCGCAATATTCGCTAATCTATGGGTAAATTCATCTCGCAGCTCATCTTTTTCAGATAACACCTCAATAAAGTCCCAGTTTCCTGTTACAACAACATTTTCGTCATGCTCTGTTAACACTTGACGAATATTCTGCCTTAGCTGTTTAACGAAGGTTTTACGGACAGGGCGACTTTTAATAGTGATTTCTGAAAAGAACTTAACAATGAATTTCATGGCTGCTTACGACTGAATAAATAATGTGAACACATTATAAAGAAAAGTCGGAAAAGCAGAAAACTATTTATTCGCACCAATAAGTGACACCCAAAATAAATTGCGCACCAAATAAGAGCATAAAGAGAGATATGTTCTATACTTATTTTTCGCATTACGGCGAGAATAAAAAATAATCGTCATAACACATTGTAAAATAAGACATTAATTATTTTTCAGGTTAGGTGGCACAGAAAATGCTTTATTTCCAATAAGAAACGCTTCATTGTGAAGCACAGCAAAAGTTATGTGAAAATTACTCACGCACTTAGGAATAAACTAAATTACTGGAGAGCTAGTATGTCAAACAAAACTCTGGCGTTAATTGCCGAACACGATGCTAAATGGGTAGACCTTCGTTTTACAGATTTTAAAGGTAAAGAGCAGCACGTTACTATCCCTGCATCTACTGTTGATGAAGAGTTCTTCGAAAACGGACAAATGTTTGACGGTTCATCTATTGCTGGCTGGAAAGGCATTAACGAATCAGACATGATCATGATGCCTGAAGACGATTCTTGCCTAATCGACCCTTTCACAGAAGAAGCAACTATTATTGTTCGCTGTACTATTATCGAGCCTTCTACAATGCAAGGTTACGATCGCGATCCACGTTCTGTTGCACTACGTGCTGAAGAGTTCTTGAAGTCTACAGGCCTTGGCGACACTGCTTTCTTTGGTCCTGAGCCAGAGTTCTTCATCTTTGACGATGTTAAGTGGAAAACTGACATGTCAGGCACCATGGTTGAAATCAACTCTGAAGAAGCTGCTTGGGCATCTAACAAGTCTTTCGAAGGCGGCAACATGGGTCACCGTCCTCGCGTTAAAGGCGGTTACTTCCCAGTACCACCAGTAGATTCTCACCACGACCTTCGTGGCGCTATGTGTGGCGCAATGGAGTCTATGGGTCTTGTGATCGAAGTACACCACCACGAAGTAGCAACAGCGGGTCAAAACGAAATCGGTGTTAAATTCAACACTCTAGTTAAGAAAGCTGACGAAGTACAAGTAATGAAGTACTGCGTACATAACGTTGCTCACGCTTATGGTAAAACAGCGACATTCATGCCAAAGCCTATCGTTGGTGATAACGGTTCTGGTATGCACGTACACCAATCTTTCTGGAAAGGCGGCGAGAACCAATTCGCTGGTGATCAGTATGCTGGTCTGTCTGAAATGGCGCTTTACTACATCGGCGGTATCATCAAACACGCTCGTGCACTAAACGCTTTCACAAACGCTTCAACAAACTCTTACAAGCGTCTTGTTCCAGGCTTCGAAGCACCAGTTATGCTAGCTTACTCAGCACGTAACCGTTCTGCTTCTATCCGTATTCCATACGTAGCTAGCCCTAAAGGCAAGCGTATTGAAGCTCGTTTCCCTGATCCAACCGCTAACCCTTACCTAGCTTTCTCTGCAATGTTGATGGCTGGTATCGACGGTATTAAGAACAAGATCCACCCTGGCGATGCAGCTGATAAAGATCTATACGACCTACCAGCTGAAGAAGCTTTAGCAATCCCAACTGTTGCTAACAGCCTAGAACAAGCTCTTGAAGCTCTTGATAATGACCGTGAGTTCTTGACTCAAGGTGGCGTATTCTCTGATGACATGATCGATGCTTACATCGCTCTTAAAACAGAAGAAGCGCTTCAAGTATCTATGACAACTCACCCAGTTGAGTTCGACTTGTACTACAGCCTATAAGACTAAAGCCTCTGGCTTTAAGTTTAATAAAAACCCAGCTTAGGCTGGGTTTTTTTATGCTCCAAAAAAGAGCACCCACCTCGCACGCACAATAATGGTGCGCTAAAATATCTAGTATTAATGACACATTATTAGGATATGACCTCTTTTAACGCTTTTATAAGATTGGTTCGTATCTTGCAAAGCTAAAGGGAAGTAAGAGGATATTAACGTGCATAGTTTACTGATTGACCATTTATCAACCGCCGTAGTAAAGCTAGATAATGAATTACTTATCGAGTACCTCAACCCTGCAGCAGAAATGCTATTAGCAGTGAGTCGTCGCCGTGTCTATGGACAAAGTATTGAGAATGTTTTCTTTGAAGACGAAGACAGCATTTCAGCGTTACATAATGCGGCTAATACGGGTTACCCTTTTACCAAACGTGAAGCCAGATTAGAAATGCCTAATGGCAAAAAACTATTTTTGGATTATACCGTCACGCCAGTAATGGGCACACTTAATAGCACAGAGAGTTTACTGATTGAGTTATACCCTAGAGATAGGATGAAGCGTATTTCTCAAGAAGACGAATTATTGGTTACACATCAAACCAGTAAAGAGCTGATTCGCGGTCTCGCACACGAAATTAAAAACCCCTTAGGCGGCATACGTGGTGCCGCCCAGCTTATTAGCCGTAGCTTTAAAGACGAAGGGCTTAAGGATTACACCCAAGTTATTATCGAAGAGTCCGATCGACTAAGAGATTTAGTGGACCGCTTATTAGGCCCAAGACAACTACCTCAAATAGAGCTTCTCAATGTCCACAAGGTAATAGAGAGAGTAAATCAACTGGTGACAGTCGAGGCGAATGAGCAGGTTCGCTTTATTCGTGATTATGACCCAAGTATTCCAGACATCATGGGGGACAGTTCACAGCTCATCCAAGCTCTACTAAATGTAGTACGTAATGCGATGCAAGCTCTGCTGCAAGATAGCTCTCAAGATAACAAAGAAGTGCGCGTCATGACGCGCACTTTACGCCAGTTCACCATAGGCTCAAAACGCCATAAATTGGTTTGTAAAATCAGCGTGATAGATAATGGCCCAGGCATTCCTGAGCCAATATTAAAGACCCTATTTTACCCTATGGTCAGTGGTCGACCGGATGGAACCGGACTTGGCCTATCTATTGCACAATCCATAATAAACCAACACCACGGCCTCATTGAATGTAAGAGTGAGCCTCATCAGACCCAATTTAATATATTGCTGCCAATTGAAAGCGCAAATTGAGGCAAGGAGAAAGTTACATGTCACAACAAGATACAGTATGGATAGTCGACGACGACAGGTCGATTCGCTGGGTTTTAGAGAAAACTCTTGAGCAAGAAGGTATTCAAGCCAAGCTATTTGATAACGCAGAGTCACTAATGAATCTGCTAGAGCATGAAAAACCAAGCGTTATTATCAGCGATATCCGTATGCCAGGCATGGACGGTTTAACCCTGCTAACCAAGATACAAGAAGATAACCCCTATTTACCCGTTATCATCATGACAGCACATTCAGACCTAGATAGTGCCGTCGCCTCCTATCAAGGTGGTGCATTTGAATACTTACCTAAGCCCTTTGATGTAGAAGAAGCCGTTAGCTTAGTAAAACGCGCTATTTTGCATCATCACAAATCTATGCCAAGCATAGAGGAAGAAGCACCCGAGCTTGAAATTGTTGAAAAAGAAATTATTGGTGAAGCACCTGCCATGCAGGAAGTGTTTCGAGCTATTGGTCGATTAGCAAATTCAAATATCACTGTGCTTATCAACGGTGAGTCAGGTACAGGTAAAGAACTCGTTGCTCATGCGTTACATAAACATAGCCCAAGGTCTGCCAGCCCCTTCATCGCTCTTAATATGGCTGCCATTCCACACGACTTAATTGAATCAGAATTGTTTGGCCACGAAAAAGGCGCTTTTACTGGTGCCAATACCTTAAGACGAGGTCGCTTCGAGCAAGCAAATGGTGGCACCCTGTTTCTAGATGAAATAGGAGATATGCCGGCAGAAACGCAAACACGTTTATTACGCGTATTAGCGGATGGCGAGTTCTATCGCGTGGGTGGTCATGTTCCCGTAAAAGTTGATGTGCGTATTATTGCTGCAACTCACCAAAACCTAGAAAGTCAGGTAACCGAAGGATCTTTCCGTGAGGATTTATTTCACCGCCTCAATGTTATCCGAGTACACCTGCCTAAACTATCAGAAAGACGTGAAGATATACCTCAGCTAGCACGCCATTTCTTAAAACGAGCAGCAGAAGAACTATCGGTAGAACCAAAAGTGCTCACCAAGGAAACAGAAGACTACCTAGCCCGTATGGATTGGCCCGGTAACGTGCGCCAATTAGAAAATACTTGTCGTTGGTTAATCGTGATGGCATCAGGACGCGAGGTTTTGGTGCAAGACTTACCGCCAGAATTGCTTGAAACCACACCAAGTGAAAACAATTATGCAAGCTGGGAAGATGGTCTGAAGACTTGGGTCGATAATGCTTTAGCACAAGGTCAAAAAGCCATTCTAGACGATGCCGTTCCTAAATTTGAACGCATCATGATAGAAACAGCATTAACACATACTGCCGGTCGTCGACGTGATGCCTCCCTGTTATTGGGCTGGGGACGCAACACCTTAACACGCAAAATTAAAGAGTTAGGTATAGATAGCAATGAGCAAGAGGACTAAGTCCTCTTCTTATTAATAACTTAAAAAATCGACCTAAATCAGCTTATTTTTTAATTAAAATGGAGTTTTCACGAATTCCATTCATTTATCCTTTAAAAACTTGCTTTCGTACCCACAATAATTTAGTAATGAACTAATGTGGTTATGAAAGCGACTTTACAGGCCTCTACCCGAGACATCAGCTTTTGAACCACACGACTTCCTGTTAAATAGGTAGGAAGGGATTTATTTTTAAAAAGCAAAATAAGCTGATAGGACAATCAATATGTATCAAACTTTGGAATCAATGGGCGTCACTAGTTTTGACGACATCGAAAAATTTACACTTCGTTATGAAAATGGATATGACGTTTTAAAAGTTTACTATCGTCGTGAAAAAGGTTCGTTACTTCCAAAAAGTAAAAAGTTCAAATTTGGTCGTTCAACAAAAACCGTACTAGCTGACGGCGGACAACAAACTTATCGCCAAGTACAAGAGCCATCTCTTGTCGTACTAAGAGCGGTTGAAGAGCTAGGTAAAATAGTTGGCAAGCAGAAAGAAGACAAGATCACTAAAGCTGAACTTGTGGAAGAGCTTGTACACCTAGAAAAAGTAATGACAAGTAAAATTGCTGAGCTAAAAGAAAAAATCGAAACAATGTCTTAAGTTAGCGTCTTCAGCAAACGCCTTAAGCAAGATATAGATGCTAGCCTCGGATGCATTTCTGGGGCTTACGTCTGTCTAGCTATTGATCACTTCTCCTATTCATATCAGTTTATAAATACCGCACCATGATAATAACGTCTGACCCAAATATTATTGCCCAAGTATTGCAACAAGGCGGCATCATAGCCTATCCAACTGAGGCCGTTTGGGGGCTTGGTTGTAACCCTCATAATCAGGCTGCTGTTATCAAGTTACTTGATATTAAGTCTCGTCCTATGCACAAAGGCATGATCCTAGTCGCTGGGAATCAAGCCCATTTAGCACCTTGGTTAGCTCAACTTAACCCAGAACTACAGAGCAAGCTAACGGCTCGTTATCCTAGCCCCACCAGTTGGATAGTACCAGACCAAGGCATAGCGCCAACCTGGGTAAGAGGAGAACATCAAAGTATTGCGCTAAGATTGAGCCAACATGAGGGGGTTCAAGCGATTTGCCAAGCATTTAATGCTTGTATTGTTTCTACATCAGCAAACCCTGCAGGGTTAGATCCTGCCCTCAGTTTAGAAGAGGTAATGGTTTATTTTAGAGATAAGATAGATGCAATTTTTGATGTGCCATTAGGGCAATCAAAGCAACCATCTCAAATAAAAAGTTTATTGGATGATCAGGTAATCAGGCAATAATGTCATATCAAATAGCTATTTGATCAGATAATTGCTTTGTCTAATTCATAAAAAGCCTCGCCTTGAATCCAAGACGAGGCTTTTTATTTTAACTAGGTTTAATGTCCGCCAAGGTAGGCATCACGAACATCTGGGTTCACCAGCAGTTCATCACCTGTTCCCGTCATGCGGATTTCACCATTTACCATCACATAACCACGGTCAGCGAGTTTTAACGCATGGTTCGCATTCTGCTCAACTAAGAAGATAGTCATACCAGACGCTGCAACTTCTTTGAGTACTTCAAAGATTTGCTTCACTACGATTGGGGCCAAACCTAAACTCGGCTCATCCAACAATAACAGCTTTGGACGACTCATAAGAGCTCGTGCAATCGCCAACATTTGTTGCTCACCACCAGACATAGTGGATGCTCGTTGATTTCGCCTCTCTTTTAAACGAGGGAAAATCTCAAACATCTTTTGCATATCTTCATCAGCATGTTTCATTCCGATTGGAATCGTCCCCATTAAGAGGTTTTCTTCCACCGACATACCAGGAAAAACACGTCGTCCTTCTGGAGATTGTGCCAAACCGTTAGAGGCCACATAGTGGGCTGACTTTTTAGAGATATCTTCTCCGCGATAAATAATTTCACCGGAAGACACTCTAGGCTGACCAAAAATAGACATCAGCAAGGTTGATTTACCTGCGCCATTGGAACCAATCAAGGTCACAATTTCACCCGTATTCACATCCAGGGAGACTTTTTTAAGGGCCTGAATTGGACCGTAATAGACATCAACATCTTTAAATTGCATTAATGCACTCATAGGCCTACCTCTTCATCTTCGTCTTCAGCACCCAAGTAGGCAGCAATCACTTTATGGTTATTCTTAATATCATCAGGGCCGCCTTTGGCAATGACCTGACCATGATCAAGCACCACTATATAGTCAGAAATATCCATCACCATACCCATATCGTGCTCAATCAAGAGCACAGTGACATTATGCTCATCACGTAAGATACGAATCATTTTAGTTAGAGCATCTGTTTCAGAAGGGTTAAGACCCGCAGCAGGCTCATCAAGACAAATGATTTCAGGATTAGTACACATAGAACGCGCAATTTCTAAACGTCGCTGCTGTCCATAAGATAGCTCCCCCGCCAAACGGTTGGCATGGGCAACTAGGTCTACCACACCAAGCCAGTAAAAGGCTTTTTGCAAAGCATCTTCTTCCGCTTGTTTGAAAGACTCAGTATTAGCAATGCCTGACATGATACTACCCTTCACTGTCATGTGCTGAGCAACCAAAAGGTTTTCCACTACAGACATTTCTTTGAACAAACGAATGTTTTGGAAAGTACGAGCAAGTCCTGCACGGTTCACTAGGTGAGAACCACCAAACATCTTATATTTAAGACGGTTGGCAAATGCCACAGGGGAAAAGTAATCACTGGTTTTAAAAGGTTCACCAAGAACCTTAATTACGCTCGTTTCTTTACCTTTCGCACCCAGAGTAATTTGCCCACCTGTGGCTTTATAAAAGCCTGTCAGACAGTTAAATACTGTGGTTTTACCTGCACCATTTGGGCCAATAAGGGCTGAAACTGAACCACGCCTAATATCAAAAGTCACATCGTTTAAGGCTTTAATACCACCAAAATGCATCACGAGGTTTTCTACTTCTAGGATATTTTCCTGTTTCATTTCAATACCCCCTTACGTGTCGCAAAACCGGTACGTGTCACCCTGACTAATCCGCGGGGTTTCCAAATCATCATAACTACCATCAAGATACCAAACATGAGGACACGATATTCCGCAAACTCCCGCAGCAACTCTGGCGCTACCGTTAAGAAGAAGGCGGCTATCACTACCCCTAAGGTTGACCCCATTCCCCCCAATACCACAATCGCAAGAATCAAAGCGGATTCCATAAAGGTGAAGGAAGACGGGTTAACAAAGCCTTGGTAGGTTGCAAAGAAAACACCAGCAATGCCGGCAACAGATGCGCCCATCATGAAAGCAGATAATTTAACCAGTACGTGGTTTAACCCCAAAGAACGACAGGCAATTTCATCTTCACGTAGGGCCTCCCAAGCACGACCAATCGGCATTTTCACTAGACGTTGCTTAACATGAAGCACGATTAACACAACAATAAATAGAATCAAGTAAACGAACATGTACTTGAAACCTGAGTTGTAATCTAGGTTGAAAAATTCATGGAATGGCGTACCGTCCCGTGATCGTCGCTTAAACTCTAAACCAAATAGTTGTGGTAGTGGCGCAGATACACCGTTAGGACCATGAGTCACGGCAGACCAGTTATTCAGGATCAATCGAATAATTTCACCAAAACCTAAGGTTACGATAGCTAGATAGTCACCATGCATCCGCAATACGGGGAAGCCTAAGATGGCGCCAGCAATAGCAGCCAAAATAGCGGCAATAGGCAACATAGACCAAAAGCCTAAACCTAAATATTCATAACCAAGCGCTAAACCGTAAGCCCCTATGGCATAGAAACCAACAAAACCTAAGTCAAGTAAGCCAGCTAAACCAACCACTATGTTTAGACCTAAACCCAGTAAGACATAAATCAAACCTAGGATAATGACTGTCAGTACATACTTAGATGCAATAAAAGGCACCATCAAGCCGATTAAGATGACAACAGGAATAATCCAGACCATATTGGATTTATAGTCGGGTGACTTAACCACGACACCAGCATCATCGCCAGAGCTGTGCTTGAAGAGAATCTCTTTACCCTTATTGGATTGCAAGAAACTTGAAATAACAAAGCGACCAATTGCGACCACTGCAACCATCCAAGCTACTCGATCAAACTCAGTGGTAAAGCCATAGCCTTGCAGAACAACACCCACTACAGGGCCAAATAGCACTAATGCCATTAAGCCTGCGATGATGGCATCTATGGTGCTCTTTTTATAATCAATTGTTGCGTTCATCTAAACTTTCTCCACCTCAGGTTTACCTAAAAGACCACTTGGACGGAAAATCAAAATAATCACAAGCAAGGAGAAAGAGAAAACATCTTTGTAGTCTGAGCTAATCAAACCAGCAAACAAGGATTCAGAGACCCCAAGAATGATTCCTCCCAACATGGCACCTGGTAAGGAGCCAATGCCACCGAGTACAGCAGCGGTAAACGCTTTAATCCCTATAATAAAGCCCACATAGAAATCAAAAGCACCATAATCTAATGTAATCAACACACCTGCTAGTGCGGCCATGGAAGCACCGATTACAAAGACAATGGAAATTACACGATCAGTGTTAATTCCCAATATGGATGCCATTTTTCTATCTTGTTGCGTCGCTCGACACATACGGCCTAACTTGGTTCTCTGAATAATGTAGGTCAGTGTACCCATGCCTAAGAAGGCCACTAACAAAATTACCAGTTTCATATAGGTGATCTGAACAAAACCATCACCAACATCAAACCTAACAGCACCGGTAAGCATGGTAGGAATACCCTGCTGGCGTGCGCCTTGGCTGATTTGCACATAGTTTTGTAATATGAGGGACATACCAATCGCAGAAATCAAAGCAGATAAACGACCGGAATTACGAAGGGGGCGGTAGGCGATTTGTTCTATAGCCCAACCATATGCGCCAGTAATGGCAATTGTGATAAAGAGAGTACCGATAATAATAATCGGGAAGGATTCTATTCCGAAGAAAGATAATAATGCGACAACAATCGCAGTAATGTATGCGGACACCATGTATACATCGCCGTGGGCGAAGTTAATCATACCGATAATGCCGTATACCATGGTATACCCGATAGCGATGAGTCCATAAACAGACCCAAGGGTAAGACCGTTAACCAACTGCTGGAGAACGATATCCATCGTAAGACCTCGTGGGGATTTTAAAAACGTAGAAATGAATCACAGCCAGCCAAGCCGGCTGTGATCTTCATGCATTATGCCAATGTAAACCAATAGAATATTAGTTTACTTGAACATAGTTACCCTGATTATCCCACTTATACATAACGTAATCAGACACTTTAAGGTCACCTTTAGAGTCGAAATCCTTAACGCCCATTACAGTAGAAACACTGTTTGTTTTCAGCCAATCAGCACCCTTGATAGGATCAAGGTCATTATTCTTAAGGGCTTCAACAACAACCTGCATTGCAGCATATGAATACAGGGTATAACCTTCTGGGTCATAACCAGATTTGATGAAGTTATCCACTACAGCTTTACCTGCTGGATAAGATTTTGGGTTCGCACCAAAGGTCATCAATACACCATCGATATATTCTGGTGAACCAGCAACAGCTGCAAACTCATTAGATACAATACCATCACCAGAAATGAAGATAGCTTTAGAACCCTGCTCACGTAGCTGACGTACTAGCGGACCAGCTTCTGAGTGAAGTCCACCAAAGTAAACAACTTCAGCATCAACAGAACGAATCTTAGTAACCAAGGCATTAAAGTCTTTCTCACCACGTGTTAGACCTTCATAAAGCACTTCGGTCACACCATAGTTGTTCAACGCAGATTTAGTTGCGTCAGCCAGACCTTTACCATAGGTATCTTTGTCGTGAATGATAGCAACGCGTTTCGCGTTTAATTCACTAATAATATAAGCGCCAGCAACATCACCTTGTTGATCATCACGTCCACATACGCGGAAAACGTTAGATAGACCACGGTCAGTTACACGAGGGTTAGTTGAGGCAGGGGTGACCATTAATACACCAGCTTCTTCATAGATATCAGAAGCAGGCATAGTTGAAGAAGAACAGAAGTGACCAACAACGCCAACAGCATCATCAGAATCTACTAAACGGTTAGCAACAGCAACGGCCTGTTTAGGTTCACAAGCATCATCAGCTTTTACTAGTTTAATCATTTCGCCATTAATACCACCTGCAGCATTAATGTCTTTAGCGGCTTGTTCAGCACCGCGCCATAATTGCTCACCAAATGCAGCATATGCACCCGTATGAGGGCCTGCTACACCAATTACAACATCCGCTTGTGCTAGAACTGATGCACCCATAGCACCAGCGATTGCGATAGAAAGTAAAGATTTTTTCACAATAGCATTTGACATTAGTCAAGCTCCTACTCATTCCAGTTTATGATTATTATATTAAAGCAAGAAGCGTTCCATTCATTGGCTCGAAATAACGAACAAATGGAACATATAAAGTGCCAGATTAACTCTGTTTCGCGACTTAATATGAGATAAACATTAATCTTTAACAAGCGGATAGGTCAACACAATTGAGTTATAAATAACCAAATAATATTTTACCAGAACAAAGGATTACAAAAGAAATTGCCTGAAAAATAAGCAAAAACTAGGCATTTCCATTGCTTTTAGCAGATTTTATACGATATACAGAAGGATATTGAGACAGATAGGTTTCGGCAGAGATAAGAAGTTTTTCTTAAAAACTTCTTATCTAAATTTTTCTAATTTCGTTTAATTAAGTTTATTGAGGCTTATTCAATGTATTCAGAAATTGAGATTAGTCTTATACCTTCATCTTCCAACTTAGTTAGTCGTTTCGATAAATAACTCATAGTCGCAGGATAAGGGTGACCAATCGCTAGCGCCTTACCACGTTTTTTCGCTATCGCGACTAGACGCTTAAATTGCCTATCTATGGCTTTTTCATCCTGAACATTATCTAGAAAGACATCACGACGTGTCGTCGTCAGATTAAATTTAAGGGCATTGGTTAAGGCAACACTATTCGGGCTAGTTAAACTATCAACAAAAAAGAGCTCCATAGGTTGGATGACTTCCATGACCCATTCCATTCTTTGAGTATCCTGCGTTAACAGGCTGCCCATATGGTTATTAATACCTTGAATACCTGGCACACTATCAATGCCAGCCTTCAGAGTCTCTTTTAGCTCCTTTTCCCCCATGCTCTTATACAGTCCGCCTGGGCCTAGCTTAAGCTCCCTCTCATTTTCCATTGGCACATGCAGGATAATGTTACGAGTTTGCTCTGTTGCAGCCAGTGCTGTTTTTTTCGAAAAAGGAGTGTGAGGCAAAATCGCCAAGGCGACTTCTACAGGTAAAGAAAGTGATTCCTCCATACCTCTACGGTTATAACCAAGGTCATCGATAATAATGCTAATACTTGGCCTATCATCAATTACAGTGACGTCTTCTGTATTAGTTTTGACTTTGTCTTGCTCAACTAGCTGAATAGCTTCAGGTTCTGAATGCTTGAGAGTAGGGAAGGTTTTTTGCCATAAAAAGTCTAAAGATTCATCTTCAGTACCAGTTAACTTGATATTAGGATAACTAGGCAACAAGGGTGTTGATGGATTAGTTGGTACTTCTGCCGTCGCTTTTGGTGTCGTTATTACAGGCCCTAGTGGCTGAGAGTTTTGTGCTTGGGCACTGTCTGCCGTTTCTTGTGGAACAATAAGAAGCTCTTTTTCAGGCTCTTTTTCAGCCACTTTCACTTCTACTTTTTCAGCCTCTGCTTCTAGCGCTAATTCAGGGCCGGCAGCTTGAGCCTCATACTCTGAATCAAGTTCACTTGATGCTGGTGCTAGTTCCTCGAGATTATCAGCCTCATCCGAGGCAGCTGCTTGCAACTCAAGTGAGTTAACAAGTGTATCTGGCTCCTCAGTGACAAGTGGGCCAGATTCAGCAGCAAAAACGAAAGAAGACGACGTTAGTAATAGGCTTACAAATAGAAGCTGCGAGCGTTTTATTGCTCGCAGAAATGGGTCAAACATAATTTCTCAACTAGTACAGGATTTATTGAGGCACAAGTTTAGGGAAGGCTTTGAGTACAGACAAGGCCTGAAACAATTGAAAGTCGTTTTTTGCAATATCATCGAAGCTATTTTCAGCATCTAGGCTATTTCTATCCTCACCGCCTAAGCCATTTGCGATATGACCACTCAAATCAGCTTCTTTAACAATAAAACCCGTATCCTGTATTACGAGGTTAGCTTGAGGCACTTCCATATCAGGAATAATACCTTGAGCCTGAATAGATCGCCCTTTTGGTGTGTAATAAAGCGCCGTGGTAAGTTTGATTGCCGAACCATCCGTTAATGGCACCACGGTTTGCACTGTGCCCTTACCAAAGGTTTCAGTCCCCATAATCACAGCACGTTTGTGATCTTGTAATGCGCCTGCCACGATTTCTGAGGCAGAAGCAGAGCCAGAGTTCACTAATACAACGGTAGGAACAGCATCTAGGTATTTCGTTTTTGTCGCATTGAATTGGGCTTTAGACATTTTATGTCGGCCATCTGTATAAACTATGATGCCATCACTTAAAAACGCATCAACAACAGAGACAGCGCCTTGCAAGACTCCGCCAGGATTATTTCTTAAGTCTAAAACCAAGCCCTCTAATGGGTGCTCAGCTTTCATACTCTCAAGCGCTTTTTGAAACTCAACACCTGTGCTGCCTTGAAATTGGCTGATACGCACATAACCCACATCATTTTCTAGCCATTTATTTGTCACACTGGCACTTTGTACTAGGCCACGCATGATATCAAAGTTTTTTAGATCGCCTTCTCTTTCTATGGTCAGATGAATTTTCGTACCCACTTCACCTCGCATGAGCACTATCACTTCCTGTAAACCCATATCATTAATTAAGGTGTCATCTATACGAAGAACAGTATCGCCTGGCAACAAGCCAGCCGTTGCAGCTGGTGAACCATCAATTGGAGAAACAATGACAAGCTGTCCTTCAATCATTTCAACTTCAATACCAACACCTGCATATTTGCCTGATGTCATTTCTCTGAATTTGGAGATTTCTTCTCGGGTTAAATATTCTGAATGCGGATCCAGTGCCGCAACCATGCCTTTTAATGCTTTGCTTAAAATTTGTTGATCAGAAAGTTCGTCCACATAGCCTTGGCTGATGGTTTCAAAAGACTCAACAAAGGATTGAATTTCCGCTAATGGGACCTGTTGCTCTTTGGCTTGCGCAACCGAGCTGCTCAACACAACCACAAGAAACGCTGTACTTATTTCTTTTAACCATTTCATACTTGAACCTCTGACTGTACCTACGATTAGCATCAAGATTGCTGTTTTGCTTACCAACCTTATTAATGCAAATAAGCAGGCTTAGCCTTGTTTGACCCACTTAAGCGGGTTAACGGGGGTACCGTTATGACGAATAGAAAAAAATAGCCCCGGTATAGTACGACCACCTGAACTCCCGACCGTCGCGACTGGGTCATTCGTATTTACCCACTCTCCGACTTCTTTGAGCAAGCTCTGGTTATAGCCATATAAAGACATATATCCATCACCGTGATCCAAAATCAGTACTAGGCCAAACCCTCTTAGCCAATCAGAAAAAATCACCCTTCCGTGGTAAACCGCATTCACTTCAGTACCTTCTTTGGCAGACAATGTAACGCCACCTAAGTTCACTTGCCCTGACTCTTGCAGTACATTTAACCGTCCTAGGGGTTTATTTAACTTACCCTTCAAGGAACTAAACGCTACCTTCTCATCAATAACAGGCATTTCTGCTAAGGCTTCTTCAAGCTTAAGCAATAGGGCTTGTAACTGTTGCTGATTACGTTTTAGCGTTTTTGCCTTATTACCTCCCGATCGAATATCCTTTTGAAGTTTAGCCAGAATCTGCTGACGCTCATTCTGTTGTTTAGCTAACACTTTGCGCTCTTCAACTAGCCGAGCTTCTTCTCGCGCTTGCTGTGCCCTATGAGAGCGCATGCTCTTTTCAATTAAGCTTAGTTCATTTACCTGTATTCCATAGCCATTAATTAAAGATTGGCGTGCTTGAGAGAAATATCGGTTGTATCTCACCATACGCATTATCTCTTCGGGCGTACGGCCATCGAGCAAAAATTTCATGCCTTCTTGCTCACCAGAACGATAAACCGCCCTTATTTGGGCGGCTATCTGTTGATTCTGTTGCTGAATACTTATTTTCAGCTTTCGTTGTTTTATGGCCAGCTCCTTGAGCTGACCATCACTCTGTTTAATATTGTCTTGAATGGTTTTAATTTGTTTCAAGAGCTCATTTATAGATTTTTCTTTACCTTCTAACTGCCCTTCAATTTGTGATTTCTCTGACTGCACCTCTTTTAACCACACATTGAGCGACTTTAATTCTTCTTGCAAAGCCTTAATTTGTTGCTCAGCTTCTGCCGCAGATTTGGGCTCTGCGGCAGACACATGTAATGAAAAGAAGGAGCAAAGACTCACAAACAAAATAAGTACCAATTTGCCCATAAAGTCGTTACCACACTCTCAATCTATTCAGATCAGGTTAATCTCGTAATAGTAAGCTACGACCTGTCATTTCGGCCGGCGCTTCTATTGCCATCATTTCAAGTAGTGTTGGCGCAATATCACTTAACGCACCACCTTTAATTGATAAACTCGCATCAGGAGAGACAAGTACCAGAGGTACAGGTTCAATCGTATGTGACGTTAACGGCTGAGTCCCGTCATCACTTAACATTTGTTCCACATTTCCGTGATCTGCAGTAATCAAACAAGCACCGCCATTCGCATCTAGAGCTTCTAATACACGACCAATACAGGCATCAACGGCCTCGACAGCTTTGACGGCTGCTTCGAAAACACCACTGTGTCCTACCATGTCACCATTGGCAAAGTTACAAATAATGGTGTCATAGGTACCAGCTGAAATAACTTCCACCAGCTTATCGGTAACTTCTGGCGCACTCATTTCAGGTTTTAGATCGTAGGTAGCAACATCAGGAGAAGGAATTAGAGCGCGCTCTTCACCTTCAAATAACGCTTCTTCACCGCCATTAAAGAAGAAAGTCACATGGGCATATTTTTCAGTTTCAGCAATACGTAATTGTGTTTTACCTAGTTTAGCAAGTACTTCACCTAGGGTGTTGCTTAGAGCAAGCGGTGGGAAAGCCACACCAGCTTTAATATCAGAGGCATATTCTGTGAAGGTAACAAATGTACCTAACTCTGGCACTGCCTTACGTGTGAAGCCTTCAAAGTCTGCTTCGGTAAAAGCACGGGTAATTTGACGAGCACGGTCAGGTCTAAAGTTTGCAAAGACAATGGCATCACCATCTTCAACCTTTACGGCATCACCAACAATTGTCGCTGGCACGAATTCGTCATTTTGATCTCTATCGTATGCGGCTAGAATTGCTTGATCAGCCGTTTGTGCTTGGTATTCAGCTTGTCCACAAACAATTGCATTGTAAGCAGTTTCAACTCGCTCCCAGCGATTATCTCTGTCCATGGCGAAATAACGGCCAGTCAAGGTCGCAATACGGCCCGTACCTAGTTCAGTTAGTTTCGCTTCAAGCTCTGCCACTGGTGTTTGTGCAGAACGAGGTGGCGTATCACGGCCATCAGTAAAACCGTGTACATAAACCTTATTAGCACCACGTTTTACTGCCATTTCACACATAGCCATAATTTGTTCGTGATGACTATGTACACCGCCTGCAGATAATAGGCCTAATATATGAACGGCTTTATCTGCTTTAACGGCTGTATCAACCGCATTTACTAGGGCTTCATTATCAAAAAACGAACCTTCGTCAATGGCTTTACCAATACGGGTGAAGTTTTGATAAACCGTACGGCCTGCGCCTAGGTTCATGTGACCCACTTCTGAATTACCCATTTGACCTTCTGGTAGACCAACCGCCATACCTGAAGTCTGAATCAAGCTATGTGGCCTTGTTTGCCATAATTTATCCCAGTTAGGCGTATTTGCCGCTGCAATTGCATTTGACTTAGATGTTTCGCTATAGCCCCAGCCATCCAAAATAAAAAGTGCGGTTGTCTTCTTCGCCATTGTACCGATACCCGTTAAGTTAAATAATCATCGTCTTTCGATACTAACACAGGCTTGTAATTTTGTTACAAGATCTCAGCGAATTAGGGCTAATTTTGGTTGATTATCCAACAACGAGAGACTCAACTTGGGTCTGTGGGTCTACCTGTTCTAACAACCAATCACGGAATGTGACGACTTGCTCTAAATCAGCTTTATTTGCAGGGTAAGAAAGGAAATATTCATGAGGCGTCATACAAGCTTCACCAAATGGTGCCACCAAAGCTCCAGAGGCAAGAGCCTCTTTTACTATCATGGTTGGCATAATCGCCACACCCATTCCAGATTTAGCGGCTTCTAACAACATATGAAAGTGCTCAAAGCCCGGCCCAGTTAAATGGCTAGCAGCTAACTCTTGTTGTGCCATCCACTCGGACCAAGCATTGCTGCGCGAAGTCAAATGCATCAAAGGAAAGTGGCTAATATCACTGCGTTTAGCTGTGTTAACCGTTAAACCTTTTTCAGCTAATAGAGCGGGTGAACAAACAGGAATCACATATTCATTCATTAGATGATGCGACACCCCTTTTGGCCAATGATCACCGCCATAATGCAAAATCACATCGACCTGTTTAGGGTCAAGATTATCGGTAACATCCATGGCATTCACCTTGATATTAAATTGTGGGTGAGCACGTTGGAAGTTAGCTAATTTAGGCACTAGCCAGAAAGAAGCTAGAGTGGGTAAGGAAGCAAGTTGTAGGGAGATTTTTTCATCTTCCCTGTGTAGCATTTTTAAGCAGGCACTTTCCATGCTATCTAGCAAGGGCACCACTTCTTTGTAATACGCCGCACCTGTCCCTGTTAATACCAAACGTTTATTAAGCCGAATAAACAGATCCCTTGAGAGAAACTCTTCAAGATTACGAATTTGTCGACTCACAGCACTTTGAGTTAAATGTAGCTCTTGGGCAGCACGGGTAAAACTCAGATGACGAACAGATGCTTCAAAACATTTGAGGGCAGTAGATGACGGTAGGTATCGGCGCATTTAAATTTGCCACAACTTGTTACATAAGAAGGTAGAAACTGTAACCGAGTTTGATCTAAGACAACACAAAAAACTGAGGAAATTAGCCATTTCTTCGAAAAAACGCCCCGAAATAGCCCAAAAATATAAAAATACTGTGATAACAATATCTAAAGCCGATTCAAACCCATCAAGATCATGTCAAAACTTGGCCATAATGATAGATATGCGCCCCAACCTCATAAAAGGAACGTTTCATTTCACGCAAAGAAACCTTGTTCACTTGAGTCATTGCAAGTGGCATTTTATGGTTTGAATTAATAAGGTGTAGAGCCAACTCTTTACCCATTACAGTGCCAGGACCAATACCTCGGCCACTATAACCAACAAGGCTATAAATGCCATCATCTAGCAAATGGCAGTGGGGTAAATGATCATGGCTAAAGGCTATCTGACCACTCCAAGCGTATTGCCAATCAAGCTTAGGCAAGTAATCAAACAATTGTTTAACCCTTTTATCAGCCCAGTCGCGTAAACGCGTATTCAACCCGGCTCCCCCCATACCACCAAAAATCAATCGACCCGATTGATCAAGACGAAGTGAACTCATCACTGTACAGGTATCCCACACACCTTCTTTGTTCGGCAAGATCCGTTTTAAAATCTCATCAGGTAACGCTTGGCTTGCAAATTGGCTATATTGAATCGGCACAAAAGACTGCTGCAGTTGAGGGAAAAGCTTTTCTGGATAAGCATTAGTAGCCATGACCACCTTATTTGCTAGTACCTCGCCACCTGAGCTCGATTTAAGCCGCCATTTTTGAGCGTGAGCATCAATACTCACTACTTGGCTATTTTGATAAATACTAACCGATTGAGATATGGCAGCTCTAGCCAACCCTAATGCATAAGATAATGGCTGTATTGTCCCTGCTCTTGGATCGAACAAGGCACCAGAGAAAGCGTTTGAACCAATGCGAGCCCTTGCCTCATTTTCATCAAGCAAAACCACAGGGGCTTGCCTTTGGTTTAACTGTAAATAACGGCTTTCTAGCTGCTTCATACCAATGCGACCAACACCCGCATGTAAGGTACCATTTCGTGTCGCTTCACACTCAATCTGATTATCATTAATCAATGAAAAAACCATATCAGGTGCTTGTGCCAGTGCCTCATAAAGCGTGTTTGATGCCTCAACACCTAATACAGCTTCTACCTCATCTGGCGGCATCCATAACCCCGCATTAACAAGACCAACATTACGACCTGACCCACCATAACCTACAGTATTTGCCTCTAACACAGCGACTCTCACACCTTGCTTAGCCAAAGTAAGCGCACAAGACAATCCAGAATAACCTGCGCCAATAATGGCAACATCGACCTGTATCGATTCACTTAAAGAAGTTAAATTAATCTGTTCTTTTGCAGAGGCCTGCCATAGGGATAAATTCGCGTCGGTCATGCTATTACCTCGCATATTAAGAAAGGCCCTGGTTAGCCTTAAGACTAACCAGAATGAGATACTCAGATCACACAGCGTTACTCGAAAACAATACCTTGAGCTAGCGGCAAATCACCACCGTAATTCACTGTATTTGTGGTGCGACGCATATAGCTTCTCCATGCATCAGAACCACTCTCTCGGCCGCCGCCCGTTTCTTTCTCGCCCCCAAATGCCCCACCAATTTCAGCACCTGATGTACCAATATTGACGTTAGCAATACCACAATCAGAACCCGCTGGAGACATAAAGGCTTCAGCTTCTCGCATACTTTCTGTGAATACAGCCGAGGATAGGCCTTGAGGTACATTGTTTTGAATTTCAATGGCTTCTTCAAACTCATCAAAAGTCAGTACATAAAGAATTGGCGCAAAGGTTTCTTGCTGAACGATTTTGGCATCATGGGCAATACGAACGATTGCAGGCTGTACATAAAAACCACCACTTGGCACGTTAGCTGTGACACGCTGACCACCAAACACCACTTCACCACCTTGAACTTTAGCTTGCTCCAAAGCAGATTGCATCGCGTTAAAGCTTTGTTCGTCCACTAGAGGGCCAACCAATGACCCTTCTACCATTGGATCACCAATAGGCAAGGAGGCATAAGATTTAACAAGTCGCGCAACTAGATCATCCACAACAGAAGAGTGAGTAATCAAGCGCCTTAAAGTCGTACAACGCTGACCTGCGGTCCCTGCTGCTGAGAAAACAATGGCTCTTAAAGCTAAATCAAGATCGGCTGTTTTCGATACTATCATGGCATTGTTGCCACCAAGCTCTAATAAAGAACGACCTAAGCGAGCGGCTACCGTTTGTGCCACTTGACGACCCATAGCCGTTGAGCCAGTGGCAGAAACAAGTGGATAAGTAGGCGCTGCCGCCATAGCTTCACCCACGTTACGATCACCAATAACCACACTGCATACGGCTTTTGGAATCTCAGGCATATCAGCCAATACTTTTTGAGCAATGCTATACATGGCAAGCGCGCAGAGCGGGGCTTTTTCAGAAGGTTTTAATAGAATTGGGTTACCACAAACTAAACCTAGCATGGCATTCCAAGACCAAACGGCCATAGGGAAGTTAAATGCAGTAATCACAGCAACAGGGCCTAACGGATGCCATTGCTCCATCATTCTATGACCTGGTCGTTCACTCACAATACTCAAACCATGTAACATCCTTGATTGGCCAACAGCAAAGTCACACACATCAATCCATTCTTGTACTTCACCTAGGGCTTCAGGCATGATTTTGCCTGCCTCCAAAGAAATTATCTGAGCAAGTTCCGTCTTATATTTACGCGCTTCATCACCAATACGGCGCACTAGCTCACCACGAAGAGGCGCAGGAATAGTACGAAAGGTTTTAAAAGCTTGGGTCATTTCTTCGTTAATCGAGTCAAGCTGATCAAGGCTCGCATTTTTGAAAGAAGACAGAGGTTCACCATTAATAGGGCTAGAGGCGGTAAAGCTATCACCTTGGCCCAACGCTTCTTGGTTACCTGTTAACACACTAAAAAAATGATCACCTTGACGAAGACGATTAATACCAATGGTTTCAAGACAAGTTAAAGTCGACATAAACACCTCAAATAGAAAAAATTGTGACGATTTCCATCAAGACTACTGCCAGCAAATACAAAGAGGAAATACACTTTTCCTAGTAATGCTCTAGTTTTTTCCTATAGCTAAACGCATACTCTTAACCAATATCACACTTTACTTGGTTTAATAGAGTTCAAAACTATGGATATTCGCAGTCTCAGGTATTTTAAAGCCGTCTATGAAGAAAGAAGCTTGAGCGCAGCGGCAAAGCGCTGCTTTGTTGCCCAGCCTTCTATCTCTGCCGCCATTGCGCAATTAGAAGAAGCATTAAAAGTCTCCCTTTTTACTCGTCACTCTAAAGGGGTCACAGCAACCGATAACGCCAAGGACTTATATCCTCATGCCTGTAAAGTCATTAATGATTTACAAGCCTTGCCTAGTCTCTTCAACACTCAACAAAGCAACCTTGATTTATCCATTTCATTAATGCCATTTTTATCAGGTTCTCTGGTCAGTCAGGTAATTAAAACCATGCTGGCACAGGTACCAAACTTACAACTCAATTTGGTGGATGAATCTGAACAAGCGGATTTGAGGTTTACCTGCCAACGCTACCTAACCAGTGAAGATATTTTCCATCCCTTGTGGGAAGACGATTATGTGCTTGCGATGGCACCAGACCATGCTCTAGCGAAACAAAAAGATATCAGCCTCAAACAAATAGACGGCTTACCTTTTATTAGTCGCACCCCTTGCGACATTATTGAGTCTTGGCATTATTTAATTCACAAGCAAGGCATTCAGGTGGATGTAAGAGCTCAGGTAAAAACCGAAGAATACGCACTCGATTTAGTTGCAGCAGGCCTTGGCATCTCCTTGATTCCAGAGCACTCAGCCAGACAAAGATCAGACATCTGCTTACGGCCACTTAATGATGCCAACTTTAAACGCCTAGTTGGTTTAGCGCATCATAAGTCGCAAAGCCTGCCAAATAGGCTCTTACAAAGTATTTTAAATAGTAAAATGGACTTGCAAAAAGCGCTTCAAAAACAAGCCCTAGAGACCTAACTGAAAACAGCAATGGAGACTTAAATAGCCATGATATAAGTCATGCCCAACTTTTTTGCATGAGAAGATGATAATTAAGCTTTTGTTAACTTGTCCTATAATTCGCTACAGTTAATGCAAGTTAAATGCAGCTCAACTGAAACAGGATACTCCAAGATGTTAGTTCAAGATTTTTTCAACTCCCTATGGCACAGCTATATTGCAGTCACACCACAAGCAAAACGCATCCAAGAATTATTTGAAAGTAAGGGTGAAAAAGTACTGAATGACCATGTGGCATTTCGTACCTTTGCGAACTCTCCTATTAGCCTAGACAAGCTAACACCTATGCTTGAGCAAATCGGCTACCAAGCCTATGGCGCTTTCACTTTTGAAAAGAAACACTTGTTTGCTAAATGTTTCAAACATTCAGATCCAACCCAACCTAAGATTTTTGTCAGTGAGCTTCTATCTCATGAACTGTCTGAGGTTGCGCAAGAGGTGATTAACAAATTAGTTAACCAAATTCCTGCACAGGTTGTTCAATCTCCAAGTATTTTTTGGCAAGGCCGTTTGTGGAGCAAGCCTAGTTACGAAGAGTATCAAGTCCTTGCTGCTGAAAGTGAATATGCGGCCTGGTTATCGACTATGGGCCTTAAAGCTAACCACTTTACTGTTAGCATCAACCACCTAGAGAACTTCGACACTATCGAAAGCGTGAATCAGCTATTGATAGATGAAGGTTATACCCTAAACGAAGTTGGTGGTCTGATTAAAGGCACACCTGAGCTTTTCCTAGAGCAGTCTTCAACTATGGCGGATAAGATTAAGTTTGAATTCTCTTCAGCTAAGAAGGTTGAAATTCCATCTTGCTTCTATGAATTTGCCCTAAGACACAAGATGGAAAACGGTGAAGTGTTTGATAGCTTTATCGAAGGTAATGCCGACAAAATTTTTGATTCTACTAATCAATAATTGCACACCAAGATTCTCTGGCACGACCAATCTGTTGGCACCACTATTTCGCGATAGTCGGTGCCAACATCATATCTAGCTGACCTGCTGCATAAATCTGCTGACCATAAAGAGTGACACTGGTAATAAAGTTTGAGCTAGGTTTATCGAGTTCTAATTGTGCAATCAATTGGTTTTCAATAAAAAGCTGATTAGCTTCACTTAAAGTCACAGCAACTCTGGGTAATACTAAACCTTGTTTCGTATAAAGCTGCCAAAGCTGCGTTTCACCTTGCACTAGATTAATCTGGCTTGGCTGTACCGCTTTGGATTTTTCCGCATTTGCCACTTTATAACCCGCATACTTAAGCGCTAAGTTCAGCTTTATGCCTTCAATATCCCCTCTTTTTCTCGCTTCAACTTTCTGATTAAGTGCGATTAACTTTTTTGTCAGCACCTCGTTTTTGTTTTTTAGTACACGATTAATTTCAACAATAGTATCTGGGTTATTGGATAGGAGAGGTAATTCAGATTGGGTCGAGGCAAGTTCACCGCTTCTTTGCCACCACTCATCGGTTAGGCGAGAGAACTGAAACTGTAATTGTGATCTTTGCTGTTTAAGCAGCTGTACTTCGTCAAGCGGCGGTTCTATTTTAGCTTGTGTTTGAGACGGTTTAACCTGACTGGTACAGCCCGTCACTAAGATAATCAGTAAGGCACCAAGACCCGCTTTTAATAATTTAGTATTCATATCCTTACGTCTTTTACCTCTTCTACTTATTCAAGTCGCCCTGAGATTCTATTTCTATCATGTACGCCCTGCTTTTGCCGTGTATAATGCCTGCAGTTTTTTGATAGGTCTAATGGGTCTTACGCGTATGATGAACCAACTAATTGAGTTTTCCACCAACCATTGGGAAATGGTTTCCCTCTTTATTGCCTTACTAGCACTTGTTATTTGGGTTGAGAAGAAAGGTGGCGCTGGTAGCTTGTCCACAGGAGAAGCCACTAACATGATGAACAACGAATCCGCTGTTGTCCTTGATATTCGTCCTGCTGCTGAGTTTAAAACTGGTCATATTACCGGTGCAATCAATATTCCAGCGACAAAAATAAAAGATCAGATGGCGACACTTGAGAATCATAAATCAAACCCCATCATCTTAGTTTGTAAAACAGGTATGACTTCTGGTGCGAGCGCGAAAGAGCTGCAAAAAGAAGGTTACACTGTCTATAAAATGCAAGGCGGTATCGCTGAGTGGCAAGGTGCCAATTTGCCATTAGTAACTAACTAGAGAGGTCAAAATGTCTCAGGTAACTATTTACTCAAGTGACTATTGTCCTTTTTGTATTAGAGCGAAACAATTGTTGAAAATGAAGCAGGTAGAATTCAACGAAATTAATGTTGATGGACAATCTGCGCTACGCCGAGAAATGACAGAAAAGAGCGGCCGTACATCGGTTCCTCAAATCTGGATCCAAGAGCATCATGTCGGCGGTTGTGATGAATTATTTGCCTTGGAACGTAATGGTAAGTTAGATGCATTACTGTCTCAGTAATGCATTAAAACCTGACTAAAAATACTAAAAAATATATAAGACTAAGGAAATACAATGGCTGAAACTACAGAAGCAGTTGCACCGCAACTTGCATTACAACGTATCTTTTTAAAAGACATCTCGTTTGAATCTCCACGTTCACCTATGGTTTTTCAGGAAGAGTGGAAACCAGAAGTTGGTCTAGAACTGAATACTAAAAGTCGTCAAGTAGGCGAAAACCTGTATGAAGTAGTATTAGAAGTCACTGTTAATGTTAAAAACAACGGCGAGAGTGCTTTCCTAGTTCAAGTTCAACAAGGTGGTCTGTTTGCCATTGCAGGTCTTGACGATCAGCAGCTACACCACGCTCTAGGCGCTTTCTGCCCAGGCACTGTTTTCCCTTATGCTCGTGAAAACATCGACGCACTTTGCGTTAAAGGCAGCTTCCCTGCCTTGATGCTTGCACCAGTTAACTTCGATGCGCTTTATATGGATAGCCTTAAGAAGCAGCAAGCTGAAGAAACATCTCAATAAATTATTGAGTGATAAAAAGAAGGGCTTAATTGCCCTTTTTTTTGTGTTATAAATAATCAACCGCAGCTTATTGTTTCCACTCACCCAGGGAAGAACATGGCAAAAACCAAAAGTGTCCGCAAGAAAAAGCCTTGTGCCCGATGTATGAAAATACGTTGGATGGTCCTTTACTGTGCCTGTATTGCCCTAATACTTGTGTTGTTTACCCATGAATATATGCAAAAAGGACTTTAGAAGCGCCTACCTAGCCCTTCTTTCTGTTTTATTTTTATCTGGCTGTGCCACTTACAATCAAGGCATCAGTGATAGCCGAGACCTTGCTAAACAAGGCCAATGGCATGAAGCCGAAGAGATTATCTCTGAGACACTAGATAGCTCGCAAGACCACCTATTACGCCTATTAGAAAAAGGGGCATTAGCTCAGTATCAAGGTGATTATGAGCGCAGTAATCAACTTCTTGAACAGGCAGAAAGACTTAGCGACACCTTCCTAGAAGAGAGTATCAGTAGCCGTTCTTGGGCTTTACTTGCTAACCCTATGCAAGGAGATTTCCAACCGACTGGCTTTGAACGTGTTTACATCAACTTTTTCAAGTCTCTCAACTATCTTGCACTTGCCGAACAAGCGAAATCTCGACAAGAACGTCAAAGCCTACTTGATGCAGCCTTAGTTGAATCCCGCCGTATTGATCTTAAGTTAAATGAAATTGCGGCACTTAACCCAAGCTATGAAGACATAGATGGCGCTAACAAGGCTTTTCTATCTAAGGCGGTGGATTGGCTTTCTGGTTTCTATACTGGCGGCATAAATAGTGATGACTATGTTTACCGCGACGATGCCTGGGCCAGGTACATGGAAGGCTTACAGTATGAAATAAGTGGCGAGTATGACGATGCTCGTATCGCTTACCAAGCCTCAGCAAACCTTTACGACAAAGGTTATACCAAGCAATATAATCTACCTAAAGATGCAGGCCAAAGAGCTTGGCTTGATACCATACGTATGATGAAAAAAGCAGGCGGTTGGCAAAGTGAATACCCAAGCCTTGCCAAAGAAAAGCTCAACAAAAAGTATCAAGCATTGCTAGCAGACTATGATAAAAAACCAGCCGAAATTATTGTTCTTGAAGAACAGGGCTTTGTGCCTGAACGAAAAGAGCTCAACTTGATGTTATATGCATCCCCACAAAGTTATTCATTAGTACTAGAGCCACTTTACACAGGCACCCACCAAGATGCGAATAATGCCTCACGCTGGTTTAGCATGGTTTATGCTGATCAGGGTTTACTAAACCTCTTTGCTAACTATCAGGCGGGGGGAGCTTGGAATACTTTTGCTGGCGTATTCACTAAACGCATTATTTTAGGCAATGCTGGCTGGCGTTCATTACGTTCTGTCGGCATAGATAAGATGCTAAGCGAAGCCCCTGTTCGCATTGCTGTCCCTTATTACGACCCTGTAGTGCTAGACAGCACTAAAACCAAACTCAGCTCAAGTTTAGCAACCTCTGGTGCTAGCAAGCATGATTCCGTACGTATGACGTCCTTGGCTGACATCACTATGCAAGTACAACTCAGCCAAGCAAGCCGTGATATCTATGAGACCTTGCTAAGGGAACTTTTGCGCAATTACTTGGCCTATAAAGTGTCCAGTGAAGTGCAAGATGAGACAGCCAGCTTGTTGCTAGGCTTTGTCGGTAAAATCGCCGTATTGGCATCCGCATCATCTGAAACTCGAAATTGGTCGACTCTGCCAGCTCAAATACGTTTAACACGACAAGCAGCGGATACAGGCTTACAGTCTCTAAATTACCAAACCAATGGTAGAAACTTCACGTTAGACCCATTTGAATTAAATAAAAACCAAATTAAAGTTTGGAATATTCGTAACCCAAACTAACTTTTGATATAACCTCATCCTAGAGATAAAGGTTTTAGACATTGCTAATAAAGGAAGCACAAAATGACTAGTTTTTCTTGGAAAACCCTTGCGGTTGGTATCCTAAGCCTGATGTTGATGGCATGTGGTTCAACCAGTGTAAAACGTGTATCAGTTGATGAAGAAATTGCTTTATCAGACCGCTGGAACGATAAAGACTCTAGCCTAGTCGCTGAAGAGATGATGACAGACATGCTGTCTTTCCCTTGGTTTAGAGATTTTAGTTTCAAAAACTCAGGCAACCCAACTGTTATCGTACAAAGCATCCGCAACAAGAGTCATGAACACATTCCTGTTGATACCTTTATCAACGATATAAAGCGCTCTCTATTACGTGCTGGCAAAGTTGATTTTGTTGCATCAGGTAGCGAACGAGCTGACATTCGTACCGAAAGAGAAGACCAAGAGCTAAATGCTGCCGAAGGTACTGCTGCACAATTTGGTGAAGAACAAGGTGCTGGTTTTGCTCTTTCAGGCACAATCAACTCTATTGTTGATTCCGATGGGGACAAGCGTGTGACCTTCTATCAAGTTGACCTAAAATTGATTGATATGACAACCAATAGGGAAGTTTGGAATGGACAGAAAAAACTTAAGAAACTTGCCGATAAGAGCTTCTTCTAACATGTGGTCCCGCTCTTTAATTCTAGTTTCTAGCTTGATGCTCGGTGCTTGCACCGAGCTATTTGTGAAATCAGATGACTCAAGCGAACCAACTCAAGTTGCTAATACAAACCAAGCAGCACCTGCCGCTAAAGCAAGCAGCAGCACGCTTAATACAGCCGCAAAAAATGCGACTCCTAGCTGGGTGTTATCACCGCCAAGTGATGCACGCTACCTTTATGGTGTTGGCAGTGTGATTCAGTCGGAAGATTTGGTCGCCGATATTAAAGGTGCACGTCAGCAAGCTAATGCAGACATGGCCAATCAGCTAAGAGTCACGGTTTCTCAAAGCAATGTACAAAGCACTCAGGTAAGCCAAAACACGTCACAGTCTGAGCAGGTGTTGAAATCCTTTTCATCAACCACGCGTATGGACACTGAGTCTTTAGTATTAGAGCAAAGTGAAACTGTTGAAAATGTGGCTACAGGCAAATACGTTTATGTACTGCAACGCCTTGATAGAGCAAAAATTACGGCGCGTTTACGTCGTGAGATAACAGAACTAGACTCTCAACTAGAAGCCATCGCCCTTGAAGCAAAAACCCAAGGTAATCTGGTTGAGCAATGGCAATCTATTTTGCCGGCTCTCCCTATCTTGTCTGAACGTGCACAAAAGCTTGATCTATTACAGCTATACAGCACAAGCGCTAACCTAGCGTCAGCTAAAAGCGAGACGATTAAAGGCTTAGAAAAGCAGCTATCTAGTCTGTTAACGCAACTCTCGATTCAAGTGAGTAGCCAATCCGCGAGAAGCCAATCTTTAATCAAGGTGCTACGCAGTGAGCTAACAGATAAGGGCTTAACCCCATCGAGTAAAGCCAGCAGCCCTCTCCGTATTAACTTGCACATTAGTACTAACAAGCAAGTAAAAGAAGGACGCACTTATCAGTTTGTTAACCTGAATGCATCACTTGATGAAGTTACCCATGATAGCTCTAAAATGTTGGCAAGCTGGAGCTTAACTGGTCGAGGTATTTCTGCCACACCAGAACAAGCCACTCAGTCTGCCTATAAAAAAGCAGCTAAATCTTTAGCCGATGAAGTTTTTACCTATTTAACACAAGGTAATTTGGCCAATGCTCAATAAGCAAAGCTAAAACCTTCTGAAAGCGACATAAAAAAAGCCTCTTATGAGGCTTTTTTTATGTCTGCTTAAAGGCGCTAAATCTAATGGATTCGACCACGAGTGAAGGAGTAATAGCAGGCGCAAAGTGCGCTGATTAAAGTCAGCACCATAACAACTCTCACCACCCATAAAAGCTGGTCTAAATTATCAGGCCCTATACTTTGACTCCCTAGCATAATCGACATCAACATCATGACGACACCTGTACTAAAGAGATTACCCATATTACGTGACAAGCCCACTAAGGCAGAGGCGATACTCAACTTATCCTTAGAAGCAGAACCGATAATGGCATTGTTGTTTGGAGAGGAAAACAAACCAAAACCTATCCCTAAAAAGATCAAACCCACAAACACATAAGTGAGAGAGGTGTCCATATCTAGCCTTAGTAATAAAGCCAACCCTAAGGCAAAACTCAAACACCCCAAAGTGGCTAAATACCTAGGTTCATATCTATCAGATAGACGACCAGAAATAGGTGCTAACACCATCATGATAAAAGTCTGTATCAAGACAAGTTGCCCGGCTTCAAAGGGCGATAATTCATGAATATATTGCAGATAGAGACTCATTAAGAAAACAATTGGAAAGTTAGCGCTATACATTAAAAAACTAGACAGAATAGAGCGACTAAACACACGATTTGCACGCAATGCACTAATACGAATAAGCGGCGACTCAGCTCGCCCCTGCTGCTTTATAAATACATATAAGAGTACGAATCCTAAAGCGAGTGAAGTAAGATGAGCCATATCCTCAACATCGGACATACCAATAAAAAAGGCACTCACCCATGCGGCAAATAATAAGCTACCTAGCTTATCAAGACGCTCAACCTGTGCCGATTTCCACTCGCCTTTTACAAAGCTAAAAATCAGCATTAAAGCAATTAACATGACAGGTGTTGGCATCCAAAACACTGCACGCCAACCAAACTCCTGCGTTAGCCAGCCACCAATAATTGGGCCACAACTCAAACCTAAATACACAGAGGACGAGGTTAAACCTAGCGCAGCGCCACGATTGGAATTAGCAAATACCGCCCCGATAATACTCATGGAAGTCGCAGTAATTAAGGCAACAGAAAAACCTTGAAACACCCTTAAAGTTAAAAGCGATGCAATATCCTGTACTAGAAAAACAAATAGGGATAAAAGAGAAAAGAGAGTTACGCCTGTGATATACATGCGCTTTCTTCCCACCAAGTCAGCTAAACGCCCAGCAGGAAGCAGCAAAACAATATTCCCCCACAGAAAACTCGTAGGCATCCAACTCACAGCACGAGCACTAGCATCCAAATCTCGAGCAATACTAGGAATGGCAATACTCGCAGCAGACATACTGACGGATGTGACAAAAATAGCCAGGCACACACTCAGTAAAGCAAGCCACCTTGCTTTAGCGTGAGTATCATAAAAGTCTTGAAGTTGTGAGGCCGTCATATCATTCCTTGTCATAAGTGCGAATTATACGGGCACTTATATAAAACCTTTATCCGTGAAGACGTTTAACAAATAAGGTGAGTGCAACAAAAACACAACAGGCAAGTAAAGCGATAAGGTTTTCTTGCATTATGGGTGAAAAGACTAAGAAGAACCCTTTACCCTTAGTAAGCGCTGAGAAGCTAGAAACAAAAAATGGACAAAGTACGAGTCGCATTACCTGAAAGAAGTTATTTTTAATACGGTCAAGATTGAGAGGCCCTGTCGCGAGTATTAAAGCCGTACCCACTATCAGCGCTATTCCCATAGAGTTAAGCCACAACCTCATATCCCAAGCAAAATAAGATGCGGCGATAACCAGATACCAAATCAAATAACACCACAGAATCAAAATACCGGTCGGCAATTGTTTTAAATATCTTAGCAGCATAACAACCCTTTTTTATTTTGTTTGTATCAATCCGTTAGCACTCTGACAACAGGCTCAGTCAGGCTAAAGTAACACATTTATGAAGACTTAAAGTAATTCAAAAAATGCGCTATTTACCTCTTTATGTTAACTCAATTACAAAGCTACAAGTTTATACAATGTCATCTAATTGTCATCAAACTAACCTAATCTTCAACCATGTCATGGCTAACTGCGTTTGCAGCCATCAATGAGGATTAGAATGCAAAAGTTAGATGTACAACAGCAGCTATTCAAAATCTTAGCTGACGAATCAATAACAGCTTACTTTCAGCCTATTTATGACCTAAATTCAGGTGAACTATATGGCCACGAAGCCTTGTCTAGAGGCCCTAAAGAGTCTGATTTACACTCTCCTTTAACGCTTTTCCAACTAGCAGAAGAAAACAATAAATTACATCAGTTGGAACTACTATGTCGCGAGAAGGCCATTGTCAGATTTGCCGAACTTGCCCTACCAGGTAAACTCTTCTTAAATGTGAGTGCTTCTTTATTGAGTTCGCCTGAACATCAAAAAGGCATGACGCTTGCCATTTTAGAACGCTTAAACATAGCCCAACATAACATAGTCATGGAGCTCTCTGAGCAACATAAATTCGAACACAATGGCCTTTCCCATGCCACCATAGAACATTATCGACAAATGGGCTTTAAAGTCGCGATAGATGACTTGGGAGTGGGTTATTCCGGCCTTCAGCTTTGGTCAGAAATTCAACCTGAGATAGTCAAAATTGATAAACATTTTATTCAGAATGTCGATCAAGACCCTGTCAAAAAAGAATTTGTTCGCGCCATGGTTGCCATAGGCAATCGTTTGAATTGCGACATCATTGCCGAAGGGATAGAAACCCCTGAAGAGCTTAATCAGCTTATTAAACTTGGCGTTAAAAAAGGCCAAGGCTATGTGCTGGGCCGCCCAACACCTAACCCTGTGGAAACTGAAAGTGATATTTTAAACGTCACCTTAAGCCGTCGCCGTTTTCAAAAACATGTGCGCGACAGTGTTATGTCTCTCTCTAAGAAAGTGCCGACACTCAAAGCAGGAGACGAATTAAAAACAGCAAGCCAGCTTTTTAGTCAATCACCTGAGATTATGGCGATTCCTATCCTTAAAGACAGCAAGCCTATTGGCGTGATTCGCCGTAGCCAGCTACATGAGTTATTTTCCACACCATACGGCAGGGCACTATACGAACACACAGATGTGAGCCAAATGCTGACTCAAGACGCCCTCATTGTAGAAAGCCATATCAGTTTATCAACCGTGTCGTTACAGCTAACCAATCAAGATGCCACCAGCTTGAATAATGAAATTATTATTACGCAACAGGGCCAATACATAGGCATGGGGAGCTTAAAAGACCTACTAAAGCAGATCACAGAATTAAAAATACAAAATGCCACTTACTCTAATCCACTCACTTTATTACCGGGTAATGTTCCCTTAAACCGTGAGATTGATGAGAGGATGCAAACAGGTCAAAATTTTTTCATAGCCTACTTCGATTTAAATCACTTCAAACCTTTTAATGATGTATGCGGTTATGCCGCAGGGGATGAAGTCATAAAGCTAGTAGGCAAGTTAATTGAAAAACATGTAAATCAAGCCCAGCACTTTATCTCGCACATTGGCGGCGATGACTTTGTGGTCATTTTTTCCGACCTCAGTTGGCAAGCAAGATGTGAAAAAGTATTAGCCGATTTTTCCCTTGGCATTCAGCAGCACTATAGCGATGCACAGTTAAAAGCCGGAGGAGTGAACGCCTTAGACCGTAACGGGGAAATGCGCTTCCATAGTTTACTCAGTCTCGCCATAGGTGTCGTTCACCTATTACCAAACCAGTGTCAGAATCATTTACAGGTCGCAGAAATTGCCGCCCAAGCCAAAAAAGCAGCGAAAAAACAAGGTGGAAACACCTGCCTATTATTTGATATGAACAAAAAACAAGCATCTAATGCGGCTTTATGCTGTTAGATGCTCTGTTACATTCACATAGCAAAGAAGACACTAATTTATGAATACGCCTCACTATAATTTTTGAGGCAGCCATTGCTTTAAGATCCATACAGACTGACTGTCCGCCCATAAAAAATACTTTTACCCCTCTCATTACCACAGCCACTCCAAGCATAGAAATAACTTGATCAATTTTTAAAAAATTTCTTCATAAACAGTACGAATATCATTATTACTAATAAATAGTCGCAGTTTGTCCCAAATTGTGTGTAAACTGAGATGCTTGGAAAAAAGCTAATTCTGCTTGAATTTGAAATATTGTGTAAATGATTTTTAAATACATACATATTAAGCTAGGTAAAACCGAAAAACAGGAAGGAATCATGCGACCAGCAAATCCAGAATACATATTATTGGCACTAAGGACTCAGATTAAGCGCAACGGCTTAACCTACCCAAATCTAGCAAAAGAACTAGATACACCACTATCAACCTTAAAGCGCCATTTACATAACCCTAACATTGCACTTGAAAGGCTACTCACCTATTGCCAAGCGGCAAAAACCAGCTTAGAAGAAGTGCATGATTTAGCTTTTGAGCTAGAGAATTCAAAACTCACCTTATTTAGCAAAACCCAGGATGAGATTTTTATTCGCTACCCAGAGTTATATGACTTCTATCGTGAACTAAGATTTAAGTCAGATAATTTTGATCAACTTCTCGAAGAATATGGTTTAGATGAGTTAAGTGTTTACCCTTATTTAAGAAGCTTAGAAATTCTTGGCATTATCAACCTCCAAGAAGGCAATAGGTTCATCTTCAAAGGCCAAAGCTTTTACAACTTCCACCCAGATTCAGCTCTGAACAAAAGGATCGAAGAATCCTTGAAGAAGCAGCTAATTAACTCAGATGCGCCCGTCAGCTTAGGCTTATCAAGAATCATGATTAGCGCCAGTGAATTAGAAGAAATTGAATCAACCATATATAAAGAAATCCTTAATAAGCACAACCGCAATATCAAAAAGGGTTTCACCTCAAAAGAATATCAAAAAGACATTATCTTCACTCACCAACCTCATAAACTGGCGACACTATCCAAAGATGGTATCAAGCCTCTTCCTAACTCCTTCTTAGCTGAATTCAAACAATCATTAAGCGAAATAGAAGCCAGCGCAGACCATTCTGATATTAGAAGATCAGCCTAACTCCCCTCTTAAGAAAACAAGCAAATCAACATATTGCCTGTTGTAAAGACTCCTTTTACGACAGGCTTGCTCCACCCAGATTGTTTTCAACCAAGATTTACCTAGGAAACCTAGTCAAGCTCATCCACTAAGTGGCAGGCAATTAAATGCGCTTCGTTTGCTAATGCCTTAAGTTGTGGCGCCTGCTCTTTGCATCTATCCATGACCTTAGGGCAACGACTAGAAAAGTGGCAACCTTGGGGTCTGTTAATGGCAGAAGGTACGTCCCCTTGTAGCACTTGTCGTGCTTTACGTTTTCTGGGGTCTGCAACAGGTATCGCAGAAATAAGAGCCTGACTATAAGGATGTAGGGGTGCCTCATAAAGGCGTTGTGCGCTCGTTAACTCAACAATTTTACCTAGGTACATTACCGCCACTCTATCTGAGATATGCTTTACCACAGATAAATCATGGGCAATAAAAATAAGGGCCAATTGCATTTCTTGCTGCAAGCTTAATAACAAGTTCATGATTTGAGCTTGCACCGACATATCCAAAGCAGATACCGCTTCATCACAGACAATCACTTTAGGTTTTAACGCTATGGCTCTGGCGATTCCTATTCTTTGTTTTTGCCCCCCTGAGAATTCATGGGGATATTTCTCCATCGCCTCAACCGGTAACCCTACTTTAACTAGAAGCTCCTCGGCCCATTGCCGCCTTTGTTTAGCATCGCCCATTTGGTGAATCTCAAAAGGCTCTTGTAAAATGTTCCCCACTGTATGGCGTCCATTTAAACTATCCATAGGATCTTGGAAAATGATCTGCATTTCTTTACGTAATGAGACCATTTGCTTCGACGTATAATGGGTTATATCCTGCCCTTGAAACATGATTCGGCCAGCACTTGGCTCCATCAATTTCAGTAGACTACGAGCTAGCGTACTTTTACCACAACCAGATTCGCCCACCAGCCCAAGGGTTTCACCCGCTTTTAAACTGAAAGAGACATCATCTACCGCATATAGATAACTGGCTTTTGAGAACCAAGAATCTGACAGCTTAATGTGCTGACTGAGATGACGAACTTCTAATAAGGTTTCAGGCATTGTTGACATCCTCTAAATGAAAACAACGCACTAAATGAGTCTCTGAATGTGAGCCTGAGTCAGCGTTGTCATAAGCCTCTAACTCTGGCTTTGAGACCTCACATTGCTCAGTACTAAATTCACATCTATTACTAAAACGACATCCCTTTGGCATGTGTGACAAGCTAGGCACATTGCCTGGTATGGCTTTTAATTGAGTTTTACTCAAGGCATCTAGCCGAGGCATAGACTGCATTAGCCCTTGGGTATAGGGGTGACTTGGGGATTCAAACAAGCTAAAGACATCTGTGTGCTCCACCACATTGCCCGCATACATAACGACAACCTGATTGCACATTTCAGCAACCACGCCAAGATCATGGGTGATAAAGATAATCGCCATACCCGTTTCAGCTTGTAAATCACGCATGAGCTCAAGAATCTGAGCTTGTATGGTGACATCCAGTGCGGTTGTTGGCTCATCAGCAATCAGGATATCGGGTTCGCAGGCCAAGGCCATTGCTATCATCACCCTTTGTCTCATACCACCCGATAATTGATGGGGATAAAGATCAAAACGTATCTCAGGTTCAGCAATACCCACCTTATCTAGCATGGCAATGGCGGCTACTTTACGAGCCTTTTTACTTAACTCGGGTTTGTGTAACTCATACACTTCGCTCAGTTGTCTGCCAATCGTATGCACAGGATTCAAGGCTGTCATAGGCTCTTGAAAAATCATAGAAATACGATTACCACGCAAAGCATAACTCTCTGGCAAACTGAGGGCTGTAATTGAGCTTCCTTGATATAAGATATCGCCGCCAATCACCTTGCCATAAGGCTGTGGTAAGAGCCCCATAATGCTGGCAGCTGTGACACTTTTACCACAGCCGGATTCGCCTACTAAACCTAATGTTTGGCCTTTTTTTACGCTAAAGCTCACATCGTCTAATACAGTGATGGGGCCAGAGTCCGTTTCAAAGCTGACAGCCAGTTTCTCTACCCTAAGGATATGCTCTGCTTCCATCCTTTTTGTATCTAATGACGCGTGCTCATGGCTATGGCTCATTAAAGGGATTCCGCCCCGTGTTTTTCAACTCGGTTAACCACAGGAAAGCTCTGCCCTGATTTTTTCGCTTTGAGCGTCTCTTTTTTCATGTCCTCATCCAGCCAAAACAAACCATATTCAAAGCCAGACTCATCCGCTAAGGCCGTACTTAACCCCACCCCTAAAGTGTTAGGCAAGCGAACATAACGCCAATGAGCTAGACGGGTATAAGGCACTGAGTAGGTAGGGATAAAACAATCACACGCCATAATTTTTTCTTGAATCTGATGGGATAACTTAGCTTTTTCCTCAACATTAAATTCGCTATCGTAGGCATCGATCAGCTTATCCATTTCTGAATCTTGATAGTTAGTAAAGTTATTGGTCTGTGGCTTGGCATTAGCAGAGTGAAAATACTGCCAATACACAGGTTTCATCCCTGCCCCCATTCCCAAAAAGACAGCTTGGTGCTTTTTCTCTAAGGCAGCTTTAAATCCTGTCGCCCCTTCAGCTAGGTTTAATTGTAAGTCTAATCCTGCTTTTTTAGCTTCTTCCCTTAATACAGTCGTTCTTGCAGAGTGAATTTTAGATTGGTAGTTCATCACTAATACAAGACGCTCACCTTGGGCATTTATCCTAATGCCATCACGATCTAAGGTGTCATAACCTGCTTGAGCAAAGTATTCAGCCGCCAGCTTAGGGTCAAAAAGCTTAGCCTGCATATTAGGGTGATCATAAACACCTTTACCTGAGCCAAAACTTTGCAGGTGAACATAATCACCAAATAAGGCCGTCTCTATCATCTTATCCACATTCATGGCATGAGTAAGGCCTTTACGCACATTGGCATCTTTCAGCAAAGGGTTTTCTAGGTTAAGCCAAATACCTGTTGCACCTTGAGGGGTATTATTAAACAGCCAAGATTTTTCAATAAACCCTTTATCATAAAGCGGCCCTTTAGCTTGGTTGTGCCATATACTAGGAAACAACATAGGAACAGCATCAATGCTGCCTTTTTCAAAATGCTTCATGGACACATCTTGGTCACGAATGATCTTTAATCTCACTCTGTCTACGTTATAACGGTTTTGATAGTAAGGGTTGTTATATCCCCACCAGTCTTTTACCTTCACAAACTCAATAGACTTACCCTTTTTCACCTTACCTAAGACATAAGGTCCAGTAACAGGTTCAGCTTTCCAGTTATAGCGCTTAATAAAGTTTTCTGGCAAACCATCTGGGTAAAAATGCTTGGGTCTAGGTGTTGCCCCTAAACGTGCTAATAAATCATCTTGAGGCAACCTATCAGCCGAATGCAGAGCAAAGGTATCCTCGTCATAAACCGTGATCCCTGTGATGCTATTAGTGTAATAGTCCTTATACCAAGGCGCTTTGGCGTTATCACTGCGCATATACTCAAATAAGAACTCAAAATCAGCCGAGCTAATGTCAGCGCCGTCCGACCAGCGGGCAGTTTTATCTAGCTTGAAATACACCGTCTTTTGGTCATCATCAAAGGCCCATTCTGTGGCCAGTGAAGGTAAATATTCCCGTGTATTCGGGTGCATCTGTAATAGGCCAGGTTGGCCATCTAATAAGAAAGGCCGAAAGGATCCGTTGGAGTCAGGCCCTATAGTACGAAAAGTCAGCGGGAAGGTGCTTAAGCGCAAGTTATAAACGCCACCTTGTTTCGCATTCTTATCTGCGAAAAGCGGTGCATCAGGGCCGGATGTCCAATTAAGGTTAGTGGGTAAAGCCGCCGCCTGAGCCAAGCTAGATAAAAGTAAAACACCTAAGCCTGTTTTCAGACTAGCTCGTAAAAAAGTCATTGTTTTCATACCTTTATTCCTAAGCAAGAAATTAACGATAACGAGTATATTTTTTAGGATCAAAGGCTTCTCTCACCCCTTCTCCGATAAAGGTCACCATGGTTAATACCAAGACAATGGCACTGACCACAGAGGCGCCTATCCAATAGGCATCCATATTAGATTTCCCCTGCTGTAGTAAGTCTCCCCAACTAGGGGTTGGAGGCATCAAACCTAAGCCTAAATAATCCAATGCGGTTAAAGCACTAATATTAGCCACCACACCAAAGGGGGCTAAAGTCACTATCATCACCATAGTATTGGGTAAAATGTGTTTCAAAATAATACGCCACAAACCTGCACCTTGGGCTCTTGCAGCTTGCACATATTCTCGTGCTTTTTCCTTATAGGTTAGCGTACGCATGTACCAAGTAATGCCCATCCAACCAAACATTACATTAATTAAAACAAAGAGAAAGAAACTGGGTTGGATAATTGAGACAAGAATCATAATGACATACAAGAAAGGCACCATGGACCAAATTTCTATGCCTCGCTGCATCAAGAGGTCAAACTTGCCACCCATGTACCCCATTAAACAGCCAATCACGACGCCTATGCTATAACACAGGGTAAGGGTTAATAGGGCAAACCAAATGGCGATACGAAAGCCATAAACCAAACGTGCCACCACATCTCGCCCTAATACATCGGTACCGAGATAATGACTGTCCTGCCAAGATGGAGGATTAGGCGGATAATTAACGCCATCAAAGTCTTGCTCGAACGCATTCCAAGGCACAGGTGGCATCAGCACCCAATTTCCTTGATCTTCTTCGGAAAACGTTTGTGCTAACACACGATAGTCCACCTCATAGGCGTAATCTAAACCAAAGTCTTCCCCTGTATTTACACCAGTATAAGTAGGGAAATACCATTGGCCTTGATAGCTCACCATCAGAGCTTTGCTGTTAACAAAAACTTCTGCAATACAAGACAGTAGAATCAATAAGGAGAGAATAATAAAAGAATAGTAACTGCGCTTTATCTGACGAAAGCGCATTAGCTTTTTTTGAGTGAGCGGATTAATACTAAACACCTTAGGCTCCAAACTTCACTCTAGGATCAACCAATGCCACACATAAATCTGACAAGATATTCCCCAACATTAACAAGATAGAAGACACAGCTAAGATCCCCATCACCACGGGGTAATCTCTTTCCATCAGAGCGTCATAACCTAGCAAGCCAATGCCGTCGATATCGAATACCACCTCAATCAAAAAAGAGCCTGCTACAAACACAGACACCACATTGCCTAAATGGCTCGCGATCGGGATGACACTGTTGCGAAAGGCATGTCGTGTCACCGCCTGTTTAAATGACAAGCCTTTTGCCATGGCTGTTTTCACATAATCCGCCGCTAGATTTTCTAACAGGCTGTTTTTCATTGTCATGGTAAGAATGGCGAAATCCCCTATGACATAACAAATCATTGGCAAAACAGCATGTTGAGTGATATTCCAAACCTTGTCCCAGAAATCTAAATAATCAAAATCATCCCCAACAAAGCCCCCCATAGGCAGCCATTCGAGCTGAAAAGAGAAGATACTTATTAAGAGAACCGCAACAACATAGTTAGGTAAGGCATAGCCCGTGAATATCATCACAGAGCTGACATTATCCATCTTGCCACCATGCTTCAGGGCCTTTAATACCCCTAAAGGAATGGAAACCAAATAGCTGATAATAAAGGTCCAGAATCCATAAAATAAAGAGATGGGGAGACGTTCGACTATCATGTCCCACACGGGTTCATAATAGCGACTGGATTCGCCAAGATCTAAACGGACTAAGCGATTTAGCCAGTCCCAATACGCCTCTATAACAGGTTTATCTAACCCATAAAAAGCATTCAGTTCATCGATTTGATCTTGTGACAGGGTTTGAGAGATTTGAGAATTAACCGCACGGCCACCATCTTGAGTTTGCTGCTGCATTTGCGCAATCATACGCTCCACTGGGCCGCCAGGCACAAAACGTGTCATGGCAAAGACCAAAAGCGTCACGCCGATAAAAGTCGGAATGATGAGCAACAAACGACGAAAGAAATAAGCCTGCAAATACATACCTCATAACAAAGACTTAAAGTTTATCTTACTCCTAACTTACCTCATTCAGCCGGGATAACGAAGCGCTATCAGAGTAAAGAAAACACCGAATAAGAGATATCCTCTAAATAATAGGAAGTAAAATAAAAATGGTGTAGCAAGCAGGGTTAAATCGTCTCATCAAACTGAATCTGGCGCTGGTTTAATTGCATTTTTTTCATCGAAACTTTTCCCTAACAAGAGAGCTTTTGCATTATGATGATAACTCATAGTAATAAGCTTATGTAAAAGTCACATAAAAGGATGGGTGTATGTTGGGGATCAGTGTTTGGGGATTAGCCTTAGGTCAGGCCCTATTAATTACGGGAAACATTTTATTGGTCTCAGTGACGGCCCTGATTGGCCATAAACTCAGTCCAAATCTTGGTTTGGCCACCTTACCCATTGCTCTTCAATTCCTTGGCTTAATGGGAGTTACCTTACCTGCTGCTTTACTGATGCGTCATCTTGGCCGTAAGCGTGTATTTTTAATCGGTAACCTAATTGGCGTTGCTGGTGCATTCCTCGCTTACTACTCACTTTCCATCAATCATTTCGCGCTTTTCTCAAGCTCAACTTTTTTGCTTGGGGTGGCCATAGGTGTGGGGCAGCAGTATCGCTTTGCAGCGATAGATAACTGCCCTGAAGGCAAAGCCCCGCAAGCCATCAGTTTAATCATGGCAGGGGGTATTCTCGCTGCCTTTTTAGGCCCGAACCTTGCTGTTTGGGCGGAGTTTTTAGTACCTGATACCCAATACATTGGCGCTTTTGCTGCGTTAATTATCCTTTATATCAGCACCACTATCTTGGTCGCTTTATTGCCGTTGAAAAAACCAACCTTAGAAGAGCAATCTGGCACGCCAAGATCTTATATAGAGCTTTTAAGCCAGCCAGATTTAATCGCTGCCGTGGTTGCAGGCGTTATCGGTTATGGGGTCATGGTCTTAGTGATGACAGCCACACCACTCGCCATGCAGGGTTGTGGCTTTGATTTTGGTAGCACCGCCAGTGTTATCCAATGGCATGTGTTAGGCATGTTCGTCCCTTCTCTCTTTACCGGCAAACTGATTGCCCGTTTTGGCACGACTAGGGTGATTCAAGCAGGTTGCTTGTTCTTGTTAGCGGCCTTGATACTCAACCAGTTCGGCATCACCTATTGGCACTTCTTCTTTGCCCTAGTGATGTTAGGTGTCGGTTGGAACTTTACCTTTATTGGTGCCACCAACTTGCTAAGTAAAACCTACCAACCAAGTGACAAGGCTAAGGTTCAAGGTTTAAACGACTTCTTAGTATTTGCCTTTGCCGCAATCGCCAGCATGTTGGCAGGTTATTGGCAAAGTGCCCTAGGTTGGGAGATGCTAAATATGCTGATGATCCCAGCTGTGATCATAGCCATGGCCTGTGTATTTTTCAGTACTAATAAAAGCAAGCAACAAAATGCACTTGCCTAAACCAATAGGTTTTTTACGGCCCAAAGCCCTGAGTTAAAAAGCCTGTCTCAAATTTAAACAGAGCTAACTCCTCGACACTAAATTTGGCAGGCTTAACCGCTTTAGACTTAGAGAACTGATTCACCATAAAAACAAAAGGTCTTAATTTAAGGCCTTTAGCTTCATCTGTTACTTGCACAAAACCAGCCAAATTCACCACCCCTTGCATAGAGCCAGATTTGGCTAAAACACGTCCTTTTAACATGTCATGTTTTAAGCTTTCTCTGTTTTTTAACGTGCCGGATTGTGCTGCGATAGGCAGTGCCTCAACTAACCAAGCGAACTTAGGATGAGATAACCAAAGCTCCAAAACCTGATACAAACTAGTGGCATACAGCAAGTTTTCACGAGATAAACCTGACCCATCTCGTACCACCAAACCTTGGCTATCTATCTGATTTTTATCTAATAAAGACATAAGCGCCAAGCTTCCTTTTTGATAGGCATCAAGCGCTTTAAAACTGGCAGCACCTGCGTTTTCACTTAAAACATATTGATGACCGGACGCCTTAAATAAAGCATCTGCAACCAAGTTATCTGACCTTTGCAGCATCCGCGCCACCAACTTAGTTAATGGCGCAGAATAATGCGTGATGCGCTTAACACTCTTATCATTGTCTACGAGCCAAGAAGGTGCTTGATCAATAAAGCTAACCTCTATCTCAGAACCGAACCCCAATAAGGCCAGCTCTTGCATGAGAATATGCTTAAAAAAGGCATTCGCCTCATTAGCTGAAAAACCTAAAGGCAAGGTTTTCCGTTTTTCATCAAGACAGCCAGTCAATCGATAGTGATTAGCACCTAATACCTTAAGCAGTACCTGGCAACTTTCGGCTTGGTTGGTGGCGAGGGTCACCACTTGGTTTTCGACAGTCAAAGGTGAATTGGGGGTCAGGTAAAAGTGAGCTAACTGCTCTGGCTCTGTTGCCTTCAAATTACCAAAAACACAGTTTCGATTGATCATGGCGGCACTCGTTGGTGCGGCAAAACAAATACCATGATCATTCCACACTTGCCCTAAACTCCAAGCATGACCTTGATAACGACTCGCATCAATTTCGACCTTATCCAATTTTTTCACTCCCGCTTTAGCAAGTGTCATCAGCAAGGCATGTAGATCTTTCTGCGTGAAACTCGGATCACCTGTGAGCGTAAGCGTTAAAGGTCCTGTTAATCGGCCTTGGTTGAGGGTTTTCTCTTCATAAGCAAGTTCGGTTTTAAAACGGTAGTTTTCGCCTAAAACCTCTGTAGCCAAGGTTGCAGTGAATATCTTCATCAAGCTTGCAGGATTAGCAAGGTACTGGGTGTTTTGCGAATGCCAATCAGACTGAGTAATGACAAGCGCGCCTTTAGGGGCATTGCTTAATAGGGTTTGAGACTGGGCAGCCATGCTAATTAAACAGGTTAGAAAGATGAAAGCGGCCTTGAAACATCCTTGCTTAAATTGTGTTGCCATTTCAACCATTCTGCATCCTGCCCATTCAATCTTGAAAGAAAAACATCTTAGCAGCCCTAGGACTTAACCACTAGCTAAGCAAGATTAACCCTCAGAGGGAACTGGCTATTGCTCTTTCTCTGCACTAACATGACGGCCTATTTCGATATTTAACGAGGGAAGCTGAGAATAAGTCCACCCGCCTCAGCGTTTGGATAAAAGCCTGAGATTTAATCGCAGCTTCCCTAGGAAATCAGGACACCTTGCATGGATAAGCAACAGATCTTTTCATTATTAAAACAAGGCAATGTTACCAAGATAAGTATTGCCTATTTCATCTCATTTTTTGGTACGGCTATGGCACCTATCGCCATGGCGTTTGGTGTGCTTGAACTAACAGGTTCAACCAAAGACTCAGCCATTGTCATTGCAGCACCTATTACAGGTTCGATTATCATCATGCTTCTTGGTGCTGCGATAGCCGATCGCACGTCGCGCAAAGCCATGATAGTGGTCGCCGACATTATTGCCATGCTGGCTCAATTGATCATTGCCTGCTTGTTTATTTTTGAGCTGGCTAATATCGTCAACCTCACCATTTTAATGCTAATCAATGGCGTTGCTTTTGGCCTGCATGCCCCAGCTGCCATGGGTTTAATTCCACAGTTGGTGAAGAAAAAGGACTTGCAAGGCACCAATGCTATTGTTGGCATAGCACGTAGCAGCGCTATGATCTTAGGCGCCGCCGCCGGAGGGATTTTAGTCGCAACCTTTGGTGCTGGCATGACCTTATTAATTGATGCAGGCACCTTTGCCCTAGCCACTTTTCTCGTGATTAGTCTACGCCCAAGCAAGCAAATCAAAAGTCAGGGTGAGTCCATTATTCAAGAACTCAAACTTGGCTGGAAAGAGTTTATTAGCCGAAAATGGCTATGGGTGATTGTGGTGCAATTCTGCTTTATTGTGGCATCCGTTGAAGCTGTCTATGGCTTGATCGGCCCTGCTGTTGCAAGGGATCAAATGGGAGGCGCCGCCGATTGGGGGCTTATTGCAGCGGCCATTGGTGTCGGCACTATTGTTGGTGGTATTGCGTCATTCTATATGCGTTTTACTCACCCTCTGAAAGTCGCTACCTTGACCTCTTTTAGCTTTAGTTTCATTAGCTTAGCTTTAATTATGCCACTGCCATTACATTGGATTATGCTGGCTGCGTTTCTAGGGGGAATCGGCTGGGAGATGTTTTCGATTCTATGGACAACGACCTTACACCAAGCAATTCCCAGCCATATGCTTTCTCGTGTCAGCGCCTATGACCATATTGGTTCCATTGGCCTTGCGCCTCTGGGTATCGTGGTCGCAGGCTTCTTATATGAATCATTAGGCTTTCAAATCGTTCTCATACTTTGCGCTTTGACCGTCATTATTCCGACTGTCTGGGTTTATTGCGTACGCGAAGTCAGAGAGTTCGAAATCGCTAATCTTGAGACAGAAGAGAGTCCAGAAGTGCCGTCAGCTCAGCCGACAAATTAGCACCTTGTGTTAGTGCCTGACCCTCATATAGGTTAGGCATTAACAAGGCCTCTTTACTGGTCGCTTTCAATACATAAATTTGCGCGGGACTAAGGGGCTTATCGAATCCAGTCAAAACAGTATCTAGCGCCTTATCAAATAAGGCCTCCAATTGTTTGAACAAGCCAACGCTTGCCTCCTCCATCTTATGACTCTCCCCCAACATAATACGGTATACCGCCAGACGGTTTTTATCAGCAAGCCAAACATCCCATACTCTTAACCACTGTTGCAAAGGCGACTGAGCCTTATCATTGACATCAGCAAGGTCAGTCTCAGCATTTTCTAAGATGCGTAATAAAGCCTGATGCCAGAGAATCTGCTTACTGGAAAAATTACTGTAAACCGTCGGTTTAGAGACTTCTGCCGCCACAACCACCTGATCAATACTCGTGCCTTGATAACCCACTCGGCTAAACAGTGTCAGAGCGGTTTCAATAATGTGCGACTTCTTTGAAGGGCGACCACGGGCCATAACACTTTCCTTTTCTCAAAAACTATTTACAAGAACTGTTCACAAAAACTATTCACAAAAAACGATTGCCTATCTAGGCAGATAAACTAAGCAAGCTAAATCAACTAGTTAAGCATGCATTCAAAATTATTATCAAGACAGGGCTTGACCAAATTTGATTATCACATTAAATTAACTAAACGGTATAGTTAATTAATTAACTGAGCGTTAAATTAATCACTCACTTTGAGGTCACACAATGAAAAGCGAAAACGGCTTTTACGGACAATATGGCGGCAGCTATATTCCAGAGATTTTGTACAGCAGCCAGCAACAGATTCTTACCACCTTTGAAGAAGCGAAGAATGATCCTAGCTTTGTGGCAGAACTGCATAAGCAATGGCAGCAGTATTCTGGTCGTCCAACGCCTTTGACTCATTGTGAGAATCTCACTCAGCATCTAGGTGGCGCCCAGGTTTACCTAAAACGTGAAGACCTAAATCACTCAGGCGCTCACAAGATGAATAATGTGATTGGCCAAGGTTTATTGGTTAAACGCATGGGTAAAAAACGTGTCATTGCTGAAACAGGTGCAGGCCAGCATGGTATCGCAACGGCCTTGGTTGCTTCTCGATTAGGATTAGAGTGCACCATCTACATGGGCGCTAAAGACGTGGCACGCCAATACCCGAATGTCTTTTGGATGCGACAGTTAGGAGCCACAGTCGTGCCTGTAAAAACAGGCTCACAAACCTTAAGAGATGCTTTAGATGAGGCTCTACGTGACTGGTCTTCAAGCTATGAAGATAGCCATTATTTAATTGGAACAGCCTGTGGCTGCGCACCTTTCCCTGAAATGGTGACCTATTTTCAGTCGGTTATAGGCCAAGAAGTACAGCGCCAATCATTAGCTCAATTCGATCAACTACCTGATCGACTTTATGCTTGTGTAGGCGGCGGCTCTAACGCATTAGGCTTATTTACGCCTTTCTTAGAAGATAAGGAAGTGGAAATGGTCGGTGTAGAGGCGGCGGGTCGTGGTATGGATATGGGTGATCACTCAATTCGTTTATCACACAACCTAGGCCAAGCAGGCATTGCCCAAGGTTTTGCCAGTGTTTTCCTACAGGATGACCAAGGTCAGCTACAGGAAACCCACTCAATCGCAGCGGGATTAGACTATGTTGGGGTGTCGCCAATTGTTGCTCATTTGGCAGAAACACAAAGAGTCCGTATGAGCTATGCCAATGACGAAGAGGTTTTGGCCGCCTGCTCATTACTCTTGCAAAAAGAAGGCATTATCCCAGCACTGGAGTCATCACACGCTCTCGCGGTTGCCTTTAAAGAAGCAGCAGACATGCGACCTGATCAGCACATAGTCATTAATTTATCTGGCCGTGGTGATAAGGATATTTTCAACGTAGCCAAAGCCTTTGACGATAAAGAGTTTGCGCCTTTCTTAGAGGAGTACCTTAAAAACTATCATGAACAAGATGCCGTTCAGGATCTATCTGAGAGCCTATCCCAGGAGACAAATGCATGAGCCAGTTAGCTAATTTTATTAATGCCAAGCAACCATTAACAAGCCAACCTTTGGCCATGACACACGTTATTTATGGTTACCCTAGCATAGAAGCCAGTCTTGAATGGATGCAAACCTTACTTGAAATGGGCGTCGAGACTTTAGAGGTTCAGTTCCCTTTCTCGGACCCAGTGGCAGATGGGCCAAGCATAGTTCAAGCCTGCCATAAGGCATTAGAATCCGAACCTAAAATGCAGCAATGTTTAGCCGATCTTGGGCGTTTAGGACGGGATTTTCCAAACTCTAAAATTTTGTTAATGAGCTACCTCAATCCGGTTTATCGCTTTGGTATTAGCAAGCTCGTAAAAGAAGCGGCTGAACAGGGTTTAACTGGGCTAATTCTGCCAGATTTACCCATTGAACACGCGGCTGAGTACCAAGACGCCTGTGTCGAACATAACCTAGACGCCATCTGGTTAATCACACCGAATATGCCAAAAGAGCGCATCAAGCAGATCGCGACTCAAGCCACTGGCATGTTGTATTGTGTGAGTCGTTCTGGGGTGACGGGACAGAAATCCAGTTTGCAAACCGAATTTGATTTAGCCGCCTATTTGGCTGAAATACGCCAGCATACGGATGTTCCATTAGCCGTTGGTTTTGGCATCAGATCACCACAACAGGTAGCAGAACTAACAGGTCTAGCAGATATTGCCATTGTGGGTTCAGCTTTGCTCGACGCACACAACCAAGGCGGCATTGCCACAGGTAAAGCACTGGTTGCGAATCTTTTCCCTCAGCTAAAAAAATAAATTCACAACCTATCTATTCATTGTAAAAACAGAGGTAGTCCTTATTAAAAATAGGCAGGACTACTTCTCTTTTACACTGCTTTTCTCTATTAAATCACAAGCTAAAACCCATCAAATTCATAGCGAAATATAGACTTTTTCAAGCCGATTAAAGGCTCAAAAACATCATTCCTGAACCTTATTTTAATTTATATATAAACAAAAAAATTGCATATGTATTTTGTTTAGCCTTTACGTTTTTATTTTTATTTTATTGTGCTTATATGATTTCGATAACAAAAACTAATCAGTTGATAAGTTTGCTTTCTGATATTTAATTAGTTTTCTTGGGAGATGTTAAGAGCCAGATAAGCGTTTGGTTTTTATAACTTTTTAGTAATTTCTCAATTCAATTAAGCAATCCGAGTGATCTAGTTTATTTCAAATATGAACCAGAAGTTAGTATGTAAATTAATCAATTTTGAATCATCGCAATTGTGTTTCATAGTATTTATAAACAAGGAGAATAAGATGAAAAAGATAATAAAAACCCTGCTTATTTCAACAGGCTTGACTGTAGGTTTAGCTTCAAACCTTGTCGTTGCCCAAGAACGAGTCTTTTTTGGTATAGCAACAGGTGGTACTGGAGGAACTTACTACCCTCTTGGTGGCATGCTCGCTCAGGTTATCTCAAATAATACTGAGCTTGATAATAAAAAATTATCCGCGACGGCAGAAACAGGTAACGCCTCCGTTGCTAATGCTAGCCTACTAGGTCGCCGCTCTATTGAATCCGCCTTTGTTGCCGCTGACGTTTTAAACTCGGCTTACAATGGAATCAATCAATTCAAAAACAAACCGATTAAAAATATTAGAGCGCTTGGTGCGCTTTACCCTGAAACAGTTCAACTAGTCGCTCAACCTGGGTTAACTCGCTTTGAAGATCTAAAAGGCAAAAGTGTGAGCTCTGGTTCACCAGGCTCTGGTCAATGGCAGCTACTTGGGGACTTGCTTGCGTCTCATAACATGACACGTAAAGACATTAAGGAAGATTACTCTTCTTTCTCACAATCTGCTGAGAAACTTAAAGATGGCAACCTAACCGCCTCACTAATCACAGCAGGCTCACCGACAGCTTCCATTGTTGAACTTTCAAACGGTCATGATATCAGCATCATCCCACTAACAGGTCCAGCAATCGATAAGCTACAACAAAGTCAGCCTTACTATGCCAAAGCCGTATTACCAGCGGGTACTTATAAAGGTGTGGATAAAGATATCGAAACACTTGCTGTAAGAGCTATCTGGGCAACTCATGCAGATCTAGACGAAGATGTTGCTTATGCTGTTACTAAAGCACTTTTTGAGAACACGGATACCTTAGCGAAAGTGCATGTGAAAGGAAAAGAGATCAGTATCCAAACCGCTCTCGAATCTGTATCAGTACCACTTCACCCAGGAGCAGAGCGCTACTATCGTGAAAAAGGCATTATTAAATAAGCTTTTATACTGTCTAGGTGCGGTTGCCATTGGGTCAACCGCGTTACCTGCTTCGAGTACTGCTCTGCAAATCAGTCAGTCTCGAAGTGAACAGGATTTACAGTGTATGGAACTTAAAGACGCTCAATTTGAGTTGTCATTTATCCATTCAGTATCTCTTACGCCTGTCATAGATAAATATCAAATATTAGAGACCAATAACGGATTCAAAATACGACAAACAGAAGAGGTATTTTTGGAACATGGCCAAGGTTTACCCTCACTAACTCAAGAGCCAGATGCGCTCTCATTTGAGCTCATTAATGGAAGTTTTGTGCTCAAGATGAATAGAGAGATTAGCAACTTGATCGTTCGCACCGATGCAAGATTTGAAAATAAGCTTAGGACTGGAAGCAAAAACATTAATTTAAACAAGTGGCCTGATACGGGTTTAAGAATTACCCCTATAACAAGCTGCCATTAAGAGTTGATCATTACCATGAATAATAACGCACGCGTAGACAAAGCAAACGATGAGGCTGACCTAAGCCAAAGTGAGCTAGATAATCTCATAAAACAATATGATAGTGAGAGCAATTTCAGAGAGACTCGTGGCCTTTTAAAAGCCTTCATCACACTTGCATGCGTGGTATTAAGTGCTTTCCACATTTATACGGCAGGCTTTGGGCTGCTCAATGAGATTTCTCATCGCTCTTTGCACCTTACCTTTATTATGGGACTGCTATTTCTTATTTTCCCAAGAAAGGCACCAAAGAAAACAGTTGTCGGGATTGGCCTTGGGCTAGCTTATGCGTCATTTTATCTGCTCGTAGCACATCAACTTGCTTCCGCTTTAGCCAATCAAATTCCGAGTTGGCAGTTTTACAGCATCTACGCCTTCGCTGGAATAATGGCGCTTTCTGCCCTTCCCTTACCTTTATTAGGGGGTCATGGAAATAAAATAAGCTGGTTAGATTGGCCGCTTGCGATTCTAGGTGCATCCTTTTCTGGTTACCTCGTTTTCTTCTTCGAAGATATTTTCATTACTAACATTGGCTTCCCTCAAGCAAATGATTATTTGATGGGTGGCATAGCCATTTTATTAGTGCTTGAAGGCGCTAGACGTACCATGGGTGAGTCACTTTCTATTATTGGTGTAGTGTCACTAATGTACGCAATTTTAGGCCCAGAACTACCCGGTGTTTTAGCTCACCGAGGCTATGACATTATCCGTTTAGTCGAGCATTTATATTTAGGTACAGAAGGTATTTATGGCATAGCCATTGGGGTGGTAGCAACTTATGTATTCCACTTTGTGCTTTTTGGCGTTCTTGCTCAGGCATCAGGTTTAGGCCAACTCTTTATTGACCTTGCGACTGTCCTTTCAGGGCGCTATGTCGGCGGTCCTGCTAAAGTTTCAGTGGTATCGTCAGGTTTCTTTGGCATGATCTCAGGCTCACCTGTTGCCAATACAGTGACAACAGGTGCCTTCACTATCCCTATGATGAAGAAATACGGATTTAGTGGTCGATTTGCTGCTGCGACTGAATCCGCTGCATCCTGTGGTGGGCAAATTACTCCACCGATTATGGGAGCATCAGCGTTTGTGATGTCTGAAATGTTAGGCATTCCATACAATGAGCTGATTCTAGTGGCGATTATTCCTGCTGCATTTCACTACCTAGCCACCCTTTGTATGGTTCACTTTGAAGCTAGACGCCTTGGCCTAAAAGGTATTCCTGCCGAAGACATTCCAAAGTTCAAAGATGTGATGGCGAAACATTGGCACCAAACTATCCCTCTAATAGTCATGGTGAGTATGCTGCTAATGCAGTTCACGCCTTTCTTAGCTGCTTTCTGGGGTATCATCTTAACCATAGTTTGTTCTTATATTCCTATGCTAATTCGCCCTTTAGGCTTTACCAAGCTTGATAGTGAAAGTGTTCTAACACCAAAACGCCTCATTGCAGGTCTAGAAGAAGGGGCAAAACAGTCAATTGCGATCACAGCCGCTTGTGCATGTGTTGGCTTCTTATTAGGTGTTACCACACTTACAGGGCTTGGTTTTAAATTCTCTGGTGCCATTGTAGGTTTAGCGACTGACTTCGGTACTTGGCTATCCTTTGTTGTGCCATTTGAATTACTAGATCAGTCGAGTAGCGTGTTATTTATTGCCCTTATTTTAGTCGCTGTGGCTTGTATTTTGATGGGTGCAGGGATACCAACAACCCCAACTTATATCATCTTGGCGTCTATTGTGGCCCCAGCGCTAGATAACTTTGGTATCGCATTATTAGCCTCACACTTCTTCATTTTTTATTATGGTGTGCTTGCTGATGTTACCCCTCCTGTCGCCTTAGCGGCTTATGCGGGGGCAGGTATTTCGGGCTCAGACCCTATGCCAACTGGGGTAACGGCTTTCCGTTTATCCATGGGTAAAGCCCTTGTACCCTTTATGTTTATTTACGCGCCTAGCCTATTATTCTTGGACTTTAATACCCTTGAATTTGTTTTGGCTATGTTCAGCGGTATTCTATGCATAGTCGCCTTATCAGCGTCTTATATAGGCTTCTTTAACGCTCCAATAAGTAAGCTGAATAAGCGTTTGTTAGCTATTTTTGGTTTGGTACTGGTAGGTAATAATCCTTTAACCATTTTGGTAGCTAGCTGTATCGTGCTATTCATTCTGTTTAAAAACCATCAACAAGGAAAACTAGCGTTGCAGGTGTAATCCTCGATTTAAGCTATGACCTAATCATAAAAAAGGTGCCATTCGGCACCTTTTTTATCTCTTTCTTTAGTGATAAATCGAGTTTACAGAGCCCTAATACACATCCTGAACATAACGCCCTGCTTGCTCTAATTCAGAAACCGTTAGCTGCTCTTGTTTCAGAATCTTATCCAGTGATGCTCTTACTCCATCAGCCATCACCTTGCTACCACAAACCATAATTTGAGCGCCTTCTAGAATGCGTTTAGAAATATCCTTGGCATCATCCGTTAATAGGTTTTGTACATATTGAGGTTTAGCAGATCGCGAAAAGGCGAGTCGAAGCTGCTTTAATCTTGATGTGGCTAAGGCTTGGCTCAAATTATCCTCATAGATAAAGTCCGAATTTTGCAATCTACCACCCCAGTAAAGGTAATAAGGAACTTGTTTCTCGTTTTGTTTGATAAACCCCTGTAACGGCGCCATTCCGGTACCTGCCCCTATCATGATGACTGAGCTTGCATCTTGAGCAGGTCTAAAAGAGGCTTTCTTTTGGATAAAGGCTTGTATCGAATCCCCTTCTTTTAGGCCATGTAAGAAACCAGAACATTCCCCTTCAAGCTGTTTACGTACACAGATTTCTAGCATGCCATCTTGATCACAGCTGGCTAAGGAGTAATAGCGAACAAAGTCAGAACCCGGTGGCATGATGCCCACTAAATCACCCACGTCAAACTTTGGCCACGGCATGTCAGGGGTTAAGGCAAAAGCCTCATCAATTGATGGATTCAAGACTGCCTCGGGGTCAGTTCCCGCTTTAAAACGAAGAATCCTAACAGGGGCATTTACTTCATCACCATAGTGGTTTTGTTCAACAAGTTGCATCTGAAATGGACTGACTTTTTTCTTATCTAATTTCAAACATAGACTTTGATTAAGGCAGGTAGAGACGTTTTCTATCCAAGTTTCCAAGCTCGTTTGGCAAAACTTATCAATCGCGGTTAAAGGCAACATTTGCTTAAAGCCCTTCTTGGCAACTAAGGCTTCAACCTGCTTCGCAAAACCAATAAAGTGCTTAAATTGGCTATCACCAAAGCCTAGGACATTGACCTGACAATCTTCTAGTAAGCTAAGATTTTTGGCTTTTTCCAAGAAAAGTGAAGCACTTGAAGGCGCTTGACCTTCACCATAGGTAGACGTCATGAAAAAGACATGCGTTGCCTTGGCATATTGCTCTTCTACCTGGTTCATTTTATTTAGATGTACCTTGTTACCCGCTGTGATTAACGCCTGTGAAAACTCCAGCGCAAAACGCCAAGTACTCAGACCTTCACTACCCGTCAAGATGACAATGTTTGCCTCTTGTGCTTCTACATAGTTTTGTAGATTTAAGCTATCTGTCTGCCCAAACGCCTTCGAATTAATACGTTTACGTACCCAAATGATGATGCCAGTGATACCAATAATAGGCAGTGTCAGGCTCGTCAGACCTAAGAAAAGTGTCCAAAGCCCCATGCCTTCACCAGTATGAAGCGCACTAATAAATTGACTGATCTGATAGAAACTTGAATGGGGTTGAAAATCTAACCAAAGTCCCGTGTCGGGGTGAATATAACCTAGGCCAAACTGAGTCTCTAAAGTGTAAACAGAACTAGGGTCATCAGCATAAGGGAACTCAAGGCTAACAAGTTCACTTGCATCTACTTCTTTAAGTGCTGGTAAATGAGAGATAGGTAAGACTTGCCCATTCCCTCTCTCCTCTAAAAAAAACGGCTCTAAAGAGGATAGCTCAACAAAAGCTGGCTCAGGGTAATCTAGCTCAGCAGAGTTTGCCTCTGGCAACAAAGAGAAGGTTGTCGCACTTAAGTAAAGAGCAGTAGTGGTCAAAACTAAGCTACCGACTAAGGCAAAACGGCTCAATTCAATATGAAGCTTTTGACTTGTACTGCCTTTGGCTAATTTAAAGAAGTGTTTGATGCCTCCAAGGCGTCGAATCATTAACAAAAGTCCACTAATGCTCAACGCAAGTAAAGCAAAGGCAACAGCAGCCACCAGCATTCTGCCAGCATCTTCCATTTGCATAGAACGGTGAAAGTTTTTCATCCAGTTATAAAGATCAGACCTTTGATATGCTTGCACTTTTAAACCTGTCACAGGATCAATTTGGTCTTCCCCATAGCTCTGATCATTTGAGTAGGAGACTAAAAAGAGTCCGTTTTGTGTTCGAGTTAATTGCTCTGCACCTGGATAATCTTGTTTTACTTTATCCGCAAGTGTCGCTAATGAAGTCTGACCAAGATTTAACTTAGGTGCTGTCGCCGCTTCGTTTAGGGTCTCTAAAGATAAAATACTGCCAGATAAGGCAATCAGAATAATAAAGAGGGTGGCAGGAATCGCGAGCCAAGTATGAATTAAACGAGACATAAGTCCTCCTAATAGCCAGCCTGAAAAGGGGGAAACAAACTGGCTATAGAACTGGGTTAAAAGACGCTAAAGGAGTAATAAAGGTTAAAAGCGATAGACAAACGATTTGACATAACCCTTACCTGATACGGCTTGACCAATGCCTTGTTGAGTTAAAGGTACAACAACATCAGAGGGCACATCTCGTTTATCTTCGACCGAGGTATCGATATGGATAAAGTAATTTGAGTCTATGTATTTATCATCGATAGTGACAAAGAAGTTTCTGCTACGATTTTTGAGCAAACTTGCACCTGTTTTGCCATCAAACTTTAACGAGCGGTTGGCACGTTTCCAATCTCGCAAATGCTTCTGATACTTTTTCTTACGGCCTTCTACTGCAAGGGTTTGAACCAGACGACCATTAGCATCCATTAAATAAACTGCCACATAGGCGCCATCTCCGTTATACCCTTTCATGGTAAGCTGCATATCAACTGACTTTGCAAAGGCAGAACTAGATAGCCCGAATACGGCAAGGAAAACGATTAAACTTTGAATGGGTTTCATGAGTATCACTCCTTCTTTAGATTAAGAAGGAGTATAAGGAGCGAACCTTAAGCCAGACTTAACGCATTTTAATCTGGCAAAAAACCTTTAGTTACTCTTTTTAAATGAGCGTTTGTTGCGGTACATATCAATATCGGCATGTTTTATCATTTCAGAAATAGGTTGATAATTACCTTTTTTAGACTCAGCAATACCAATTGCCATGGTCACCTGATAGTCACTAAACAATGCTTTTTGCGACTCAGCAAAGTGCCGAGTTACCCTGTCAATCAGTACTTTCGCGCCGTCTTCGCCTGTCCCCACTAGCGCCAAGATAAACTCATCACCACCACGTCTACTGGCAATATCCGCTTCTCTTAACTCTTGGCTAAGTACTTCGGCTAATAAGCATAACAACCTATCTCCCATGTCATGACCATAATGATCATTCACATATTTAAAGTTGTTAATATCAATAAACAGAATACAAATTGGCTCGCGCTTTCGTTTAGATTGTTTGAGCGCTTGGCTTGCCAAATTATCAAACAAACTTCGGTTTGTTAAACGTGTAAGCGGGTCATGGGTGGCATTAAAAGTCAGTTGGTTTTCAGACCTTTGTTTTTCTATCACCACACCAGAGATATGAGCAGCTAGAGTCAGGATCTCCAATTCTTCTTCTCTTGGCGTGGCCTTACTGGAACTATAAATCGCGAAGGAGCCGTACATTTCTCCTTTAGAAAGCACGATAGGTACGGACCAACAGGAACCTAGATTAGCTTTCTTTACCAGGTCCCGAAACACTACCCAATTTTCATGAGTGGTGACATCGTCAACTATCACGGGCTTATTACAAAAAACGGCTGCGCCACAGCTCCCTACTTTGGGTCCAATTTTTAAACCTTCAATCGCATCGTTATAAAAGTCAGGCAGTTTATTCCCAACCGTTAAATGCAGGGTATTATCATGAGGGTCCAATCTGAGAATACTGGCAAAACGTTCCTCATCTAGGTCCTCAATAATGGACTGTAAGGTTTCGAATATTTGACACTGAGATGCACCAAGCGCTATATCTGAGAGCACTTCGGCACAACGTCTGTAGGCATCTAATAAAAAGCTATGTTCCATTACCTTCCTCGCTGCTGCTTTAAACGACTCGCCGTTTAAACAGTATCAAGTTTCTAATATATGTCATTAAAATAGGTGATATCAATCCACCTATTTATTTCGTCTCACATTTTTGGCGAATTCGCTTGCTCATGTGCAATACGCACAATTTCTTTCACTATCATGGGGTACCCCATAAAATAGCCTTGAAATAAGTCACAACCAAAGCGTTGCAACATAAGCAGATGATCATTTCTTTCTATCCCTTCTGCAATCACCTCAAGTCCCAAACTATGCCCCATTGTGGTAATTGTCAAAGCAAGAGGGTGGTGATCACCATGTCCTGATAAATTTTTAACAAATGATTGGTCTATTTTCAGTTGATCAAAAGGTAACTGCTGTAAATAAGACAAAGACGAATAACCTGTTCCAAAGTCATCAAGGGAGAGAAGCACACCCAGTTTTTTTAAGGCGTGCATCTTTTCTAAAATATTCATCTTGTCATTGATTAACATGCTCTCTGTTAATTCAAACTGCAAAAGTCTTGCCTGAGCCCCTGTCTCTTCTAGTATCTGCTCCACCAGCTCAACAAAGTTATCCTGAGAGAACTGTAAAGCACTCACATTGACTGACATTTTGACCTGTTTTAATGCTGGATCTTCCTGCCATAAGGCCAAGGTTTGGCAGGCTTCTCTTACCACCCACTCTCCGATGGGAATGATTAACTTTGACTCTTCTGCTAATGGAATAAACTGAGCGGGAGAAATAACACCGTCCTCTGGGTGCATCCAACGTATCAAAGCTTCAACGCCTCTCATACTGCCAGAACGATCAAACTGAGGTTGGTAATGCAAGAGGAACTCTTGTCTATCCAGCGCTTCTCGCATTGCCGCTTCTAAGTTGACCCTTTGCAGTATCTTTTCTTGCATTTGCGGAGAGTAAAAACAGTAACGATTACGGCCTGTTGATTTTGCCTCATACATAGCCAGTTCCGCATGTTTAAAGGCATCAAAAACCTCATTGATTGAGTCATCAATTTCGGTAATGCCGATACTGCTGGAAATATAAAAGTGGTCTCCATCAATCTCAAAGGTTCTAGAAATAGCATCATTGAGATTAGCCGATACACGCTTGGCTCGATAAAGCGCTCTGCCTGGATCAAAACTGATATCGACTCCTTCAAGCAATATGATAAATTCATCACCACCAAAGCGTGCCACCATATCCGTCTTTCTCACCACATCCACTAGCCTTAATGCCACTTGCTGCAATAGCTTGTCACCTACAGAGTGACCTCTACTGTCATTAATATTTTTAAAGTGGTCCAGATCAATAAAGAGCAAGGCATGACGAATTAAAGGGGCATAATGTCCTTCAACACTGACTTCTTCGGTTACAAATTGAGCTTGATGAATGAGTTGCTCAACCTTTTCAGAGATCATTTTTCGGTTTGGTAAGCAGGTCAAAGAATCATAAAAACTTAACTGATTAATCATCTGCTCATTTTGTTTGGTTAAACTGATGTCCTTGATAATAAAGACATAATAGAGAGGTAGGTTTTCATCACTATACACAATCGAGATAGTCGTCAGCTCTGGCGCAATTTCACCGCACTTTTTACGGTTCCAAACCTCCCCTTCCCAATAACCAAACTCTTCTAAATGGTTATAAATTTTACGAAAGAAAGCATCATCATGGCGGCCAGACCTTAAAATACGTATGTCTTCGTGGATAACTTCTGTTTCTTGATAGCCAGTTATACGCTGGAATGCCTTATTCACTCTCACTATCTTATGCTGCAAATCTGTAATTAAAATACCGTCTTGGGTATTAAAAGCAGTCGCGGCAATTCTGAGTTCGTTCTCTGATTTTTTACGACGGCTCACATCTCTCGCTAGCGCCACAAAACAAGGGCGATTTTCTTCGACCCTTTCCGTAAAAGACACGGATAATTCAAACCAGTACTCACTCTCCCCTAACTCAAGACAAAAGCTATTGCCCTCTGAATACCCTTTAGCTTGCGCTTCTTCAAACGAGTTTTTATAAACACTGACCGCCTCTAAAGGGAACAGCTCCATCAAATTACGGCCAACAATGTCAGGACCAAACTGACTGGCTAATAATTTGTTGGGAAAGTGGCAATGCAAAACCTCGCCCTTATCATCTATCTCAAGTAAGAGGTCTGGAATGGCTTCAAGTAACCCCAACAAGCGCTTATTGGCATGAGTCATATCTTGAGTACGCTGCTTAACTACCTCTTCTAAGCCTTGCTTGGAAATATAAATATGCCTTAGCAAACCAACAAGCCCAGCAATTAACAGACTAATCAAGGCTGTCAGCAGTATCTCGCCTTTTAACCTAGACCAAGAGGACCAACCAGACACAGGCACCAACTGCAGCTGCCAGATGTCATTAGGCACCTTGATATCTATATTGACCGAATCATTAAAGTCCACAGAAGAAGAGTCTGTAATCAGCACCTCTTGCTGAGCTAGACGTTTGACCAGCCGATATTCATAACCTTGCTGACTTAACTCCTGAAAATTGGCCTTGTTAAGCAAAGCACCTAAGGTCACAGCCACATTGGTAAAACCCCAAAACTCATTTTCTCCTTGAGCATTAGGCAAAAGCACAGGCCAGCGGCCGATAATAGCGACGCCCCCTTGTACCATTTTCACAGGCCCAGCCAAGGTTAACTTACGAGAAGTCCGTGCCTTATTAGCTTCTTCCTGTTGTTGCTTAAATTTCAACTGATTCAGGCCAACCGATGCCTCATTACCCGCCATGGGGTAAACCAGCTTGATAATGCCATTCGGCGATAAGGTAAAGTGGGAAACCACAGGGTAAATTTGATGCAGACTTTTAGCATAAGAATCAAAGAAGCTCAGATCCCCATTTGTTTCTTTGACCATTGCAGCCAGAGCATAATTTGCCGACATATTATTGGCTATGGTGGTATTTATCAGAGCAGCATGATTCTGCCCTAATGCCAGAGCCGATGCCTTGTGACCTTCATATGCCAGCGCCTCAACTTGTTTTAATACAAAGAAAGACGTCACCATGCCAACGAATAATAAAACGAAAAAAATTCTACGTGGTGAAAGCAGTAACCGACGAACATAATCACGCATAAGGTTAGATAGTTACCTAATAGACGCTCCGTGAATACCCAAGGCTAACAAGCCCGCTTGTGAACTCTGTTCAGTAAAAGAATAGCAGATGAAAAAGAGAATGCTGGCTTCAAAGCGAAGCGAATTTATCTAAGTATAAAAAAGCCCCGAAGATGTCTCTTCGAGGCTTTTTAGAAAATAGAGGCTTAATGCAGATTACACCTGAAACAAGAAGTTCCTGATAAGGTCTTTACCGCCTTCTGTCGCAAAGGATTCTGGGTGGAACTGAATACCTTGGATTGGATACTCTTTGTGGCGTACACCCATGATTTCAAAATCACCACCAGCACGAATCACATCTAAGTTAGTAAAGTCAGCTTCTGCCAACTCACCCACACTAGAGGTCACCTCTAAAGCTTCAGGGAAACTTTCGTTTTCTGCTACCAGCGAGTGGTAACGCATGATTTCTAGCTGATCAGGAATGTCTTTAAAAATACCTTCACCGTTGTGCGCTATCGGACTCGTTTTACCATGCATAGGTAAAGGGGCTTTCACCACCTTACCACCAAACACATGCACCATACCTTGCATACCTAAGCATACGCCCATCATAGGGATGGTTTTACCGAGATCACGGATAATGTCCGCACACACACCAAAGTAGGCTTCATCATCAGGAGAACCCGGTCCTGGTGAGATAATTATGCGATCAGGTGACAGGGCTTTTAGTTCTTCAATGCTGACTTCGTCATTACGCTTCACTACGACACTAAAGTCTTGAATATTGCCACGCATTTTCTCACTGGTAAGAATCTCACCAATGAACTGATAAAGGTTGTAAGTAAAAGAGTCATAGTTATCAATAATATAAACCTTCATGCCTATTCTCCTTTCGTCTTTTCAGTTGGGGCAAATTGATCAAGTACGCGCTTGGTTCCGGCGAACTTACGTTGGATTTCTTCGTATTCATCTTCGGCGTTGGAATCAAACACATTACCACCACAAGTTTGCACATAGGCTTTTTCGCCATTAGCAAACACAGTACGAATTGGGATAGCAAAGGTACAATCACCGTTAAAGGAGAAATGACCGACTGCACCGCCATAAGGGCCACGACCTTCACCTTCAAGATCATCAATAATCTTCATGGCTTCAATTTTAGGGGCACCTGTTAACGTACCTGCTGGGAAGTTACTCGCAAGACCTGAGAACATGTCTTCTGTTTCTGCCATGATGCCCACGATTTCGCTGGAAATATGCTGCACATGACTAAAGCGTTTAATGTCCATCAAGCTACGTACTTTTACCGTTCCAAATTGCGCCACACGGCCAATATCATTACGGTGTAGGTCGACTATCATATTATGTTCGGCAATTTCTTTTGGATCATTCAATAAGGCACGGGCCAAGGCTCTGTCTTCTGTTTCATTTGCCCCACGTTTAGCCGTACCTGCAAGCGGGAAGGTTTCCATTTCACCTTGGCGTAAACGGAAAAGTAGTTCAGGGCTAGCACCAATGACTTTCTGCTCATTGAATTTTAGATAGTACATCTGAGGCGATGGATTCACTTCACGCAGTTTTTCATAGATATTGATGTTATCGCCTTCTAGGGTGAACCACTTTTTAAAGCCCACTTCTGTCTGGAAGATCTTACCGTCAATAATATCTTGTTTGACCTTAGCCACGGCCTTAGCGTGATCAGCTTTTGACATAGACTCGCCGGTTGATGTCACTACTAATGGGCCATTTTCAGGGGTTGGCTCAGCCAACATACTTTCAATCAGGTCCATGCGACTGTCTTGATAGTAGAAGTAAAAAACTTCACCCGTCATCTTGTCGAGAATCAAACCATCCGTATAAAGGCCGAATTTAAAGGCTTCAAACATATCACTGACATTAAGGCTCAAGCTTGGCTCAAAATAGTTCATGGCATCATAACCAACATAACCAGTTAAGCCACCTGAGTATTTACGCGACAGGATATTCTGCGGCACAATTTCACGCAGCAAGTAATAAGGATTATCGCTCTGGTAGCTTTGCGAAGAACCATCTCTTTCTTCAATGGTTAATGTATTGCCTTGCGCCCAAAGTATTTTTTCCGGGTCAAAACCTATGATGGAATGGCGTGAGATGAAGCTATCTTCACCCAAAGATTCCAACATAAAGCAGGTATCAAAACGCTTTTCGACTTTTTTAAACAAATCAAAAAAATCACAATCTGCCGTGACATTCACATAGTGAGGCTTTCTCGGCAACTTAATGGCTTCTGGTTTTACACTCATGTTTATATCCATCTTATTGCTCATCTTTATCTGATGAGGCTTGTTCTAATTCTTTTAAGGCTCTCGAACCTCGCGTCACGGTCGCTATGCCGACACCCAGTTGTTTGGCAATTTCTCGTTGCGGCACACCTTCTTTGAGCATGGCAAATATTTGCAAACGTTTGCTCATTTCGAGCACTTCACTTGGGGTCAGAAGCCCAGTCAGCTTGTTCTGCATCTCGTCATCTGAGCTTGCACTTCTTAAGTAGGTGATTAGATCTTTCACTCTTTACTCCACCTAATAGCTAAACGCCATTTATCTAATATGCGCACATAATACCGTATTCATGTACTAGTACAATAGATTTTCAGTTTTTATTCTCATCTATGCTACTTCTCTTATATGAATTATTGATATTAGGCATAAAAAAGGCCGCCTAAGCGACCTTTCATTTCACGCAATCCTAAGGTTTTTAGGAGGCAGCTGCTTCCCAATCCGTTAATAACTGCATCATGGTAAAAGAATCTTGAGGGCGTGCCGCAGGGCGCGCAAGTTCAAGTAAACCTTGTTCTAAAGCTTCACGTACCTGAGTCACTTGTGAAACAAAACCATTTCCGGGCGCGTCCACCTCAATATGTTCGAATTCGGTTTCATTCCCTTCCCCATCATATTTGGCGAAGTAGATTTTGTTACCACTTGCTTGGGGTAACCAAGGGTTTGATTTCAGCTCGAGATAACCTTCGCTACCTAGAATGCTGAAGCTTGAGTACATGCCAAAGTCTTCTGCTGTATGTAGTTGCGCTTGTACACCATTGTTAAATAAGAAGTTAGCACTGGTATCACAGATATTGCCGTCTTTACCACGACGACCAAACGCCTGAATCTGATAGCCAGAGAAAATATCATCACCAAAGGCTTGCTGCATAACCAGATGCATAAGAGAAAGTGGGTAACAGCCTAAGTTATATAGGGTTCCTTTACTCTCTGGGTTCACAAATTCACTGATAGCCGCACAGTAGTTACCGCGTATCACCTTAATCTCACCAATCGCTTTGGTTTGCAGCAGTTGGCTGATCTTTTGCGCAAAAGGGTGAGTTAAGTACATCAAGCCTTCCAGAAAAAAGACTTTATGTTCAGCCACAGCATCTAATGCCACTTGGGTTTTTGCCATATCCACAGACAAGGACTTTTCACATAAGATTGCCTTACCTGCTTGCGCCGCTTTAATCACATACTCATGGTGCAAGTGATTCGGCAAAGCAATGTAGATAACATCTACTTGTGGATCTGCAATCAAGGCATCGTAATCTTGATAGACCTTGTCGAAGTCATACTTATCGGTAAAGTCATTTAAAGGCGCAAGAGAGCGACCTGCAACAGCATATAAATGTGTGTTGGCCTCAGCTAAAATCGCGTCCGCCATCACGGCTGAAATAAAGCTGGTACCTAGAATACCCCAGTTAAGTGGTTTTGACATATTTCCCTTCTTTTAATTAGATACATTAATCACCAATAAATAAAATCGCTCATAAATAAAAACGCCCATAAGGACGTTTTTATTTATTCATAATAGAGATTGCTTAGCTATAAAAAGCTCTCGCCATAACCTAGCTTGGCTAATCCTAAATGAGAGGCAATGCTCTGACCAATATCAGCAAAGCTCTTACGCGTGCCTATGCTGGTTGACTCAGCATCGATCCCTGCTTCAATGCCAGGACCAAAGCAAATCACAGGCACATGCTCACGGGTATGGTCCGTGCCAGGCCAGGTTGGATCACAACCATGATCGGCACTGATAAAGACTCTATCCCCCGGCTTAAGCGCCGCTTCGATTTCAGGCAAACGGGCATCAAAGGCTTCTAATGCGGCGGCATAACCCGAAACATCTCGTCGATGTCCGTAAGAAGAGTCAAAGTCGACAAAGTTAGGGAAAATAAGGCTATTATCAGGTGCAGTATTAATGCTCTCAATTGTGGCATCTACTAGATTCATCAAGCCCGTTGCTTTCACCTTATGAGTGATACCAGAATGAGCATAAATATCGGCAATTTTGCCAATACTAATCACCTGTCCACCGGCGTCGGCAAGATGGTTTAGCACTGTCTTGGCTGGCGGCTCAACCGCAAGGTCACGACGATTTCCCGTACGAGCAAAGTCATCTGCATTCGTACCAATAAAAGGTCTCGCGATCACTCGGCCTATGTTCATCTTCATTTCATCTAATAGATCACGAGCAATCTGACACAAGGTCAATAAACGCTCTAATCCAAAGCTTTCTTCATGGGCTGCTATTTGCAGCACACTGTCAGCAGATGAATAGATGATAGGGAAATCCGTACGCATATGCTCTTCACCTAAACGAGCAATAATTTCCGTACCCGAGGCATGACATTCACCTAAAACACCTTCTAGCTTGCCGCGTTTTGATAGCTCTGCCATAAAGTCAGCAGGGAAACATTTAGGCGTATTAGGAAAGTAGTCCCAATCAAATAAGACAGGTACGCCCGCAAGCTCCCAATGGCCACTTGGGGTGTCTTTACCACTACTTAGCTCTTGTGCATAACCATGCAAAGCATCCACAGGACCACGATAATCAAAGCCTTGTGGATAATTTCCGGTACTGGCTTTCGCAAGATGCCCAAGGCCTTTTTTCTCTAAGTTAGGTAACTTAAGTGGGCCTGTTCGACCCACTTCAGCTTGACCTTCTGCACAGGCTTTTGCGATGTGACCAAAGGTATCAGAACCCACATCACCAAAGTCTGCGGCATCATGTGCCGCACCCACACCAAAAGAATCCATCATCAAAATGATTGCTCGGCTCATACTAGTATGCTCCTGTCGTGATTCCGTCGCTTGCTTCACCCATTGCCTCTAATAAGGCTTTTAAAAGTGAGCTTGTACCAAAACGGAAAGTGGTCGCAGTTAACGCCTCTTTACCTAGCTTAGATTCTAGCAAAGTCAGGTATTCTCTGACGTCAGCAATCGTCTTCACGCCACCAGCTGGCTTAAATCCAATTGCTTTTTGGCTGTCTATGATTTGCGTTAGCATAATATCAGCCGCCTCAGGTGTCGCATTAACTGGCACTTTACCGGTTGAGGTTTTGATGAAATCAGCGCCTGCAGCAATTGAAATCTGACTCGCCTTAGCGATCAGCTCAGGCGTTTTTAATTCACCTGACTCTATGATGACCTTAAGTGTTTTTTCACCGCAGGCAGCCTTACAAGCCTTCACAAGCTTATAACCAATAGACTCATTGCCATCCAGTAAAGCGCGGTAAGGGAAAACCACATCGACTTCATCTGCACCATAAGCAAGACAGGCTTTTGTCTCAGCAACAGCCGCCGCTAAGTTATCCCGTCCCTGTGGAAAATTACTGACAGTGGCTATCTTCACATCTGTGATATTAAGACGAGCCAACTCTTGTTTTGCCCAAGGAATGAATCTTGGATAAATACATAAAGCCGCGACTTTGCCAACAGACTCAATTTGCGCTTGCTCACACAGGGCCGAAATTTTGGTTTCTGTGTCATCATCATTCAAACTGGTTAAATCTAATAGACCAAGAGCCAGTTTTGCGAGTTCGGCATCCGTCATTTCAGTAACAGATTTTACTTGATCAGACATGACTTAACTCTCCAACCAAGCGATAACCAATTTACTCAATTCTGCCGCCGCTTTTTGGCCTTCATCTAAGGTTTCTTCATGGCTTAATGAGTTACCTGACATGCCAGCACCTAGGTTGGTGATAGATGAAATTGCCGCAACCTTCATACCACAATGACGCGCTACGATAGTTTCTGGCACAGTACTCATACCTACCGCATCAGCACCTAAAGTACGGAACATACGAATTTCTGCAGGCGTTTCAAAGCTTGGCCCTAATGCCCACACATAAACCCCTTTAAACAGGTTAATGTTAAGCCCTTTTGCCACCTCATTAATGCCATCACTTAGCTCAGGATCATAGGCGCGAGTCATGTCTTGGAATCTAGGTCCAATGCTGTCGTCATTTTCACCTACTAACGGATTAACGCCAGAGAAATTAATGTGATCTTCGATCAACATCAGGCTGCCTGGCCCCATATCTTCGTTCAAGCTACCAGCGGCATTAGTTAACAATAGGGTGTCACAACCAATCAGCTTTAAAGTACGAATCGGGATTTGCAGTGTTTCAGGAGCAATACCTTCATACACATGGAAGCGGCCCTGCATGCAAGCCACTTCTTTGTTACCTAAGCGACCAATAACTAAACGACCTTTATGGCCATGAACGCTTGATTTAGGGAAGCCAGGGATTTCACCGTAAGGGATATAGATAGGATCTTGGATTACTTCAGCTAATGAGCCCAATCCACTTCCTAGAATGATAGCAACCTCAGGTTTGCGGTCACCGATTTTTTGTTGCAAATCATCTGCACTTAATTGATAAGCCTTCATACACGTCTTTCCTTTTTAATTAAAGTAAGCCACTCCTGTGATAAGTACGCGGTTCCTTGGCGATTTTGATTAGCGCTCTCCCTCTTGGAAAGCGCCAATATCGGGCCTGTTATTTTTTCAAATTTTCAGGCCCAAATGAGAAGGGAAGAAGCTCTTCCATTGATAGGGTTTTGCGTACGCCTTCTGGCCCGCAAATATGTATTTGAGTATCAGAGGTTGAGAACTCTCTGATTTTTTGACGGCAGCCACCACAAGGTGTGACCAACTGTTCACCATTACCCAATACATAAATATTGTCTATTTTCTGCTCACCATCAAGCACCATAGCTGAAATCGCACCAGCTTCGGCACATGTACCTTCAGGATAAGCGGCGTTTTCAACATTACAGCCAGAATAAACCTTGCCGTTTAGTGTCTCGATAACGGCACCCACTTTAAACTCTGAGTAAGGCACATAGGCCTTACTCATTGCTTTATTCGCTAGCTCTACTGCTTTTTTCACATCAAGAGATGACATACTAGCCTCGCTCTTTCACATAAGGTCGACCGACAGCTTTCGGCGCAACCGCCTTACCGATAAAGCCAGCAAGTAATAATACCGTCAGTACATAAGGTAATACTTCGATAGCCTGTACTGGTACTTCACCGATACCTGGTACTTGAACACCTTGCATACGTACCGCAACAGCATCTAGGAAACCAAATAACAGACAAGCAAACATCACAGGAACTGGACGCCATTTACCGAAGATCAAAGCAGCCAAAGCGATATAACCTTTACCAGCACTCATATCTTTCAAGAAGCCTGCATTATGAGCAGTCGATAGATAAGCACCCGCTAGACCACATAAGATGCCGCAAATGATCATGGCACGATAACGTATAAAGGCAACACTGATACCCGCCGTATCCACCGCATGAGGGTTCTCACCAACAGCACGTAAACGTAGACCGAAACGAGTTTTGTAAATAATCCAAACCGCAAGAGGCACAATCGCGAAGGCCAGGTAAACCAAGATGTTGTGGCCGCTTAATAGCTCTGAATAGATCAGACCTATTACAGGCACATCCGCCAATGCATCAGCAAATGGGAAAGTAATAGACGTAAATCGTGCATCACCTGTCAAAGCCGGAGTTTGACCACCTTGACTGAACCAATCAAGGCCTAAGGTAACGGTGAGCCCGGCGACTATTGTATTAATCGCTACACCACTAACAATGTGATCACCACGGTGGGTAATACAAGCAAAACCATGAATTAACGCTAGGGCAACCGACGCGATAATGGCAAAAAGTAAACCTATCCAAGCAGAACCAAATACGGCCGCCGCTGCCGCCGCAGCAAACGCAGCACCAAGGATTTTACCTTCCAAACCAATATCAACGATACCAGAGCGTTCGGCAAATAAACCTGCTAAAGCAGCAAGGATAAGAGGTGTAGATACACGTAATGTCGCATCTAGAATAAGAATAAGTGTTTCAAACATCTGCTATCTCCTAAGCTGCTGAAGTACGGGTGAAGAAAGCTTCAACACGATCTTTACACATATGTTCTAGTGCACCAGAGAACAGGATAACTAGACCTTGGATCACAACTACGATTTCTGGTGTGATGCTTGGAATTTCAAACGCTAACTCTGAACCACCTTGATAAAGCGCACCAAATAATATCGCGGCAAGGATAATTCCGACTGGGTGATTACGACCCATCAGAGACACAGCAATACCAGCAAAACCAAAACCCGCGGTAAAGTTAAGCAATAGACTGTGCTGAACACCCATGATTTCGTTCAGGCCAACAAAACCAGCCAAAGCACCCGAAATCAACATAACCCAAATAGTCACCTTGCCATTATCAATACCCGCATAGATAGCAGCAGTTGCGTTAGTTCCTACGGTACGTAACTGGTAACCCCAGCGTGTATGCCATATCAAGCCCCAAATCAGAACACAGCAAATTAGCGCCCAAAGGAAAGAGGCATTAAGCGGTGATTGCTCAATGTTAATACCAATGGCTGCTAGCATTTCATGCATGTATGGCAGCCAAGCAGATTCTTCGAAAGTACGGCTGTTAGGAGACATACGACCTTCCTGTTTAAGCCAGTTCACCATCAGATAAACCATCAAAGAAGACGCAATAAAGTTAAACATGATAGTGGTAATTACCACGTGACTACCACGACGCGCACTTAGATACGCAGGGATATACGCCCAAGCAGCACCAAACGCAGCACCACCAATAATAGCTAGCGGAACAATCACGTAGAAAGGCATAGTTTGGTCGAATGCGAGACATGCCAGTCCCACACCTAAACCACCTATATAAGCCTGTCCTTCACCACCAATGTTGAAGATACCGGCTTTAAAAGCGATGGATACAGCTAAACCAGTGAAGATAAGGTTAGTGGCATAATACAGGGTATAGCCAATGCCTTCTTCATAACCAAAGGCACCGTACACTAGGTAGCCTGCGGCTTCGATTGGGTTTTCACCTATGGCTAAAATAACCAAGGCTGAGACCAAAAAGGCCAACATAATATTAATAAACGGAATAAGGGCAAGATTCACCCAAACCGGAACTTTCGGCTGACTCATGCTTGGCCTCCTGCTGTTTCTTCTTCGTTCAAGGCGTTTGCCATCATCAAGCCAAGTGTGCGTTCATCCGCTTCCTTAGCATCAATTTCGCCCACAACCGCGCCATCAAACATGACGATAATTCGGTCACTTAAGGCCATAATTTCATCCAGTTCTACAGAAACCAGTAAGATCGCCTTACCTGAGTCTCTCAATTTAACAATTTCTTCATGGATGTTTTCGATCGCACCAATATCCACACCACGTGTTGGCTGGCCAATCAATAACACATCTGGGTTTTGCTCTACTTCACGGGCAATAACAATCTTTTGCTGGTTACCACCAGAAAAGTTAGCCGTTTTCAAGAAAGGATCCGCAGGACGAACATCCCACTTTTGCATACGCTCATTACACTCATCTAACATAGCTTTACGGTCTAATAGGATTTTACCGTTATACGCCTCAGAGTTGTGGTAACCCAAGATAGCCGCTTCATAAGCTTCAAAGCCAGTGACTAGGCCCATCTTATGGCGATCTTCTGGCACATGGGCCATTTTTAGATCACGCATTTGCGATGCATTTTTCTTATTCTTGGCGGTAATCACTTCACCATTGAAATGAATCTCACCGCCAGTCAGTGGCGTGATACCAGATAAGGCATTTAACAATTCGCTTTGGCCGTTACCAGATACACCGGCAATACCAACTATCTCACCCGCTTTTAACTCAAGGCTGACATCTTTAAGGCGCTTAACCCCTTGCTCATCAAACCAGCTTAAGTTTTTAGCAGAAAGGGCTACGTTTGTTGGTTTCGCCTCTTCTTTATCCACCACTAGTCGAACTTTCTTACCGACCATCAGTTCTGCAAGTTCTTCTTTATCCGTCTCAGCCGTTACCCTGTGGGCAACCATTTGGCCTTGACGCATAACAGAGACATTGTCTGTTGATGCCATGATTTCACGTAGTTTGTGAGTGATAATCATGACTGTCACACCCTGCTCTTTCAGGGATTGTAGAATTCTAAACAGGTGATCTGCTTCTTGTGGGGTTAATACCCCTGTCGGTTCATCCAAAATTAGGATTTTCGCACCACGATAAAGTGCTTTTAAGATTTCAACTCGTTGTTGTAAACCAACGGGTAAATCTTCAACAACCGCATCCACATCAACATCTAGATTGTATTCTTGTTCTAGTCGCTTCAACTCTTTACGGGCAGCGTCTAAACCGCCTTTAAGCATGGCGCCACCTTCGGCACCTAGAACAACATTTTCTAGCACTGTAAAGTTTTCAACCAACATAAAGTGTTGGTGAACCATACCAATGCCGAAACGAATAGCATCTTCAGAGGTGCGGATATTAACAAGCTCACCCCCCACTTCAATATCACCAGAGTCTGCTTCGTAGAAGCCATAAATGATGCTCATTAAAGTGGACTTCCCTGCGCCGTTTTCACCAATAATGCCGTGAACCGTGCCAGCAGGGACTTGAAGACAAATGTCTTTATTGGCTTGGACTGCTCCAAAGCGCTTACTAATATCGCGCAATTCGATCGCGTATGGGCTTGTAGTATTATTCATAAGAATTTGTGATTTATCTGCGGTTAATTATAGATAGCCATTTTTAACATTGTTCAAAATACACTCAGAACAAGGATCTAGCCACCTTAGTTTGCTGCATTTATTTATTGATGAACTAACACCTAACTTTATACAGGCTGATAATCTGACTTAAAAAGAACTTAATCTTTATATAAGGGCTAAGCATTAGCGTCTAATGTGCTATCTGCAACAAAAGTTTCTTGTAAACACATTAGTTTCAGAAATTTATTCTAAGCAAAAAAAACAGCCGTCTGCTTATGACAGACGACTGTTTCTTATTAGATTAGATGTCGCAAGAGTTGTTGGACATGTAATCATGAACTGAGATAGTTCCATTTACGATATCAGCACGGATAGCTGAAATTTTTGCTTTCATCTCGTCTGATACAAGCGCTGCGTTGTTGTTATCAAGCGCCCAATCAACACCACCTTCAGCAAGACCTAGTACAGTCACACCAGGTGCCCAAGAACCGTCTTTCGCTGCTGTATAAGCATTGTAAGCCGCAAGGTCAACACGCTTAACCATAGAAGTTAGCATAGTGCCTGGTTGAATGTGGTTTTGGTTTGAGTCAACACCGATAGCGAATTTGCCATCGTCTTTCGCTGCTTGGTAAACACCGATACCAGTACCACCAGCGGCTGCGAATACTACGTCTGCACCTTTAGAGAATTGACTCTTAGCCAATTCAGAACCCTTAGTCGGGTCATTGAAAGCAGAAGGAGTAGAACCAGTCATGTTTTGGAATACGTCTGCGTTAGAAGAAACGTATTTAACGCCTTGCTCGTAACCACAAGCAAAACGACGGATAAGAGGAATATCCATACCACCAACAAAACCAACTTTGTCAGTTTTAGATGCCATAGCCGCTAATGAACCTACTAGGAACGAACCTTCGTGCTCTTTAAAGACGATAGATTGAACGTTAGGCAAGCCAACAACCATGTCGATGATGGTAAATTTAGTGTCAGGGAAGTCTTTAGCAACTTTTTCAAGAGCAGATGCCATAGAGAAACCCACAGCAACGATTGGAGAGTGTCCACGTTTCGCCAAACGACGAAGACCCTGTTCAACCTGAGCTTCGTTTTTCGGTTCAAATTCACGAACCTGTACACCAGAATCCTGAGTGAATTTAGTAATACCGTTGTAAACACCTTCGTTGAAGGATTTATCAAATTTACCCGCTTGGTCGTATACGACAGCAGGTTTGATATCTGCAGCTTGAGCCGAAGCTGCAATTGCTAGCGCCGTAGCGGATGCAAGAAAGACACCTTTCATTAGAATTCCTCTTGTAGTTATTAGTATGTTTGTAACAGCATTTTAAAAAGATGCTGCCTAACTGGTCAAAAATAAACTTATTACACCATTATCGCAATCCAAAGTGACATTAAAGCAGGGAAAAACCCATTAAACTTAGTCGATTTGTGTTTTTTTACTACATAATCGTGTAATTTGAGACCAGTTCAGGTTCCAACGTGAATCAGCATATCAAAAATTTTTCCAATTGGTAAAACTTTTTTTCAACTGTTTACAAAATAATCATCGCTGACATTCTTTACAGTAAACCGTGCTTCTCTGTCCCAGTCGGATTTCAAGCAAGTCTGTCTCGCACTTAACGCAAGGTAAACCTGCTCGCCCATAAACATTCAGTGATTGTTTAAAATAGCCAGGTTTTCCATCACCACCTACAAAGTCCTTCAACGTTGTACCTCCTTGTTCAATTGCCCTAGCTAACACTAGCTTGATGCAATCTACCAAGACAGCCAAGCGCTTTGCACTGACTTGTCCGGCCCTTCTATTTGGTTTAATTCCAGCCATAAACAAGGCTTCGTTGGCGTAGATATTTCCCACACCAACCACTTGTTTGCTGTCCATAATAAAGGTTTTCACTGCCTGAGTTTTTCCTTTAGCTCGGGCAGCCAAATAAGATCCTGTAAAAGTATCTGATAGAGGTTCAGGTCCAAGACTTTTTATTAAGCTGTGTTCAAGCCAATCCTCTTGTGTCCAGAGAATGGCGCCAAAACGTCTTGGATCTGTATATCTTAACCATTGGCCTGAACTGAGTTTAAAATCCACATGATCATGAAATAAAGGGGGAGTCTCTGCCGGTACTAAATACAAGCTACCTGACATTCCCAAGTGGATAATAATGGTGCCTTTCGCCGTATGAATGCCTATGTACTTACCTCGACGCGAGAGGGAAGTCACTTTTTCACCCGCTACTTGATCAACAAACTCTGGCGTGATCGGCCAACGAAGTTGCGCCTGACGTATTTCGACATCAAGGATATGCTGGTCTTGTAGATGGGGCTGGATACCACATTTAGTGGTTTCGACTTCTGGTAATTCAGGCATGGTGAAGGTTATTTTGACAGTTTATCTAGGTAGCCCAAATTATAGGGGCTGTTACCTATACAAAAAAACCGGCCTAAGCCGGTCTTTTTTGTATAAAGAATTGAAAATTATTTAATTTTCGCTTCTTTGTACATTACATGCTTACGAACAACAGGATCGAATTTTTTAAACTCCAATTTATCAGGAGTATTTCGCTTGTTTTTATCCGTAGTGTAAAAATGGCCAGTACCAGCAGATGATACCATGCGAATTAGATCGCGAGCGCCTTTAGATGCCATGGTTCAGCTCCTTATACTTTTTCGCCGTTAGCACGAAGGTCAGCAAGAACTGCTTCGATGCCTTTTTTATCGATAATACGTATACCTTTAGAAGACACACGTAGGCGTACAAAGCGATTTTCGCCTTCTACCCAAAAACGGTGCCAGTGAAGGTTTGGCAAAAAACGACGCTTAGTGCGACGCTTTGAGTGAGAAACGTTGTTACCCGTAACTGGGCGTTTCCCTGTAACTTGACATACGCGAGACATAATATAATACCTTATATTGCTATCCAGAATTGTTGGAAGTGTGCTTCACTCCCTCAGGCGGAGCATGACTTGAAATAAGTCAAAAATATCCCGTACCGAGGAATAGCGGCGCGAATTCTCCCATAACCCTTGGTGCTTCGCAATTAATTTGTTAAAAAATGATCAACTAAAGCACAATTTTTCCTTCACACATGACCTCTTTCAGCCAAAGAAATAGGCTTTCCATCCCCAATCACAAAGTGATCGAGCAGGTTAATATCCATAAGCGAAAGGGCTTGTTGCAGTTTTTGCGTGATATAAATGTCTGCTTGGCTGGGCTCAGAGACGCCAGATGGGTGGTTATGGGCAAGAATGCAGGCTGCTGCGTTATATGCCAGCGCCATTTTTACCACTTCCCTTGGATAAACTGCCGCCGCATCTATGGTGCCATAAAAAAGCTCTTGGTAATGAATTAACCTATGCTGGCTGTCTAGAAACATAACCGCAAAAGTCTCTCGACTTGCCAACCTTAACTTGGCTTTTAAAAAGAGCTGCACACTATCAACACAGGTAAAGACGTCATCTTTTTCTAACGTCTCATGAAGATAGCGTTTACTCATCTCAACTACCGCTTGAAGTTGCGAAAACGTTGCTTCGCCCAACCCTAAGCAGGCACAAAATTCTGATTTAGAGGCTGAAATTAAAGCCTGCAAACTGCCAAAATGCATTATCACTCGACGCGCTAGCTCAACTGCATCAATTCCTTGCGTGCCTGTACGCAAAAAGATCGCCAAAAGCTCAGCATCAGATAAAGCTTGCGCTCCTTGTTTTATCAATTTCTCCCTCGGTCTTTGCGCCTCAGGCCATTGCTTGATACCCATGAAGTCCTCCTTGATCCATGTTAATCTTGCTAATTTGAGAACCTATGCCAACTTCCTTGGTCTCAACTACTCACTTATAGTCTACAAACGAATTGAGAAGCATAGTTTTATGTCTGCACTTGCGAACAAAAAGATATTATTGGGTATTACTGGCGGTATTGCAGCCTACAAAAGCATTGAATTAGTCAGATTGCTAAAAAAAGCAGGTGCAGATGTGCAAGTAGTACTCACTGAAGGCGCCAAGGCCTTTGTTACTCCTATGACATTACAGGCGGTTTCTGGTTTACCCGTTCGCACCAGTTTATTGGATGTGGACGCCGAAGCTGGCATGGGCCACATTGAACTTGCTAAATGGGCTGACCTTATTATTATTGCCCCAGCCTCAGCAGATTTCATTGCTCGCCAAACACAAGGTATGGCAAATGACCTCCTAAGCACCCTTTGCCTTGCCACCACAGCTGACATTTGGCTTGCTCCTGCCATGAACCAAGCCATGTGGTCAAATCCAGCCACGCAAGACAATATAAAACGCTTACTCCTAAGAGGCGTAAAACTTATTGGCCCTGAATCTGGTGATCAAGCCTGTGGCGATGTGGGTTATGGCCGTATGAGTGAAGCAGCAGCCATTTTCAAAGCCCTTGAACAGAGCCAAGTAGAAGATTTGCCTTTATCCGGCCAACATTGGTTAATTACCGCAGGGCCAACGATGGAAGCCATAGATCCAGTGCGTTTCATCAGTAATCACAGCTCAGGCAAGATGGGCTATGCTTTAGCAAATGTTGCCCACTCTTTAGGTGCAAAAGTCTCTTTGGTGAGTGGACCTGTCGCTGTTAAAGCGTCTACAGAGGTTGAGCTGCATCCGGTAAAATCAGCGTTAGACATGCTTGATAAGTGTCGAGAGATTGCCGCTAATAATCAGCCAGATGTTTTCATCGGTGCTGCTGCCGTTGCCGACTTCAGATTAAAAGAAGTGGCCTCGCAAAAAATGAAAAAGCAGGCAGACTCAGATGAAATGCAACTCACCTTAGTAAAAAATCCTGATATCATTGCCACCATGGTATCTGAACAACAAGCTAAGTTTGTTGTTGGCTTTGCAGCTGAAACCCAAAACCTACTGGCTTACGCGAAAGATAAACTCACTCGCAAAGGTTTAGACCTTATTATTGCCAACGATGTTTCTCGTGCTGATATAGGATTTAACCAAGATCAAAATCAGGTCACTGTGGTCGGTAAAGATCAAACATGGACACCAGAACAAGCGGCTAAAACTGAACTAGCAAAATATTTAGTTACTCTCATTCAGAGCCAGTACCAAGTACATTAACCCAATTCATTTAGGCTTAGACATAAAGATCATGAAACAAGCGATTCAACTAAAAATTGTTAACGACAAAATTGGCACTGACATCCCTCTTCCTAGTTATGCAACAGAAGGGTCTGCAGGCCTAGACTTACGAGCTTGCCTAGACGAAGCAATTAACCTAAAGCCAGGTGAAACAACACTGATTCCAACTGGCCTATCTATTTATATTCAAGATCCAGGCCTTGCAGCGACTATCTTGCCTCGTTCAGGTTTGGGCCATAAGCATGGTATCGTTCTAGGTAACCTAGTCGGTTTAATCGACTCTGATTACCAAGGTGAGCTAATGGTGTCTTGCTGGAACCGTGGTCAAACTGAATTCACAATAGAAGCAGGCGAGCGTATTGCTCAACTGGTTTTATTACCTGTTGTACAGGCTGAGTTCGATATTGTGACTGAATTTGAAAGCAGCGATCGTGGTACAGGTGGCTTTGGTTCAACTGGTACCAAATAACAATTAGTTACACATAGCGATCAAAAACCAAGATTTCATTTTGATCGCTTCTTACTTCCCCGCAATTTCTTAACCTCTAGATACAAAAGCAAACGCGCTTAAGCCAAAGTTTCAGTAGTTTATAGATAAATATCACGTTATTATTCTCTAAGTATTCGCTTACGTGCTTAGCCCCAAAATCTAGCACTTAGCCTTACTAATATCTTTATAGCATTCTTTAAAAACATAATAATTATATGATTCTCAACAGAGTCCATGACTTTGTATGAGCTTAACTTTAGGAGCCCTAATTTCATGCCTTTAACGCGTGATTCTGCATTAGAAATTGCCAGCGTACTGAGCGAATCTTTACCTTACATACAACGTTTCTCCGGCAAGACCTTAGTTATCAAATATGGCGGTAACGCGATGACAGATCTAGCACTTCAAGCTGGATTCGCACGAGACATCGTTTTAATGAAACTGATTGGTATCAACCCAATTGTTGTACATGGCGGTGGCCCTCAAATTGGTAAGCTTTTGCAAGAACTCAACATCGAATCTAAATTCATCAACGGCATGCGTGTCACAGATACACGTACCATGGACGTAGTTGAGATGGTTTTAGGCGGTCAGGTCAATAAAGGCATAGTTAATTTAATTAATAATGCTGGCGGTAAAGCAATTGGTCTAACTGGTAAAGACAGTGGATTCATCCAAGCCAAGAAACTCTTTGTTAAGAGCCAAACAAGCCCGGGCGCAGCCCCAGAAATTGTTGATATTGGTCATGTGGGTGAAGTGGACTCTATCGATACTAGCGTACTTAAAATGCTAGAAAACAGTGACTTTATCCCTGTCATTGCACCAATTGGTGTTGATGCTGAAGGCAACTCCTACAATATCAATGCGGATTTAGTAGCGGGTAAAGTTGCAGAAGCAGTTAACGCTGAAAAGCTGATGCTACTGACCAACATCTCAGGTGTTCAAGATAAAGATGGCAATGTTTTAACCGGCTTAAGTACTGCCCAAGTTGATGCGTTGATCGCTGATGGCACCATTTATGGCGGCATGCTACCTAAAATCAGCTGCGCACTCTCTGCAGTTAACGCAGGTGTCACCAGCGCCCACATTGTTGACGGTCGTGTTCCCCATTCTACCTTGTTAGAAATCTTTACTGATGAAGGGGTTGGTACCTTAATTACCAACAAATCATTAAATTAGGCTATTAGATATTAGGTTTGTGCAAGGGACAGCTCGCCTAAAGCACTATTTTGATATTGGAAAACATTATGAGTAATAAGAAGATTGACCGTCGCACCCAGATACTTCAAGCATTGGCTCAAATGCTTGAAAGCAGCCCAGGTGCACGGATCACTACAGCAGCATTAGCAAAGCAAGTCGGCGTTTCAGAAGCGGCTTTGTATAGACACTTTCCAAGTAAAGCAAAAATGTTCGAAGGCTTGATTGAGTTTATTGAAGACAGCTTATTTTCGCGGATTAATCGTATTATTCAGGAAGAAGACGATGTACAAACTAAGGTGCAATTGATTTTACAATTAACTTTAGGCTTTGCAGATCAAAACCCAGGTATGTGCCGATTATTAACCGGTGATGCCCTTGCTGGCGAAACAGAGCGCTTACGTAAGCGGATTAGTCAGTTATTTGAACGTATTGAGACACAGATTAAACAGATTCTACGTGAAGCTGAGCTTAAACAAGGTTTACGCACTAGCATTAGCGTTGCTGCCAGCGCCAATTTATTGGTTGCTACAGCAGAAGGAAAGATTCGTCAGTATGTACGTAGCGAGTTTAAAAACAAAGCAAGTGCACATTGGCCTGAGCAATGGAAATTATTATCTCAAAACCTAATAGTTAGCTGTTAATAGCAGAGAATTAAAATACAATAGGACGTAGAGAAAACTACGTCCTTATAGGCATTAGATGCTTATTATGATTTATTAGATACCGTATTGATCACGATATGCTTTTACCGCTTCAAGGTGCTGAGAGAAAGCCTCAGAATCTTGTTCCGCTAAATAAGTCATAATGTCATTAAGAGAGACGATACTGATAACAGGCATAGCAAAGTCGCGCTCGACTTCTTGAATGGCAGACAACTCACCTTGTCCACGTTCCTGTCGATCTAGAGCGATAAGCACACCCGCTGGTGATGCATTTGCTTCAGAGATGATGGCCATCACTTCACGAATGGCAGTGCCTGCAGTAATAACATCATCAATAATCATGATGCGGCCTTTAAGTTCCGCACCAACAAGACTACCACCTTCACCGTGTGCTTTTTTCTCTTTGCGGTTGAAAACATAAGGGGTGTCTACATTATGATGATCATAAAGGGCAACAGCTGTTGTTGTTGCCAAAGGAATACCCTTATAGGCTGGCCCGAACAAAACATCGTAAGGGACATTCGCTTCAACCAAAGCGGCAGCGTAAAAGCGACCTAGTTTGGCAAGCGCTTGACCTGAGTTAAACAGTCCAGCATTAAAAAAATATGGACTCACTCGACCAGATTTAAGGGTAAATTCACCAAATTTCAGTACTCCCTGAGAAATGGCGAATTCAATAAATTCTTTTTGGTAAGGTTTCATACCTGGCTCCAAAATTGCATTAATAAACGAAAAGCGTGCTTCTAGAAGGCTCGCGAACAAAGCCTCAATTAAGATAGGCGCTAATATAACACATGGCATTGAATTGTAGGGACCAGAAATGAAGGTCATAAGCCTTAATGTAAACGGTATCAGACAAGCAGCAGATCGCGGCTTTTTTGATTGGATGGTAAAACAAGACGCAGATGTAGTGTGTCTACAAGATATTCAGGCAGAAGAAGCCAGCTTAAACGATAACGTCTTTTTTCCAGCAGGGTATAACACGTATTTTTTTGACTCATTAAATGACCCTGACACTGCAGGCGTAGCGATTTATTGTAAGAAGATGCCAAAAGCCATCATGACAGGCATAGGCTTTAGTGAATGTAACTTCGAAGGCCGATTCATTCAGGCAGACTTTGACAAAGTGAGTATCGCCTCTTTCTTGGCTCCTCATGGCTCTAATCACGAACAAGAGTTACAAGATCACAAATACGCTTTTATGGAAGGTTTTAAGAATCACCTAATTAAAACTCGCCGTAAGCGCAGAGAGTTTATCTTCTGTGGAACAGCAAATGTTGCCCGCTCTCCTATTGATGTCAGCAGCTGGTTTGTGAATCAGCGTAACTCAGGTTTCTTGCCTGAAGAGCGTCAGTGGATCAACGAGATATTTAATGAGCATGAATACATAGATGCTTATCGCCAGATCAACAAGCAAGACAAACAGTATACTTGGTGGCCAGATTATGAGCGTGCTTGGAAATTAGATGAAGGTGGTCGTTTGGATTATCAAATTACTACGCCGGGCTTAAAACAAGTAATACGCTCAGGTAGCGTATACAAAGACCAGCGCTTTGCTGACCATGCACCACTTATCATGGAATATGATATCGATTAATAAAAAAAGGGCATTTAATATGCCCTTTTTTTGGTCTTAATATTGTCCCGTCCTGAATAAGGTTAGTGCTTTTCCCATTTTACTTTTAGCTTAAGCTGATGAATCGATCCTGGTGTTAAGGTATAGGCATTGGACAATGCATTAGCGCTTTCAACACATACAAAGTTTAAGTATTCATCATCTTGTAAATCAACACGTTCTTTTGCTCTTTTCGCGCCTGGGTTCCACACCACAGTACTCACTGCGCCCTCTTGGCTTATGGTAAGAGTACGACCAAAAACAGGATCAACTAAAATACTGGTATCTGGCGTATCTAGATAGACTCGATCTAACTCGGTGCAAGGTTGAATAGAGCCAGACTGAACCGATGAAATCCCTTCAAACTTATCTTGATACTGACAGGTCTCTAAACCTTTCACTTCAGCCTGTTCACTATTACCCACATTAAAGTAAGTATGTAGTGCTTCAGAAATTTGCACATCATTATCGGATAGGTTGGCAGCAGAGAAGTTAACTTCGAAGCCATCACCTAATCGAAATACTAGCCTTAGCTCGAATGCATCCGCCCACATATCTTCAATCAGAGGATGTTGCTCTGACGCGAGCTTTAACTGAATTTTAACATCACCATTTTTAAAGTGCCCAGCTTCCGCCAGCTGCCAACGAAAGTATCGAGCAAGCCCATGGGCAGGCAAATCTTTATTCGTCTCATGCGCCCCAAACCAAGGCCAACAAACGGGCACGCCCATATGGATTCTAGAAAAACGTGAATCACGAGTTTCTTGGCTAGATTGGAACAATAGGTCTTCTTCACCTTCTGGTATGAAGCTAACCAAGTGACCACCCCAAAGTGCAATACGGGCACTAAAGCCTGGCTGTTCTATTAAAATTTCATCACAACCGCGAAGACTCGTCGGGGTTAACATTCCCCCTACCATTTCTAGTTCTTCCATCAATTGCTTGTCCATTTAACTCTCCTCAATTAGCCGAAGCAGCATATTAGCGATAAGCTCACTAAATTAATATAAGACCATTTGAGGTTTACTTAGGTTTAATTCACTAGTCTTGATATAGGTTCATATCAAACTGTCGCACCCAATAGGTAAACAGGGCCTTAAAATACAAAATATAAGGGGAACGCTTGCATAAAAAAAGCCCTGAAATAATCAGGGCTTTTTTAGCGATCATTTTTTGTATTTTATACCGCACCTTCGGAGCAATTCCCACCCTTAGTTTGTGCAGCGAATAATGCTTGATCTGCTCGACCTAACCAGTCTTCTGAAGAGGAGTCCGTCTCACGAGTTTGAGCAACACCAAAACTCATGGTTAATTTGATATCCCCTTTTGAGGTAGCAAACTTAGTGGAGGCAACGCGTTTCGCTAACCCTTGGCTATATTGTTCGGCTTTCACCTGAGTCACATTGGTTAACAGAATTGCAAACATACCACTGGTAAAGCGGCTGACAAAATCACCTGTACGTACCGACTCGCCGAGTAATTCAGCCACCTTCTCAAACACTTCATCACCCACACTATAACCATGCTCTAGATGGAATTGCCTTAAGTTATCAACTTCCATCAAGATAAGAGAATGATTGGTGCTGGTGTCTTCTTGAAAAGCAGTAAAATTGGTAGCGAGTACATGCTCAAGGCTGGTTCTGTTTTTAAGACCAGTCACCATGTCATTGCGCTTAACATAGTCCAACTTCACATTCACACTGGAAAGAGAAACTTTACTGGTAGCGATGTCAGAGACATCATAAATAACCATGCATAAGTGTTTAATTGAGCCATCAACATGGGAAATCGGTCTCAAAGTCACATTCTGGTACATCTTATCAGCCAAACTAGTAATCGGGCGATAAGAGGTAAATGGGAATAGGTGTGGCATCTGTTCCCAAGAGATATAAAACGGTGTCTTTAATGACTTAACGTTATTCAGCTTGTTCTTTAGCCATTCTGCCGGAATATTTTCAAACATAGAAAAAAGCGGCTTACCTTTAGCACTAGAAGACGTAATGCCTGAATGGTTTTCCATAAAGCCATTCCACAATTCAACCTCAAAGTCTGTATTCAGTACCACTAACCCCACATCGATTGTTTGAATCATATCAAACAGCCAATGTAGTTCTAACATTTCATCTACTGCACTCGACATTATTCGTCCTCCGATAAGTAAGAGAGTAGATTCTCAAGTGTGGCCACTGAGTCTTCTGTAAACAATAAAATCAAATCACAGCTCACTTGATAGTTTTCAACCTCATAGGTAATTTCTACTGCTAGGGTTTGTTTCCACGCGGCCTTCTTCGCATTGATAAGATGATCATTCTTAACATGTTGCCCTAATACAACAGGGTGGCTGTCGCTAAAATCAATATTTAGCTGGCGGGCTAAAGCTAAAATGAAGGGCCCAACCAAAGCCGAAGACACATCCATCAATAATTCTACTTCTGAGTTCTTATTAAGCTTCTCTTGGTAACCCAATAATTTTGCCATATCGGGAAAGCTTGAATCAGAAAATACCAATAGTGCTTCAAGCGCAATGCCTGTCGCCACAAAACCTTGAGAAACCGCTGAATAACGATTGCTTTCACCGTTATAGCCTAATGCCATTTGCAGTTCGCTCACTTCTAGCATATTCACATTAGGCACTGGCAGTTTCACAAACACGCCTAACATATCGGCAAGCACACTAGCGGCACGACCCATAGCAACGTTCGAGACTTCTTGCAGACAATCGTTTAATGAGAACTCTATGCCCTCATCTTCCATGGTTAAATGAGAATCATCATTTGACTCATCGCCCATAAAGCCATGTTGTTCAAGAGCCGCACGTATTATGTCTTTCGTGGCAGGCTTTTTAAGGAAATCAATTGCCCCCAATGACTTAACTCTTTCAAGCGCTTGTGCTTGAACATCACCAGACACGACGATCACCTTGGTCGCCATTTGAGCTTGTTGCATTCTTTCTAGGGTTTGATAACCATCAAGCACAGGCATGTTTAAGTCTAAAAACATTAAACTTATGTCTTCACTTCCCAGAATTTCTAATGCTTGCTCACCATGTTCAGCAAACAAAATTGTGACCGTCCAATCTGCCGGCAACAACTTTGAAAGCTGTTTTCTCGCTACACTGGAATCATCACAGATAAGAACTTTGGCACTCATGAAATCTCACTTTAGGTATAAAACTATTAGGCTTAAACCATTAACTTATGAATATTTAAACTATATATTGATATGCTTATTTTGCACGTTTATTAGAATTTAAATTAAACTTTAACGGTTACTAGCGGCAATAAACAGTAATGGAAAGTACACTTGGTTATCATTTGTAACCATCATCAAGCAGGTAAGGATAAATTAATAATTTGCTTAGCGAACTGTGTCATCCTTAATGGCCGCTATTATGCTTATTTCCTGTTCAAAAACTAGTCAAAGCCATCCAATAAGGCCAATTATTTACAATAAAATATCAAAAAAACTCAGAGTATCGAGATTAACGCTTCTGATAACTTATTTTCATGATATTTATGCGCTTTTTCATCCGCAATATCCGCTCTTATTATTGTAACGCCTAAAGCTTCAATTTCATTTAGCCCTGTATAAGAAAGCTTTTCATCGATTAATAAAAAATCTAACGCGCCTAATGAGCCGTGTTCATTTTCCCCTTTATGAACAAACCGAATTATAGTTTCTACCTGTTGTAACAAGGTTAAGCCATATTGTTCAGGATCATTTCCTAAGTTAGGAATATAAATTTTAGGGTTAGGGTTTGCTAAAATAGCCTCAGCAACGCCTTCTGGCACCAAGTTAATTAAAACACTGCTATAAAAACTACCAGGCGGATAACAAATTAAATCGGCGTCTTGAATCATTTTATGCCTATCATGGCCTAACTTAACCACAGCAGGTTTAGAACTTATTAGATTTTGCGTTAAATAGATTTCTTTTACCGCAGAAGAGATGGCACCACATTCTTTACCTGTCATCCTATGTTGACCCACCAAGGATTCACCATTTTCTAACAGGGTCACCATATGGTGCGAGGTATCCGTAATCGTCTTCACTTCTCCTAGCACTTTGACTAAGCGTGAGAAAAGAAAAATAATAGGATCTATTTTTTGCTCATTATTTAAATATCCACCTGCAATGATGAGATTCCCAATACTGGCGCCTCTTAAATCAAAGTCCTGGCTGATACTTGCATTCGTAATTGAGAGTTGAGTCTGAATAAGCTCTTTTAAAGGTGACGTAATTTTAGTCATAAAAGGGTGTTCACCAGACTCCAACCTTTGTAGCTCTTGCCTTAAGGTCTGATTGTCCTGATCTGGATTCAAACGATAATGAAACAAGTCATAAACATCAGGCTGACCTAATACGGTTTCATCGGCTAGAGCCATCAGGCGGCTACGTATATCGCCCACAGCAGGCATATTAAATTCATCACGCAACTTGGCCGAACTACCACCAGAATCAAACGGGGTAACCAAATGAATAGAGTTATGGGTATAGTTTTTGAGAGAACGGCTGATTTTATTTAATGCAGAGCCGCCACTAAAAAATAAAATACGCGGCCCCAATTCAGGCATTTTTTGAGACCTACCGATACGAATAGGATCAGGAATTTGCAATTTTCGCCAAATACTTGGCATAAAGACTAACCTTCTAATTCCAATGGGGTACTTTGGTCGATTAATTGATTACGGCCACTACGTTTCGCTATATATAACCTTTGATCGGCTAATTCAAAACAGGCTCTTGGGTGAGTCACTGTTGGCTCATCTTTAATCGCAACCCCTATACTAACCGTTACTCGCTTAAACTCAGATGTTTTATGGATAATATTTAAATCGTGTACCTGATTAATAATTCGCTGGGCTATATCACTGACATCCTCAGGAGAGCGATCAAACAGCACTAATAGGAACTCTTCACCGCCATAGCGCAAAGCCACATCCTTATGTTGGCAGAAGCTTGCAATAGTTTGAGCCACAGCTCTCAGTGCATCATCACCACTTTGGTGCCCATAGCTATCATTATAAGCTTTAAAGTTATCAATATCGCACACTAGCATGGCGAAGGATTCATCTGCCGATTGCTGCTCCAATAAATCCAAAGTAGAAGCATAAATTTTACGATTATATAAACCTGTTAAAGCATCTTTTTGCGACTCTTTTTCCACTAACGAAATCGTTTCCTTAAACTCTTTCGCAGCATTTTCTCTATCGGTTACATCGACAAGACTAATCAGGCTAGATTCCTTACCTTCCCACAGAATAGTCACGGAGGAAACATCAAACCACCTCTGCCAAGACTCACTGTAAAAACTCTTTAAAATAATGGAACTTGTATGCCTAATCAGTCCATTGCGAGTAATGGCTTTGGAAATTTCGGCAGGAAGCTCACCCACATTGCGCATTTCAGTGCGATCAAATAATCGAGGGAATGACTGATTGTGATAAACAATTTGCTCATCTTGCACAATCGCAATCCGTAACTTTGAAAATTTAATAACATTAGCAAGTTGCTCACTTGCCTGCTTTAGCTGATTACGTTGACTATCAATTGTGGTGAGATAATTACTCAATTGAAATGCAATATCGCCAATTTCGTTTTTCAGATCGAAATTTTGTAGGTCATACTTATTTAAGTTGCCCGAGCGAATCAAATTGCTCAGCATAATCAGACGTGAGAACAAGATCTCTTTTAGATAAAGCAAAGATAAAACAAAGAGAATTAAGCCAAAAACGATAATCACAAAATAATTAAAACGAGTCTGATCTATGGTTGATATCAATTCATTTGCTTTGGTTTGTACTTCCTGACTTTTCTGGTCAAACAAGCGTAAACTGTCTTCAGTTATACCATCCAATAGAATTTGATTCTGGGTGGTAATGCTAGATAGCTCCTTACGCTTCTCCTCCCTTACTTTAAGTTGATAAAACAGGCCAACATCGCCCATTATTTGCTGCAACAACGCCTGATCATCTGCTTCCAATAAGTGTTTAGAAGCTTTGTACTTTTCAATAATTCTTTTTATCTTTTTTTCAGAAGCTGAGATTTCAAATAGTTTTGTGCTCGAGGATAAAAGCGAGATTTCTTTTGAAATAGGAATCCAAATTTGACGGTGTAATAAGCTGCCATTTTCCATACTATCCAGTGAATTGGATAGAATTAGCTTAATGTTTTTCGCTACTTGCTGGCTTTTAATAATGTGTTGATTTTGAATATGAGATGTCGCCTCTAAACTCTTCGTTAGCTTCATTAAAATCGCTAAAAGATGTTCTGTAGACTCGCTATCGCTAAGACGTTCTAACTGTTGTGCGAGTCCTTTCAGCAAATAATTAATTTCAGCCGACACAATACGTAACTCTGCCTGAGAGTCTGACTCAGCCATTTGCGTCATCAAGCCAGACAAGGAAGTAACTTGTATTTGTATTATTGAGGCAGCTTCCATAATTGGCAGCTGCTCTTGTGTATTATGGACTATGGTATTTTCAAAGGTTTGTAACCTATCCATAGAAATCCAATTCATCATACCAATGCAAGCAAACATGAGCACAAAACCAACTAACATTTTGAATTTCAAAGAATGGAAAAAATGTTTTGGTAATGATTCAAACTTCATTAGAACTCCTGAGCTAACCTTATTCAGGTGTTAAATCTTCTAAACGGCCATCAAGCGCTACATTCACATTTTCCTGACGCTCAATATAATCCGACACTATCGTCCATAACAGGCGAGTCTCTTTTAAAGTATAGGACTCAGATTTATCTTTAAACATCTCATATTCATCTCCACCTTTTAATAAGTAGCCGGATAAAGATAGCGTGTAGTGACGCTCTTCGAGTGGTTTTCCTGCAACATTAATTTCTAATACCCGATCGAAAGGCTGACGCGATAAGTCATAGCTTACATTAAAGCCAGAAATCTGAAGGAAACGCCCTGATAAAACATCCACCTTACTTAAGGAGTTTTCCATCATGGCGAGAATCTCATCGGCATTCACTTCAATGGTGTGAATATGATCACCAAAAGGAAGTTCGCGATTAATATGAGAACGCTTTAATATTTGCCCAACTGGATACTCTCTATAGCCTCGGATACTACCACTATTAATGACAGCTAATTCGGTTTTTGCATAATCTCGCATGCTGTCAGCAAACAAATTACCTATTGCAGCTTCTTTTGTACGAATATTTTCACGTAAAGAATTAAGTGGCGAAGCAAGAACACCTAGTTCATATTCTAAAATAATATTCAGCCTATCTATATACCTTTGCACGGTTTGATCAACAGACTGACTTTCTTGATTATCTCGATAGCTTTCAATACGCCCACTTGCTTGAGCATGTTTATCCTTAAAATCAATCACAGCGAGATCACCATCATGGCCGCCACTAAATACTTTTATTGGTGTTGAGCGAGTATCAATATAGTCATCACCCTCTTTCGCTACCAAAACTAAATCAAGCGGCTCATAAGCACTGTCATCAAGTTTTTTAATTACATCATTTTCGGTAATTAAAATGACTTTATCAGCCCCTTCTTCTCTTAATGTTTTATCTAGCTGCTGAATTGAGTCAACAACATTTAATACTGACACCTCTCCCTGTAAATACGTCAGATTAATAGAGTCATCCAATATTGTTATAAATCCAAAACTAACATCACCGGCATCTAATAAATAATGTGGAAAAGTACCTTCTACTGGCTCATTGGTGCGCTTATCAAGTAAGTTAGATAACACCATAGGAAAACTAGCTTCACTGGATCTTAATGTCAGTTGATCAATGCCGTTAGCAAACTCTCTTTGATTTACGGCAAATAGACTTACTTGCATATGATTAAGCACATCAATCATATGCGCGCCAGAATCATAGTTAGATAAGGCATTAGGAAACAAGCTATCCCCACCATGGATAAAAAGCACTTCTCCATCACTATCTTGTCTTAACTCGCTGACAAAGCCTGCCAATCGACTCAGGTTTGGTTTTTCTGGGGCAATCAATATGTCGGGTAAATTAGAAGTAAACACCAAGCTTGCTGCCATGCTATGAACAGAGCAAAACATACTTGATAGAATAAGAGAGACTGTAAATAAAACACGCTCTTTCATAACAATTACCTTACATTGATTCAGGTTCTAAGTATTTATCAAAAAGCCTGATCTAACTATGCTTATTTTGTAACATTTAAGGTGACTTAGTAAGTTCTTTGCGCATTTTCAAGCTAATTTCCAATCAATTAGCCTTCAACCTAATAAAAAGCTTATTACTAAATATTCAATTAAACAGAGCAGCTAATAAGGTGAGAGCATTTTATACTGCCCTAAAACGACAAAAAGCAGCACTCTAATAGAGCACTGCTTTTGCATCACAAATGAAAGTTTATTTCACTTTAAAAGTACGCTTACGCACTTTCTCAAGACGCTTCAAAATCGCATCCAAACGCTCAGGTTTAACCATAAACTCTTGGAAACCTTTCATACCTTCCTTCGCCATACTCGGAGCAGTATCTCGGTCGTAGAACTGAGCAGTACCCGCAGCATTTGATAACATATTCACACCTTTATTAAGGAAGTAGTTATCAACAGCTTGCGCATCCTTATGCGGCGGTATTTGTAACAAGGCAGCATTAACCAAAGTTTGGTTGTCAGCTCGCGCCATAAATTTCAAGAACTTACGAGCGTCTTCTTTGTTCTTAGCTTTGCTAGGAATATGCACTGTATCCATAGGCGCATCTTCTGCCATAGGAATACTTGGATCAATTTGTGGGAATTGGAAGAATCCCATTTTGCCATCCAACTCTTTCGGGAAGTTAGGCGTAATGAAATTACCAATTAAGTACATAGCAGCATCACCGTTATACATAAATGGCTGAGCTTCTTGCCAAGAGTATGAAGCATGGTTTTCTAAGAAATAACCAGGTTCAACCAATTGCTTCCAGTTCTCGAAAGTTTTACGTACACGTTCGTCTGTGTAAGGGATTTTGCCATCCATTAGATCAATATGAAATTGCAGACCATTAGTACGTAAGTTCAGATAATCGAACCAACCCGCCGCAGTCCAAAGGTATTTTGTACCGATCGCAATCGGAGCAATTTTATCTGCTTTCAATGCCGCAGAGACAGCTAAAAACTCATCCCATGTTTTTGGCTCACTTAGGCCGCGAGCTTCAAAGATATCTTTACGATAGTAAACGCCCCATTGGTAATAAGTGTATGGAATACCCCATTGTTTATCATCAATTGTCATGGCAGCTTCTGCTGTGCTCATGCTTGAGTGAAGATCTTCGCTATCCCAAATATCACTCACATCTTCAAACATGCCACGTTCAACAAAGGTCTTCATACGGTTACCCGCATACCAGAAAACCAAATCTGGTGGAGACGTTGCTAACCAGTTTCGTATTGCCGTTTTATAACCTTCTTTGTCGTATAAGTTGTACTTAATTTCGACATCCGGATTTTCAGCGGTAAATTTTTCAACGATTTCAGCAAAAGCTTTTTTCGGCGCTGGATCGGCCTGGTCTGAGTTAATGACAAGCGTACCCGCTTGTACCGACCAAGCTGCTGCAGCCATAGCTGTACCAGCAATTAAAGACTTAATGGTTTTCATGTTGAGTAGATCCTCACTTTTATTTTTATAAAACGGAACACGGTTTCAGTATTAAGTAAATTTTCACTTTCGTCAATAAATGAAACCCAGTTTCAGTTTATTTTTTGTACATTTTTACGATTTCAACCAGATACTGATACCCGCCGGCGCAACCTGGGCTTGTCCAATCAAGCAAGTTGCCCCTAATGGCACATAATTCGCTGCGCTTTGTCCGTAATTAAAGACAAATATCAGCTTGCCGCGATGGCGCATTCGCACACCTTTAGGTAAATAATAGACAGGTAATTCCGCCTGTCCCGCAAGCTTTTCAAAACAGCTTTTTAACAAGGCCTTGTCCAAACAAGCACCTAAATAAAAACGCTTATCCTCACCCACAAGAACAGGCTGACCTTGTTCATCCTCAAGATGAACGGCTAACTCAGTATTTATTTGCTCACGCCAATGTTTAAGCTGACCTTGCCCCCAAGCACCATTAACAGAGGGCTGGGTATGCTCAGGTAAGGCATCAACTCGCTCAACTTGAAGCGGCATTAATGTTTGTAGTTTGCCAGGCGCCAGTTCATCTGGAATTTGATAATCAGACGTTTTACTGCCAGAGCGCGGTCCAACCAATAAAACACCTTCAAATTTATCAAGCGCCTTTTGCAGCATGTCATCAATCACGACCTGCGCTGGTAATACCAACATTTTATAAGCACTCAAATCACTCTTAGGCGAGATAATATCGATACTTAAACCAAGCTCTCTTAGAGATTCATAAACACGGTAACACCAGAACAAATAACGATATGCCTGAGACTGAGGCTGAATATCCAACGCCCAACAGGCATCGTAATCAAACATCAAAGCAACGCTACCGGCACTTGGCAAAGCTTCTAGTTCATCCTTATCTAGACCCAATTGCTGGCTTAAATGATTAATTTCATCGGAAACTTGCTGAGCCTCAAAAGCCGCTTCTGCTTTAGAAGCATCAGGCCTTAATAAACCAGAATGCATTTGCTCTTGGGCAAATGGGGCTTGTCGCCAGCGGAAATAAGAGACTAATTCAGCCCCATGGGAAAAGGCTTCCCAAGTCCAAAGTCTTACCGCACCATCGGCAGGGGTTGGGTTATGGGGAGCCCAGTTAACCGGCCCCGGCTGTTGTTCCATAATCCAAAGGCGCCCTTTACCACAGCCACGATATAAATCGTGATGGAAAGCACCAAAGTCAGGATGACCTGTACGTAAATACGTTTGTTTTTCTTCGTCTTGGTAAATCGCTTCTTGATCAAGAAAGCCAAGGGGATAAGTATCCCAACTTGCTACATCTAGATCTTGCCCCACCTTGTGATGGTCAAAAGCGGTAAAGAACCCCATATAGTTATGTACCAGATCTCGCCCTGGAGAATACTCACGCAAGATATCGGCTTGTAACTTGTTATAGGCAACCACTTGGTCAGAACAACAGCGATGGAAGTCTAATCTATGGGCAGGATTAGCCTCTGTAACCGTCAGATTAGGCAGCTCAATTTCGTCAAAGCTTGCATATTCCATGCTCCAGAAAACATTACCCCAAGCCTGATTGAGGGCCTCAATATTTGAATATTTCTCTGCTAACCAAACTTTAAAGGCAGCAAGATCCACATCGGCATAACTTAAAATAGTATCGTGACAACCGTATTCATTATCCGTTTGCCAAGCGACAATCGCATCATGAGCACCGTAACGCTTAGCCATATCCGTCACAATTCGACGACACTCTTGGCGGTAATCAAGGCTCGCAAAGCTATAATGACGACGAGAACCAAAACCTCTTGGTTGGCCTGCTTCATCACAAGCGAGCATACTAGGATGCTTATCCACCAGCCACTTAGGTGGTGTGGCTGTTGGTGTCCCTAAAATCACTTTAAGTCCAGCATTCCCTAAGACTTCCAGAGCATCGTCTAACCAATCCCAGGTATATTCACCCTCAACACCTTCAAGGCGACTCCAGCTGAACTCACCAATACGCACATACTCAATGCCTATCTCAACCATGGCTTTAACATCAGTCTGCCAACGAGATTTAGGCCAATGCTCAGGGTAATAACAAACACCTAATTTCATACTTTATGCTCCAGCAAACGCTTGGCCCGGCGCGCCACTTACGTTTATGCCTAAGGTTTTAAATAAATTAATGGCGATGACTTGTCCTGCAAAAGGCTTATCCGCAGGGTTTGCCTCACCTACACTGGCTGAAGTGACAAATAAAATATCCCCCTTCTCTCCGCCAAAGGCACAGCTTGTTGGGCACTTAAAAGGCAGATCAATAACATGCTTTGTCACCCCTTCTGGGGTATAGCACACTACTTTTCCTGCGCCCCACATGGCATTCCACAGATTGCCATCAGCATCTAAACAAGAGCCATCTGGACCAAAGCCCTCTGGTGTTTTGACAAAAGCAGCATCACTTCTTACATCTCGAAAGTTAGGCCAAGGGAAAGCATGTATTTCCCCTTTCATTGAGTCAGCAAAATAGAAACGCTCGCGAGAGTAGTCCCAAGCAAGCGTATTGGAAATGCCAATATCATCTAATAAACAGGTCTTTTGACCCGTTTGATCAACTTGCCAAAGACGGCCCGTTTTTAGTGTTTCATCATCATCCATAGAGCCAACATAAAGCACACCATCCTGATCACACTTAGCATCATTAAGACGATTATTAGGTCTATCTTCATCAAGCTTGCACAGATACTCTAAGACTTCTGTTTCAGGATCAAAATAAGCAACGCCGTCTGCTAGACAAAGTAATAAGCGGTAACTTTGAGTAGTGAATACCGCTGAGACTTTTTGATCGAAGCGCCAACTTTTTCTTAATCCACTGGACTGATGCCAACACCAGACTTCTTGTCCTAGAATGTCCACCCAATATAAAGCTTGGCTGCGCTGACACCAAAATGGCCCTTCGGCCAATTGGTGCTGCTTAATACTCACAGAGGTCATGGATAACATTAGCGTGCTGCCTCAGAAATAGCCTGCCAACCAGCAACAAATGCTTTGGCATTTTCAGATGTAGTCGCCACGCTTTGACCTGCCTTATACAAGGCAGACCCTAAGCCAAACCCCTGAGCGCCCGCATCAATATAAGCGCTCATATTGTCAGGTGTTACACCACCTACTGGGCAAATTCGAACACTTTTTGGGACAACCGCACATATAGCAGAAATGACTTTCGGTGATGTCATAGCCTCAGCGGGAAAAAGCTTAATCGCATCCGCTCCAGCTTCCATTGCCGCAAAAGCTTCGCTAGCGGTAAAGAAACCAGGGAAAGCATATAAACCTGACGCTTTTGCAGTTCGAATCAGCTCCACATCCGTATGCGGGCAAACCATAAGTCCAGCCCCTATTTCGACAAGCTTCTCAACTTGTTCTTTACGCATTACAGTACCAGCACCAATTAAAGCTTTATCACCATATTTTTGCTGTAGCATTTCAATACTTTTAAAAGGCTCAGGCGAGTTAAGAGGCACTTCCAAAATACTAAAGCCTGCGTCAATCAAAGCTTCAGCATGGCCCAATACCTCTTCCGGTTTAATTCCTCTAAGAATAGCAACCATAGGTAATTGGGCCATTAATGTTGAAAAGTCTTTCATTGATTACACTCCCCTAAATTTCGTTCTTGGTTATAAGTTTGAAAGCAGCCTTGGTTTTGCTCTGCTAAACACTTGAGGCCGCGAATACTGGCTTCTCCCGCCTCAATAAAAAGATGTTCCACCCCAAAAAATTCCAAGGCGATGGCATATCTATCACACAGAGCTCGACTACCAATAAGATGTACTTTTTCAGCCTTTTCAGTGTTAGAAGCTTGTATCGAAATAGCCTTTAACATGTCCATTGCATCATGACCTATGACAACACCAGACAAGTAATCCCGCACTTGATCAGGGCTAAGCTCATTACTGATGTAATTACTGCGCACACTAAAGAGATGGTGCAATAGTCCACCTTGTTGCTGACTGGTAGCTAAACCTAATTTAAAGGCCTCAGCATCTAAGGTTTCTGAGCTAGGTAAACCTCTGACCAAGCTGGAATCACGATTGATATTGGCAAATAGCTCACCAGAGAAAGTGGTAGAAAATTGTTTGATTTGCCCTTTCTCAATACGCACCCACTTACAGTGAGTACCCGGCATGCAGCACAAAACATCTTCATCGGATTGCTGGCTTTGTAACCAATCAAGCACACCTAATAACTGGGTTTCTTCACCACGCATTATGTCGTTACTGCCACTGATACCAAGTCCTTGTAAGCCAGGTACGATGGCCACAGGGCAATCTAGATCCGTCTCTAACCAGTGCAGTTTTTCACCTAAGGTATCTAGGCTAAGCGGGCAAGTTTGATATTCAACTTCTTGCCAACCAGTGCGACTGCCTACCATGCCGGCCATCAAAATAGGCAAACCTTGCTGAAACCAGTCGCCCGCTAAATTAGTCAGCACGGTTTCAAACTGGCCAGGTACAACATTTAGAATGCCTTTATTACTCTCCCTGTGATCGAGGGAGTTGCCATCGTGATCAAGCAAATAAGCACGTAGATTTGACGTTCCCCAATCAACAGCAATACAGAGATAATCCTGTACTCGCGCTGATTCCTGAGACCCTGTTTTCATAAACGGCCACCATCTACCACCAGGCTTTGCCCAGTAATCATGCGGCTATCATCGGCTGCCAAAAAGAGCACAAGATCCGCCACATCTTCTGGCTGAATCTTTTCCTGTAATGCTTGTTGCTGCATTAACTCAACTTCTGCCTCTGGCGTCAGCCAAAGGGCTTTTTGTTTCTCTGTCATGACCCAACCAGGTAGTACGGTATTGACTCGTACCTTAGTTGGTCCGAGCTCTCGTGCTAACCCCTTGGTTAAACCACTTATGCCTGCTTTTGCTGTGACATAACCTGGGTAACCACTTAGGCCTAACATCCAAGAGTTAGAACTCATATTAATAATGCTGCCACCACCGGCTTCAGCCATAAGTGGTGCCACTTTCTGTGCCGCAAAAAAGTGGTGTTTCAAATTAACCGCCATACATTGATCAAACTCATCTGAGCTTAACTCTGCCAAAGTATGTCTATGATCATTCGCGGCATTATTAACTAAGGCACGAATCGCTCCCCAGTCATCAAGTCTTGCTTGTATTTTGCTTTTTAGCATCTCAATATCAGTGAGATCCACCAGCTCAAAATGCGCCTTTAGAGATTGAGAGTTAAGGCTTTGGGCGAGCTTGTTACCGGCCTCTTCATCAATATCAAAGAAGCTCACAGCACAGCCTTGTTTTGCCAAAGCAATAACCAAGGCTTCCCCTATTCCCGATGCACCACCAGTCACTAAAACATGGCGTCCATCCAAACTAGGGTAATGGGTTGAATTTTCTATTTGAGCTTGGGACATTAATGAGACTCCCTTTTGACAACAGAACCACTTTTACCTACTAGGAAGTCAAGGTCAGCCCCTTGGTCAGCCTGTAGAACATGGTCGATATAAAGCTTGGCGTAACCCCTATGATATTCACTTTCTTCCGGCTGCCATTTGGCTTTACGGGCTTGCATGTCTTCATCTGAGATATGCAAATGTAGACTGCGACCCGCCACATCTAAGGAGATCTCGTCACCATTTTCAACTAAGGCTAAAGGGCCACCAATAGTCGATTCTGGTGCAACATGTAACACCACGGTACCAAATGCTGTGCCACTCATACGGGCATCACTGATACGCACCATATCGGTAATACCTTGCTCTAATAACTTGCTTGGTAGTGCCATGTTGCCCACTTCAGGCATACCGGGATAACCCTTAGGACCACAGCCTTTGAGTACCATGATTGAGTTCGCATCTATGTCTAACTCAGGGTCATCAATGCGGGCTTTATAATCTTCAATGTTTTCAAACACCACGGCTTTACCCTTGTGCTGTAACAAAGCAGGCGTAGCAGCACTTGGTTTAATGATGGCACCCAGCGGTGACAGGTTACCGCGTAACACAGCAATACCTGCTTTTTCTCTCAATGGATTATCTAAGGTTCTAATCACATCGTCATTGAAGCACTCAGCTCCTTGCATAGATTCGCCTAAGCTCACACCCGTGACAGTCTTAGTATCCATATCAAAGAGGTGACGCATTCTTTCAATCAAAGCAGGGAAGCCACCAGCATAATGGAAGTCTTCCATGAGATATTTACCCGATGGCATTAGGTCAACAAGACAAGGAATTTCAGCCCCAATTCTGTCCCAATCATCTAGGCTTAAGTCCACACCAACACGGCCAGCAATGGCTAATAAATGCATCACAGCATTGGTTGAACCACCCACAGCAGCATTGGCTCGGATCGCATTTTCAAACGCAGGCTTGGTTAGAATATCAGACGGTTTTAGATCTTCTTTTACCATTTCAACAATACGTCGACCGGTAAGGTGAGAAAGCGCTTGGCGTCTTGCATCCACTGCAGGCAAGGTACCGTTTTCTGGTAAAGACATGCCCAAGGCTTCAACCAAGCAAGACATAGTTGAGGCTGTCCCCATCGTCATACAAGTACCGCGAGAACGAGACATGCCAGACTCAGCACGCATGAACTCGTCAAGGCTCATATGTCCACCACGCACTGCTTCACTGAATTTCCAAACATCGGTACCAGAACCAATATCTTGGCCACGATACTTACCATTTAGCATAGGGCCAGAAGACACTATGATAGTAGGTAAATCGACCGAGCAGGCACCCATCAGTTGCGCAGGCGTTGTCTTGTCACAACCTCCTAATAACACCACGCCATCGATGCCGTAAGCACGCATAGACTCTTCCACATCCATGCTCATCAAGTTACGGAATAACATAGCGGTCGGCTTCATTTGGGTTTCGCCCAAAGACATCACGGGGAACTCAAGTGGCACACCACCGGCTTCCCATACACCACGCTTCACATATTCAGCCAGCTCACGCAAATGAGCATTACAAGGAGTGAGCTCACTCCAAGAATTACAGATACCAATAATCGGTCTGCCATCAAAGCTATGATCAGGTAAACCTTGGTTCTTCATCCAACTACGGTGAATAAAGCCATCTTTATCTAACTTGCCATACCATTGCTGACTTCTTAATGGTTTACCTGCGCTAGGTTTCTCATCATCAAGGTTAACCAGATTTAATTCTTCTAGTGTGGATGGCTTCTTGTTATCAGTCATTTGATCTTTCCTCGTGAATACTTAAAACAGCGTACTCAGCATGCTTCTATTGCCAGCAACAGCAGAGATTCTGGGTCTAAAATGGGTAATTGCAGGCCTAGCTTGGTTAAGCTGGCACCATTGAGAATGAGGTCTTGCCCCCACCAAGCAGGCATAGCTTTCATTAAATGATTAGGAATAGGACTATGCTCTAGCACCTTGACCCTATAATTTTGGGTAGGAACTAAATTAGGCAACTTCAGCGGTAAAGGTTGCGCCTGTTTTGGCATGGTCATTTGGCAATAAACCAGCACACCTTGAGTCGCCGCATCATTCACTGCCCAGTTCGCTTGAGCACAGCCATCAGCACTTGGTAAGCGCCAATTGTTGCCCTTATGAAGCAAGTCACGATTCGACTTATAATGGTTTATCCAACTGGTAATATTCGCCTTTTGCTCTGGATTGGCTTCTAACAAATTCCATTCGATACCTAGATGCCCAAGCATGGCGGTGCCTGCTCTAAAATTAACATCATGAATACGACTGGTTGTGTGGCTCTTATCAGGGCCAATATGAGACCCCATCACTTCCGGTGGGAAGAAATAACTAAAACCACGCTGGATAGATTGCCTTTCTAAAGCATCATTACAATCTGATGCCCAAAAACGCTTACAGTAAGCCAAGATACCAAAATCAACCCGAGCACCACCCGAAGAGCAAGATTCAAACTCAACCTGTGGAAAAGCCTCATTAAGTTCGCCAAATAAACGATATAAGGCCTGCACTTGTGCATGAGCTTTAGGCGCAAGGTCTGTTCCCGCTTGGCTATAATCACGGTTCATATCCCACTTCACATAAGCAATATTGTGATCGCCTAGTAAGCTGAAAAGTCTTTCGCGAATATATTGGTAAGCCTCAGGATTAGCGAGATCCAACACCATTTGATAGCGGCCCATGACATTAGAATAGTCACTTAATTGCAGGGCCCAATCAGGGTGTGCTCGATATAGGTCTGAATCTGGGTTCAGCATTTCTGGCTCAAACCAAAGACCAAACTCCATCCCTAGCTTGTTCACATGGTCAATGAGGGGCGTTAACCCTTGCGGGTATTTCGCTTCATCTATATACCAGTCACCCAGGGCAGCTCTTTCGCCATTACGGCCTTTAAACCAACCATCGTCTAAAATATAGCGCTCTACTCCAACCTCAGCCGCCGCATCAGCTAATGCTTTTAACTGCGTCATATCATGGTCAAAGTAAAAAGCTTCCCAAGTATTTAGGTGAACAGGCCTTGGCTTTTCAAGCTTTAGAATACTACGAGCATGTTGGTGAAACGCCTGACTCATTGGGTTTAAGCCAGCGTCACTGTTACTAACTAAAAGGTCTGGCGTCGAGATTGACTCACCTTTTTTAAGCTTAATTTCACCCGCTAAATAGAGCGCTTCTGCCTGCACATATCTATGGCCTTCCAAGGTGTAATCTGCTTTTAATCTGTGATTACCACTTATAGCAAGGTGCAAACCATAGACATCCCCTGAAAGCTCAGAGAAAAACTCATCTCCGACAATCAGCGAAGGGAAATTTGCGTGAGAATTACGCCCAGCACGGTTTTCCTGTACCCAGGTATCAAACCATGGAGAAATCTGTTGCTGAAACTCCTGACACCAGCGCCCATAAAAGCTCATACGTTTGGTAAAGTGAACGGGAACTGGCATGGTCAAAGCCAGACGCTGAACATCTAGCTCCCCTTCACCTAAGTTAGTCACTCTCAGGCTTTGCTTGAACATACCTTCTTGAGTTAAGCCTAAACTTAGGCAGACACTTAATTGAGCAAGATTATCAGACAAAAAAAGCTGATAACCCGCATCACGGCTTAATACCTTATCTAAGGACCAACGTGGTGCCCAAGTTGGCCTGTCGTTCGCGGCAATCTCCATAGCAGGAGAGCCTTGCCAACCCTTGCCCGCTTCTGGCAGTAAAGACAAAGGTGCAGGTTCATCCAACATAGCCTGTGGAATACTGGTTTGCTGGCTCAATCTTAGCGCAGCAAGATCAGTCTCTAGCGGCAAACTTGTGGCAAAATAAACAAGTTCGGGCGCACCTTCTTGAGGACAATAAATGACTAGGGCTTTACCTGCCACATCTTGTCGAAGAAAATCAGATTGCAAGTTCGTTTGTGTATTTGTCATAGCATTAACCCTTAGTCGCGCCGAGTGTCAGGCCTGCGATAAAGTGTTTTTGCATGGCGAAGAAAAGAATAACAGGCGGTAATGCCGCAACAATTGACCCTGCAGAAATCAGCTGCCAAGAAGCTAACCATTGTCCCATCAAAGCACTAATGCCGGCAGTCACTGGTCGTACTTCATCACTTTGTACTAGCACTAATGCCCAGAAATAATCATTCCAAATAAAGGTAAAGATCAGAACAGACAAGGCTGCAATCGCAGGTCGTACTAGCGGTAAAACCACATGCCAGAAGATCTTCCATTCACTTACCCCTTCAACACGCGCTGCCTCTATCAGTTCATCAGGTAAACCAACAATAAAGTTACGCATAAAGAGGGTACAAAAACCGGCTTGGAAGGCCACATGGAACAAAATCAAACCTGTCGCTGTATCGTATAGACCCATAGAGATAGTCAGGTCACGTACAGGAATCATCAGAATTTGAAAGGGTACAAAGTTGCCACCAATAAAGGTCGCAAACAAAAGGACATTACCGCGAAACTTAAACTTAGCTAAGGCATAACCCGCCAAAGTAGAGATAGCAACGGCACCGATAACAGCAGGCACAGTAATCATGATGGAGTTCAAAAGGTAACGCGCCATTGGCGTCGAGGTGAAAACTTGAGTGTAGTTCTCAAGTATCATCCACTGCTCGGGAATGCCCCAGTAGTTACCCATATTAATATCAGCAACAGAGCGAGCTGATGTCATCATTACCGCAATTAAAGGCAATAGCCACAGAATAAGGGCAACCCAGATCGCAGCGCGATAACTGATATTGACCGATTTTGATAATTTTTCTATTGGAGTTGGAAACATTAGGCTTTCTCACTCTTCAGCATGCGCCATAGGAAGTAGGCAATATAAACATCCATAATTAGGAACAAGACAGTTGCAATAGCAGCACCGTAACCGACGCGATAATTGAAAATAGACTGCTCATACATGAAATAGGCAAGTACATTTGATGAACCAAAAGGTCCACCTGCCGTCATGGTCGCCACCAAGTCGAAACTACGCAAAGCTCCAATGACAGTGACAACGATTGCGATAAAAGTCGCTGGTTTTAATTGAGGCAAGATCACATGCCAAAGCATTTTCCAACCGTGCGCCCCATCAAGACGAGCTGCTTCTAATTGGTCTGGACTTAGGTTATTTAAGCCTGTGAGATAAAGAATCATGCAGTAAGCGATTTGTGGCCAAAGACCTGCTGCGATAATGCCAAAGGTCACCCAATTCTCATCGGATAACACAGCAATAGGCTCAAAGCCTAAACTGGTAAGGGCAATGTTAAACAAGCCGTAACTTGGGTCGTAAAACCAAGCGAACACAAGACCAACAACAACTTGAGAGATAACAAAAGGGAAGAAAAAGAGGGATTTAACTAATCGAATGCCTAAGACTTTTTGATTCAAAAATAAGGCAACAGCCAAACCCAAAGGCGGTGCTAACATGTAAAACACCATCCAATAGATGTTGTTTTTCAAAGCTAACCAAAACTGTTCATCTTCAAACAGTTCAAAATAGTTATCCAAACCTACAAAGGTCTTATCACCCAAACCGTCCCATTCATAAAAGCTTAATAATACGCTTTGACAGATGGGCAAGATCACATAAACCACAAACATTATGAGTGCAGGTGCTAAAAATAGCACAGGCATCCATTGCTGCTGTCTGCTGTGGAGCTTCTGCATGAAGAAATCACCTCTTATTTTTATCATTATTTGATGCCCTTAAAAGACGCCTGACATCACTTAAAATCAAATAATGGAACATAGTTTCAATTTTTGCAAGTTTTAAAATTCTCCCTAGTATCTTGACATTCTCATGTTTAGTACAAATAATGGAATGGAGTTTCATTTTTTGTTTTTTGTTTAAATATGTCACTTTTATTAATTAGGTTTGCTAGCCATATTCAGCGCAAGAGTAGATACTAAGCACCACTTTCATAAACCGAATTTTAAGGAGAAAAGAATGGCTGATACCGACGCTAAGTCCGGCGGCTCTTCGCTAAGCAAAGCCCTTATGGTTTTAAAAGAAGTGTGTTGTGCCCAAGATCCAATGCGCTTTGCAGACCTAGTGGAACGCTCTGAATTACCTAAAGCCACCGCCCACCGCATACTCAATACCTTAGTCGATGAAGGCCTAGTTCGCTTTGAAGATCACTCACAGCTTTATCATCCAGGTTACGGCCTGCTGGAACTTGCTCATAAAGCTTGGTCTAGCATGGATATCCGTGATCTAGCTGCTGACCAAATGAAAGCTCTTTGGCAAGAGACCGGTGAAACTATTCACCTTGCCGTACTGGATAGAAGCGAAGTGATTTATATAGATAAGGTGGAAAGCCAAAAAAGCCTTCGCTTATTCTCAGCGGTAGGTAAAAAAGGCCCAGCTTATTGTACGGGTGTGGGCAAGGCGATGATTGCCTACCTAGGTGAAGAAGAATTGGCAGACACCATTAGCAAGCAAAGCTTTATCAAGCACACAGACACCACACTTGATACAGAAGAAAAACTAAGAAATGAATTAGAAAAGATTCGCCAAACTGGCGTGTCCCTCGATATGCAGGAACACGAAGAAGGCATTCAATGTGCGGCTTCAGTGATTTTTAATTATCGCAACGAACCGATTGCAGCGCTAAGTATCACAGCACCTGTTTTTAGGGTAAATGATGAGCGTTTTGAATTATTTCAAAAACGCATAAAAGAAGCCTGTCAAGAAGTATCCAAACGTATGGGGGCCATGGCCTCCGCGTGATGTTGAGCTAAAGGCGTCACGCTTTAATCAAGCAAAACTATTAGGGTTTAACAGAAAATGGCAACCATAAAATTAAAAAATGTCATCAAGCGTTTTAATGAAGTTGAAACCATACACGGGGTAGATCTGGACTTACAAGACGGCGAATTTGTTGTTTTTGTTGGCCCATCAGGCTGTGGTAAATCGACTCTTTTAAGGCTTATTGCAGGACTTGAAGATATTACTGACGGCGATTTGCTAATCGGCGATGTCAATATGAACCAAGTCGCTCCCGCAGACCGCGGTGTTGCCATGGTTTTCCAATCTTATGCCCTTTATCCTCATATGACTGTTGAGGAGAATATGAGTTTTGGCCTTCGTATGAATGGCGCTGACCCAGCTTTAATCAAAGAAAGGGTAAGCCATGCAGCAGACATTTTGCAGCTTAAATCTATGCTTAACCGTAAGCCAAAACAGCTTTCAGGTGGACAAAGACAAAGGGTTGCAATTGGTCGTGCCATTGTGCGTGAACCAAAAGTTTTCTTGTTTGATGAGCCTCTTTCTAACCTTGATGCTGAATTACGTGTCGATATGCGTATTCAAATTGCTAAGTTACACCAACAGCTTAGTGCCACCATGGTTTATGTCACCCATGATCAGGTTGAAGCGATGACACTGGCCGACAAAATCGTTGTTCTTAAAGACGGTAATGTTGAGCAAGTAGGCTCACCTATGGCTCTTTACCATAATCCAGTAAATGAATTTGTTGCCGGCTTTATTGGCTCACCAAAAATGAATTTCTTAGATGCTAAAGTCAGTGCCGTCAATGCACAAGACCTCACTATCAGCATTGGTGATCAACAGATTACCCTGCCAGCTATCGCGAATACTTGTAGTGTTGGCGACAAGGTCAAAGTCGGCGTTCGTCCAGAACACCTAACCGCTCATGACGAAGACTCTAGCTTTAAAATCCAAGTGTCAGTAGATGTAGCAGAACATTTAGGTGGCGTGAGTTTCTTATATGCTAGCTACCAAGGTAAGAGTTTAACCCTTGAAGTATCAGGTAATGACTTAAGCCGACACGGTGATCTCATTGATGTTGGTGCACAACTTTCTCATTGCTACTTATTCAATGAAAAAAGCCAATCTATTCTCGAAAGGCCTGTGCCAAGCCGCAGCTAACTAAGAAGGCGTAACCCTCTGGGTTACGCCTTTTTTTATCCCTTATAACTCATATACGTTAAACAAGGTGTTTGCTTCCAATTGTCGATAGGTGGGTCCTAAGATGAGAGTTACTGTTGTCCAAAAAACCGTTATTGGCTTTATTATCTTGTTATTGCTCATGCTTTCCCAAGCGGTTGTGAGCTTTATGAATCAAGCAAGTCTCTTGTCCCAGCAAGCATTCCAGCTCGATTCCTTGATGCCTATTAGCAATAACATCAACCAGTTATCCAAGCAGCTACTACAGGCAAATAAGCTCACTATGCAGCACTTGTCCACCACAGAAGCGACGCAAAGACAAAGCATTCAGACTGACTTTGAAGAGATTAGAAACCAATTTAGCCAAACGCAAACATTACTTGAACAACAGCTAATTGATTACCCCGAATTAGAAGACCAGCTAGCTTTGGCTCTCCCTGCCAGCGAGCAAACCTTTGGCTTAGGTTTAATGCTACAGAATGACAACAACCTTAAAAGCAGCCAAGAGGCAGCACTCGTCTCTGCCTTAGAGAATTTCAAAGAAGAATGGGAATTTTATAATTCGGATGTAGAAGAACTAACGCTAGATTTAAGCCCAGATGAGGCCTTATCTGACCGTTTTAGCTTTCAATTTATGGATCAAATCAACAGTGAGTTTGTTGGCGATATCAATATCACCTTGGCCATTAGTGACAAATTTGAATATGAACGCGTACTAGCACTACAAACAGACAGATATGCCGCCATGTTAAACACTTTAAAAGAGTTAGGCAGCTATCGCGATCTCATTCTCGATAGGATGCAGTTTTATATCGACTTCATGGACTTCACTCTAAAAGACCCAGACGGTGTATACGCCAAGCTAGCGCCAGTGATAGCCCAGCAGAATCGCAGCGTGAATTTACAAAAATCTCTTGCCGAACAAGTAAATTTAGCAGACATTCACTTCTCTCAATTAAGCCAAGCAATTAAGAGCCTGTCTCAGCAAACCTACGAATCCACCGTCAGTAGCAATCAGAACTACAGCCAAATACAAACCATCTTTTTGGTAATTTCATTTAGTGCTGCACTCTTTATTGGTTTCTCGACAGTAAATAGCATTAGACGCCCCTTATCTTTAATCATGAAGAATCTAGCGAAAATGACTCAAGGGGATTTAACTAACAATATCCATCTCAACAAAACCGATGAATTTGGCCAAATTGCCACTCAAATAAATACATTAAGAAACAAGCTTATTGATATTATTCAGCAACTTGCGAATGTTTCAGAAGAGGTTGCTGGGGTTAGTCAAAAAACGAGTTCCAATAACCAAAAAACCGACAAACAGATTAGCTATCAGCACCAAGAAACCAATGATATGAAAAGCTCCATTGAAGAGCTTCATAACTGCGCTAGCCAGGTAGCTAATCATGCTCAGACCTCTAACCAAGAAGTACAGCATTTGCATAAATTGGCGCAAGCAAATAGTCAAAGTATTAACAATAACAAACTATCGGCAGACAGAATGGGCATTGAAATGCAGCAAGCCAATCAATCCATTGCTTCTTTAGTTAAAGAAATTGCAGGTATAGGGGATATTGTCAGCAGCATCCAAGACATTACCTCACAAACAAACCTGCTAGCACTAAATGCCTCTATCGAAGCCGCCCGTGCTGGTGAGCATGGCCGTGGATTTTCCGTTGTCGCAGATGAAGTAAGAACCTTGGCCAGCAGCACTCAAACTGCCACTCATGATATTGAAAGCATTGTCGAACAGCTAAAACAAAGTGCGGACCAAGTACTCAAGGCAATGGCCACCAGCCAGTCAGAAACCGAATCCATGGCCAATATCGCCGAGCAAATTAACGCCTCTTATAGTGAGCTCAGTGAAGCCATCAATGCAGTCAATGCATCCAACCAATCCATCAGTGAAGCTGTCCAAGTGCAAAACACACAAGTGGACTCTATTAATGAAAATATCCAACGCATTGTGACTGTAGCAGATGATATTGCGCAATCCTCTCAAGCCAATAACCAACACAGCCAAGACTTAGAAAGCTTAGCAAGCAAGCAAAAATCCTTAGTGAATGCTTTCAAGCTCTAATAGAGAGCAAAGACCATCAAAAATCATTAACAAAATATTTATTGTCAAAATTCATTTTATTTTTTTGACAATAAATATTTTGCCAACTAGCTTTATCTCATCTGTATTCCTTTTCAGGTTTGGCGTTCTAGCCACATTTGAAAGCTGTATTGGGTACTAAAATCCAGATCAGGGATGAGGCATGCCATTATTAACCAAGCCCACTAAAGATAAGAGTGAAGAACAAGAAGACCTATCTAAGGTCAGTATTTATTCTTCTTTATTTTCAATTATTTACCAAAAAGCGAAACGCTTTTTAGTGCACCTAGGCACTAGCAAACGCAGTCAGATAAAAGAGCAAGAACACCTATTAATACGGGGCTATAAAGGCGCAGGTAAAAGCCTTTTAATCAAACAGCTGGCTCAGCATTTGACAGAAAACGGGAATCAAACCTCAAGCCAAGAGCCCAATACGAAAACGTCTCTCATAGTGAGGCTTAACGAATATGAATACGGTATTCGCTCTATCAAGGATCTATGCTCACGTATCAGAAGTAAATTAAGAAGCACCCATTCAATAGAACTAGCTGAACACTTCCACCCTAAAGAAAACATTAGCTGGCCTAGTCTGATTGAAGAGATAAACAACACCAATAGCAGACTGATTCTCTTGATAGACAACTTAGATATTCTTTTAAAACAACTAGATAAATCTGACAATTTATTTTTTGTCAAAAATATACTAACGATTGAACAGCCATATTATCGCTTGATTGCCAGTTGTCAGAAGGATAGCCAATTAGCCCAACCCTTTGTCAGCTTGGATATCCCACAATTAGACAAGACATTGGCCTATAAACTACTGATTAGTTTGCTTCATAAAGACATGCTGCATAAAGCGCCAAGCCAAGCTAACAAGGCCCTGAAGAATCAATCGAGTGAGAAGCAATCAAGCGAGGGACAATCTAGTGAGGGACAGGTCAACGTAGAGCAAAAATATCAAGTTGAGCAAAACTGCCTCAACTTTACAGCTAACAAGTTAGAGGCGGTAAGGCGTTTTGGCCATGCCAACGCTCAAACACTAGAGTATTTTTCCCAAGCCTTATTAGATACCAGCCTACAAACCAGTCATCACTATTTGCGTTATGTATTACGTCATTATCAGGCTCAATATGACTTTAAAATGCAGCACCTTTCCTCTCAGCAACAGCTAATAGTGCATACCCTAGCCAGCCATTGGCAGGCCATCAAGGTAGCCCAGCTTACTCAAGAGTGTGATCTTGCCAGTAAAACGATTTCGGCCCAATTAACCCAGCTAGAAAAACAAACTTGGGTAGAGAAAATCCCCAGCCAAAATAAAAATCTCTTTTACCGAATCACGGACAAGCGCTTTCATATCAGTTACTTAATGCGCTTTTCTTCTCCACAAACACAAACGTTAATTACCCACAGCCTTAATACGCTAAGTTATTTCAGTCTGTCGATTCCCTATATGGACGAATACAAGGTTCAACAAAATAACACAGTGGTTCGCTCTCGCTTGCAATCACTGGCTTATCAGGAAGCTCTTAAAACAAATGAAGATGTTAGCCAGACAGAGCTAGAAGCATTATTTCATCATGCATTTTTACAACAAGGCGAAGGTGAAATAGACGGCCAAGCCTACTGCGACAGTGCTAGCCAATACTTTAAGGCGCACTTACCGGGCGAGCGCTTAAGTTTTTTATTAACCGCTGCAAGCAAGGGTTATGAGCAGGCTTACCTAGGTTTATTGAGCCTATTTGATTTAGCTAATACAGAACTTGAGGCCAACCTTGCTTATCGTATCAAGTTAGCCATTTGCCAACTGGCTCAATCTAAGGGTTTTAACGTTGAAGATAAGCTGGTCTCCCTATATCTCAGTCATGCACAAGAAACAAAGCAGGCTTACCGGCTATCCATGCAAGTCGTCATTGTGCAGGCGCAAGAGACCTCTCCTTTGCTCTTAATCCAAGCAAGCTTTGCCACCCTATTAGAAGGCTGTCGTAAGCAATCTCATTCTTTATTAATGAGTTACCTCAAATTCAAGACCCTAAAAAATGAGCAAGAAAGGATAAATATAGAAGCTGAATGGACGTTAGAAGAGACTTGGTTAATGGAGTTATTACTCCTTTTAATAGCCAAAAAGGAGTGGGATTTTTTTGATCGGCTTATGTCTGAAAATAGTGAGAAAAACACCTACTTAAGAAGCTACTTTTTACCTATTTACCATGCATTTCTTGTCCTTAAACCAGAGTTATCAGATCACCAGAAAGATGAGCAACTGGCTCGGCCAATCGAGTTATCCGATGCCTTACCCCTAATAATCAATGCTGTTAAAGAGACAAGGAGAGTCTACCTAAAACAGTAAAACACCTTTTTAAATCAATGAGTAAAGAACACTATAAGAAGAATAAAGAAAGGGGGAAATAAAGCTGCTATTAAAGAGCAGCTATTTCTAGGGAAGGTGAACAAACCAAAGAAGCTTGTCATCTTCCCTAGGTATTTTTTTAACTAGCGATCTCACTCACTGCCTGTTCTAGGCTTTTCACCGAACCACAGCGTCCTGTTACAAAACCCAGTGTGCCTTGATGCTCTTCCAAGCTAAAGTCTGCAATCGCGTCACCAATAACAAAAGACTTTATATCCATCATAAAAGCATCCAGCGCTGTTGCTTGCACACCTATGTGTCCGTAAATTCCGCACACAATTAGCTGATCTCGACCTTCTTCTTTAAGAAAATCTAGCAAAGGTGACTTTTTAAACGCACTGTAACGCCATTTAGTATATTGAATGTCATCACTTTCTGGCGCTAACGCCTCGATAACTTGGGTATCTTGCTTTAAGCCTGGCCCCCAAAAGTCTGTAAGTAATGCTCGTTCTTCTAAATCTTGGTTTGCTGGCTGCGCCGTATAAATGACAGGAATACCAGCGGCTTTAGCGACTTTCTTCAGTTTCGCAATATTTTCAACAAGGGCTGGCACAGGGCTGGCTTGTGTATCAAAGAAATTCACAAAGTAATCTTGCATATCATGAACAAGCAGCACTGCCTTTTCTGGGTCAATTGTCCATTTAACCTTATTCGCAGGAAAGGTTTCTGTTGCAGGCAGTTCATACTGAGCAATTCTTGGGATAGCCATTGTCTTTCATCATCCTTATTAAGTTTAGCTTTTATTGATAATAATTATCATTCGCGCAATATTAAATCAGTCTGACATCCAAAAGCAATTGATAATACTTTTTATTAAAGGCATAGGTTATCCAAAATTCTCAAATCTAAAACTTACCTTCACAGCAACTACAAACAACACAATTAGTCATTAAACTACTATCAAAATTAATTAGTTATAACTAATTTAGAGAAATGAAACGTTTCGTAAATTGAGTTGAATCTCATTCAATTGAAGATTAAATTGCTACGCATAGTAAGCGTTTTTTAAAAAAGTAATATAAATAAGGAAGTTAAATGTTTAAAACATGCGCAGCAATCTCTACAGCTTTATTATTAACAGCTTGTGGTTCCAATGTTAACTACACTGATGTTGGCCAAACTTACTTTGAAACTGAAGCGGCTAAATACTCAGAGGTGCAAGTTTCTATTAATAGCGAAAACGAAATAAAAGCGACTGGTGCAGGTTACATGTCTAATGCCGAAGTTGAGCAGTACGTAGGGAGCAAGGTAAGAGATTATTTAAATGATAATGATCTTAATGCAAAAAATAGCGTTGATGTAAAAATGAATATTCGAATTGAGCGCATCTATTCTTGGGGTGGAACAGCTCTAGCGAAATTAAGCTATTTTGCAGATGTAAGCTTAGTTAGTAATGGTGAACAATTAGGTTATTACAATCGCTCAGGCACAGTTAGTGACCAATCAGTAGGCGGGAACTTCAATACTATATTCGCAAAGAATGATGCCAATGATGAGCCTAAATATATTGACTCAATCGTAAGCTACATTCTTGAGGATCTGCCAACTAAACAGTTGTAAATTAAATCTTATGGAGATGAAGTTTAATAACAATATTAGGCTTCTTCTCTCTCAACTTTCAAGTCCTGCCATCGAAAAGAGCTAGTGTGAACCAACTTCGACTACCAGTTATTTTTTCGAACTCAATTGGTAGTGAAAAATACCTCACATTGAGCTCTTTACCTGCTTTCCAAACATGATTTAAAGACGAAACTAGGCGAAATTTTAAGTTTTTTTCAATGGGATCAAAATTAATTAACTCGCAGGCTTCAAAGCCAAAGTACTCGCCAACACTAAGATACAAGGCTTTAAAAATCGACTCTTTTGCTGAGAAAATCAAGGTGACAAAACTTTTATTGTCAAAGTCATCAGGCTTATGATTCAGCCGTTTTTCTTTCTCTGTCATGATTTGACCCGATACATCACGGGCCAAACTCTCAGTCATCTCTTCTTCAATATCGATTCCGATACCTAGGTAACGACCTTTATCTTGAACCAACACAGCCATGGCAAAGCGACTAGAGTGACTAATGGCACCCAACACGCCTTGAGGCCACAAGGGCTCTCGGTTCTTACCCGTAGCAACCTCTTTATTCGCTATCTCGATAGCAAACTTGTGCTCCAACTGCTTCAAACCTTCGTTGGCACAGAAACGACCCGCTAAATACTCGCACTGGCGCTTAAGCACTGCTCCGTCTGCCACATTAAGCACAATGCCTTGTTTTACTAACTCGCCCCTCAACTCTTCCCTAAACTCTTCAGATACCTCAAGCACGATTAAGTGAGCAAACACATCGTGTGGCAAGACCTGCTTTAAAAACACATTAAGTTGAGATGAGAGAGGTGAGGAGTCGGGCAAAGCAAAATCCTTGTGAGAGTAAAGCATGACTGAAAACAGTAAAAGAAATTGAGAATGATTCTTATGAGGTGAATACTAACCTTTGCAAGATTCTATGCCAATTAAAGAAAAACCAAGTCAAAATAGCTAAAACCTAACACGTAATTAGTTTTAATTAATTTCACCTAACGACTCTAATTCCCTATTATGACTACATCGCTTAAGCACTGGCCAAACGCACTGCTAAGCACTCAGATTAAACAGTCAGTTTTACAAGATTAAGAGGAATAGATTATGTCTCGTTATACAATTTTTGGTCATGATAATTGTGGTTTTTGCCGTCGCGCTAAGCAGCTTTTAGACGAGCAAGGTTTGCCTTACCGTTATGTAAATATTCATGATGAAGGCATTACCCAAGATGCGCTGTCAGCACTGGTTGGCAAAGAAGTACGCACTGTACCTCAAATTTTTAAAGGCAAAGACTATGTGGGTGGTTTTGATGATTTGAATGCGAGCTTAGATACTCAAGCGGCATAATTTCGCATAGGCTCATACAGATTGACAAACAAAAGTGATGCGCAAACGTGATGCAGAAAACATAAAGCCCTTCGTTCCCCTTGTGATGGGCTTTTTGCTTTCTAAAACGGGAGATCTAGCAGCAATTGATCTATAAAAATTTATTTATTCAACAACTTAGCAGCAAGTTCAGCAAAACCATGGCCGCCTGGGTTATGGGTGATCCAACTAGGTTGATGTGTCATATTAGCTAGATGCTTACCTATATTCGCCACACCAACACTGATTGGGAATTGAGCAAACATACTCTCATCATTTGGTGCATCACCCACATAGATAACTTGCTCTAGCATCTCTTTATGACTCAATCCATAGTGCTGTTTTAGCACTCTTTCAGCCATGGCAAATTTATCATAATCACCGTGCCAGATATTTATATGAATCGAGCTCGCTTTAGCCTGTATACCCTGATCATAGAGCTTTGCAAGCAAGGCATCTCTAAGCTCTGGTAAAGGTGGATTCTGATCTTGTGCGTAATCAACCGCCACATCGGTTAAGCGATAAGCTTGATCTTGCGCCAGCTTTAAAGGCGCGAATTTAGGTAATAAGGCTTCTACTTCAGACAGTAGCGTCAGCTTTTTTGCCTGCATTTCTTCAGCAGTATGCCAGTAATGATAATCTAATTTTCCTGAAATCTGTTTCTGTAAAAAACAAGCACCGCCTTCTGTTATCACTCCTGAAACAGGCCATATTCGCGCCATTAGATCAGACCAGCCAGCACAACCACCCGTCACTGGAATCAAGACATAACCTGCTTGAATTAGGTCACTCATCGCTTGATAAGTTGCTGTGGGTAAGTCGGACTCCCAAGTGAGGGTGTCGTCTACATCCGTCAATATATATTTGATCGGAGCCAGCTGAGTGTTACTTAATTGCTCAAGGTTTACTATCTTTTTATCAGGCATGAGTTATCTAATCTATCAGGTTTAAATCTACATTATGACGAGCTAACAGAGCGGCTTGTTCAGCGCTCACTGAGTCAGTAAAGAATTGATTTATATAGCTAAAAGGCTGAACTCTCGCCATCGCCTTACGCCCCCATTTGTGTTGGTCGCAGACCAGCACATTATGTCGACTTTGCTCTATGATGACACGACTAATAGCCGCTTCTTCTGGGTCAAAATCAAGCACCCCCATTTCTTCGTCAAGGCCACCACAACCTATGATGCCGAAATCAAAATAGAACTCACGTAGAAACTCAATTGTCTCTACACCAACTAAATCCCGATGAGAATGACGCATCTTGCCACCAGCTACTCTGACCTGAATATTAGGATAAGCACACAAGATGCCAGCAACCGTTAGGTTATTGGTGAATACTTGCAAGTCCTTATGATTCGCTAACGCTTTAGCCACATATTCCACTGTGGTTCCTACACCAAGTACCAAGGAGGCCCCATCAGGAATTTGAGCAACTAACGTGTTGGCAATTTTCTGTTTTGCATTGCCATTTAAATATTGGCGGTTATCAAAAGGCAGATTCTCAGCGGTCGACATCAAGGTTATGCCCCCATGCTGACGGCGAATCAGATGTAATTCGGCCAGATGGTTCACATCCTTACGTATAGTCTGAGAAGAAACGTCAAAACGTTCCACTAGGGTCTCAATCGACAAATAATCAACCTGTTGTACCCAGTTAAGAATTTGGTTTTGACGCTCACTTAAACTCATTAGATTTTTCCGCTTTGTGGCTATCAGCCAGCTGGTTATTTAATGCCGGTATTAAAAAAGATGCTTGGATCATCGGTAATGACAGCATCCATGCCCCACGACCAGTGGTCTACCACAAGCTCTGGGTCATTGGCTGTGTAACAAAAGAGCAGATATCCTGCTTCTTTAATGGCCAGTGCCGTTTCTTTCTTAAGTAAAGAATGGTCACAGTTAAGGCTAAAGGCTTGGATGTTAGCCAATGTTTCAGACCAGTTAGCCGGAATGTCTTCGTACAGCTGTCCTAGTCGTAAATCCGCATCTAAGCTGCGTACTCGCACTAATACCGCTTCATTGAAGCTTGAAATACATAGTTTAGACTTATCTTTCCAGTGTTCAGCCAAAGTAGCCATAACAGCAGGTACTATGCTGTCTACATCTTCTTGCTCATACTTGATCTCAAGATTCAAAGACAAACCTAATGCTTGGATATGTTCCAAGGCTTCAACCAAGGTAGGAATTCTTTCATTGGCAAAGGCTTCATCAAACCAACGACCTGTATCTAAGGTTTTTAACTCAGCTAACGTCTTTTCTTTTACTAGGCCAGTGCCGTTTGAACAGCGATCTAAGGTGTCATCATGATAGATAACCAAGCCATCGGCCGCTAAAGTGACATCAATCTCAACCCATTGGGTACCAGCTTTCGCTGCCGCGCTGATTGCTGCTAAGGTATTCTCTGGTGCAATCTTAGCTGCCCCTCTGTGTCCCATCACTTTTGTTTCAAATGTCATTATTCTTTTTCCTAAATAAAATCCAGACCTATAAAGTAGGCCTAACTCGACCTAATTATGGGAGTCTTTGTTGAGTATTTGCATCAAACAAGTGCCATTTATCCTGTGGCGCTTGCAAGCAAATTTCACTATTAATCTCAGGTTGATGCGGGCCAGACAAACGCAAAACTAGATCCTGGTTCACCCCATCAATGGCGCCATATATTAGGGTTTCTGCCCCTAAAGATTCAACTGCTTTTACGCGCATTTTGAAATCCGCATCCTGTTCGCAAACAACAAGATGCTCAGGACGAATTCCCCAAGTCACTGGGCCATTGAATTCATGCTGAGTTTTCAATAAAACGCTTTCATTTTCGCCTAATATCAAGTTATTTAAGTCTAACGTCGCCGAAAACAGGTTCATAGCAGGAGACCCAATAAAAGCCGCCACAAAAGGGGTTGCAGGGCGCTCATACAACTCAAGCGGTGAACCGATTTGCTCAGCATGGCCTTGATTCAGTACCACCAGCCTATCTGCTAAGGTCATAGCCTCAACCTGATCATGGGTCACATACAAGGTCGTTGTTCCTAACTTACGTTGCAATTGGCGAATTTCGACTCGCATCTGCACTCTAAGTTTGGCATCTAAGTTAGATAATGGCTCATCAAATAAGAAAACCTGTGGATCTCGCACCATGGCACGCCCCATGGCAACCCTTTGTCTTTGGCCACCAGACAGCTGCTTAGGTTTACGTTCCAATAAATGAGTCAAGTCCAGCATCTTGGCAACTTCATTTACTTTTTTCTCTATGCTTCCTTTATCCACGCCACGGTTTTTAAGGCCGTAACCCATATTACCAGCCACTGTCATATGGGGATAAAGCGCATAACTTTGAAATACCATGGCAATATCACGATCAGCAGGCTCTCTATCATTCATACGAGTGCCATTGATGCTCAACTCACCATTAGTAATGGTTTCAAGCCCCGCAACCATGCGTAATAGCGTCGATTTACCACAACCAGATGGCCCAACTAAAACAATAAATTCACCATCTTTGATATCCAGGTCGACCGCTGGAATCGCATGAAAACCATTTGGGTACTTTTTGCCCACTTTACTTAAAACAACTGCAGCCATGGTGCTTACTTCTCCGAATCAACTAAACCTTTAACAAACATTTTTTGCATGCCGATAACGACAGCAACCGGGGGTAACATGGCTAAAATTGTGGTGGCCATAATGCTATTCCATTCGATTGCGCCATCTGCAACCGACACCATACGTTTAATACTCATCACCAAGGTGTAATAAGCATCATCTGTGGTGATCAACAAGGGCCAAAGGTATTGGTTCCAACCATAGATAAACAAGATGACAAACAAGGCCGCAATATTGGTGCGAGTCAGTGGCAATAGGATGTCAAAGAAAAAACGAACAGGACCTGCTCCATCCATACGGGCCGCTTCTACCAATTCACCAGGCATGGCCATAAAGGCTTGTCTGAATAAGAAGGTCGCCGTTGCACTGGCAATAAGAGGTAAGGCTAAACCTGTGTAAGAGTTAAGCAAGTTAAGCTTAGCAACCACTTCATAAGTTGGCAGAATACGTACTTCAACAGGTAGCATCAGGGTCATAAAGATGAGCCAGAAACATAAAGACCTGAACGGAAAGCGAAAGAAAACAATCGCATAAGCCGATATCAAGGAGATAGCAATCTTACCAAATGCGATTGCAATCGCCATGACCAGCGAGTTAAACATCATTTTCCAAACAGGGACATCTACCCCATTACCTGCCGCACTAAAGAGCACAGTCTGCCAAGTTTCCGTAGCATAGTTACCAAACCAAAGTGGCACACTACCTTGACCAAAAGCTTCAGCAGGGTGAGTCGAAGCAACAATCGCAACCCAAATAGGCAGTGCGACGGCAATAATGCCTAAAATCAAAACGCTATGACTAATAAAGGTTAACCAAGGGCGATTCTCTATCATACTGGTCTCCTTAGCTTGCTTCTCATCAGTTCTGTTATCAATTTAAACTGTTTCATTAATACTGTACCTTGCGTTCAATAAAGCGGAATTGAACCACTGTCATTAGGCCAACTATCATCATCAAAATAACTGACTGAGCAGCGGAGCCGCCTAAATCAAGACCCACAAAACCGTCTTCATAAACCTTATAAACCAATATCTTAGTGCTCTGACCTGGACCACCTGCTGTGGTGGCATCGATAACACCGAAGGTTTCAAAGAAGGCATACACAATATTCATCACCAGCAAGAAAAAAGCGGTTGGCGATAACAGAGGAAAAACAATATCCCAGAAGCGTCTTACAGGACCGGCACCGTCTATCGCAGCAGCTTCAATCAAAGAACGCGGAATAGCTTGTAATCCTGCAAGGAAAAACAAGAAGTTATAGCTGATTTGCTTCCAAGTAGCGGCAATGACAACCAGGATCATGGCATCGCCACCATTAACAAAGTGGTCCCACTCTATGCCCATGTATTCAAGCCAAAGGGCAATCGGCCCTTGGGCTGGGTCAAAGAGGATCCACCAAAGTACACCCGCCAAAGCAGGCGCTACCGCATATGGCCAAATCAATAAAGTTTGGTACACCATTTGCCCACGAATAATGCGATCAGCCATGGTAGCTAAGACTAAAGCAATCGATAAGCCACTGACGGCAACAGCCATACTAAAAACAAATGTTACGCCAATGGAGTTGTAGTAATAAGGGTCTTGTAGCAGCTCGATAAAGTTTTCAAACGCAACAAATTCACGACTAAGGCCAAATGCATCTTCCTGATAGAAAGCTTGCTCTATGGCTTGTCCTGCTGGCCATAAAAAGAAGACTAAGGTCACCAAGAGTTGTGGTGCGACCAAAAGCCAAGGCAGGGTTTTGTGGGGGAAAGTTACAGTCATGGTGTTTCCAGAAATCGGTTTTAGCGGTGGCTCTCATCCTATTCTTTTAAAACAATAGGATGAGAGCTGTTACGATAACAATCAGGTATTCAAACGAGAGAGCTCGTTTTCAGCTTGATTATTTGTTCGCTTTTTCAAACTTAGTCAACATCATGTTGCCGCGTTTCACTGCATTATCCAGTGCAGATTGAGCATCGGCTTCACCATTCCAAACGGATTCTAGCGCTTCATCAATCAGACCACGGATCTGGATAAAGTTACCTAGACGTAAACCTTTGGTATTTTCAGTTGGTGTGCCCACTGTCATTTGTTGTACCGCAACTTCTGTACCTAGGTTTTTAGCATAAAAGCCTTCACCCTTAGTCAGATTGTAAGCCGCTGTCGTGATAGGCAGGTAACCACTAAACTGGTGCCAATCTGCTTGTACATCAGCAGATGAAAGGTAGTTTAGGAAAGAGGCAACACCCTTGTACTCTTCTGACTTATGACCTTTAAGTACCCATAAAGATGCGCCACCGATAATGGTGTTAGAAGGTTGTTTCACTTCACTTGCCCAGTAAGGCAACTCAACAACACCAAAGTCGAACTTGGCATTTTTCTTAATACCCGCATAACCCGCTGAAGATTCAGTGTACATGGCACAATCTTGGCTGTAGAACTTAGCTGCACCATCGTTACGACGACCAGAGTAGCTGAAGATGCCATTTTGCTGCCATTCACCCATCTTGCTCACGTGCTTCACTTGCAGAGGGCTGTTAAAGGCTAGACGAGTGTCCATGCCGCCAAAACCGTTTGCTTTGGTTGCAAAAGGTTGGTTATGACGTGAACTCATGTTTTCTAAATGAACCCAAGATTGCCATGCTGTGGTGAAACCACATTTAGCGCCAGATGCTAGTAGTTTCTCACCTACGCTTTGCATTTCTTCCCAAGTCTTTGGCGGTGTAACACCGGCTTTAGCAAACATAGCTTTGTTGTAATAAAGCACAGGAGTAGAACTGTTGAATGGCATAGACAGCATATTACCGTCATTGTCTGTGTAATAACCCGTCACGGCACTTAGGTATTTGGAACCGTCAAAGGCTTGTCCTGAATCACGCATTAACTTATGTACAGGGTAAATAGCGCCTTCAGCCGCCATCATACTTGCTGTACCTACCTCGAAAACCTGCACCAATTCAGGCTGTTGCTTAGCACGAAACGCCGCAATGGCTGAGGTCATTGTTTCAGAGTAATTACCTTTATAAGTTGCTTTCACTTTGAAAGCATCCTGTGAGGCATTGTAATCAGCAACGATTTCGTTAACTTTTTCTCCAAGCGCGCCACCCATGGCATGCCACCACTCAATTTCAGTCGCAGCAAAACCAGAACTAGCAATAGATGCACCTAACAACAGGGCAGATAATTTACGTTTTTGCATAACAAGGCTCCTCGTATGAGCTTATTTTTGTAATTCGAGGCGAAATTTAACAATCAAATATGACACTTCTGTTTAACCAAGAAGGTCTAAATCGATCAAAAAAGAAGCAATAATTGATTCCGTTTTATGTTTTACCTAACTTTAGTTTCAAATGAAAGCTATAATTTACTTTCGAACGAACATTTTTTGTTTAACTTGCAATTATCATCATCAAAAAGCTCATATGAAATCAAATTTATTTTCGTTTAGTTACAATTAATTTTCGTTTTGAAGGCAGGTTTTTGTAAATTTAACAATTTTGTAACATTTAAGATTGATTTTCGTTCGAAACAATGAAAACCTTAAAAAGCATAAATTTGAAACTAAACTATCTGATTTACCTTGTTTTTTTGCTAAAACTTGGGGATTTTCGCCCTCACGACTTAAGATTAATGTGTGGCTATTCGGAGACTTTTTCACGACTGGAAGATATAAATGAATGAACTAATACACCTAGCGGGCGCTATTGCACTGTTACTTTGGGCAATACGCATGGTTAAGACAGGCTTTGAACGTGCTTATGGACGACGCTTAGAAAACGCGATACGTCTGATGACACGCAACCGGCCTCAAGCCATGATGTTAGGTGTTGTATCAGCTGCCGCACTGCAATCTGGAACAGCAGTTGTACTTCTTGCCGCAGGTTTTGTTGCCTCAAGCGCACTCGGTATTATTCCCGCTCTTTCCTTAGTTGTCGGTGCCGAAATTGGCTCTAGCCTGATGGCGCTTATCCTAAGTTATGACTTATCACTCTTCTCTCCCTTTTTATTATTAATTGGTTACATCAGTTTCCAACGCGCCAGTAAAAGGCGATTCAAATACTGGGGCCGTATTTGTATGGGTCTTGGCCTGTTACTACTTGCTTTAAGCCTAGTGTCACAAGCAACGGCGGGCATGCGTAGTGGTAATGGCATGGATATTTTATTGAGTATTCTGGGCCATGATGCCGCGCTAACCCTCTTTTTGGTCGCTCTCTTTACTTGGATAGTCCATTCCAGCTTGGCGGTCATCTTGATTGTGGCAAGCTTGGCAAGCTCTGGCGCTATCCCACTGGATATGTCCATCATGATGGTACTGGGTGCCAATGTGGGTGGTGCGCTGCCAGCACTCAGTTCAGGCTGGAGTTTAAATCAAAAAGGCCGCTTAATTATTATCGGCAACCTTGTGATTCGCATTGGTGTGGTGTGTATTGGCTTAGCCGTTTACTTCTTAGAAATTAGCCAACTCATTTCATTAGAAGCGATGGGCTTAAGCTCACCTATGGTGTTCCACTTATCGATCAATATGTTAAATGGCATGCTTTTCCTCGCCAGCTTGCCATTATTAGCCCGTACATTAGAAAGCTATTTCCCAGCGCCAGAGGCAAGTACAGAAACTAAGTCCGTCAGCGCCGTTTATTTATCACAAGATGATATTGGCCACCCAGTTAGAGCCATGGCCAATGTACGTAATGAAACACTGAGAATTGCTGATATTGCTTTTCAGATGTTAGAAGGTATTCCAGAGGCCTTTAACAATGCTAAGGGCATCTCTAAGGTGAAAAATCTAGATGATGATATCGACCATATTCACCGTGAAGTAACCTATTACTTGTCTTCGATCGAGAATTTAAAGTCCACCAAGGAAGCTCAGAATAACTGGCAAGATGCCTTTAATTTCGCCACTAACCTTGAGCATGTGGGAGATATTGTCGATGCCAGCCTAATGGTCTTAGCCCGTAAGAAGCACAAGGCAGGCATAGCATTTTCCGAAAGTGGGCAACAAGAGCTGGACGCCCTATTCGAAGAGTTGTTTGAGATATTCCGTTTATCCCAAGCGGTTTATGTATCGCAAAATCCAGGGCTTGCTAATGAGTTAGTCGATGCTAAGCATGTGTATCGCAACAAAATTATTTTGTGTCGAGAGCAACATACCCAAAGGCTAAGGGAACAGATTTCAGCAAGTTTAGAGTCGTCTCAAATTCATGTGGATATCTTGCGAGATTTACAGCGGATTTGTTCTTTACTTGTCGCGACAGCCTACCCCATTATCAAACGCGATGGCTTTAACTAGAAGCCACCGCGATAAAACTGGAACAGACTAGGACACTCAGCTAGCCGATTTCTATCACTCTTGGAGAAATGGGCTGGCTCTTAAAGAACATAAGGGACTGAGGTCGAGAGAACCAATAACCTTGATGCAGATTAATACCTAAAGCCTGAACAATTTCTTTTTGCTCTTGGGTTTCAACTCCCTCCACCAAAGTGGTCTTGCCTAGGGATGAAATAAGTCGATGGATATAATCTATGGTGCGGCTGTCTTTCCCCACTTGCTCGACAAAAGACTTATCAATTTTCACCACATCAGCGGGAATCTTATGTAGGTAAGCCAAAGAGGAGTAGCCAGTACCAAAGTCATCAATGCTAATACCCACACCTAATTTATGTAGTTGATTAACATTACTGTCTTCATCATCTATGCCATCTAATAAGGCCGTCTCTGTTAGCTCAACAATCACATCTTGTGGCGTAAGCCCAGCTTGAATGATCTTCTCTTCCAAACTGCTAACAAAATCAGCCTGTGCGAGATGCAGACCGGATATATTAATCGACATGCGAATGCTGTCATCTGAGCCCTCACGGAACTCTTTAAGATCTTGCAAGGCCTGCCTGATAACCCAGTTTTCTATGCTATGTATCAGACCGGTGGATTCCGCGATACGTATTGTCTCATCAGCCGAAATATAACCTAGAGACTCACACTGCCATCGAATAAGCGCTTCATAAGAATCTATTTTATTGGTGCCAACATGATAAATAGGCTGATAGTGCAAACTCAGTTCACGGTTTTTAATGGCTTGAGAAAGGTTCTGCGCCAGAATCCCCAGCCGCTTGTTCTCTTTCTCCATACCAGGACGATAACAAACAGCACGGCGCTTACCCGTTCGTTTTGCCATATACATGGCAGCATCGGCGCAACTGATAATCTCTTGGGTAGTAATACCGTCTTGTGGGTAAATTGCCGAACCGACACTGGCAGCCACATCCATAGGCACACCAAACTCACCATAAAAGGTATGAGAAACAGCGTTCAAGAGCTTCTCGCTTAAAACATCGATAGGCAATGGCAACTCATCCAGTTCACAGGTCCAAATAAACTCATCACCACCAAAACGACAAGCATGACCTTTAGAAAATATGGTTGCCGATAAGCGAGCAGACACAGATTTAAGCACCTGATCACCACAAGCATGACCAAATGAATCATTGATCATCTTAAAACCATCTAGATCGAGGTAAAAAATAGCAAAATGTTTCTTCTCATCACGATAACTTTGTAGGCGATCGAACAGGCCTCGACGGTTTAATAAACCAGTCAGCAGGTCTGTATGGGAGTCTTTTTCGAAAGCTCTTTCTTGTAACTTGCGGTTATGAATATTGTATTGATGGATTAGGATTTTTTTCACACCATCTTGCGAGGACAAGGTAGCGTCTAGGTGGTACCAGACTTCCATCCCTTGGCGGCGACATAAAACATCGCCCTTGAACTGACCGCTGGACTCTAAGCTGGTGTAAATTTGAGCCAGTTTGCTGCCCATGACAATCAACTCATCCAACCTAATGTCTTCTGAACCTATGTCTTCTTTGAAAGGTGGGTTGGCACTGATAAAGGTGCCATCTAGCTGATAGCTCGACATCATCACAGTCGAACCAACTAACTCCATATCTGGGATCAGATCTAAGGTAAGGGCTTCACACAGCATGGCCATACGACCATCTTTGAGCACATGCCCGCTCATGATTAATAAGGCTTTTTTGACGATATCTTTAGGCGTAAAAGTCCAAAATTCGCCTCGTGTTTCGCCCCTTCGAAAAGCCTGCTGGTAGTCTAATAAGCTAGACCTTACCGCATCCGAAGAGCCAACTTTGAAATCTCGTGTGCGCAGTTCTTCAGGACTATCCGCTTCCCAAAGATCCAATGCTTTTTCATTCGCCCAAGAAATACAGAAATTATCTATATCATAAACCCAGACGGCTGTTTTTAATTTACTAAAAGGGTCATTCATAACTGGCTTTAGTTTTTATTGTTTGTGTTGAGTCCATTTCACTCAATCATAGTAACAAGAGCATAAAAAACTGAACACTCGAATATGTGTAAATTCACATAAATCCACAATTGTGAAACAAATGTTTTATACCCTAACTTGTCACACGGCATTTTTTGATGATAATGAGCCCTCATCACACAAATGTAGGACAATTGCAGTGCAATTACTCAGTATAGATTGTTTGGGCAAAGAGCTAAGATTAGAAGGCACTTTATCTGGTTGGCAGGCATTATTTTGGGATAATCAGTTAGTCTCAGAGAAAAACGCCAGTGCAGATCCAGACCCTATGTCGAACCATAGCTTTAGCCTACAAAATGGCGAGACAGAGTATCTATGTGAACTAAAATGTCAGTTAGATTGGCAACCCTTTGGTTTTGAGTACGAGCTCAAAGTAAATCAAGAGATGGTTAGCTCTAACCGTGTACAACAGTCCGATATCGAAAAACAGGTCCCTGTAGAAAGGCAAGGGCCGAAAGAGAAGATTAGCCCCTTTGGTTTAATGTCCTTAGCCTTTAAATTATTTAAGAGTGTTAAGGTCATCAAGGCCTTATTGGTTGCGGGTAGTTTAGCCGCTTATTCTTGGCTGTTTTCACTGCCTTTTGCTCTGGGTTTAATCCTCTGTCTTGTGGTACATGAATATGGCCATATTAGAGCAATGAAATACTTTGGCATGAAAACCAAAGGCATTTATCTAATCCCCTTTGTGGGCGGTTTGGCACTCTCAGAAAATAAAATAAACACCCGCTGGCAAGAAGTAGTGATTGCCATAATGGGGCCTTTCTTCGGTCTGCTCTTATCCTTAGCCAGCTTAGTTATTTACTGGTTCACTGGCATAGAAATGTTTGCTGGGCTCGCGGTTTATAATGCCCTACTTAACCTCTTCAATTTATTACCTATTTTACCATTAGATGGGGGGCATATTATGAAGAGTATTACCTTCTCCATGCACTCTGTGGTGGGCTTGGTATTATGTATTCTTGGGGCGGCATTAGGTGTACTGACGAGTTATTACTTTGGCCTAGCCTTACTGGCTCTTATGCTTGCGATCGGTAGTAGTGAAATCATGATGGAATGGAAAATGCGCAAGCATAATCAGCTATTACCGCTAGATAGGTATGGGCAAATTTTCTCTATCGTTTGGTATCTGGGCACCATGATTGCCCTAGCCAGCATTATTTATGTGCTAGGCCAAGGCGATAACGAAGCCCTCTCACTTCCTATGAAGATACTTGGTAGCTAAAACCGAGTAAAAAAGTGCTTATTTAAGTGATTTGAATGCCTCTAATGCGGCTTCGCGGGAGGCTTTTAAATCAATGATAGGGTGAGGGTAAGTCTCTCCCAATTTAACGCCAGCCTCTTGCAACACGAGTTCAGGAGCCTCCCAAGGGGAGAATAGGTACTTTTTCGGTAACAAGGAAATTTCGGGTACAAACCTTTTAATATACTCGCCTTCCCCATCAAATTTCTGCCCTTGTACCACAGGGTTAAATATCCTGAAGTATGGGGCGGCATCTGCACCAGAACCTGCAACCCACTGCCAACTGGCACTGTTGTTGGCAAGATCCGCATCCAATAAAGTATCCCAAAACCAGCGCTCACCGTGATGCCAGTGAATACGCAAGTTTTTAACCAAAAAGGAAGCAACAATCATGCGTACCCTGTTATGCATATAACCTGTTTGCCATAGCTCTCGCATACCAGCATCAACCATGGGAATGCCTGTTTTTCCTTGTTGCCAAGCCCTGAGTAACGCGCCTTCATGGGTTCCATCGTCTGCCAACCAAGGGAAGTCATTAAACTTAGGTTGAAGGTTTTGAGTAGGTAAGTCTGGATTCGAAAACAATTGGCTATAGGAGAATTCACGCCAACCAAGCTCACTACAAAAATGATCGACGTGCTCATTATCTGCTTCTCTTTGCGCCCCATACCAGAGCTGATTTGGCGAGATCTCACCAAAATGAATATGAGGAGAAAGGCGTGTCACAAAAGACTTTGAAGGGATATTACGACCTTCTTTATAATTGGTTAAGCCTTCTTTTAGGAACTGAAAAAACTGACTTTGCGCCTTGTCTTCCCCTATCTGCCACAGGCCTTTAAATGCCTCATCCCAAGCCACTTTTGGCAAGAGGTTTAAACGCTCTAAGGTCTGACAGTTATCATCAGCAAGATAAGCATCATTATTGTCAGGTCGGGGTAAAGGCTCCCTTGGCATTTCAGCTTTTAAGCAACCTTTACGATAAAAAGGTGTGAAAACTTTATATGCTGTGCCGTCCGGCTTTTTAATCTGCCAAGGCTCCCATAGAAGCGACCCATTATAGCTTTCGACTTGAATACCCTTCTCTTTCAGTGCCAGCTTAATCTTCTCATCTCGTCGCATGCGCCAAGGTTCATAACAGCGATTCCAAACCACATGCGTCACACCAAGCCTTTCAATAAGCGCTATCAGCACCTGAAGTGGCTCACCCTTATACAAGTTTAAACGTCCAGCGAGTGTGGTATCTAGCGCAGTTAAAGAATGATGTAACCACCAGCGGCTGGCTCCTCCCATCGCCCATTCGTTAGCATTCTTATCATCAAGAATATAAATAGGCAGAACGTTTCCTTGGTTAACCGCTGCCATTAATGCAGGGTTATCAGATAGACGCAAGTCTTGGCGAAACCAATGAATCACTAAAGGTCTGTTCATGGGGCTATCTCCTGACCATCCCAAGCAAAGCATTTACCCGTTTGACTGGGAGTTAACTCTAATAGGGTGTCCAATAAATAATTTGCTGAATCAAGAGGTCGAAAGAGCTTACCTGCAGGGACATTGGCCTGAAAAGGCTTAGATAAATCACTGTCTACTGTGCCTGGATGCAAGCCCACTATGACGGCGCTCTTGTTACGTCTTGCGGTTTCAATGCCCGCATTTTTAATCACCATATTAAGGGCAGATTTAGAAGCACGATAAGCATACCAGCCACCTAAAGCATTATCAGAGATACTGCCCACTCTGGCTGATAAGGCGGCAAAAACCGAGGCTGACTTTTTACTTAGTTGCGGAATAAAATGTTTGGCCAAAAGAGTGGGCGTAATGCAGTTGGCTTGATAAAGCGCCGTCATTTTTTCAGCCGATAAGTCTTTCAATGATTTCTCTGGCATTAGCCCTCCTTGATGCAATATGCCAGTCGCCACTATGACTAAATCAAGCGGGCCCGTTTCTGCCGCCAAAGCAGCACATTTCGCGATTGACTCTTCATCCTCATATTCAATTCTAGCTTCTTGATATCTATCTGATTTTTCACTAAAGGAGTGAGAATGAGAAGTACGAGAAAAACCATAAATACTCGCCTCAGGAAAGCGGCTAATAAGCGCCTCAACGAGGGCATTACCTATGGCACCAGAGCAGCCAAGGATGACAACTTTTTTAATATTGACAGCTTTAAGAGTCTCTTCGAAAGTGCTCATATCCTCTCCTCTTGCTGATTTAGATCAGAATTTATAAGTTCTTGATTCATAGCATTAAAAAGACTTTGAGCACTGTTAAGGGCTCCTGCAACGTCACCAGAATCTAACCAGTCTCCACAAATCCCTAGATTGGAATCTGTATCTAAAATGTAAGAGAGGCTTTCATCTGAATCCACCCTATGCCGAGCTAAACGCCAGTAATGGGACGTTAAAATACGCACAGGATCATGAATGGCAAACTGTAAACAGAAGGCTTGGGCCATCTCTAAAGCAGCTTCTTCGTGAGAAACACCCTCTTGTTCTTGTGCCTTGGCCCATTTAGGACAGCTTTCTAGCATCCAGATATCTTTATCGGTGGCATGATTGACCGCCTCATGCAAAATGCTTTTATAAGATAAACGAGTCGCTTTCGCTAAAATGCCATGCCCACCTTGATACACACCAACCCTGTGATCAAAGAAAGTATTGGTTTCTATAGCACAAACATACTGCCCCAAACTCATCTCAGAAGCCGTTTTAACGCTTTGATATTCTGCTGATTTTTCAAATAATGCTGAGGCAGTTAACAAGTCTAAGGCTTGCTCAGCAGGGCTGGTGATAACGACCTTATTGGCCATCACAATAAGCTCCCCCTCCTCATCGTATAAGTACCATACCGAACTCATTTGATTAATTTGGCTGACCCGGCAAGAGGTAATTTGTCTAACCCCAGTTGCCATATGTTTGTGCCAAGTGTTCATAGAAGGAAATGCAGTCAGCTCGAAGGCTGGCTCTTCAAGGTGCTCAAAGGCTTCGAACCCAAAGTGACAAGTCTGATAACGCCAAGAGGTCAAAACACCGGCTTCTTGCCAAGTATGAATGCGATCTTCAAGGGCCTTATATTTAATAGATTCTGGCGAAAATGACGCGGCCCCCATATCAAGGCTTACTTGATGTTCGTTATTCGGGCTCTTGTTAGACAGACTATTTGGAGAAGCCGATAAAGGCGCAGAAACCGTTACACGCCTGCGACTACAACGCCCTCCTAGACCACGGCTTTTTTCAATCAAAACACAATTTATATCTGCTTCCTGCAACAAGTTCGCCATCAAACACCCTGATGTCCCTGCTCCGATAATCGCAACATCAACACACTCAGCGGATGTTTCACGACTCGCAGCTTCTTCTTTTATAACAGGTATTTCACTTTCAAAAGACATAGCCCTCTCCACTAGACCCATCAAGTTGTACAAAAACAGATAGCTATCTATACAATTAAACATTTTGTATAAGTTTATTCTTGTACATAAACCAAAAATGTACAAGAATAAATTTTATAATAGTGAATGATAAAGTTTAGCTTGTTAGTTTGAAGGCGGTATTTGAGGCGAGAGTTTTGATGGTGAATAGATGAATCTAGTATGAGTTTTTTACAATTAGGTATTGCTTACTAAAAAAGAAATGAAGTAAATAACTTAAAGAAATAGCCAGCAAGATTTTGACTTTACACAAAAAAAGACTGGTAGTGTCTTGGGGTTATGGCCATACGTTTTTTGAAATGTCGTTGAAAGTGACTTTGATCTGCAAAGCCTAAATCACTTGCGGTATCGATCAGGCTTCGGCCATCTTGCAGTAGCAGTTTGGCTTTCTTGATACGCTGATCTAGCTGAAAAGCGTGGGGGGATTGACCATAGGCCTGTTTAAAACTGCGTACTAGGTGATAACGGCTCAAACCCACTTCTTGGGAGAAATCATCCAAGGCAATATTTTGCTCTAGGGCGTCCATTATCATGTCTTTAACACGGCTAACTCGATTAATATCAGGGCGAATCAGGTCTGGATGTATGGCATATTTGGCTTCAAAGGAATGTTGTATATAGTCTAGTAACAAGCACTCGGCAGCCAGCAGGTCATTCTGTGATAACAAGCTATTAAAAAGCTGCTCAAAAAGTTGGTAACTTCTCGCATCTCTCTGGTAATTGTCATCAAATGGCAAGAAATCCCAAGCATCTCCTTTGAAAATCTCGTGTTGTTGCTGTCCCACATAATTCGCATCTAAGAAGAGCATACGATAGGACCATTCACCATCGGCAGGGTTACAAGAATGCGCATCGCCAGGGTTTATGGTAACCGTATCCCCTTGGATGATGTCATTGTGCTTATGCAGGTTTTGATAGTTAGCTCGGCCTTTATCTATCACTCCAAAGGAGAACTCATCATGGCTGTGAGTCTGATAGCAGGCACTTGAACCATTGGCTTGACGTAATTCAGCATAGGGCAATAAAGGGCTTTTCTTGAAAAAGACCGTATCGTCTTGAGCCATTTACTACCTCCTTGCTTTGGTTAAAAACTAACCGTCATTAAGACAACTAAGATTACTAACAAGATCGCCATAAGTCGATTAAATAACACCTGCTGCTTAGCGTTAGATAAAAAGCGACGAATGACGTCTCCCATCAAGGCCCAAGAACCAATCCCAATAAAACACATAAAGAATGAGACAAGACAAAAAGCCAAGAGATACAGATAGTAGGGGTTATTCACATTCACAAATACTGCCACCCCAGACATAGACACTAACCAAGCTTTTGGGTTGAGCCATTGACTTAAAGCCCCCTGTAATAGGCTAGGAGGTGATTGTTTCTGGCTTTCATCTTCCATGGATTGCACAGGTGCTGAGGCGATTTTATACGCCATATAAAGCAGAAAGGCAGAACCACACACTTGTAGCACTTGGCTCAAGCTAGGAAAGGCAAAAAGCAGTTGGCTTAAGCCAATACCCGCTAAAAATACAATCAAGGTATACGCCAGCGTTGCGCCAATCACATGGGGAAGGGTACGTTTAAAACCGAAACTGGCTGCGGTTCCTGTGGCAATAATATTCACAGGTCCCGGGGAAATCGCGCCTATCAGGGCAAATAGCATCATAGAAATAACGACAGCAAACATTTCAGCATCCTCAAAAGGTTCTCACACGATATGAATGCTTGCAGCTTAAATCAGCCTCATTTGAAAAGATTGAACGTTATTGCGCTGCGCCAAAACTCATACTTTATTTTGTGTTGCGAAAATTAGAACAATAAATTCATTTTCAACTACTTATTCATAACAGAGAGATTAGTAAGAATGGCATGAAAGCTAAGTAAAGAATTCAGAGGTAGCTATGACAGAAGTGAATACGAGTAAAAAAGTGACGGGCGCAACCGTCGGCATTATCGGTTTAGGTAGCATGGGCTATGGCATGGCTAAAACCCTGATACGAGAGGGCTTTCATGTCATAGGGACAGATCTTGGCGAAGAGCAAAAGCGAGCAGCCCAAGCTTTGGGCGTCACCATAGCAGCAGATACAAAAGCGCTTTGCCAAAGCTGCCAAGTGATTATTCTGTCTCTGCCTATGGCTAAACATGTGCAGGCGGTTATCAAGGGTGAGGGCGGCATTATAGAAAACGCGCAAGCCAATAGCTTGATTATGGATACGTCTACCTCTGAACCTGAGGTAACACGCGCTCTAGCAGCTGAGTTAGCGAGTCATGGCCACCAGCTTTTAGACAGCCCAGTCAGTGGCGGTCCAGCAGGCGCAGCGGCTGGCACCATGGTGATGGTAGTTGGAGGTGAAATTGCAGCCTTACAAAGAGCAGAACCTTTCTTAGATGCGCTAAGCAGCAAGGTGGTGCACCTAGGTGAATCTGGCAATGGCCATGTGGCTAAGTTAATCAATAACCTGCTATGCGCTGCCCACCTTGTGACCACCGCCGAAGCCATTTCTCTTGGTAAAAAAGCCGGGCTTGATCCAGAGGCGTTAATTGCAGGTTTAAATGCGGGTTCAGGCCGAAGTGCGGTGAGTGAAGTGAACTTTCCTCGCTGGATTTTAAATGAGGAATTTAACTCAGGTTTTACCATGCAACTTATGCGTAAAGATGTGCGTCTTGCTAAGCAGTTGATAGAAGACATGGGGTTAAGCTTGCCAATGGCAGAGCAAACTTCGTCAATTTGGCGTGAAAGTGCAGACAATATCGCCGATCAGGACGACTTTAACTGCATCATCAAAAATATAGACCAGATCAATGAACACCCAAAAGGAGAAGAGTCATGAGCCTTAATATCCAAAAAAACGGAGAGCAAGAAGTCGAACAACTTCTAATCACACTTTTAGGTGATAGCCGCTTTGGCAGTTGGGTAGCGGGTGAAATGGCTTTAGGTAAAGGCGAAACAATTCATCTGACTAACCCTGCCACAGGCCAGCACTTTATGAGTTACCAGGATGCAGGCGAAGCCATTGTGCAGGCTGCTGCGGATGTGGCTATATTAGCGCAAAAGATTTGGTGGACGAAAACAGCAACCGCCAGAGGCCAGATTATGTGGGCTTGTGGCGCAAAAATACGCCAAGTCGCAGAAGAAATTGCCCAGCTAGAGTCTATTTCAGCCGGTAAGCCCATTCGAGATTGTCGAGTAGAGGTCGCTAAAGTCGCGGATATGTTTGAATACTATGGTGGCTGGTGTGACAAGATGACAGGTCAGGTTATCCCTGTTCCCACTAGCCATCTGAATTACACACGTCACGAACCTTATGGTGTGGTCACTCAAATTACCCCATGGAATGCTCCTGTCTTCACGGGTGGTTGGCAAATAGCACCAGCCATTTGTGCCGGCAATGCCGTGTTACTAAAACCCTCTGAATTAACCCCTTTAAGCACAACTGTATTGGTTAAATTGATAGAGGAGGCAGGTGTACCCAAAGGTTTGGTCAATGTCATTAATGGCTTAGGCCACACCACAGGCGCCGCAGCTATTGCGAACCCAGCAACGAAAAAAGTCGTTTTTGTTGGTTCACCTAAAACAGGCGGCATCATAGCTGCAGCATCCGCCCAAAGAGTGATTCCTTGTGTACTTGAGCTAGGAGGCAAGTCTGCCAATATCGTCTTTAATGATGGAGATTTAGACAGAGCCGTCGTCGGCGCACAAGCAGCCGTTTTTGCAGCGGCGGGACAAAGCTGTGTCTCAGGTTCACGCTTATTAGTACAAAGAGGGGTTTACGCAGAAATGGTCGAGAGGCTTGCTTCTGCGACCAGCAAAATTCCAGTTGGTTTGCCTTGGCTAGACGACACCATGGTAGGCCCAATTAATAACTTAACCCAATACCAGCATATCAATCATTTGGTTAATCAAGGGGTTGCTGAAGGCGCTGTAGTTGCTAGCGGAGGCTGTCGAGCGGATATCCATGGCGGTGAAGAAGGTTACTTCTATCGTCCCACCGTATTAGCTGACGTTGATAATGCCATGGCCGTGGCACAAGAGGAGATCTTTGGCCCTGTAGTCTCTGTCATTCCTTTTGATGATGAGGATGAAGCCGTTGCCATTGCTAACGCAAGTCGCTTTGGTCTAGCGGGAGCAGCGTGGACAGCGGACGTAGGTAGAGCCCATAGAATGGCAGCTCAAGTGAATGCCGGCACTTTTTGGGTGAATAGCTATAAGGCCATCAATGTTATGTCGCCTTTTGGTGGGTTTGGCGAGAGCGGTTATGGCCGTTCAAGTGGCTATGAAGGCTTGTTGGAATACACACAAACCAAGAGTGTTTGGGTTGAAACCGCCAGAGATGCGGCGATTCAATTTGGTTATTCAATAGAGTAAGTGCAACCTCATCTTTTCACGATGAGACCCTAGCGTTTCTGCTATCTCTGGTTCACAGGATATGACAGAAGCGCACTTTTTCAGCGCCTTGTTTTAACTAGTGCTTGTTTTAACTAGTGCTTGTTTTAACTAGCTCTTGTTTTAACTAGTGTAAGGGGCGCTGCTTTTTATTCGGAGGTAAGATGGCCGATTTTAAACGCGAAGTAGACACAGAAAATCTTTGGCAAAGGATTCTTGAGGAAGCGCAAGCGATAGCAAATGAGTTTGAGCTACTAAGCTGCTTTTATCAAAGAAACATCCTTCAACATCCTAGCTATCAGGCAGCGCTTGCTTATGTACTTGCAGAGAAGCTAAGCGACTCTCCAGAGCAAGTAGCAACATGGCAAGACACATTAGAAGCCGCCATGTTAGCTGAGCCTAAGATATACCAAGCCGCCTTGGCAGACCTTTTGTGTCAATTACAAACGAATGCCTCTATCAAGGATCATTACACTCCCTTATTGTACTTTGGTGGCTATCAAGCCCTTGAGTGTCATAGGTTTTCTCACTATTTTTGGCACCATAATCAAGAGGCACTCGCCTTGTATATTCAGGGCCGCATGGTCTCTCTCTTTGGGGTCGATATACACCCAGGAGCGAAAATAGGTGCTGGCATCTTTATGGATCACGCGGTGGGTATCGTAATAGGCGAAACGGCAGTTATTGAAGATGATGTGACTTTGTTCCAAAGTGTCACTCTAGGCGGCACAGGAAAAGGTGAGGGCGATAGACACCCGAAAGTCCGTAAGGGCGCTTTTATCGGCGCGGGCACTCAGGTATTTGGCAATATCGAAATTGGTGAAAACGCCAAGGTAGCAGGGGGCACTGTGGTGGTAAAAGCCGTTGCGGCTAATACTACAGTAGTTGGTAAAGTTGCTCAGCCGCTTGCATCACATACGCTCAGTTCAAACATAAAAAAGCATAAGGATTAGGCATGGCTAAGAATCATCTTGGAATAGATCACCCTCTGGTTGCAGTCAAGGATATGGACAAGGCCTGTGAAGACTTTGCTCGCTTAGGCTTCTTTATTAACCCAAGACACCATCACCCTTGGGGAACAGACAACCACTTGCTTATGTTTCCTGAAAACTTTATCGAAGTGATCAGTATTTATGACGCTTCTAAATTGGATCAGAAAAATGAGAAAGGCTTTGCCTTCGGCCGCTTTATCAGTGATTCCTTAGTGCGTAAAGAAGGCTTAGCTTTAGTCGCACTGCACAGTGAAGATGCTAGGCAAGATCATCAATTAATGCAGGATAGGCAAGTCGAAAACCAAGGCTTAGTGGATTTTCGTCGTATCGCCCACAGACCAGATGGCAGCGAGGAAGAAGCCGTTGTCTCCCTTGTTATGCTGATTAATACTGAGTTTCCGGCTATTTCTCATTTCTTTTGTCACCAGCACAAGCCCCATCTAGTCTGGGTTAAAGACTGGATGACACATGCTAATGGCGCAAATGCCATTACCAAAGTCAGTTATGTGGCAAACTCGCCAGGAATCCTTTATCCAAGGTTTGTCGGTATCTATGGTGAAGAAGCGGTAACACTTACAGAAGACATGTTAGAAGTGAGTACAGATAGAGGCGATTTTGAAATATTCACACCAGCACAGGCTCAAATAAGATTTGCAGGTGTAGAGGTACCTATTACCCCTGAACAAGAGCCGAGTGGTGTCGCGATTCGCGTCACAACGCACTCTATTACCAAGGCGAAAGCCCATTTGGATAAAAATCAGGTAAGCTACCACACCACAGAAGAAGGTGGCTTGCGCATCCCGGCAAGCTATGCGGGCAATACCATTATTGAAATATACCCAGAAAAAGCTGAGGACTAAGGCATGTCATTCATCCCAACCGAAGGGGAATTACACCAGACTATGCGCCAGTGGCGCAGAGATCTCCACGCTCATCCCGAAACCGCCTTTGAAGAACACAGAACGGCGGCCAAAGTGGCCGACCTACTAACGAGTTTTGGCTTAGACGTCACCACAGGCATAGCCGAAACTGGGGTAGTGGCCACGCTTAAAGGCAAGCAAGAAGGCCCTAATACTATCGCCCTAAGAGCCGACATGGATGCACTTCACCTAGAAGAGCTTAACGCTTTCGACCATTGCTCTAAGCACAAGGGCAAAATGCATGGTTGTGGTCATGATGGCCATACGGCTATGTTGTTAGGCGCTGCGAAATACCTTGCTGAACATAGAGATTTCGCAGGCAGTTTAGTTTTTATCTTCCAACCCGCGGAAGAAGGTGAAGCCGGCGCTAAACGTATGTGTGAAGAAGGTTTGTTTGAGCGTTTTAACATAGATGCGGTTTACGGCATGCATAACTGGCCAGGGTTAGAAGAAGGGCATTTTGCCGTCCATGATGGCCCTGTTATGGCCTCTATGGATGTGTTTGATATCAAGATCACAGGCAAAGGCTGCCACGCAGGCATGCCACATATGGGCGTCGACCCTGTTGTGATAGCAGGGCAGTTAATCACTTCGCTACAAAGCATCGTCTCAAGAGTATTAAACCCACTTGCATCTGGTGTCATCAGTATTACCAAGATGCAAGGAGGCGATGCCTATAACGTAGTACCTGACAGTGCCACCTTATCTGGTACCTGTCGTGCCTTCTCTAAACAAACTCAGAATTTGCTTGAAGCAAATATGCGACAACAAGTCGAAAACCTGTGCCAAGCTTATGGGGCCGTGGGAGAGCTAGACTATCGCCGTGTTTATCCCAGTACCATTAATGATAAAGAGCATAGTGAAACCTGTGCTTTAGTGGCTAATTCGCTCGTTGGTAGCGAAAAAGTAGAGCGCAACCTAGACCCAAGTATGGGGGCAGAAGACTTTGCTTTTATGCTAGAGCAAAAACCTGGGGCTTACATCTGGATAGGCAATGGTAGCGCGGAAGGTGGTCGTGGGTTACATAACCCCTACTATGATTTTAATGACAAGGTACTGGCCTTAGGCGCAAACTTTTGGGTGAAGTTGGTACAACATAAGCTCGCCATTAATAGCGAGCGCTAGTCGCTAATTAATCAACGGCCACAAGCTAATCAACACAGCCTCATAGGGAGAAGCAATGAAAGAGATAAAAGAACAGCGCCTTGCTTACCTCTATGAGGCCGTGAGCCTAGGCACGGTAAGAGCCGCAGCTGACAAGCTCAATTTAGCCCCATCTGCGGTCAGTCGACAAATTGCCTTACTAGAAGAAGAACTCGCCTGTACCCTAATAGAAAGACACCGAAAAGGTGTAACCGCAACAGAAGCTGGGGAAATACTACTCAGCTATTATCGACAGTCTTTATCTAGCGAAGAAACCTGCTTAGCCAAGTTACAAGCGTTAGAAGGCTTAGAAAGAGGCCATATCAAGCTCGCAGTGGGAGAAGGCTTCGTCAGTGATCTCATGTCTGGTCCTTTACCTGAATTTAATAAACGCTACCCAGCTTTAACGCTTTCTATCAATATGGGCGGCTCTAACGAAGTGATTCGCCAAGTAGAAGAAGACGAAGCCCACATGGGTTTGTTATTTCATCCAACCAGCCAGCCTAATATTCGCTCTCAAGCCATTAGCTGCCAGCCCATTTGCGCCATAGTCTCTCCTGACCACCCAATTACTCAGCTAGAAAGACCACTGAGTCTAACGCAATTATTAGACTATCCCGTTGCCTTGCAAGAGCCGCAATTTGGTATGCGACAACTGCTAGCCATGGCGGAGTTTCAAGAGAAGGTACGCTTTAAGCCAGTTTTAACCACAGACTCTATCGCGGTATTAAAGCAGTTTGTGCGCTCAGAAATGGGCTTTACCTTTATGCCGGCCTTTGTCGTCTCAAGGGAAATAGAAGATAAGCAGCTTGTGGCAATTCCTATTGATAATCAGCTTCTTGCCCAAGGAGAGGCCCACATGATCACACGGCTTGGTCGTCAATTATCAGTAGGTCCTCATCAGCTATTACAACATCTGAGCGCTTGGATGAAAGCCTTTAGTGAATAACGCATTTAGAAAGAAGCTTTCTAAGAAGAGACAGACAATGAGAGCTGCTTTGAAAGAAAAGTGGTAATTTAAACCAAAAAAAGGCCAGCTATGAAAAGCTGGCCTTTTTGAATGATGGTGCCCTGACGCGGAATCGAACCACGGACACGAGGATTTTCAATCCTCTGCTCTACCGACTGAGCTATCAGGGCAATCGCGCAGCATTATATAGGATGTTTTGCGAAATCGCGACCTTATTTTTCAGTATCTTAGCGTCACTTCTCATTACAAAATAAAGTGCTCAATTAACACACAACAGTTAACCCTTTTTAAGCTTTAAAAAGAGGCTCGTTTCTTAAACACTTTATCCATAAAAGGCAGAAACGCGCTACTAATAATGATAACAACGCCCACCACAGCTAGCTCATTAGGTAATTCACTAAAGAGAAAGTAGCCCAATATCAATGAGTAGATCATTTTGGCATATTCAACATTAGCCACAATATTGGCTTCAGCAAGTTTGTAAGCACTAACACCAACCCACTGAGCGATAGATGAGATAACACCCACGAGTACGAGTAAGAGCCACTGGGCTGCTGTGGGCCATTGCCAGACGAACAAACTAGGAATAAGCGCAATCAAACCAACAAACACGGCTTGGTAAGTCAGCAAGACAGTACGAGATTCTGTTTTCGACATCTGACGCACACAGACCACAGCAATCGCAGCCCCTAAAGCCCCACCTAAACCTGCCAAGGTATACAATAAAGATACTGCTTCAAAACTGGGTTGCACCACCAGCATGACACCCACAAAGCCCACTAAGACAGTCACAACCCGGTTCACACCGACAGATTCGGATAAAAAGATTTTGGAAATGATGGCAACAAATAACACTTGAGTAAAACCAAGGGCAGTCGCATCTGCCAAAGGCAAATTACTAACCGTGACAAAGCCTAGGTACAAAGCTAAAAAGGCACCTAAAATACGTAACAGATGCAGTTTTACTTTGGCAGGTTTGAGCAATACATCTAACGACACCCAGATAGCTGGCATCAGTACCAGAATAAACACGAGCTGGCGCACAAGGAGAATTTGAAACAGGTCTATTTGCTCGCTGAGAATTCGCACTAGGGCACCCACACATACAAATAGGCACGTAGAGACTAAAGCGAGAGCCACGCCCTGCAAGGGTTTGGGTAATTGATATTGTTTCATGAGACTGAGCATAATTGATTCACCTTATTCAACTGGATAGGTATTTTCAAGGTGTCACCAATAGACAGGTCAATGGAAATTTTAGAGGAAGCAGAGTGATAGATTATATAGAAGTCTGAGTTGAAAACCCTATTAGGCAAATTCACTTTCAAGTGATTATAGTTTAACTTAATTATTAAAAGTGAAATAAATAAAAATTGCCCTTTATAAAGGACAATTTTTACATCTAAAAGTCACACAGGAAAATTAATCACTATGTACTTTACATTGAAGTGATTCGCCAATTTATTCATGTTGGTAATACAGATAGATTTACCCTTAAAAAATTGATGTAGATAGGAGGAGGAGACATCAGCCATTTCAGAAAGTAAATTAAAGCTACCTTTTCGCATCCGGCCATCTATTTCTTGTCTATTGATTAGAAAGTCAGCCATTCTTAAACGCAATACAGCTTCAAGCTGGTCAACCCCTATAGCATCAAACTCAAGTAATACATTGGCTCCGAGCTTGTTTTCGATACTCGCATCTCTTTTTTCAATAGCGTCCATTTCTTCCCTTACTTTAGATTATTTTTTAAAACGTAAATAAGGCCAAGCTTGGCCTCTATCCTTAAAGCCTACCGAGACATGCTTAGTGCTAGGAAAGGCTACTGTATTAAAAAGCGTGTCCCATAGTGTAAGCGGACTATAGTTGCTTTTATGTCTACCTTTCTCGTGATGCAGTAAGTGTTGTTCAGGGGTTTGAATGACATAGCCTAGTATTTTTAGCCTTTTTTGTAAACGAATATTGCTATGGTGAAATATTTCTAAACAACCCTCGATAACTAATGCTATAGCTACAGCTTGTGCACTCACATCTAAAATCAACTTACCGATAAATAACAAAACTAAGGTATTAGCTATCATCTCTAACGGATGGCGATAAAAAGCGATTCGAGAATCCATATGGGAAGGTGAATGGTGCATTTTATGTAAGTATTCCCATGCTGGATACCATGCATGCTTAACCCTATGTGCCCAATAGTTAATAAATGAGTAAATAAGATAGAAGAGAGTACCTTCGGTTAAATAGTTAACTGAAAGAGCTTGTCCTATCCCGTTTACGCTAAACCAGATAAAGAAGAGAACCTGTGCCCAAATAGCTGCACTAGTACAAACAAAACTCCATGCACCGGTGAAACCAGTTTGTATGGGATGAGTGAGGTGGGGAAACCGCCTTTCGACAATGAAGAAAAAAGCAAAAACGCTTAACTGAATCAGTAACAAATTTACATAAAACATTATAACAACTCCTTTGATAAATGAGTTGTCAGAGTAGTGTTTTAAGAGAATGAAATTAATGTTTTTTATCTAGTTAATGCCTGTTTTATGGGGCCTATACTCCAATTATTTATAATTTTCAGTAAATCGCAAATTAGCGAATCAGAAATGTAACTTTATGTAATACCTTATTACCTAGGAGCTAATGCTCTTACTTAATTAAAATATCTATAAAGGTTTAAAAAGAAGCTATTTTGGTAATGAAAAAGTATAAATTAGTGTGCCTTTGATGCTAATTGAATTTAACTTTTTCCAAATAGCTTTTTATAGGGTGATGTTCTCGCACTCTTAAGCTAAAGCAATAAAAAAGCCCCACAGACCAAGGCCTATGGGGCTTTTTGCTTTTGCAAATTGCTCTATTTGCGAAAGTCTGAACGAAAAAAGGCCAGCTTGAAAGCTGGCCTTTTTCGGAAATAATGGTGCCCTGACGCGGAATCGAACCACGGACACGAGGATTTTCAATCCTCTGCTCTACCGACTGAGCTATCAGGGCAAGTGCGGCGTATTATATATGAGACGGCTTAGTCGTCAACCACTTTTTTAAATAATTTTGATTTTTTTAACAATGACTTAGCTATCCTTGAATTTCTGATAATATGCAGCCTATCTAAAGAGGCCCAATTTATGCTTAATATTGTTTTGTACCAACCGGAAATTCCACCAAATACAGGTAATGTCATTCGCTTATGTGCCAATACTGGCTATAGGCTACATTTGATCGAACCTTTAGGTTTTGATTTAGACGAGAAAAAAGTACGTCGTGCAGGCTTGGATTATCATGAAGTAGCCCGTGTAAAACGTCACAAAGACTGGCAAGCTTTTGTCGACTCTCAAGAAGAGTTAGGCAATGTTTATGCGTTAACGACCAAAGGCTGCAAGATTCCGAGTGAAGTTAAGTTTGAAGAAAATGATGTCTTGGTATTTGGTCCAGAAACCCGTGGTTTACCCATTGAGTTTATCGAAGCCTTACCAGAAGAGCAGAGACTAAGACTGCCTATGCAGCCTAATAGCCGTAGTTTGAACCTGTCTAATACGGTTGCCATCATGGTGTATGAGTCTTGGCGTCAGCTGGATTATGCTATGCCAGCAGAATTAGACTAGAGGCGAGTTAACGACTAGCGAATAGGATTAAGTAAGAGGGGTGATTCACTAAAATGCATTCATTTTGGTCAAGTTTCAGGAGGAAAAGAAAGCGTGGTGATTTTCGTAAGCGTGTCTTTATGCATGCTGCTCGAGATTTAAAAACCCGATTTCTATTATTAGCCTTGGTATTAGCGGCCCATAGCATCGCTATGGTGTTATTCGAAGAGATGGATTGGTGGCAAGCATTCTGGCTTACCATGACGTCGGCAAGTACCACGGGTTATGGTGATATTTCTGCAGCCAGCTTTTGGGGGCAAGCCACCACCATAGTGCTGATTTACGGATTAGGCATAGCCTTACTTGCACAGATTGCCAGTGATTACATTGAGCTTAGAATTCAAAAGAAAGAGATGGGCATTAAAGGCCAATTGGAGTGGGAAAACATGCATGACCATTTGTTAATTATCAATACCCCGACTTTATACACTGAATCCTATTTAGAGCGTTTGGTTGATCAGGTATGTAACACTCCTGATCTTGAAAATACGCCTATTCAGTTTTTAACGCCTGACTTTCCGGAAGGCTTGCCACTTAGCTTACGAAGCTTTGGTGCGGTTCACCAGACAGGTGAAGCCACTAATGAAGGTGCGTTAGAAGCCTGTAGTGCTGAAAAAGCCAAGTTTATCGTGGTACTGAGCCCTGATAGCCAAAATGCTCACAGTGATAGCCTCGTCTTCGATATTCTTCATCGTATTAAAGCACTTAATAGCTCAGCCTATATCTTAGCTGAGGCAGTTAATGACCATAATAGAGCTAGATTTAAAGAAGCGGGCGCTAATGCGGTTATTCGTCCTGTCAGGGCTTATCCTGAGATGCTGGTACGTTCTCTTATCGCCCCAGGCACAGAGCAAGTACTCGAAGACTTATTCCGTCACCAAGGGGATCACACGGTGCGTTTGCAAGTCACTATTCGTGATACGAGTTGGGCCGATGTCGTAATTACTTTGATGAAAGCAGGAATTGGTACGGCTTTGGGTTATGAAAACACTCAAGGTGAGATAGTGACGCAGCCAAAAGCTAAGTTAGAGATCCAAGCAAACTCTCTGATCGTTATGGTAGATGATGATAATGCTTTGCCTGATAAGCAGAGTTTGCAGGCACTTTTTACTCACTAAATAAAACCGCATAAAAAAAGCCAGCACTGGATTCCAGTACTGGCTTTTTTTATGCAAACTATTTGCTACAGCTGGCCTGTCAGGGTCAGGTATTTTTCCATTAGCTGTTCTTCTGTTTCCTTATGATTAGGATCAAGAGGAATACAGTCTACTGGGCAGACTATCTGACATTGTGGCTCATCATAATGCCCCACACATTCGGTGCATTTAGCTGGCTCTATTTCATAGATTAGCTCACCTGGGTAAATGGCCTCATTAGGACATTCAGGTTCACACACATCACAGTTGATGCATTCGTCAGTAATTTTTAGAGACATAATAATTTCCTAACGCTAACGACTATCTATTCAGCCTATTTGGCTTCGGATTCAGCTTTTAAGCTTAGATAGCGTGCTTGCAATACAGATTCCACTTCAGGATGAACAAACAAACCAAAGTCGCCACCTAGAGAAGCAATCTCTCTCACTAGTGTAGATGAGATATAAGAGTGTTTTTCAGAAGGTGTTAAAAATAAACTTTCAACATCTGGTGCTATCACTCGGTTCATATTCGCTAGTTGGAATTCGTATTCAAAGTCAGAAACCGCACGTAGTCCACGCACAACCACTTGCCCATTTACTGAACGAGTAAATTCAGTTAGCAGGTTATCAAAGCCAACCACTTCAACATTTGGTAAATGGCCTAATACTTTGCGCGCTAAGGCAATACGTACATCATGATCTAGCACTGGGCGTTTTTTAGGGCTAGCCGCCACTGCAACAACCACTTTGCTAAATAAACGTGCAGCTCTCTCAACCAAGTCGGCATGGCCATTGGTAATAGGGTCAAATGTTCCAGGGTAAACCGCAATTGCACTCATAGCACTCATCCGAACTTATATTTTAAAGGAGGAAACAGTGAATAACACACTTTGTTTCTACACATATTTTCCATCAAAGGCGCGCATCATATCGAATAACGCCCTTGTACTCAATTCACCTGATTAGATACCTGACATTAACTCAGGGCTATAATCATAGAAAACCTTATATCACACCGAAGCCTGCTAGCATCTGTTTAGCAAAGGTAATTCCTAAGAAAATAAAAATAGGAGAGATGTCTAAGCCACCTAAATTAGGCACAAAACCTCTCACAAAGCGGTATAGGGGCTCGGTTATTTGTTGTACTAAGAGCGCACCAGGATGGCTTGCCGTCGGTGCAACCCAGCTTAAAATCACCGAAATCAGCATAGCCCAGAAATATAAATCCAATAAGTGGTAGATCACACCAACAAAGGTATAAATAAAATATTGAGAGACATCGGCTTTATAACCCACCCAGAGAAAGACCACGGCAACCGTAGCCAATTGCACTAATAATGCGAGTACAACAGAAGCAGAATCTACACGCGCTACAGAGGGCACAAACTTACGTAAAGGCAACACAAGTGGGTTCGTGGCTTTTACTATTCCCTGACTGATCGGGTTGTAAAAATCAGCTCTGGTTAGTTGCAGTAGCAACCTTAGTAAAACCACAAACAAATACAGGTTTGCTAATGTTTTAATTAGAAAAATAATAGGATCTGACGTCATTTTATGAGTCCTTATTCTCTGTCGTTGAGGCAAATAAAGTCGCCATTTCATTCGATCGATTAATACAAGCCTGCATTGCCTGATCCACTATCAGATCAATATCACTCGCTTCAAACGAGTTAAGCGCTTGTTCTGTTGTCCCATTCGGGGAAGTAATATTTTTGCGTAGTTGGCTTATATCTTCACTGGTTTCTGTCACCATCCTAGCAGCACCTAACATAGTATAAGATGCCAATTTACGACAAGATGCTTCGTCTAAACCTTGTGTTTGACCACTTTTGATCATGGCTTCTAAAAAGCGAAAGAAATAAGCGGGAGCACTGCCAGAAAGAGCCGTTACCGTGTGCATCTGCTTTTCGTCTTCCACCCACAAAGAGTCTCCGACACTCGCAAATAACTCAGTCACCCAATCTTTATGGGCATCTGTTACTTTGTCATTGGCAATTAAGCCTGTCATACCAGAACCTAACTGTGCAGGTGTATTTGGCATGCTACGTACAATAGCGACATCGCCTAGCCAATCGCTTAAGCTCTCTAAACCTAAACCAGCGGCAACAGATAAATACACTTGGTCTGGGCTAATGACTGACTTAAAACCAGCGATGACATCAGCCATTTGCGCTGGTTTTACACACAAAACCACCACATCCGCTTCAGCGACTGCGGCATTATTGTCATCAGTCATATTGATGCCAAGCTCTTGGGTGAAGGCCTGACGCTTTTCCTCACTCCTTGCTGTGCCAGTAATTAAGTCTGCTGGATAACCATTTTGAATCAGGCCACGTATGATCGCGCCTGCCATATTGCCTACGCCGATAAAAGCGATGCTTGCTTGCATGTTAGTTCCTAATCTCAATCATCAGGTTTGCCCTAATGATAATCTAAATTCTAATAAACCTAAGTGTAATCTCTGGCGCCAAATATAGCGGTACCTATACGTACCATGCTACTACCACTGGCAATCGCCGCTTCCATATCACCCGACATACCTATGGATAGGGTGTCGATTGTGTCGTATTTATCAGCCAGTGCCTGATAAGCCTGATACAAAGGCTTATAAGTTGTGAGCTGATCGTCTAATGAGGTTTGTGGTGCAGGTATTGCCATCAAGCCTCGAAGGATAAGATTGGGCTGATTGTTCACTATTTCAACAAGTGAATCTAATTCGGTGAGTAAAATACCGGATTTAGAGGCTTCTCCACTAATATTTACCTGAATACATACATTCAAAGGCGGTAAGTCTGCTGGCCTCTGCTCACTTAAACGTGTAGCGATTTTTTCTCTGTCTATGGTGTGAACCCAATGCATTGACTGGGCAACAATACGGCTTTTATTTGATTGTATCGGTCCAATAAAATGCCATTCAATATCCGTTAGATGAGCCAGTTGTTGGCTTTTATCCGCCGCTTCTTGCACATAGTTTTCGCCAAACATCCTCTGCCCTTGTGCATATGCGTCTTCAATCGCTGAGGTGGGCTTAGTTTTGCTTACAGCAAGTAGGGCAACACTGTGCTCAACTCTTTGATACTTTTGTTCGAGCTGTGCTATTTGCTGTTTCGTCTGAGAAATATTTTCGGCAATAGCCATGGAGAATCGTCACTCCTAACAGAAAATTGATGAAATAATTTAGGCGGGTGTGGGTAGTTTTTTATCTTTACCAAGATGTCGGTAATTCAAAAAGACTAGGTTATTTCTGCTTTGTTCAGTATACAAAAACCATCTTGTCTAATGACGCTATCTAATAACCTGATTAGATAGCAACTGAACGAATTGAATAATATGCCTAACCTAATGTAAATCATTGGTGTCATGGGTTAACCCGACACCAGCGCTCACACTCGCAATAAGTTAGGCATCATATCACTATTTATTAAAAGTCATATAAATCTGCACTGCTTTTACAGAAACGGCCATGGTATTCAATGCAATACTTTTGTTCTTCTGTAGCATTATTCTTGGCATGAGTCGCCGCCGAATAAAGCTCGGAGAAGCTTGAGTGCTCAGGATAGTAGCTAATCCCTAACGAAAGCGTGATGTTATAACTTTGGCCTTCGATAACAATCGCTTCTTCCATGCTTTGTAAAATCTTATTGGCAATAATTTCAGAGTCTTCCAAATGCTTAACTCTTAAGGCCATCACAAATTCAGCATCACTAAAACGTGCTAATAAGTCATTATCGCGCACACTTTTTTGTAGGCGCTTAGCAACTACCTTCATGATGCTGTCTTTAATGTCTTCTGCTGCGGGTGCGCTAAAGTCTTTAGACTGATGAGCTTCTATCACTATCACTGATAAACGTTGGAAATGACGCTTTGCGTCTTTCAACATCATTGAGAAGTTAGTATTAAAGTTATAGCGGTTAGCTAAGCCAGTGGAAGGGTCGTGGTTGGCAGAGTTAAGTAAACGTGTCTGCGCATTCTGTCTTAGGCTAGACAAATGCAACATATGCATAAGGCAATCAAGTAGACGCTTAAAGACATTAATGTTTTGAGATTCAGAACTAGGCGCAAATACAACCATGTAACCTAAAAAGCCTTCATCTTCGAAGTTGAAAGGCTGAGCAATACACACATCAACGTCGTATTGATTTAATACCCTATTCCACTCACGCCATGCTGGGTTTTGAGTTAGGTTTGGCACAAATAACAGACATTCTTTTGATTGCTCAAGATGGTTAGTAAAGTACTGCATAGGAAAGTCTTCGATCACACCAGAAGGCGTCGCCAAATCATGTTCTATACCAGTACCTGCTTCTACTCGCCATTGAGAGCCAGTTTCGTCGACCAACATTAAACAGGCTTGATAGCTTGGAAAATAACGCTCTATTTGATCCATCATTCCATCGAAGATGGTCGCCGTTGGGGCACCTTCTGCAATGTAGTGAAGAATCTGGTAGCTTGAGTCGTAAATCAGCGACATAGCATCGCGTTCATTACGGACCTGTTCCAACTGTTGTTCCAGCTGGGCTATTTTAACTTGCATGTCATGCTCTGATAATTGGTTTGTCATGTAATCCTGGCCATTAGGTTGAATCTATTACCCTTAAACTAGATTAACTCTACACAACTAAAAGTAAAGCTATCAAGCGTAAGCTTTTTTTCATTTCAATTACAATTTGTTAACAGTCATACTGACTTAACTAATTGATAGGAAAAACTTTTTGTCCTGAAAGGTAGGTAGAGACCACTTTACCTATCAGGTTTTCTCCAATCCAAGGTGAGTTTTGACCCTTGGTTTTACGGTTAGATCCAGACCATTCCCATCTTTGGGTACTATCAAACAGCACAAGATCTGCATAGCTACCAACAGAAAGTGAGCCCGCCTCAATTCCTAAACAAGATGCAGGCCCTTGGGTTAAGCAAGTCAGTAGTAAATTAAAGTCTAAATCCCCTTCATCCATCAGAGTCATAGCGAGTGGCAAGAGTATTTCTAAATTTGCCATGCCAGGCTCTGTGGCAGAGAAAGGCGCTATCTTAGCCATTTTTTCATGGGGCTGATGGTCAGAACAAATCGCCGAAATGACGCCAGCTTTTATCCCTTCGATCAGAGTTAATCTATCGTCCTCAGACCTTAATGGAGGCAATACATGATAGTGGCCATCGAACTCACTTAACACGTTTTCAGTGAGTAAAAGGTTATGTAATGCCACATCTGCCGTCACATCTAAGCCAGATGCCTTTGCATCGGCAACCATCTCTACAGCTTTAGCTGAACTTAAGCGAGCAAAGTGAGCTTTCACCTTAGTTTTTTCAATCAGCATCAGATCACGAGCAAGTGCGATCGTCTCAGCGGTTTCAGGAATACCGGATAAACCATGCATAGTTGAGACAACACCTTCGTGAGCACAACCGCCGTCTGACAGACTAGTTTCATCAGGGTGAAAAATGACTAATAAATCATGAGTTGAGGCATATTCTAAAGCACGAGATAGCACCTTAGTATTCACCATAGGGTGTCTATGGTTGGAGACAGCCACACAGCCAGCTTCAGTCAAAGCAACCATGTTACTTAACTTTTCACCTTCAAGGCCTTGGGTTAACGCCCCAATAGGCAGGACATTAGCGCGTCCTGACTCAAAGGCTTTATCTTGGATTAGAGCCGCAACTGCAGGAGTATCAACGATAGGTTTAGTATCTGGTTGGCAAACCAGTGTGGTTACACCACCAGACGCTGCGGCTAAAGTTTCAGATGCTATGTTACCTTTTTGAGTATAACCAGGTTCACGCAGAGACACGGCAAGATCGATTAAACCAGGCAATACCCACTGGCCACTGGCATCTATCGTTTCATCAGCAACAAAGCCTGCAGGAGCATCCCCTAAAGCGACGATTTTTTCATCTTCAATATAAAGGTCTAATTCCGCATCCAGTTCTTGGCTAGGGTCAATAATACGACCATTCTTAATACACGTTTTCATATTAAACCGTTTCTCCTGTGGATGACGCCTGTTGCTCTTTTTCCTGTAGCTGGCCGCTCATAGCCATGGACAAGACAGCCATACGCACAGCAATGCCGTTTGTTACCTGATTCAAAATCACTGAATGCTCACCATCAGCAACCTCAGAGGAAATCTCTACCCCACGGTTAATCGGGCCTGGGTGCATGACTATCGCGTCAGGTTTCGCCCACGCCAGCGAGGCTTCTGTCAAACCATAAAGACGATAGAATTCACTTTCACTTGGTAGCAAAGCACCTTGCATTCGCTCTTTTTGCAAACGCAGCATTATGATGACATCAACATCTTCAAGACCGGGCTCTAATTCATGGAAGACTTCTGCCCCCATTTCTTTAAAGTGCTCAGGCACCAAGGTTTTAGGACCTATCAGCCTTACTTCATCAACCCCTAAGGTATTCAATGCATGGATCTGAGAGCGGGCAACACGTGAGTGTAAAATATCACCCACTATGGCGACTTTAAGTCCTTCAAATTTTTCTTTATGGCGACGGATAGTCAACATATCCAACATAGCTTGCGTAGGATGAGCGTGACGGCCATCTCCAGCGTTTATGATGGCAACATTAGGCGTACAGTGCTCAGCAATGAAGTGTGGTGCACCGCTATCCGCATGACGCACGATAAACATATCACTTTGCATAGCTTCAAGGTTTTGTAAGGTATCTAGTAGAGATTCACCTTTCGAAGTCGCTGATGTTTCGATATTGAGATTGATGACATCAGCAGACAAACGCTTTGCTGCTAGTTCAAAAGTGGTACGAGTACGAGTGGAGTTTTCGAAGAAGAGATTAACAACTGTTTTACCGCGTAGTAGCGGTACTTTTTTAACCGATTGCTCACCCATGCTTAAAAATGAGTCGGCGCGATCTAGTATTTCGGTCAATATGGATTTATCTAATCCATCAAGCGTTAGAAAGTGCTTAAGTTGACCCTGATCGTTTAATTGTAGTGCCCGAGATTCGGAGCGCATCATGCTTAATGTCCTCAACTGGAAGACGATCCCGCCTTATTCTAATCATCTCGCTAAAATGATAGGAAAATGCCCAGTGCAGAAGCTACCCTGGGCATGACAATTTGACGTGAACTCTTTAATGATAATGTCTAATTTGCATCTTTTTATATCTCTTATTTAGAGTTATAAATGACTAAATTATTTTGCGCCAAATAAGATAACGCCATGTACTAATTGTCGTACTTGTTGCTACAAAAAGAAAGCGAGAAAGCCTAAGTTTATGTCTCAATTAAGGAAACTTTTATCGGATCGGGCCCAGATAGCTTAACCCTTTGGTCAGGATTTAAGTTTAACACCTGCCCAACCACATCGGCTTTAATTGGCAGCTCACCTTGATCAAGATCATAAAGAATTGCCAAACTAATACTCGCAGGTCTGCCGTAGTCAAAAATCTCATTCATAGCAGCACGAATTGTTCTGCCAGACATCAAAACATCATCAACTAAAATGATGTGTTTATCTTCCACACTTGGCAATGAAGTCTGCTTAATTTTTGGATGTAACCCTGCACGCGTAAAATCATCGCGATAAAAAGTAATGTCTAAGGTCGCTAAAGGAACATCCGTCACTAGTTTTTTAAAGAGGCGCTCTGCAACCCAAACACCTCCTGAGTGAATTCCCACCATTACTGGGTTTTCAATTTTCTTATCCTGACAATAAGATAAAAGAGCATCTGACATTTGCTCCAACGTTGCTTCAATATCCAGGTTCATGCATTAATCTCTATTTGCTCGCTATGATACGTTTGCATCATGATGGAAATACTATCCTTGGTTTTCTAAAAACCAAGATTCTAAAATCATTTGCGCTGCCAAACCGTCAACAGAGTTTGCTTTAAAATTACGGTTGCCGCCTTCTTTAATGACTTGGCCTTTAGCTTCATAGGAGGATAATCTCTCATCCATCATGTAGCTTGGCTTGTTGTAACGCCCGTGCAAACGATTAGCAAACTTCTTTGCTCTTTGACACATTTCGTTTTCACTGCCGTCCATATTGAGAGGTAAACCCACAACAAAGCCATCCGGTTGCCATTCTTTTACAACAGCAGCAATAGTATCCCAGTTTGGAATACCATCACGCGCTTTAATTGGGTTTAGAGGTGTGGCGGTTGCCGTAATTTCTTGACCTACGGCAATGCCAATTCGAGTTGTTCCAAAATCGAACCCTAACAGGGTTCGAGCGGAGTTTTTATTGACGTCAGAAATCGACGTTATATTCATATTTAACAGTGTCCTACATCCGATGAGAGATAGTTCATATCAATCCCTAACACCTTGGTCGCTGCTGAGAACTGAAGATCACTTGGTGTATTAAATAATACGTCCAAATCAGCTTCACATACTAGCCAAACATTATTACTTATTTCATCTTCCAATTGCCCTGCCGTCCAACCAGCGCAACCTAAACTAATTAAAAAGGATTCAGGCCCTTCACCATGGGCGATGTTTTCCAGTGTTTCCAGTGCAGCAGATAGAGCAACCTCCTCAGTAACAGGTAATGTATTAACCCAAGTTTTATCACTGGTGTGAAGGATAAAACCCCGTTCAGACTCGACCGGACCACCATTATAAATTGGCTCATTCGCCAGGTGGGGAGTGTTGATTTGTATTCCTAGGTGATTCGCTAATTCAGTAAAGTCAATTTTTGATGGACGATTAATAATAATCCCCATGGCACCTTCTGCAGTGTGTTCGCAAATGTAGGTAACCGTTTGCTGAAAATTAGGATCATTCAGCTGGGGCATGGAGATTAAAAAGTGATTTTTCAGGGACTCAAATGCATTTTTCATAATACGACCCTCTTATTTTTTAAAATAAAAAATCAAACTGAATCAGGCTTAAGTTAGCAAACAATCACTGCTAAAAGCCTGAGTGAACTCTCGCTATTAACTTTTGCAGTATAGGCCAAGTCTGTCAATTCCCCAGACTTGAAATAATTTTTTTCGTTAACTAGCGCTTTAAAACTAGCTTACCTAAAGGTACACTTGCTAGTAGTTAATTCAATTTAACCTCTTTATTTCCCCTTTTTAGGAATTCCGTAATGCAAATCGCAGACTTCATCCCATCATCAGAGCAAGGTAAGGCATTCATGTCTAACCCACGCTTAGATACGGTGGATTTGGCAAGTTGGCAACGTCATTACTTCGCTGAAGCCATCGATATGCGGATGTTCTTTCACAGCGGTTGGTCATCTTAAGCCACTCTTTCAACTACAGTTACATTAACTCTCCACGTCTCCTTTTGGTACGACGTGCAATAACTCGTTTTGAAAATTTAGGATCTACCCATGAAATTAGAAGCCGTTGACTATACAAGTGCTACAGCACAACAAGATTTTGTTAAATCCCTACACGAAACAGGTTTTGGTGTTTTAAAAAATCACCCTATACAACAAGAACTTGTGAGTAATATTTACCAAGCTTGGCAAACATTTTTTGATAGCCAAGAAAAGAATGACTACCGCTATAACGTGGGCACCCAAGATGGTTACTTCCCACCAGATGTATCAGAAACGGCTAAGGGCCATAGTAAAAAAGATATCAAAGAATACTTTCATTACTACCCTTGGGGCCAATGCCCAGCAGAGCTAAAAGAGCAGCTTGCACAATATTATAAAGAAGCCAATAAACTCGCTTCAGAATTACTAAGCTGGGTTGAAGCACACACACCAAAAGATGTAGCAAAAAACTACTCTCAAAACCTATCTAGCATGGTAGAAGATAGCGAACAGACACTGTTACGTGTTTTGCATTATCCACCACTTAAAGGCGATGAAGAGCTAGGTGCGATTCGAGCAGGTGCACACGAGGATATTAACCTTCTGACTGTTTTACCCTCTGCTAATGAGCCTGGTTTACAAGTTCAGAAGCAAGATGGCAGCTGGATGGATGTACCTTGTGACTTTGGTACGCTTATCATCAACATTGGCGACATGCTACAAGAAGCATCTGATGGATATTTCCCATCGACTTCGCATCGTGTGATTAACCCAGAAGGGGCAGATAAGACTAAGTCTCGCATTTCTTTGCCTTTGTTCTTACATCCTCATTCTGAGGTTGTACTATCAGAACGTCATACCGCTGGCAGTTACCTACATGAGCGTCTTGTTGAGCTAGGTGTAATCTAAGCTGATTGATCTGGCTTAATTGCCATTAAGTTGGTAAACAAAAGTCCTTTAATACTGAGTATTGAAGGGCTTTTTTATTGCCCTTAATTTAGTGCGTTATCAAGCCATAAACCAAAAGGTGAAAATATCGACGGTATTTAAAGCGCCAAAACTTATTTATACTTTGTTTTGTTGCCTGATTTTAACCAGAGATTGCTAAGTAACATGAGCCTTAAAGAACAAAATAGTGGTGAGTTTAAGCCTCTCTATCAAAAAATAGAGCAAGTAATTACCAATAAGATAATTGCGGGAGAGTGGAAACCAGGTGAAATGCTTCCTAGCGAGTTTCAGTTAGCGGATTCACTTAATGTGAGCCAAGGTACCGTTCGTAAAGCGTTAAATTCCCTAGGGGAAAGTAACATTGTTTTTCGCCGCCAAGGGGTTGGCACCTTTGTATCTGAAAACACCTTGAAAGACATGCTCTTCCATTTCTTTCATTACAAGGCCAATGATGGCGAAGAGAAAGGCTTACCCAGTGCTGAGCTCATCGATATCAAGCTCATTGATGCGAGTGCAGAGCTAGCCTGTCAGCTAGAACTTGCCCAAGGGGATTCTGTTATTAAGATAATACGTATCCGAAAACTAGCTAAAAAGCCCTGTATTGCTGAGCAAATATACTTACCTCAATGCTTTTTTACTCAGTTAGACATAGCAGGGGATTTACCAAACTCCCTTTATCATTACTATCAAGAAAGCTTTAACATCACCATAAATAAAGCAGCAGATAAAATACGTGCTGTCATAGCGGATGACACTGACTATGAATTGATTGGTGTTACCCCAGGCATGCCTTTATTGGAAGTCTCGCGCCAAGCCAAGGCATTAGACGGCCGCTTAGTTGAGTACCGAATTAGCCGCGTAGATAGCGAGCAACTTCACTATCTAGTGGATCTTAATTAGCGCTCTTGTAGTGAACTACCAACCTTGTATGATCAGACTTATCCCAGACGCCAGTAATATGCCATAAGCACAACGGCGCATAGTATCGACAGAAATAGGAATAGGGTAATAGCGGGCAGCTAACGCCGCTAACACGACAGCAGGAAAGCCAATAGCGCTGAGTAAGTAGGTTTGCATGCTCACCTCTTGCGTCGCCATAACAAAGGATAAGCGCATAATTGAGGTAATAGCGAACACCAATAAAAGTGTGGTTCTAATGGTTCTTAAAGTATCTGGCTGTCGATACATAATATAGGTTAAGGGTGGACCAAAAGTAGAAAACAGACCACCAATCAAGCCTGATGAGAGGCCACCTAATAAAAAAACAGGAATCGAAGAGCCTTTCTTTGCCAAATTCGTCTGTAACATCATGACTAAACTACTGCCCACAATCGTTACACCTAAAATAATCTTAAGTATATTTAGCTGATTTTCACCTAAAAAGACTAATAGCCAAATGCCAACAAAGGTTGCCGGCAAACAAGGGATAGAAAAGTATAGGATGGCTTTAAAGTTTGCTTTGCGCCATTGTCCACCTTGCAGACCTATCATGGAATTCATCAAGCTTAGCAAGCTCACCACAAAGGCTGTAACTTCAATTGGTGCTAAGCCCAAGGCCGATATACTACTGATAACAATCAAGCCAAACGCAAAGCCAGTGCTCGCTTGTACATAGCTACCTATGGCGAATACCACCAGCAAAAACAAGATGTTTAAATCGAATACCATGCTTCTTCCCTAAATAGCTCTTAAGTACAGAATTAGTCTTATATAAGACTAGTTTTTGCACTATACGCTCTAAAGAAACGAAGAGATACGCTTTGTTCGACAAAAGACTTAAATTAGCCAGTAAAAGAAAAAAGCAGTTTTTACTCGAAAGGCTGATCGGATACCCAAAGCACCCAAGCATACATATTGATACTGTAATCGGTACGATCGACCGATTCATATAAGACTTGCACCGAACCCTGTTTCACCTTAGCTATTTTAGCTTCTGGTATTTGGATCGAATAAAAATTAGCGGCAGAACCGACAGCGGTGACAGGTTTCTGATTGAAAAGTAAGACCCCGTACAAAGGTTGATCGACAACAGGGTGATAAAGCCTCACTTTCTTAGCGCCATAAGTTAATGCATGGCTAGCAGAATCAGCGAGACTGGTGTCATATATAGAGCCGTCGGGGAGGGTTTCACTGTAAATAGACGTCCAAATAATGGGGGACATAGGCGTTGTTTGAAAGGGAGGTTCAAATTCACCCGGTACGATTTCAAATGACTTATCTTCAGCCATAATTTTGATATCTTGGCCTTCCAGTTTGGCGCTTTTATAAGGGCCGAACATGGCCTCAAAATCAGGCACGGCCACGCAAGACGCCAAAGACACCAACAACACACTCAAACAAATAAAACGCAATACAGCAGAAACAAACATCACACATTGCCCCTCTAGATACCCAGTACTCCCATTCAACGAGTAATTACACAGAACCTTACTCTTATCTTTCAGTTATCGACCGTTTTTTAGACAAAATTAGGCCTAAGCTGACTAACGACATATGAAATAGCTCAATTGTTTTATATTTCAATAAATTAGCATTATGGAATATTGATTAAGCTTTTGATTAAACAAGAGTAGCTTGCAGCTAATAAGCAAACTATTTGCATAAACTCAGTAAGTAAAAAACTCGAGTTACCTAAATCAACAGGAGGTAATGGGAAAACAAGGTATGGAGCGGGAGAGATTGTAATCAGATCTAAGCGCTTTACGGTTTGATCACGCTTAGACCCTCTTTGAGGCACTTTTAGTGCTTAGTTGTACTTGGGTTAGGTACAAATTGAATAACACTCGCTTCCGTTTCAGGCTCACTCACATGGGGCTGATTAACACGCGTTGTTAATTCGGTTGGTTGAGCTTGAATCACGGTGGATTGCTCGTCAGTGTAGCCACAAGACACACATTCACGATATTGAACTTCTAACTCATCATCACGCCAAGCGCGCAACTTATCCATCTCACTACAGCGTGGGCACACAGCACCCGCGATAAAACGTTTAACAGTCATAGCTATTTTCTCAAGCGCAAAACAAATTCAAGCCACATATTAACATATCCCACCTCTAAGCTGGGTACAAAAAAGGGCTAATGGATAAATTAGCCCTTGGTAAAGCACTTTATAAAGCGTTTGGTTTAAGCTGCTATGCCGTTGTGGCGAAGTAAGGCATCTATGCTAGGTTCGCGGCCTCTGAAAGCAGAGAAAAGCTCCGCAGCTGGGCGTGAGCCACCATTTTCTAGCACTGTACTTCTAAAAGCTAAACCTGTTTCAGCGTTAAAAATACCCTCTTCTTCAAACTTAGAGAAAGCATCGGCAGATAGCACTTCAGCCCATTTATAGCTGTAGTAGCCAGCCGAGTAACCACCCGCAAAGATATGAGAAAATGCCGTCTGAAAGCGATTAAATGCAGGCGCTTTAACAACAGCGACATTTGAGCGTACCTCATCTAGTAATCCCTGAACATCTGTACCCTCTTGATACTCTCTATGTAGTCTGAAGTCGAAGAGTGAAAACTCTAACTGTCGTACCATTTGCATGGCTGCATGGAAGTTTTTCGCTGCCAGCATTTTTTCAAGCAGTTCGGCAGGTAAGGTTTCACCGGTTTCATGATGGCAAGCAATGAAGGCTAATGCTTCTTCTTGCCAACACCAATTCTCCATAAACTGACTTGGTAACTCGACAGCATCCCAAGCCACACCTGAAATACCAGATACATCTAATACTTCCACTTGTGTCAGCATATGGTGCAGGCCATGGCCAAACTCATGGAATAAGGTCGTCAGTTCATTGTGAGTCAAAAGCGACGGTTTGCCATCAATTGGAGCGGTAAAATTACAGACAAGGTAAGCAACAGGCAGCTGTAAGCGACCATCTTCCATACGATAACGACAACGACAGTCATCCATCCAAGCGCCACCACGTTTGCCTTCTCGGGCAAAAGGATCAAGGTAGAAACGCGCCACATCCACACCAGACTTACTGACAGTGAAGAGCTTCACGTCTTCATGGTAAGTATCAAATTCAGCTTCTTCACGTATTTCCACATCAAATAGGCTATTAGCCACTTTAAAGAGACCAGCTAACGCCTTATCAATTGGGAAATAAGGTCTTAACACTTCTTGAGAAATGGCGTATTTATGCTCGCGAAGTTTCTCTGAGTAGTAGCCTACATCCCAAGCTTCTAACTCGGTAACTGCAAACTCATTCTTCACGTAATCACTCAACTCAGCTAAATCTTGCGCTGCAGCGGGTTTAGATTTAATCGCTAGATCTTCAAGGAAATCGATAACTTGCTGACCGTTATCCGCCATCTTAGTCGCGACCGATAACTCGGCGTAATTATCAAAGCCTAGAATGCCTGCCTTTTCTTTCTTAAGCGCCAACATTTCATCTATAAGAGGTGCATTATCAAATTCGTTAGCATTTGGCCCTTGATTAGAAGCGCGAGTAGAGAAGGCTTGATACATTTCAAATCTTAACTCTCGATTATCCGCGTAACTCATCACTGGCATGAAAGATGGAGCATCCAAGGTAAACAACCAACCGTCTAGCTCTTTTGCTTGAGCCATTTGTTTAGCTTGTGCCAGAGCAGACTCAGGTAAACCCGCTAACTCCGCCTCATCTGTGATCAGCTTAGTCCAAGCGCGAGTGGCATCTAAAACATTCTCACCAAACTTACTGCTTAGCTCTGATAAACGAGTACTGATTTCGCCATACCTTTGTTTTTCGTCGCCTTCTAACGCCACGCCAGATAATTCAAAAGAACGAATATTTTGACGCAGTGCTTCTTTTTGAGCGGTATCTAAATCGGTGCCTTGCTCAGCTAACGTTTTATAAGCTTGGTATAAGGCTTTATTTTGCCCAAGGTCAGTAAAGTACTGAGTCAGCTTAGGTAGGCAAGCGTTATACACATCTCTTAATTCAGGTGTGTTTTGCACCATATTTAAATGACTTACTGGTGACCAGAATTGGTTTAGTTCATCACTTAGGATTTCCATCGGGGCTGCAAAGTTTGCCCAGCTAATTTCGTTCAGTTCACGCTTAGTCAAAGTTTCTATTTTATCTCGGTTTGCAGCCAGAATAGCGTCTAGCCCTTGTTCTACTTCAGCCAATTTAATGCTGGAGAACTCAGGTAGTTTTGTTGCGTCCCATACTGATACAGACATAAACAGGTATCCTTATTTGTTTGGCTTTATCGCATTAAAGCAATATGTAAAAATTCATTATCTAAGATAGATTGGTGATAATTTTCTATTTTCAACGGCTAGTGTGATTTAAAATCATAGTCAAGAATGCCAATCTGCTCTTGATATTGAGACAGAAAGCGCTAGAACCCTTTATTAGAGAGACAATTAACATGGTGATGAAGTCCTTTCGTGGTAATACCCCCAAGCTTGCAGAAAGAGTCTGGGTGGATGAGTCTGCCGTTCTTATTGGCGATGTTGAAATAGGCAAAGACAGCTCAGTTTGGCCACTCGTAGCAATTCGTGGCGACATGCACCGTATTCGTATTGGCGAACGCACCAGTATTCAAGATAACTCTTGCCTGCACATCACACATGCCAGCAGTTACAAGCCAGACGGCCATCCGCTAGAAATAGGCGATGACGTAACCGTAGGTCATATGGCTATGCTGCACGGCTGTAAAATTGGTAATAAAGTCCTTGTTGGTATGGGCACGACAATTCTTGACGGTGCAGTCGTTGAAGACGAAGTCATCATAGGTGCAGGCTCATTAGTGCCTCCAGGGAAGCGTCTCGAATCTGGCTTTATGTATCTTGGGTCACCCGTTAAAAAGGTAAGAGCATTAAAAGAATCTGAAATTACCTATTTCCAATATGCTGGCCTTAATTATGTGAAGCTGAAAGACGAATACCTAGCAGAGCAAGCAGCAGACAAGTCATGATAGATACTTACAAAATCGTCTCACGGGGCCGTTTTTTATTCTTTTTTGTTGCATTAGTGGTACTTGGGGCTTGGGTCATTAATAAGGCTTACCAAAAGCACTTTAATAGCATCAACATCAGTGTTGAAGAACAAGCCGAACTTGGCATCTCCTTGTTAGAGTTTCCTCGTAATATGATGCCTATTGAAGGTTTAGTGGCAGAAAAGTGGGCGAGCTTTTATGTTCAGCCAAGCCAGTGCGATACTTTGTGCGTACGTACTTTAGCGCAACTAGAGCAAATCAAATTAGAGGCAAGCGGTTCTGAAGAAGCAAAAGAGCAAACTCAAGCAGGCTTAGCAATACAGATTATTACGAAAGATATGAAAGGATACAGTGATTACTGGTCTTTAATTAGATCCGAAGGTTACGCTAACCACTTTGATCGTATCTTGATGGTCAATAAGTCAGGGCAGTTTGCCGGAAGCATAGTTGCCCCTTATGACTTAAAACATTGGCAAGCTCTCGATAAACGCTTGAATCAATAGGTTTTTTTTAAAGCTTACAGGATTAATTTCTGCGCTTGCCTCCAAAAGGCAAGCTGTAAGCAAGTAAAAATAAAACAGCTGCACACACAACCACACTTGGCCCTGCTGGCGTATCCCACTGATAAGACACATACAAGCCACTCGAAACCGCTAAACAACCAATAAGGCTGGCAACCGAAGCCATTTGTATCGGTGAACGCGACAGCTTACGTGCGGTAGCAGCGGGAATAATCATCAAAGAGGTAATCAGTAAGACTCCCACTATTTTCATCGCTACAGCAATAACAAGCGCCACCAAGAGCATTAGCAAAAGGCGGATAGCTTCGACAGGGTAACCCTCAACTTTAGCCAACTCTTCATTCACTGTTACTGCTAACAAAGGCTTCCAGAAAGCAACTAATAAGGCTAAAACGAGAAAACCACCACCATAAATCCAAAACAAATCCTGCTGACTAATGGCGAGTAAATCACCAAACAAATAGGCCATTAAATCGATACGGATATTATCTAAAAAGCTGACAGCCACTAAACCTAAGGACAAGGAAGAATGGGCAAGAATACCTAACAAGGTATCCGTAGCGATAATATGTTTCTTTTGCAAAGTCACTAATACCAAGGCTAAACCCACGCAAAGTACGATAACAGCAAGGTTGAGGTTGATATCAAACAGAAGGCCCAGAGCCACACCTAATAATGCCGAATGAGCCAAGGTGTCACCAAAATAGGCCATACGTCGCCACACCACAAAAGCACCTAAAGGGCCAGCTACTGCAGCCACCCCTAAACCGCCTATTAAGGCTCTGAACAATAGATCAAACATAACAAGTTATTCCAAATATAAGTCGGTTACTTAGTGATTGCAGTGAGAATGCGAGTCATTCGGCATCACCTTGCCATGCTCATCATGGGTGTGATCATGATGGTGTGAATAGATGGCGATAGAGTCTTCAGCACCAGGTACACCGAACAAAGCTTGGTATTCTGGGTGCTCTTTAACATGTTGAGGAGAACCTGAGCAGCACACATGTTGGTTAATACATACCACAGTATCTGTTTTCGCCATGACTAGATGCAAATCATGAGAAATCATAAGCACCCCACAACCTAGCTCATCTCGAATAGAGGCAATAAGGTTATATAGCTCAATCTGGCCATTCACATCCACCCCTTGTACTGGTTCGTCCAGTACTAACAAGCTAGGACGATTAAGCAGCGCTCTCGCTAACAGCACCCTTTGAGTTTCACCACCAGATAAGAAGTGTACCTGTTTATTTGCCAGCTTATTTATCCCTAAACGCGTCAGTACAGCTGGAATATCCTGCTTCTTAACGCCTTTAACCAAACCTAAAAAGTGGTTCACACTTAATGGCAAAGTTGGGTCTATATGCAGCTTTTGAGGCATGTAGCCAATACGTAATTGAGCGTGGCGCTGAATACGCCCAGAGGTGGCTTGTTGTAACCCAAGCAAGGTTCTAATAAGCGTACTTTTACCACTGCCATTAGGGCCGATAAGGGTAACTATCTCGCCCTTATGTATGGTCATATTGATATCACTCAGTAAAGTACGACCATCAAACGCTATGCCGATATTATCAAAGCTAACCAAGGCATTATTTGCACCTGCTGACATTAGTGTCCTGCCTTATCAAGGTTCTCTGGGGTTGGCTCTTGGCTTAAACAAGATCCGCATAAGCCTGTTAGCTCTATGGTATTGGCTCTAATTTCAAAACCATGCTGTTTTGCTTTTGCTAACAATGAGTTATGAATGTCTTGATACTCTAACTCCATCACATTATGACAAGCGTCACAAATCAGAAAGTAGCCTTTATGGGCTTTATCCGCATGGGCACAACCCAGATAAGCATTCATAGATTCAACTTTATGAATCAAGCCTGCTGACAATAAGAAATCGAGCGCTCTGTAGACAGTCGGCGGCGCAGAGTTAAAACCTTCTTCGGCTAACTTTGCTAATAATTGATAAGCACCTAAAGGTCTATGACTTTGCCAAATTAACTCTAATGATCGACGTCTCACTTTAGTCAGCTTTTGCCCCTGACTTTTGCAAATGGATTCAGCCGTTACTAGCGCCGATTCAATACAGTCACCATGGTTATGATCATGGCTATGGGTTTCTGTCATTAAGCATCTCCAAGCCCATCGCTCTTTGCGGGCAGGCGGTAAAAATATATTACTTCTATGTTATAAGATAACAAATAGTGCCACAAGAAAAAGCCAGTGAGATGCCTTATCTCACTGGCTTTAATCAAAAGCGATAAAACGGTTTAATCGCAGGTTCCCTAGCCTTGAACCAAAGGTGTTAAAAACCCCATTACCCCGCTCATAAAAATTTGTGCCGCCATGGCAGATAGGACTAAGCCGGTAATTTTACTCAAGATATTTAATCCTGTTGGCCCTAATAGTTTTTCTATCAAAGAGCCGGAGTAGAGGATAATACCGAGAGATAAAAGGGCTAAAAATAATCCCATCAAACCTATGAGTAAATCCCAGCCCTGAAAGTCTGCACCATAAACCAAGATAGTACCTATGGTGGCAGGCCCAATAATTGTCGGGACTGCCAGAGGCACGACAGAGATATCTTCTCTTTGCTCATTAGGCATACCAGTAGCGTGGTTACGAGTACCATCTTTTACTAGGCTTAGAGCCGACATAAAGAGCAATATACCAGAGCCAATACGGAAGGAATCCAAGGTAATGCCTAACACAGCGAATAAGCTGCCGCCAAAAAAGATTAAGACAACTGAAATTGCCGCTGCAGCAATAATCGCCTTATTAGCAACTTGTCTTCTTGATTTAGTGGTTTCGCCTCGGGTTAAGGCTAAGAACATGGATAACACAAAAAAGGGAGCAAACAGGAAAAAGAACTTAATCCAAGTAGCGAATAGCAAACTCATTAGTACAACTCATATCGAATTTCATAAAATACATACCTAGCTTATGGCTAAATATCTGACACTATTTCATCCATGAAATCAGACTCTATGGATAATAGAGCCTGTCATATAATTCTTAGTAGTGATAACCACTAAGAATTAAACTTTTAAGACTCTTGTAACGCTAAACGTGTACCAAAGCCTAATAACAAGGTACCGCTCAAACCATCAATTACACGAGAGACTTGAGGTTTTGCTAACCAAGTTTTCGCTCTATGGACCAATAGCGCCAACACACCCTGCCAAATCATAGCAATAGAGAAGTGCATAAACGCCATAAACAAAGACTGTTGTAAGGCAGAATATTCAGGGTTAATAAACTGAGGTAAAAATGCCATATAAAAAATAATTGGCTTAGGGTTCAATACGTTAGATAGCAGACCTTGTCTAAAGGCTGCGAAATGACTCAAAGCAGACATACCTTCTTGAGACACAATTAAGCCTGTCGGTCGTGCCGCACTTTTTAAACTTTGATAACCCAGATAAATAAGATACGCCGCACCAGCAAGTTTCAATGCAGTAAACATGCTAGCTGAACCCAATAAAATAACCGACAAACCTAAAGCAGAAACTGCAGCATGGCCAAATAAGCCCAAACAAATCCCTAAGCTGGTTAATAATCCTTTTTTATAACCCGCAACAGCAGAGTTACGCATAACGATAATAGTATCGACACCAGGACTCATGGTCAGTAGGGTGATTGCCGCTAAAAAAGGTAACCATTGGAATTGTTCTAACATAAGCATTTCTCTTTAAACTTGCAGTGAATTACTGCGCTTATCGACTACAAAAAACCTGCTGCCAATTATGACTGTCTACAGGCGGATTTTCGAGTGTTTTTACACTGCAATTCTTCGCCAGCATGCCATTAATTTGAAACTTCATAGAGGACTGATCAATTGCGACTCTTTCACTTGGAATAAATGCCAGACTTAGCCCAGTTGTTTGTAAATTAACAGGCTCAGCTAAGGACACGCCAAATTGCATAGAAACGAGAGAGTCGAATACATTTACCCGAATCGCCGTAATGGATTCAGGCTTAATCTTTAACGTCTCGGCTTTGAGATGAAGAAAGTAATCTTGGGGCTCAAATTGCTTCAACATAGCAATTAATTCCACTTTTTCTTTGCCGCTAAATCTGCCATCTGAGTTAGTGTCGTAGGCAATCAATAGGCTAGTGCTCGCACTCTTATTAAAGTACCAACTTATTTCAAATGCCTTAATTTGCGCTTTATTCACACTGATATCGAATCCAGTGCCCAAAGTAATCAAGGGTTGGGCCTGAATAAGAGAAAAAGAGAGCAAGAGTGCAGTGGTTAAAAAATATCGGAACATAAGTTTGTATCCTTTATTTACTTTTAACTAAAACTGCACCTAAAGCAAAAATGAAATAAATTAGAGTGCAGGTGAAAAGTCACATCTGGCTTGTAAAATACGCTTAAACTCTTTTGGATCATGTTGCTGTGCAAGACGCTCAGGGTCATTGATCGCACCATACCAAGCTTCCAAACGAGATAACCAAAAGCGCATTGCTGCCACTTTTAGCATATGATCCCACGCATCAATTTCATCTTGAGATAGCTCACGTTCAGCACGATAAGCCGTAATTAGCGCCTGATACTTGTCCATATCTAGCTCACCAGTCGCTCTATCAGTACACCAGTCATTAACCACAATGGCAAGATCGTACATTAACCAACTGTGGCAAGCATTGTAGAAATCGATAATGGCAGATAAGGATTCACCTTCAAACAAGGTGTTATTAAAGAACAAGTCCCCATGAATAGTACCCATTGGTAAGGTATTCGCTTTCTCCAGGAAGGCATCAAAGCTGGCCACTTGTTCTGATAACAGCTTAGCTTCATCTTCAGGCAACTGAGCACTTAAAGATTGGCTAGTCGATTGCCACCATTCAACCCCACGGTGAGACGGTCTTTGATCTGGGAAAGATTGACCAGCAAGATGAAGCAAGCCCAGTTGCTTGCCCATTTGACGACACGCATCAGTAGAGGTTTTCGCAAGTTCATCACCATTAAAACAATCTACTAGAATTGCTGGCTTATTTTTAAGTGTTTTAAGGCGCTCACCCTGTTTATCGAAAATAGCAGCAGGTACATTAAATCCACCTTGCTTAAAGTGTGCGACCACATCTAAAAAATAAGGTACTTCTTCTGCTTCAAACTCTTCAAAAATAGTTAAAACATATTTACCTTGCGAGGTGTTCACAAAGTAATTGGTGTTTTCGACTCCTCCCGAAATGCCCTTAAATGACACTAGGTCACCTAAATCATAATCTGCCATTAAGGCCAACATGTCATCTTGTGTGAGGGAAGTGTAAACAGCCAATTTGTTACCTATTCTAGTGTCGAAGTTAAAAGCATTTATCGCCCTAAAAAATGAACGAAAGCCCAGAAGTCGCCTATGCTCCACAATCTTCTCCTAAAGGTCAATCAAGAAGCTCTATTTCCTACTGCATATTGCCTATAATTTTGTTTTATCCTTTGCATATTATAAAAGCCAATAATCACATCAGCTTGCTACGTCTTACACCCACGCCTGTGTTAACCTAAGCCCCAATATTTTTAAATTATTTTCTTTTTGATTAGCACCCTGATGGAGACAGTTTCCATGTCGGCCGAAGACAAAGCCTCAAAACCTGCAACAGCCCCTATGATCCTTGTGGATGGGTCGTCTTATTTATATCGTGCATTTCATGCCATACCACCTTTAAGTACCAGTGATGGCCAGCCTACTAATGCCATTCGTGGTGTGACTAGCATGATTAAAAGCTTGATTAAGACCTATGCGGACTCTCCCATAGTCGTGATTTTTGATGCTAAAGGTAAAACCTTCCGAGACGACATGTATCCTGAATATAAGGCTCAGCGTCCTTCCATGCCAGATGATTTACGTCTACAAATAGAACCTATTCATAGCATCATAAAGGCAATGGGATTGCCTTTAATCAGTATCGGCGGCGTAGAAGCAGATGATGTGATTGGTACCATTGCTAAAATTGTTGGTGAAACAGGTCGAGAAGTAATCGTTTCTACTGGTGATAAAGACATGGCTCAATTGGTTACAGATAAAGTAACCTTAGTAAATACCATGACAGATACAGTAATGGATATTGAAGGTGTTAAAAATAAGTTTGGTATTGGTCCAGAGCTCATTATCGACTTCCTTGCACTTATGGGAGACAAGGTAGATAACATTCCTGGTGTGCCTGGTGTCGGCGAAAAAACAGCACTGGGCCTACTGCAAGGCCTAGGTAGCCTAGAAAGCATCTACTCTCGCCTTGATGAGATTGCTGGGCTAAGCTTTCGCGGCGCAAAAACACTGTCTAAGAAAATGGAAGATAACAAGGACATGGCGTTCTTGTCTTATCAACTGGCAACCATTAAATGTGATGTTGAATTAGATTTTGATTCTACCACTTTAAGTAACTCTCCACGAAATAAAGAAGAGTTAAAAGAATGGTTTAGCAAGCTTGAGTTTAAAACTTGGTTAAAAGAGCTAGATAAACCAACAGCGGATGAAGAAGGCGGCGCCGAAGCAGAAGAAGCCAAAGTTGAAGCGGTCGAGATTAGTTATGAGACTGTGTTAGATAAAGAACACTTCGCTATTTGGCTTGATAAAATCCAGCAAGCACCTCTTTTCGCCTTAGATACCGAAACCTCCAGCCTTAACTATATGGCTGCAGAACTCGTTGGCTTATCTGTCAGCGTTGAAGCAGGCAAAGCAGCCTATATTCCTGTTGCCCATGATTATGAAGGTGCGCCAGAGCAGCTTGATAGAGATTGGGTATTGGCACAAATTAAGCCGGTTTTAGAAGATGCGTCTCAATTAAAAGTGGGCCAGCACCTAAAATATGACGCCAATGTTTTAGCTAACTATGACATTGAGCTTAAAGGTATTGAGTTCGATACCATGCTTGAGTCTTATATTTTTAACTCAACTGCAAATCGTCATGATATGGACAGCTTAGCGAAGAAGTTCCTTTCCCATAAATCTGTCAGCTTTGAAGAAATTGCAGGTAAAGGTGCCAAGCAAAAAACCTTTAACCAGATAGATCTAGAAGAGGCGGCTTTTTACGCTGCTGAAGATGCTGATATTACTTTTAGATTACATCAGGCAATTTGGACAAAGTTAGAAAAAACACCAGAACTAGTTTCTGTATTTAAAGAGATAGAGCTACCACTGGTACCCGTTTTGGCTAAGATGGAGCAAACTGGCGCACTGATTGACCCAGACCTGCTACATGAGCAAAGCAGTGAAATCGCCACTCGTCTTGAAGAGTTAGAAATTAAAGCCCATGAAGTGGCTGGACAAGCGTTTAATCTAAGCTCACCAAAGCAGTTACAAGAAATTTTATTTGTGAAGTTAGAGCTGCCGGTACTAAAGAAAACGCCTAAGGGACAGCCTTCTACAGCTGAACCTATCTTACAAGAACTGGCATTGGACTATGAGCTACCACGTTTGATCATGGAGCACAGAAGTCTGTCTAAACTGAAATCGACTTATACTGACAAGCTACCTGAAATGATCCAAAAAACAGGCCGTATCCATACTTCCTATCATCAAGCGGTAACAGCTACAGGTCGTTTATCCTCTACGGATCCAAACTTGCAGAATATCCCTATTCGTACTGCTGAAGGGCGTCGTATTCGCCAAGCCTTTATTGCACCAGAAGGCTATAAACTAATCGCTGCCGATTACTCTCAAATCGAACTGCGTATTATGTCGCACCTGTCGCAAGACCCTGGTTTGTTAGAAGCCTTTGCAAATAACAAAGATGTGCATAAAGCCACAGCCGCTGAAGTCTTTGAGGTCGCTCTAGATGAGGTAACAGGTGAACAAAGACGTAGAGCTAAAGCCATCAACTTTGGTTTGATCTATGGCATGTCTGCTTTTGGTCTTGCTAAACAATTAGGTATAGGTAGACCTGAGGCCCAAAAGTACATACAGAGATACTTTGAGCGTTACCCAGGAGTAAGAACCTATATGGAAAACACACGTGAAATGGCACGTGAAAAAGGCTATGTTGAAACCTTATTTGGTCGCCGTCTATATTTACCAGATATTAAAGCCAGCAATGCCATGATGCGCCAAGCAGCTGAAAGAACAGCGATTAATGCTCCTATGCAAGGTACAGCAGCTGACATTATTAAGCGCGCTATGATTGAGATGCATACTTGGTTAAAAGACACCGACCTTGATATCAAAATGATTCTTCAAGTACACGATGAATTGATTTTTGAAGTCAAAGAAAGTGACTTAAGTGCCGCACAAGAAAAGATCTTAGACATAATGGAAAACACCAGCAGTATAGATGTCCCCCTATTAGTCGAAGCAGGTATTGGTGACACTTGGGATCAAGCTCACTAACAGGCTAGGCATTGAGTTTTAGGAGCCGGATTCGTCCGGCTTTTTTACGCTCAAAAAGCACCACATTATGAAAGTTTTTTGAACGTTGAAAGTTGGTGAATTTAAGTAAAAATTAATAGAATTTTTACTTGTTTAGATACAAAAAACCACATAACCTACACGGATAATACAACAATAAATTATCCAAATAAGTTATAGCGAAATAAAACCGAGTGAATCCTATTAGATTCCTTGAAATAGGTAAGTATTTCAATTCGATAGAGCATTATTGTCCTTTGCTATGGATACTAACGGGAGCTTAAATGTCGCTTTCAGATCTCATATCTATTGGTATGACCCTAGGCACAGGCATTATTATTTTGGCCAACATTATTCTAATGAACCTAGTGGCTTACTATCGTGAAGAACAGGATAGCTTAAAAGTTTTCTGCATCTCCTTTATGATCTTTGGCGTTGCCTGGGTTTTATATATCAGCCGAATCTTCGACTTTTTTTATGTGCCTATCTCTCTCGCCGCAGCCTTTTATTACGCCGCCATTATTATCTACTATATTGCAACAAGCCGCTTTCTCAGACACGCAATCAATTATTATTTGATTGCCGCGACACTGTTAGCTTACTGCATTATTTATTGGTCACCAGGGGCCAGTGATGACATAAGCTTACGCAGTTATGGCCAAGCATTAGTCTCGGGCTGCATCCACAGTTACTTTGCGTTTATCTATTACAAACAATTCAAAAAAGAAAAGAACATTGGGCATTTCATTACCTTGAGCGCCCACTTCATTATCTTGTTAATTGAAATATTACGTTGCTATTTACTTCTTGAATCGATAGAACCCATGCTGATCCTTGGCATAGTGGTGGTAGCTCATACCATATCCTTAATTCTTAATAACATTGGCATAATGACAGCGTTTAGCTTTAACCACTATAAAGCGGTAAGAAGCTTAAGTAAGAAAGATTCACTAACTGGTCTCTTAAACCGACGAGGCTTTTTCGAGCTCTATCAAGCTAAGTCTTGTCGTTACCAAGAAGTGGCGATTATTTCCTGCGACATCGATTATTTCAAAACCATTAACGACAACCATGGCCATAGTTATGGTGATCAAATACTGGAACAAATAGCACATGAGCTGAAAGAGCATACCAAGCTTAACTTCACGAAAGAGAGCTTGGTTGCAAGATGGGGAGGGGAAGAGTTTGTTATCGCCTTATTTGATTGCTCGATTAATCAAGCCCATGCCTTAGCGGATACATTAAGGGAAAACATTCATAATAATGAGTATGAAATTAACCAAGATAGCTTCCGTATTTCTTTAAGCTTTGGCGTTGCTCATCATCAGGTGAACGCCAATGGGATAGAGCACTTAATTCGTCAATCAGACAAGGCACTCTATCAAGCTAAATTACTTGGCCGTAACCAAGTCGCATGTCATACCTAATGGTCCATTAGGTATGCTGCAACATTTCATATAAATATTCCTTATCAGGAATAACAGCTATAACTTCTCTATTCATAAAAATGCTAGCTACACTCTATAGAACAATTAGATAAATTGATTCTCGGAGGTTAACTATGGCAACTATCCTGTGTTATGGCGACTCTTTAACTTGGGGAGCATCACCTAATGGCGGACGTTTTCCAACTCACTGCCGCTGGCCAGAGATGCTTAATGAATTATTAGGCACTCAGCATAAAGTTATTAACTTTGGTTTACCTGGTCGAACAACCATTTGGGATGACCCCTTTAATGAAGGTCGAAATGGTGCTCGCTTTGTACAATCAGCTATGGAGATTTTTGGCCCTGTTGATCTGCTCATCATAATGTTAGGAACGAATGACCTAAAACGTTATTTCAATGCCAGTGCCTATGAGGCTGCGAAAGGGGTAGAGCAGATTATCAAGAAAGTAAGAGAACCAAATAACCATCAATTTCCTAATCCACATATCATAGTAATTGCCCCGCCGAACATTTTATCCCCAATAGGCGAAGCTGCTGATATCTTTAAAGGCGGAGTAGAAAAGTCTCGTGGCTTCCACCAAGCCTATCAGAAGGTTGCATTGCAGAATGACTGTGTTTTTGTGAATGCGGCTGGCCTGCTACAGCCTAGTGTTCAAGACGGTGTTCATCTAGATACTGAGGGAAATAACACCTTAGCCGCTACTTTATTTCCTATAATTACCGACTTAATTAGAGCCTAACTCTTTGTTTTTCAATCCTAGAGTTAAGTTAGTGAGAATGAAAACGAACTTGCTTTCATTCTCACTAACTTAAGCGTTAAAAATTATAATGTTTCTTTATAGCCCTCAAGTAACACTTATAAGTGAGTACTTACCGTTAAGCTTTTATGCTAGAAATCTTACTTTCAATATTTTACCCGCCGATTAAAACAAAACTCATATGTGTATATTTTTTGTACTAACAAAAAATTTCGTTAACATTTTTATCCACAGGCAAAGTAGGCCTACTTTTTGCGTAAGCTTGAATCTTTTAACACAATAACAAGGCACGATTGATCTCAATAAAAATAGCTAGATTGCTTTCATTATGTTGAAGTTTGCATTCAAATTTGCAAAGTTTGCTTATATGTATGCCATAAAAATCAGTGAAATAAGCCCTTAGCATTTTACTCTTTTATCCCTTTTCTCAGTCAGATCTCAACTAGCTATAAACACATAAAAATACAATATGAAGCCATAACAAAACGGATTAGTCTGAGAATAAATAAATAGTGATTAGGTCTGATTTTTAGCTTATTTTTCTTATTAGTTGCAAAATCTGACGCTAAATTGAATAAAATGAGACTCTTTCAGTTTTTTCCAAAATATCTGTAAAGCCTTTAATCATCGAACCTTGGCACACCTTATTCATTCTTTCTATTCATTATCTGCATAGCGCATATCGTTATTTCGATTGGTCTTGGCGATGGGCTTAAGTAGTCTTCGAACAGGCCTTAGATCTTGCCTCTGCATAGGAGAGGTTAGATTTAGGCTAAAGAGGGCTCAAGGATGAGAGCTTTACCACCCTGCTTTGTATGTCGAAGTGCTGAGCAGGGTGCTTTAGTTTAAGTACAGGGCGAACTTCCTTCTATAAAAATACATATCAAAAGTAATACCTGATTCGACTTCTTCGTTTTTCACATAATAATAAGTTTTGGAGATAGAAAATGAAAAAAGGGTTAACAGCATTGTCGCTGGCTATTTTAGCCTCCTCCGCAATTTCAACATCAGCAAGTGCAGCATCTACCTTCGTATATTGCTCTGAAGGTAGCCCAGAAGGTTTCAACCCAGCGTTTTACACAGCGGGAACAACTTTTGATGCGTCATCAAAAAGTATGTTCAACCGCTTACTAGAATTTAAACTAGGTACGACTCAAACAGAACCTGGTCTTGCTGAAAGCTATGAAGTTTCTAACGACGGTAAAACCTATACTTTCCACCTACGTAAAGGTGTGAAGTTCCATTCTTCAAAATCTTTCAAGCCAACCCGTGACTTTAATGCAGATGATGTAATCTTCTCATTCGCTCGTCAGTGGGACACAAACCACCCTTACCATAAAGTATCTGGCGGCTCTTATGAGTACTTCACAGGTATGGGTATGGATAGTTTGATCAAAGACATAGTACGTGTTGATGATTACACAGTGAAATTTGAGCTTAACCAGCCAGAAGCGCCTTTCCTAGCTAACCTAGCAATGGACTTTGCATCTATCTTCTCTGCTGAGCAAGCAGATTACTTGATGAAAAAAGGTACGCCTGAAAAACTAGATATTGACCCAGTAGCAACAGGCCCTTTCCAAAAAGTTCAGTATCAAAAAGACTCTTTGATTCGTTACACAGCTTTTAAAGATTACTGGAAAGGTAAAGCAAAAATTGATCGTCTAGTGTTTGCTATCACACCTGATGCTTCTGTTCGTTACGCTAAACTGAAAGCGGGCGAATGTCATGCTATGCCTTATCCAAATCCTGCTGATTTGGATCAAATGAAAAATGACCCAAGCATCAACTTGATGAGCCAAGAAGGTCTGAACGTAGGTTACCTAGGTTTCAATACGCAAAAAGAACCTTTCACTAACCCGAAAGTGCGTCAAGCCTTGAACTACGCAACCAACAAGCAAGCTATTATCGATACCGTTTTCCAAGGTTCTGGTAAAATTGCTAAAAACCCACTGCCACCAACAATGTGGTCATATAACAATAAAGTTATTGATTACAACTATGACCCAGTGAAAGCCAAGCAGTTGTTGAAAGAAGCGGGTTATGAAAATGGCTTCGATACCAATATTTGGGCAATGCCTGTTCAACGTCCTTACAACCCAAATGCGCGTCGTATGGCGGAAGTTATGCAGGAAGACTGGGCTAAAGTTGGCGTTAAAGCTGAAATTGTTTCCTATGAGTGGGGTGAGTATCTAAACCGTTCTAAGAAGGGTGAGCATGATACCGTACTACTAGGTTGGACTGGTGATAATGGTGACCCAGACAACTTCCTATACGTACTACTTGGTTGTGATGGCGTAGGCGGTTCTAACCGTGCACAGTGGTGTAACACTGACTTTGACAATCTATTGATCAAAGCTAAGGAAACCTCTAACCAAGCACAACGTACAACTTACTATGAAGAAGCACAGCAAATCTTCAAGCAAGAAGCGCCTTGGATCACAGTGGCACACTCTGTTGTGTACGAGCCAATTCGTAAAGAAGTTAAAGGCTACAAGATTGACCCACTTGGCGGTCACCACTTCTATAACGTTAGTTTAGAGAAGTAGTAGCAAGAATTCTGGGGAATCAAGCGTGGGGCTTGGTTCTCCAGTTTTTTTATTATCCCTCCTTTTTCTTAGAGATCAGTTTCTTACAAAGAAACTCACCATCTAGAGATTCACTATGTTTCAGTTTATTTTCAAACGACTCAGCTTAGTAATACCAACATTTATTGGTATCACATTACTGACTTTTACCCTTATTCGACTTATTCCAGGCGACCCTATCGAGGTTATGGCTGGTGAGCGTGGCGTTTCAGCGGAGAGACACGCCAAATTGAGTGCAGAACTTGGCTTAGATCAGCCGCTCTACATTCAATACTTCCAATATGTAAAAGGGATTTTTCAAGGTGATTTGGGCAATTCACTTGTTACACGCGAGCCAGTCTTAAGTGAGTTTTTAACCCTATTTCCAGCTACGGTCGAGCTGGCTTTTTGTGCCGCTATTTTTGCTATCCTAGTCGGTTTGCCTGCAGGCATTATTGCGGCAGTAAGGCGAGGCACCTTATTTGATCACTCGGTGATGACGTTCTCACTTACTGGGTATTCCATGCCAATTTTCTGGTGGGCATTGCTTCTTATGCTGGTGTTCTCGGTTAATCTGGGCTGGACCCCAGTATCGGGGCGCATAGACGTCGTTTTCTGGATAGAAGATGTCACCGGCTTTATGTTGATTGACTCTCTATTGTCTGATGAAGAAGGCGCATTCAGTTCAGCCGTTTCTCATCTCATATTACCTAGTATCGTACTCGGCACCATCCCTATGGCGGTAATCGCCCGTATGACACGTTCTTCTATGCTAGAGGTTCTGAGCGAAGACTATATACGTACCGCTCGCTCTAAAGGCATAGCACCTTGGCGCGTCATCGTCATTCACGCGCTACGTAATGCGCTTATTCCTGTGATAACCGTTATCGGTCTCCAAGTCGGCATACTGTTAAGTGGCGCGATTTTAACGGAAACTGTTTTTGCTTGGCCTGGTATCGGTAAATGGTTAATTGAATCTATTGGACGTCGTGATTATCCCGTTGTTCAAGGAGGCATACTGATCGTTGCCACCATCATTATCATAGTCAATCTGTTAGTCGACCTGACCTACGGCATCATTAACCCGCGCATTCGACACAGTAATTAATTACGTATCAATGCAATTAGGAAAAGTCACTAGGAATAAATGATGAATCAAACACAAACATCTGACAGTGCAAGCACAAAAGAACAAGATGCAGCTTACGATAATGCACCCGTACCTATGACGCCATTTCAAGAGTTTTGGCATTATTTCAGTGCAAACAAAGGCGCACTCGCTGGTTTTATCTTTATTGTTTTTATCTGTTTTATCGCCCTTTTTGCCGATTGGATCGCGCCCCACACGCCATCCATACAAAACCGCTCGGCGTTGCTACTGCCTCCCGCATGGCTAGAAGGTGGAAACTGGCAATATATCTTAGGTACTGATGACGTTGGTCGTGATATTTTATCGCGTCTTATGCATGGTGCCAGATTGTCACTTTCTGTCGGACTAGTTGCAGTATCAGCGTCTTTGGTTGTCGGCATCTTTCTTGGCTTAATCGCCGGTTATAACCGTGGCATTGTTGATACTGCCATTATGCGTATTGTTGACATTATGTTGGCGATGCCTAGCTTACTTTTAGCAATCGCTATCGTTGCGATTTTAGGACCAAGCATAGTCAATGCTGCACTAGCCATCTCGGTGGTCTCTTTACCTCATTATGTCAGGTTAACGCGTGCCGCAACCTTGGCAGAGATGAGTAAAGACTATGTCACCTCTTCACGCGTATTAGGTGCAAGCCCGCTTCGCCTTATGTTTGTATGCGTTTTACCTAACTGTTTAGCGCCCTTAATCGTACAGGCAACCCTTGGTTTCTCCAGTGCCATTCTAGATATGGCAGCCCTAGGCTTTCTAGGTTTAGGTGCACAGCCTCCTATTCCTGAATGGGGCAGTATGTTGGCGGATGCTTTGCAGTTCGTACAACGTGCATGGTGGGTCGTTACCTTCCCAGGTCTTATGATACTTATCACAGTATTAGCCTTTAACCTCATGGGCGATGGTTTACGCGACGCTCTTGACCCTAAGTTGAAACAGTAGGAGGTTGTGATGTCACTGTTACAACTCGAAAACCTTTCCGTCACCTTTGGTAAATTCAAAGCGGTAGACAATATTAGTTACAAAGTAGAAGAAGGCGAAGTATTAGGTATAGTAGGTGAGTCTGGCTCAGGTAAAAGTGTTAGCTCCTTATCTATCATGGGCTTGATTGACTTCCCTGGTAAGGTGGAAGCGAAAGAGCTGAGCTTTCAGCAGCAAGATCTACTTAGTATGCCTGAGAAGCAGAGACGTCAGCTTACTGGTTCTGATATTGCCATGATATTCCAAGACCCTATGACAAGCTTAAATCCTTGTTTTAATGTGGGTTATCAAATAATGGAAGCGTTAAAAACCCATCAGGGTGGCAGCAAAAAAGAGCTCAAGGCACGTACTATAGAGCTACTTACTCAAGTGGGTATTCCTGCCCCTGAGACACGTTTAAGCGCTTATCCGCATCAACTATCTGGCGGTATGAGCCAACGTATTATGATTGCTATGGCGATTGCCTGTAATCCTAAACTTTTGATTGCTGATGAACCGACCACAGCCTTGGATGTTACCATTCAGGCACAAATTATTGACCTCTTGATTGACCTGCAGCGCAAAAAGAAAATGGGTCTGGTTTTGATTACCCACGACCTTGCCCTCGTTGCTGAAGTCGCTCATAAAGTCATCGTTATGTACGCTGGTCAAATTGTTGAATCAGGCCCAGCTAGCGAAGTCTTTAAAAGTCCTAAGCACCCTTACACTCAAGCTCTTTTGAAGTCATTACCTGAATCATCTAGTGGTGCTTCACGCTTAGAAGCCCTTCCAGGTGTGGTGCCTGGCCAATATGACAGACCTAAAGGCTGTCTTTTGAGTCCACGTTGCCCTTATGCAAGCGCAGAATGTCGTGAAATCGAACCGGCAACACAAGGTGAACTTGATCGCCAAGTTAAATGTCACACACCTCTAAACAATGAAGGGAGACCAAGTCTATGAGCCAGTTAAATACATCGGCTGAGGTCATCCTTAAAGCCAGCGAACTAAAACAGCATTACCAAGTTAAACAAGGACTGTTTAAAGACGATGCTGTCGTGAAAGCGGTAGATGGCGTTAGCTTTACTTTGGAGAAAGGACGTACGCTTGCCGTAGTAGGTGAATCAGGTTGTGGTAAATCGACTCTAGGTCGCATGCTTACCATGATAGAAACACCTACAGCAGGCGAAATCGACTTTGAAGGAGCTGATCTACTTAATTTGAATAAATCTGAGCAAGAAAAGCTGCGTCAGAAAATTCAGATCATATTCCAAAACCCTTACGGCTCACTTAACCCTCGTAAAAAAATTGGTGCGATTCTAGAAGAACCTCTCGTTATCAATAGCAATATGGGTAAAGCGGAACGTAAAGCTAAAGCCTTGAGCATGATGGCGAAAGTAGGACTTAAGCAAGAACACTATGATAGATACCCTCATATGTTCTCTGGTGGTCAGCGTCAACGTATTGCGATTGCTAGAGGCCTGATGCTAGACCCTAACATTATCGTCGCTGACGAGCCTGTGTCAGCCCTTGATGTATCCGTACAAGCTCAGGTACTCAATCTGATGATGGACTTACAGCAAGAGTTTGGTTTGAGCTATGTGTTTGTTTCTCATGACTTATCAGTTGTTGAGCATATCGCTGATGATGTCATTGTCATGTATCTAGGTAAGGTCGTTGAGCAAGGTAAAAAAGAGGATATCTTTAGATCGCCTAAACATCCTTATACTCAAGCACTATTGTCTAGTACACCTCAACTCAATGCTGATAAACGCCGTACTCGTATCAAACTTGAAGGGGAGCTGCCATCGCCACTGAATCCACCTGCGGGTTGTGCTTTTCATGGTCGTTGTATGCATGCTAATGACAAGTGCAATCAAGAAGCACCTGTTTTAAAAGCAGCAGAAAACCAAATGATTGCCTGTCATGCAGTTGAAGAAGGTCGTTTAGCAGAGTTTGTTTAATACCAGCTTAGATTGAAAAAGTGCAGACAATAAAAAAGCGGCTTGTTTAATACAAACCGCTTTTTTTATACCTTGAACACCTGAGACTCTATTTAGGCTTCTTCTGACGGGCGTGGTAGATAGCAAAACCTTGCGCACGATTAAGACGGGTATGCGTACCTAAAGCCGCATCTATGATAGATGGATAACGTAAGAAATCATTGGCGACAATAAACAGCTCACCATTTAAAGTTAAATGCTGCTTCGCATTCATAATGAAATTCTCAGCAATCGAATAGTCTGTATCAGTCCCTTTATGAAAAGGAGGATTAGAGAAGATGTAGTTAAATCTGCCCTTCACTTCAGTCAGCCCATTAGAGCCTAAGAAGGTCATTTTCTCTAACACGCCATTGGCTTCACAACTCATTTTAGTTGCTTCAATCGCCAAAGCGCTATCATCCAATGCCGTAATGCGGGCATTAGTATGCATGGCTAACCAAATAGAAATGATACCGTCGCCACAGCCAAAATCTAGCATGCGAGCATCGCTCACTTGGCTCATAAATCGGTGTTGATCAAGCTGCTCTAAAAAGAGCTTAGTACCTAGATCCAACTTACCGTGGCCAAAGACACCAGGAAGACTCTTTAGAATGATGCTTTTACCCGCAACCTCTTGAGTCCAAGTTTTCACCCAGCTCTCATAGTTAAAAGCAGGGGACTCTGCTTGTTTATCCCCCACATATAATAGGCAGTGTTTCGCACCTTCTACCTTGCCCACATTTTCTAGACCGGTATTTAGCTTCTTATAAGCCGACTTAACACCACTTTTGTTGTCTCCAACTAACCAAACCTGTCCACCCATTTTTAATAGAGGTAAACAAACCGCAAGCAGGAAGTCTAAAAGCTCTTTCGCTTTCGGTTGATAAATAATGATATGGTCAAAATCGGCTGTGTCATGCTCCCAAGTGGCTGCAAAAGCCATTTTGCTCTCATCCATACCAGCACGAGACAGTTGATTAAACACTGTCTTAGATTGGCACCAAGCAAAGCAGTCAGCTTGATCGAGGAGAGTAAGTGGGAAGCTGTCTTCCGGATTGGCAAATAACACCTTGCCTGTAAATTGCGAAGCAGAACGCTCAAGCAATAAACTGGTTGAATTAAGACTCATAAGATACAGATAACTCTTGTTTAGATTTTTTAGTAACAGACTCTAATAGCGAAATAAAGTCATTGGTATTCAATTCTGGTTGAACTCTAGGATAGCGTGGGGCTTGTCTATCGTTTATCAAAGGGTGGTGCCAACCTTTTGTGAGAGATAAGAAATCTTGCACAAAGCTTTCACCTAAGGACAAGCAGCCAGACAAAATCACATCAACATAACTCAAAGCAATGGGGCAATCTTGAGTCGGTTGAGCGATTTCGTGACTATGATAAATCCAGATAGTCCCTTGAGGTAAACTTTGCCCTTGATATGCAGTCAGTTGCTCTAAACTCACTTGAGAGCGTTCATAACCCCTTTCTCTTTCATCAAAAGAAGGGATTTCTGACTCATCAATTTCAATCAGAACACCATTACAATAGGCGTCTTTCACAGGAATCACTGCCACAGAGCTCATACCATACTCGGTTGACATAACCGACCAATTTCTTTGGTAACCCGCAATTCTCACAGGCCACACTTGCCCTGTTTCACCTGTTTTTGCTCGACTGGTAGCATTGATCAAACTGCCATAGCCAAAAATAAAGTGTCGATTCTTATCTGTCATGGAAACTATCTACTTTCTAACGATTTCTAGGAAGGAGTATTTAAGCTGTTTAGCCAGTATAAATTGAACAATTTGCTTATTTCAGCCTCTTTTCAATGGCTAATGTATATAAGGCCCATCATACGCGTTTACTCTGCAATAAGGGATATCTAGCCAAAAAATAGTCCAATAAGGGCTTAAAGCCTCAAAATTAACGCACTTAAAAAGTGCGTTAGCATAAAAAAGCCCTGATGCAATATCAGGGCTTCTCATACAAGCACATACCGAGTCTAGGTTAGTGGTTCATAGAATGGTTAGCGTGCTTGTCAGATGTTGCCGCTTCTTTAATATCTGCAGGCATAACAATATCCGCTTTAACCATCATGCTTTCACCATTAGCAAGATTCAGCTGAATGGTTACTTGTTCACCCGGTTTCAAGTTTTGAGTTAAGCCAATTAGCATGACATGATAGCTACCTGGCTTGAAAGATAAGCTCTCACCTGCTGCTATCTCTACGCTAGGTACTTTACGCATACTCATAGCACCATCAATCATCAAATGATTATGGAACTCAGTTACCTTAGATACATCACTTTTAGCACTCACTAGGCTAATTGCCTCTTGCTTATGATTCATCAAGGTAAAGTAAGCTGCACTATTTTTTGAGCCAGGAGGCATAGCTCTCGCTTGTGCGTCCATAACCATCACACCCATGTGACCAGCGGCTACAGCATTAAAAGTTAAAAGGGTACAGGTTAATACAGTTACAAAGGTAAGCATTTGCTTAAACATCTTGTTTTATTCCTCTAAATATTAAAATCAAAATTTGTTAAACCCTGTAAGGAACTAGCTGCGCCTATCATAACTTAGTTTGCCAAAGAGGCTTGTGTTTATTTGAATCAGATTCACAACTTTTTGATAAAGATTACCTTGCTTACAACAAAAGCCAGTTGGTTTTATCGTCTGCTTTCCTCTAACTCATTGGACTCTAATGAGAAATACCTATTTAGATAAAAAATACAAACTCATTTAAATACTTAATACCTAAGTAATAAATAAACAAAGTAGTAATTTTTTGTTCTATTTCACTAGTATCATCATTTGTATCAAATCTGATAGACCATGACTTTTATATAATAAAAAGCAACTTGTCATATTAATTAAATATAATCCAAACCATTGTTTTTTAATAAATTGGAAAAATAAAAATAACTAATCGTGAATACTAATTCACAATAAATACATTGAGTTACATTTATTCTCATGCACAAAAAATGTGCATTTAAATGTATTTATTTCCCTTATTAAAAGTAATGAAATTTAATGAGTTTAAATTTTTAAGAACAAATTAAATAAGTTTAATTCTAATATAAGCTCATGTTTTTGTTACAGAATTTATCACTAAAATAATCACTATATAAATAAAATATTACTCAATGATTTTAAAATGGCTTATAAATTGCCTGACTAAAGATGTCAATAAATTGAAATATTTTATCCGTATAAATGATGTAGACGATTTATTACCCAAAAAACTTAGTCTGACAACGAGTCAAAGGATGGAATTATGAATAACTTTACACCTATCGCTCTAGTAACTGGCGCTATTGGCGGAATAGGCAGCATTACATGTAAGAAGTTAATCGAAGAAGGCTATCAGGTAGTCGCTATATGTCGTCAAAAACCTGCTGACGTTTTATCACAGTGGTTGAGCGATTATGACATTGATAAGGAGAGTGTAAAGTTCGCCTTTATGGATGTAACTGATAATGAAGAATGTTCAGTTGAGTTAGAAAAACTTTACAAAGAGCTAGGACGTTTTGATGTATTAGTCAATAACGCAGGTATTACACGTGATACTCAGTTTAAAAAAATGGACTATAAACAATGGCGTGATGTTATTGATACCAATTTAAATAGTTTATTTAATGTTAGTCAGCCAGTTTTTAATGTTATGTGTGAAAAGGGTTATGGCAGAATAATTAATATCTCTTCAATAAATGGATTAAAAGGTCAGTTTGGTCAAACTAATTATGCAGCTGCAAAAGCAGGCATGATAGGTTTTACTAAAGCACTTGCAATGGAAGGTGCTCGTAAAGGCGTTACAGTAAATGCTGTAGCCCCGGGTTATACAAAAACCCCTATGGTTGAAGAATTAAAAACCAGTGTAATCGAATCTATTACCGCTCAAATTCCAGTTAACCGTTTGGCTGAGCCAAAAGAAGTTGCGGCAGCCGTTGCTTATTTAGCAAGCAAGGATAGTGGTTTTATCACAGGTGAAACCTTATCAATCAATGGCGGACAATACATGCATTGATGATAACCAGTTTGGCCTGTTAAACAGGCCAAAACCTTTCTTGGATTAGGTATCTAGGTCTGGCCAGCATTAATCGAAAGAATAATAACCCTCTGGACCAGATCAGCCTACATACCAACAAGAAAGATGATTTATGGAACAAGCAGAAATTAAGTAGCAAAAACCATCGTATACCAGCAATTAGGAGTGATTCAGTATGTATAGCGAACTATTTAAAACATTTTCTTCACAAACAGAAAATATGATGTCCCCTTTTACTAGCTACAACGAGATGTTAGTAAAAAACATCGAAGAAACCACTAACTTACAGCTTGAAGCTATGAAGAAATACGCTGATATTGGCATTAACCAAATTAAGAACGCAACGGCTGTAAAAGACGTTACTAGCTTAATCGAGTTTAATACCAAACAAGCTGAAACCTTCACTGAGCTGAGCCAATCATTAATTGAAGACGGCAAACGTATGTCTGAAATCGCACAGTCATTCAAGGGCAACCTAGATGAACTAGCGGCAACAGCTATGAAGAAAGCAGCACCAACTACTTAATCTAATCCCGTGTGGGTGATGGGGCAGCAAAATTTGTTGCCTATCACCTTTTTTCAAGATGAGCTGCACGCACAGCAAATCAGGAGGTGCAAATGTTCAGCCCAAATATGTATGGAGAGATTTTCGAGAAACTGTGTGAGTGCAATGCTGCCATAGTTAAAAATATGCAGCAAAAGCCCGTCAACAACCCCATGCAAGAAGCCTTAGTTCAACTTAACAGCCAAGATTTAGGTCAGTGGGTTGAAGAAGCAGCACAAAACCCATTAAAAATGATGGATACACAAATTCAGTGGTGGCACGATCAAATGAACATTTGGCAAACCTCCCTGATGCAAGCAGTTCACCCAGAAATAGATGATGCCATTAGCATTGAAAAAGGCGATAAGCGCTTTGATGACCCAGCTTGGAAAGAGCAGGTTTTATTCAATGTGTTAAAACAGTCCTATCTACTCTTTAGCCGCAATATGCTGCAAATGATAGATAATTCTAACGGACTAGAGAAAGCAACCAAAGAACGCCTTAACTTTTTTACTAGGCAGATGATTAATGCACTTTCTCCTACTAATTTCCTTTCAACCAACCCAGAGCTGATCCGCTTAACCTTTGAATCTAAAGGTGAAAACCTAGTGAAAGGCATGTCTCAATTACAAGAGGACATGAAAATCAGTGCGGATGTATTAAAAGTACGCCTAACCAAACAAGACGCCTTTAAAGTCGGTGTTGACCTTGCTTCAACACCAGGGGAAGTCGTGTTTCGTAACGAACTAATCGAGTTGCTTCAGTACCACCCAAGTACAGAAACGGTTGCTAAACGTCCTATTTTAATCGTGCCGCCTTTCATCAATAAATACTATGTGATGGACATGCGCGAGCAAAACTCACTGGTACGCTGGCTGGTAGCCCAAGGCCACAGTGTCTTTATGATTTCTTGGGTTAACCCAGATGAATCACTCGCTGAATACGAGTTTGGCCACTATGCTACTCGTGGCGTGATTCCTGCCCTAGAAAAAATTGAAGATCTAACGGGCGAGCAACATGTTAATGCTATCGGTTACTGTGTAGGCGGTATGCTGCTTTCAACAACAGCAGCTTACATGGTCAGTAAGCGAATGAAGCAGCGTATTAAGAGCATGACTCTCTTAACCACCATGCTTGAATTCAGCAACCCAGGTGAAATTGGTGTTTTCATCAATGAGCCAACCATTACGGCGATAGAAACCCAGAATAAGATACGTGGCTATATGGACGGTCGCCTGATCGAATCTACCTTTAGCTTATTACGAGAAAACAGCTTGTTCTGGAATTATTATGTGAAGAACTATCTCAAAGGAGAGAGTCCGCTAGACTTTGATCTTCTCTATTGGAACAGTGATTCCACTAATATTGCAGCCGCTTGTCATAACGATATTTTGCGAAAACTCTACCTAAATAACCTGCTAAAAGAACCTAAAGGGTTAGAAATTGACGGTGTTGGTATCGATCTTTCTAAGATCAAGGTGCCTGTTTATTTCCTCTCTGCCAAAGATGATCACATTGCAGGTTGGGAAAGCACCTTTAGCGGCAGTAAATACCTTAAAGGCAAGGTTACCTTTGTACTTGGCGAGTCTGGCCACATTGCTGGTGTAATTAATCCACCCGCTAAAAACAAGTATGGCTATTGGGCAGGTGGTGATATCAATGCCCAAGATGCGCAATCTTGGGTGAAATCAGCAGACCATCACACAGGTTCTTGGTGGACTCACTGGCAAAGCTGGAGTGAAGAGCAAGATACGGCAGAAAAAGTACCCGCGAGAGAGATTTCCAAAGATATCTCATTGGCCGCGGCACCAGGTTCTTATGTATTACAAAAGCTTCCAATAGAAGCCAGTATGGATAAGGTTGGTTAAGCTAATTAAAAGTGCCGGGGTAACTCGGCATTTTTTATTTTTGTTGTAAAAAAATGCTTAGCTGCTTCTCTGCAGCCGCTAATATAGTATCAATATCTGTTTTGCTAGGCTCAGTAAACCCCAATACAAAGCCTTGTTTTATATTGTTTTTTTCAAAATAATATGGACTAAGAGCAGAAATATGCATTCCCTTTTCTAATAAACTTTCCATCAAGGCCTGATCCAAACAAGCTAGTTTATTGTGCTCTAACTCTCTCCACTTTTGTGTCCATTTTTCTTTTAAATAAACAAGTGTATGCATGCCACCGTTTGGCTTTTGCCAATCACAATATTTCCCTAGATAGTGGTTAATTTGTATCTCTAGATAATCACGTTTATCACGATAAAGTCGCCTCATACGACGTAAGTGCGCATTAAAATGGCCATGCTCCATAAAGTCTAACAAGGCTGACTGCATAGGCAGAGAAGCACTTGGACCTAATTGCCTTTGGCTCTTCTTAATACGCTCAATATGAGCTTTGGGAGCAACAATATAGCCTAAGCGTAAGCCTCTAAACATAATCTTAGAAAAGCTGCCTAATAAGAATGTTCGCTGGCTCTCATCTAGATTCATCAGAGGCACACCGAGCCGACCTTGATAATAAAACTCATTGTCGTAGTCATCTTCTATGACCCAGAGTCCGGCATCTTTCACCTGAACCTTACCTTCTACGTGAGAGTTAACCTGAGATAAAAGCGTTAACCATTCTTGTCGCCTTAAAGAGCTCATCGCCATACCTAATGGATACTGCCGATTAGGTGTAATCAAGGCTAGGTGCAGATGGTTAGGCTTGGCATGTGTTAGCTTAGGTGTCGCAGCCCCTTCTTGATCAACAGGTAAAGGCTTTAAGTCTCGCCCAAGCCATTGAAAAAAGCGGGACATAGCAGGGAAGCAGGGGTTTTCTAGCCAAACTCTGGCCTCATCTTGATAATCAGATAATAGAGCATGGCTCATAATGCTTAATGCATCTCGATTACCTGATGTGATAATAATTTGTTCTTGATCGCACTCTAATCCACGCACGTTGGCGAGGTAGTCCGCTAGATACTCTTTCAATCTAGGTAGACCGTTATGATATTCCCCTTGAATCACACCTATATCTGGATTTAGCCAGCTACGGCGCATCGACGCTGCCCATGCCTTATGGGGAAAAGCACTCACATCTATGCCTGACCCTAATTGAATAGGTTCATTCAACATCGATTTTTTATTTTTTGCTCGCTTAAGAGGAGGGCGCTTAGCTAGTTCAAGCTCACCCGGTAACAAAGCTGCCATATGGGCAACATACAAGCCTTTTTTAGGCTGGCTTACTAGGTAACCTTCACTGATTAATATGTCATACACCTTAATCGTGGTAGAGCGAGAAAGCCCTAACATAGAGGCAAGTTCACGGCTGGAAGGGAGCTTGTCTCCTTCTTGCAAATACTGGCCACTAAAAAGCCCTTTAAATTGCTCCAGCAACTGGCGATACCTAGCCACACCTGATTGATGATCAATTGTTAGCCTTAAAGTTGCATTTGATTCATTCAATCTGGTATGCCTTTTTTTATTTATTCTGGATATTTTTAATATATCCAGAAGTTCATATTCTGTTCAAGTCCTTTCATCATTCAATTTAACAGGAGGTTTTATGGCTACCCAGATTAAAAGTGTCACGCAAGATGAGTTAAACCAAGTGACAGCCCTATTTAACCAATACATGATTTTTTACAAAAAAGAGTCCAATCCAAACAAGTATCGCACTTACCTAAAAGAGCGTTTGGATAACCAAGAAGCAGACATATTTATTGCCTATGACGAGAACCAAGAAGCACAAGGTTTTGTCTTGAATTACACCACTTTTTCATCGACGTCTTTAGGAAAGATCATTGTTTTAAATGATTTATTTGTTATGCCTGAACACAGAAAAAAGGGTGTTGCAGAAGCTTTAATCTCCAGAGTCAAAGAATTTGCTTTAGAACGCGGAGCTATCCGAGTTGATCTGAGTACAGCTAAAGACAACTTCAATGCCCAAGCCTTATACGAAAAAATAGGCTTTGAGCAAGGTACAAAATTCTTTAGCTACAGCTTAAGAGTCGAATAGTTAATAGATACAAAGGGGGATAAGTATGTGGTTTGAGATAGACAAGCTTGAAGATGATTTTTTACAGCTTGAGAGACTAAAGCATCAACATAGTCATGAGATTGCAGAAGCTGTCTCAGATCAAGATGCAGAGCAGCTCTGGTTCACCAGTATTCCAACTAAAGCAAAAGCAGCCACTTATGTAGAAAAGGCTCTTTCTGCGAAGGACCAAATTTGCTTTGTGGTTCGATTAAAAGAGACAGGTGAACTAGTCGGCTCGACTCGTTTTTATGATATTAAGGCTGAACATAAAAGGGCCATGATAGGTTACACCTGGTACCTAGAACCAGCCCGTCGAACAAGTGTTAATACTCGTTGTAAGCTTTTGCTGTTACAGCATTTGTTTGAATCTAATCAAGCGATTGCTGTGGAGCTTCAAACCCACTTTATGAATCAGGCTTCAAGAGCAGCGATCGAAAGATTAGGCGCAAAACAAGACGGCATACTACGTAATCATCAAATCATGCCAGATGGCTCTTTAAGGGATACGGTTTGCTATTCCATTATTCAAAGTGAATGGCCAGCAGTACGTAATCAGCTACAGGCTAAATTATTAAAATACGCGACACTAGAACGCAGATTAGGGGGATAGCATGAGCCAGTCTGACGAATTAAAAACAGAGAAGAGCAAGGTTAGGCGTGGGGCAAAACGAGCAAGTTACGATAAAGAAACTATGTTCGAAATATTGGATGCCTCTCTTATGTGTCATGTAGCGCAGAGCATCAATGGTCAACCCTTTGTTGTACCCACTTGCCATTGGCGTGATGGAGATTACTTTTACTGGCACGGTCTGGCTTCGGCTCGCAACGTCAAAAATGCGGTGAATCAAGCAGTCTGTATCAATGTGACTCACTTAGATGGCTTAGTAATGGCTCGCTCTGCTATGCATCACTCAGTTAACTATCGTTCTGTAACCTTATTTGGTACCCCAGAAACGATTACTGATCCAATTGAAAAAGAGCGCCAACTTAAAATCTTTCTCGATAAGGTGTCTCCAAGTCGTTGGGAAGCCCTAAGACCGGTGAACGAGCAAGAACTTAAAGCAACAGGCCTAGTCAGGATTCCAATCAATGAAGCCTCAACAAAAGTCAGAGCTGAACCTCCAGTTGACGATGAAGAAGACTATGACTGGCCCGTATGGGCTGGAGTGATTCCCTTAGAGCAATCTTGGGGCCAAGCTGAAACAGACCCAAGGCAAGTAGTGGATTTTGAACGGCCAAAACTCCCTGACGCATTTTGATCACCGCCTTTCTAACATCATTAGGGAAACTGTCTTCCCTAATGATTTCATCTCCTGCAATTTTATGAGTATTGTTCACCTCTTTGCATAATTCTGCTCATCCCCTATGTTAAGATTCGTCCTCTTTATTCAATATGATCTCTTTTAAACATTAGGATCTCATCCATGATGGATTTATTTCTTTGGCAGTACATTGCCATTGGTCTGGTTTTTATTTGGAGCGGCTTTGTCAGGAGTGGATTAGGTTTTGGTGGCGCTGTCCTCGCTTTACCCTTCTTATTATTAATCCATAACGACCCCTTGGTATATTTACCTGTTATCGCTATTCATCTGCTTATTTTCTCTAGCTGGATCGCCATCAAGGGACATAGACAAAGCAAGAAGCAGGCAAAGTTAGACCCAGAAGCAGGTCAAAGCAATATTGATTGGGCTTACCTGAAAAAGTCTCTGGGCATCATGATAGTGCCAAAACTCATCGGCGTATTTGGCTTATTAACTCTGCCATCCAACCTGATTACTGGCATTATTTTTGGCATTGTCATCTTTTTTGCCATTTCTTATATTTTGGATAAGCCCTTCAAAAGTAACAATAAATGGCTAGATAATGTTTTTCTGATGATGGGTGGTTATGTCAGTGGCACATCATTAATTGGCGCCCCTTTAATTGTGGCCGTATATGCAACCCATGTGGCTAGACAACAGCTCAGAGACACCTTATTTGTACTCTGGTTTATCCTAGTCATGATTAAAATGATTTCCTTTTTAATCGCAGGTATCGACTTACAGTTAATCCATCAAATTTGGTTGCTTCCTTGTGCCTTTATCGGTCATTTATTAGGGCAAAAATTCCATAATCATATCCAAGCACAAGACAGTAAAGTTTTCTTCAGAGTACTAGGCTTTGCCTTACTGATTATTTGTATTATCGGTTTATACATGAACTTTATTGCCTAAATGCAATAAAGATAAAAGCACTTAGCATAAAAAAACGAGCTCTAACCACAGGTTGAGCTCGTTTTTTTATTGTCTTAAGAAAGCGATTAAAAGTAATAAAACACAGAGGCGGTGTGGCTTGTTTCTTCTCTTTCTAGCTTAACGGCCTGATACTCAAGGGCGAAAGAAGAATTGAGCCTTTTATAAAAACTTAACTCATGATCAAGCAGATCTTTATTTTCATAAGCTAAGGAGACAAAGCCCATATTGGCTTCAAAGCCTGAATAGACAGGTAATTTCGTGGCGCTAGAGATCTCAATACTTGGCAGAAGATAGAATTTAGCGCCAAAGACAGACACGCTACCTCCTAACCCAAAGTTTAAAGAGGTCTTAAGCTGATCATCTTGATTGCGCTGCGCATCTATGCCAAAGCGCCAAGATGCATTTTTTGACACCCCATTGAATGGCTTTAAGCTAGTTATTTCTAACAAGGTCACACTCTCTACTCGACTCGTATCCTCAATGCTAGAAAGCTCAAGGACACCCGCCGCTAAACTTGCCGAATTAATGCTCTCTTGTCTTTGATAAAAAGAACGGTAATCCAGTAAAGCAAAACGAGCAGAGTGTTTATCCTCATTAGTAGAAAGACCAAAAGATGAAAGATAAAGTTGATCTCGCATTTTATCATTAGGTTGCTGAGTCTCTGGCAAGCTAGCCAATAAACCAGATGCATCACCATAAGTATCCAGTAAACCAGAATAAGATGGGTAAGGTGTTTTGTAGGTTTCAAAGCTCAATCGAGCCCCTAACACAGCCACATTCCCTAGATCTTGGTGAATACCTTGATATTGAAAGCCCTGATCTAGAATCATTTGTCTAACCGTTCTTTGTTCAAAGCTGTTTAGTGGCTCATAAGCTTGGTGGAACTTAGCCAACAGAGATTTAAGTTCAAAAACTTGAGTCTCTGGTGCTTGTTGATAAATCTGAGCTTCCATCAAGGCAGGCGAGATTATGCTTCTGTCTTCATCTAAACAATCACAAGCCTGATCAAGTGCCTCATAAAGGTAGGTCGCGCAGTTTTTAACAAAAAAGTTATACCTTAAAGGGTCATTCAAAGCCTGATCGAAATAATCGATTAGCTTTTCATTATCAAACTTATCTTCAGGTAGCTTAATAAAACGTAAGGAGCGTGATTCATAGTTATTATAAAAGGAGATAACTTGGTGCAAGGGTGTCAGGTTAATTTCTGCCTTGATACTAGAGAAGCCACCGTTGAGGGTTTGAGAGAAAAGCTGCTTACTTTCTAGCGGGGCTAACACAGACAATACAGGTGAAAAGTAAAAATCATCCTCATCTAGAAACAGAAGTAAAGAATGACCAAAATAGGACATAGGAGCATTAAGGCTTTCACCCGCGACTAATAAATAGGGTGTTTTACCTTGCAAAGTCTCAGTAAAAGTTGGCTTTTTTAGTTGGCTGCTATGATCCGTTGAACAAGCATTTACTTTTCCCATCAAGTAAGAAAAAAAATCATAGCTTGTCTTTTGTTCAATTAATGCATTATCAGATAATAAATGCTCGTCACAACCTCGTAATTCCAACTGAGCTTTTAAGCTGTCATAACCAACACCTGATTGTCGTTTGATCTGAGAAATAAGGGCAGGTGCATTTTTTAGGATAAATTCTGACATACCTGCATCAAACTCAATAGAACGTGCTACTGAGTTTGATGGTAAGAATAAGCAGACAAAGGCAAATATTAAGCTAACTTTAGCCATGAAAGAATCTACCTTTGTCATCATATAAACTCTTACTTTTCTTCAGCTGTTTCTTCGTTTTCAGTCTTAGGCATCTGAACATAAATTGCACCTGGCTCATACTCAAAAGCAGCACCAGAAATCATGTCAGTTGTAGATAAATCCCAAAATACACTTAGCAAAGCAACATTATCATAAGATGTCGTAATTTGACGTGTTACCGCTTCGTAGCCAGACTTTTTGAACATCACTGATTTAACTTTATTCTTTTTAAAGCTAGCGCTTACAGGTGTTTTACCAATTAAGGCACCATCAACATATACTTCAACATCGTCTACATCTGAGTTAAAAGTTAGTGTTTGATTAGTACCTGAAATGATTGTTGCACAACCCGTTAAAAATAAAGCGGCAATAGTAAAAGCTGAGATAAGTAATTTTTTCATTCTAGTTCCATTTAAAATTTAATATGTTGATTTAGTTACCAAAAAGGCGGGCAAATCTTACACAAAGTTGAAATTGAACGATACTCATACTTACCTTGTTTGCTAATTAATTATCGACAAACCATTTGCCTTGAGCCAAATTACGGCGATAAAGCCAGTACATGCTCGCTCCTCGGGCAACAAATAAAGCCGCCTGACTCAGCCAAAGTCCATGGTTACCCATGCCTAATTGCTGCGTGATATACCAGCAGGGGAAGAAGACAAGCACAACTGACACTATCATGGCATCTTGCATCTGTTTTACTTCAGTGGCACCTATAAAGACACCATCCAGCATAAAGGACCAAACCCCCAGAAGTGGGAAGATAATCAACCATGGCAGATATATCGCCGCGATACTTTTAACCGATTCGATACTGGTTAATAGAGAAACGATATGGTTTCCAAACAGCCAAAAAACACAGACAAGGCCAACCGCAGCCACCAAAGCCCAAACGCTCGATAAAAGCACTACCTTTTCGAATTGCGTTTTGTCTTTCTGACCGATTGCCTCGCCACATAAGGCTTCAACAGAAAAGGCAAAGCCATCTAAAGCATTGGAAATTATCATTAAAAATGTCAGTAACACGGCGTTTGCAGCAAGAATATTATCCCCTTGAGCCGAACCTTGAGCGGTAAAGAAAATACCAACCGCTAATAACAAGATAGTTCGTACAAATAGATAGCGATTTACCTGAATCAGAGCAATGTATTCAGAGAATTTTAATAAACTTTTTGCTACCTCAGAGGAAATATTAATATTCAGCTTTTTCAACTGCTTACTTGCCAAATATAAAGCAAGAGCCAAGCCAGCATATTGAGAGAAAACGGTTGCCCAAGCGACACCATCACTGGCCATATCCAAATGGTAAACTGCGTAATAATCCAACACCATGTTCACCACATTAATTAATAACATGATCCAAAGTGGTCCACGGGCATTTTGTACCCCATAAAACCAACCAACGACGGCATAACCTGCCAAGACCGCTGGCGCGCTTAGAATACGCACCTCACAATACAACCTTGCCCAAGGTTCTACTTGAGCACTGGGAGACATCATCCATAACATGACATCAATAATGGGTTCTCGAAATAGGATCAAAAGTAAGCCAATCAAGATACCCAGTAAAACAGACTGTAATAGAAGCTCTAATACTCTTTGATCATCCTTACGACCTAAGGCTTGAGCGGTTAAACCTGTCGACCCCATTCGTAAGAACCCAAACGCCCAAAAAACTAAGCTAAAAATACTCGCGCCAATCGCTACAGCCCCAAGGTGACTTTCATTTGCTAGGTGTCCTACCACAGCCGTATCTACCAAACCTAAAAGCGGTGTGGTGATGTTAGATAACATAGGAGGCCAAGCCATATGCCAAATGCGTTTATTTAACTGCTTCTCTTTACGAAAAGTAGGAATAAGAGTTAACAAGCTGGACATACTAAATTTAATACCTTGGGTAAAAGTGTGAATTATGGGCTAAAAAGCGGCTATTTATACTTAAAAACAGCCTATTTTGGCTAGAAGTTTCGTTTTCACTGTGGATAAAAACATCAATTACACACAAGTTTGTTCATATAAAGCCGAATATACACATTCAATTTCTCTATAACAGATATAATGTGTATTAGTATCTCATTTATCCACATATTATTTTGCTAAATAACGAAGAAAGGTTATCCACAAATAGAGACAGGTTCATTTCTAAAACAAGGAAGACGAGCATTCATATCTTGTTTTGATTAAACTAGGGCAAATTTATTGGTGATAGTGCCAACTTAAAATATCTTGGAGCCCTATATGAAAAAGTATGCAAAACCCCTAGCTGAAGGCCTAGCTGTTGGTATTGTTTTTGTCAGTATCACCATGCTGTTTCAAATTCCCTACTATATGAGCGCAATTATAGGCGTTTTGGCAGCAATCGGTGGTTTTAGAAATTCAATCAAGATGGATGCCGAGAAAAAAGCCAAAAAGTCAGCACCAGCTTCATCCGAAATTAAAACAGAAAAAAAAGAGTCAGATGATGTCTGAATCAAACAAATCTTATGGAGAAGGGGATAGCACCTTCCAAGCAGTAGGCGGTAAAGAAGGGCTGCATGCACTTGTATCAGACTTCTTCCACTTTATGGGGACAGAGCCTCAATTCAAGCGCCTTTATGATATGCACCCAGCCGATACAGAATTATCCATTGACAAGCTGTATCGCTTTTTAACAGGCTGGATGGGGAGCGATAAGCTCTATAGTCAAAAATATGGTTCAATCCAATTGCCTAGAGCTCATATGCATTTAGATGTTATAGATGAAGACAAACAGGCTTGGTTAGATTGCATGGCAATGGCGATGGATAATCAGGGCTTAGACGCTGATTTAAAAGAATACTTATTGATTCAACTAGCTGTGCCTGCAGAGCGTATTAGACAAGTTAGCCAGGCAAGACAAGCGCAAGAGTCATAAACAAGTTCTGATTGCTAACCCATTATTGATAAGGCAACACATTGAGAAAATAGAAAAAAGTAGGGACAGTGATGGAGACAAGGGAAGCACTCGGCCAGCAAAATCAGCAATCAAATTTTTTTTGGATGGGCATGGTGAGTTTCTTTACCGACATGGCCAGCTCCATTGTTGTTCCTCTCATGCCATTTTTTCTTGTTTTAATACTGGACCAAGGCATCGATAAACTCGGCTTAGTATTAGCTATCACCACACTTGTATCTTATCTTCTGCGAATTCTTGCTGGTATTTTCGCCGACAGACGTGGAAGAAATAAACCTTTCCTAATACTAGGGTATGGCCTTTCAGCCATCTCTAAACCACTCTTTGGTATGGCAGATGGATGGGGGAGTATTGCTGCTTTTCGTTCATCTGAGCGTCTTGGAAAAGCCATTCGTTCAGCACCAAAAGACAAACTACTTTCAGCTTCTGTACAGCAAAAAAATCATCTTGGTAAAAGCCTTGGCCACCACAAAACCCTTGAAAAAATAGGGGAAGTGCTTGGCTTACTTATTCTACTTGCCACCATATCTTATTTTGGCATGTCAGAATCTGTATTTCGAAGCCTATTTTTAGCAAGCATTATTCCAGGGGTATTGGCCATATTAGTCCTAATAATGTTCATACAGGATACGCAAGGCCTGCCCCAAAAAGCATCACCTTCCTTTTCAATTTTGCTTGAGCCCAAACTAAGAGGTGTGATTGCTGCTTTTGTCATTATCACCTTGTTCACCTTCAATGAAGCCTTCTACTTATTACTCGGAAATGAATATGGCTTAGAGCTTAATGAAATCCTTATGATTTTGATTTTGGTGAAAGGCACTCAGATGCTAATAGGCAAAAGTATTGGCCGCTTTGTAGATAGCTATTCAATCAAGATTCAACTTGGGCTTGGTTATGGAGCAGGCCTTTGTTCTTTACTTCTTTTACTCACTTCGACATTTGAAGCCTATCTGGCCTCTTTCCTCCTATTCGGCATACATGAAATTATTATGCTCATGACAATTCGTACTTTTATTGGCAAAAAAGCGAGTGATAAAGGTACAGCCTACGGCTTTCTTTATTTCGCTATTGCTATTTTTTCTGCCCTTAGCGCCTATGTAATAGGCCTAATTTGGCAAGTCTATGGGGTCGATACAGCATTACAAGTAAGTGCTATAGGCATGTTGTTAGCAGGCTTTGTACTCTTTAAACATAGAGCACATACACAATAATTTTGTAATAAAAGCAAAGAGGACGAATCCATGCCCTCTTTCTTGATTTACTGATATTAGGTTCGCTTCAAATCAAACAGACTTGCCATCTCATAGTTTCGATAAATTCCTTGCATCGCTGCTTCGGTTGCTTGGTTTATCTCTTCAATAACAGGATTTAAACCCGTGCCATCTACTGTGGTTCTAAAAGGGCGATTTTCAGGGGCCGTTTCTAATAAGTTAAGTACTGCTTCAGCAACTAAATTAGGACTTGGGGCATCTTCTGCATCATGTCCTTGCTCTGTGCCAGCCCACATTTGTTCAGGTGCATCAGCATAATTACCATAGCTTTGGGCAACTTGGGTATCACTTGCCTTGAGAAGGTTAGAACCAAAGTCAGTACCAAAGCCACCAGGCTGAACAATCAAAGACTGAATACCAAATTGAGATAACTCTACACGGTAGTTTTCCGCCAAACCTTCAACGGCATGTTTAGTGGCATTGTAAGAACCTAAAAAAGGTAAAACAAATTTACCCAGAATACTCGAGATCTGAATCAGGGTGCCTTTACCGTCTTTTTTCATCTGAGGTAACACAGCCCTTGTCATACGTTGCACACCGAAGACATTGATATCAAATACTTTTTTAAAGTCATCTATGGTGAAGCTTTCTTGCCAACCTAATGTCCCTACACCGGCATTATTAATCAGTACATCAATACTACCTGTCAACTCAAGCGCTGCGGCAACACCTTTTTCTACACTCTCATCACTGGTAACATCAATATCAACTATGGTCACGCCCTTAGCTTTTAGTTCATTTGCGATGGATGCATTACGACCATGAGGGTCACGCATAGAGCCGATTACTCGGTAACCCTTTACAACTAATGCATTAGCGATTAAATAGCCAAAACCACTATTAGAGCCAGTAATTAAAACGGTTTGTGTCATCATTATTTCCTCAATTTCATTAAAACTATCCGCTTTAATGGCAAATTAAATACCGCCCTAAAATCATCATGATCAGAAAAGACTGAGCTTATAAACAGATATTATAATTAGCCATTAAAGGGTATAAATAGGTGATACTTTGATGTACCTATTGTTACTTTTAAACGCCTCAGGCTAATCCAGCATCTTAAGTAGAGCTTGCGCTACACCTGTAGAAGACTTGTTGTTTTGCCCTGTAATAAGCTCTCTATCGACAACTATGTGTGGCGCCCAATCCTCTTTACTGCGAGAGTACTCTCCACCCGCTTTAATCAAGGCGTTTTGTGGCCAGAAGAAAAGACCATCACCACCTAGGTAATACTGAGTCGCCGTTGTCTCTTCTGAGTTACTGAAAGTGGTCATCTTATAGTCATCATAAATCCAACCTTCCGCTGGTGTGGCTTTAGAGCCATCCTTCATTTGTGCTTCAAATTCAGTGCTATTAGGTAAAGCAGAAAGCAATGCAACAGGACCATGGCAAACCAATGCAGTAGGTTTTGACTCACTATTGAAGTGACGTAAGAAGCTTCCTAGCATGTCGTTCGAAACAAGGTCACCCAAAGGAGCGTGGCCTCCAGGCACAAAAACAGCGTCAAACTTTTCAACACCCATTTGCTCAATACGTGCAAAGCTCACCACTGGACTATGGGTTTTGTCTGTCAACATTAGGTTATTAAACAGTGCTTTATGAGTGTTGTAGTTAACTTGGCTCACATCTAAAAAGTGATCTGGGGTATCAGACACAGGGTCCAAAGTTGGTGCCAAACCAGTCGGTGTAGCATAGGTTAAAGTATGACCTGCATCTAAAAAGAGTTTTACAGGTTCCATTAGCTCATTAAGATAAAAACCTGTTCTGTAATCAGAGCCCGCTTTTAACGTCATTTGTGACACATCTGACATAACCACCAGAATATCGTCAGCGATAACCATTGGGCTCATAACCAGACTTGTAAGGGCAAAAAATTTTTTCAACTTCATCATCATTTCCTTCAAATATTGGTGTTTATTGATTTCCAATACAGAATAAGATCTCGATTATCATTATTGAAATTAATTGATGTAATATAGTCATGAACAGATTTAATGACCTTGGATAGACAGAATGAGTAATATTTCCGATATAGAATTAACCCAATTAAGGCTGCTACAACTCATATTTGAAACAAAGAACCTAACCCGTGCAGGAGAAAGAGCAGGTTTGACTCAGTCTGCCGTGAGTCACACGCTAAAGAAGTTGCGCCATAGCTTTAACGATTCTCTGGTAATTAGACAAGGTAACAAGCTGGTATTAACACCGAGAGCTGAGTCATTACACACTCAGTTAAAGCGCTGGCTTAATGACTTTGAGCGCAACATTCTAGCCCAGGAAGCATTTGATCCCTCCACGTCAGAACGTACCTTCTATATCGCAACTAGTGATTTAGTTGAACAAATTTTAGCACCGAGTTTAATCAAGCACCTCAATAAGGTGGCACCCAAGATCCATCTCATCTTTGTCAAAATAGATAAGCGTAGCCTTGCCAGCCAGATAGAAACAGGAGAAGTAGATTTTTCAATCAGTATCATAGAATCAAGCCACCCAAGCCTAATGGTGACAACACTGTATCGAGATGATTTTGTATCGGCAGTTAGAAATGAGCACCCTTATTTAAACTCAAAACAAACAGCATTAGACTTTTGCCAATATCCTCATATATTAGCAGGAACAGGCACAGGTACCCGGGGCATGATAGATGAAGCATTAGAGCCAGTAGGCTTAGCTCGAGATGTTCAGTTCAAAGTCGCCAACTTCTCCAGCGCCCCTTATATTGTTGAATCCTCGGAAGGTATTTTGACTGCACCCCGTAAGTTCTTAAACACTGTTGTCAATAAGTTTGATATTCAAGTCTTTGAAACCCCAATCCCCCTTGATAACTACTCAATGAAGCTTTATTGGGATATTAAAAACAAAGATGACAAGGCAAATCTTTGGCTAAGACAAGAAATTACTCGTATTTGTAGGCAACCCGAATAGAAATAGGTCAAGCTTTAACGACAAGAGTGAGGTTATTTCAACTGTTTCTTTACTTCTATACCAAGTCGTTTTGCTAAGCGAACTAGGTTTGCTCTATCCATATCCAGTACTCTTGCAGCCTTAGACCAGTTGTAATCTGAACTTAGCAGGGCTTGATGAATTTTCTGGCTTTGAAATGCCGCGGTAGCATCTTTAAGGTTTGATACCTGCCAAGCTTGTTGAACTAAAGCATTGCTATTATCAAAACTCTCTTCCGGAGCCTTGATGCTTTGTGTTATCGCCTGAGACGTGCTTTGTAACTGGCCTAGGTGATAGGTTTTGATCCGCGTCATCCCAGTTTGACCTTGTCCATCAGACCGTGCCATCAGAGCTGCTCGGTTCATTACATGTTCAAGCTCACGGACATTCCCAGGCCAATCATAAGCTTCTAATCTGGCAATCACATCATCATCAATTAATAGGTGAGCTAAACCTAATTTACGGCGTGATTGTTCGGTAAAATAACCCGCTAACAAGGTGATATCACCCAGTCTTTCTCTTAAAGGAGGGATACAAATAGGGAATACACTTAATCTATGATACAGATCTGATCGAAAGCGATTGGCTTCCACTTCTTCTTTTAATACTCGGTTAGTGGCGGCAATCACTCGTACATCAACAAGCTCTACCTGATCCTTACCAACGGCTTGTATTTCTTGGCTTTGCAAAGCTCGCAGCAACTTACTCTGAGCTAAAAGTGGCAGCTCACCTATCTCATCTAAGAAGAGAGTACCACCATTCGCTAAGCTAAACTTACCCGCTCTGTCTTTATCTGCGCCAGTAAAGGCCCCTTTAACATGGCCAAATAACTCACTTTCAATCAGGTTTTCAGGCAAAGCAGCGCAGTTTACATAAACCAATGGACCCTCTGCACGAGTCGACTTTCTATGAAGAGTACGGGCAACCAATTCTTTACCTACGCCAGTTTCTCCCTCAATCAGAACAGCGAAATCAGAAGGGGCAACCAGACCTAACTCTTGCTGCATTTTTTGCATAGGTAGGCTTTGCCCAATCAGCTCACCTCCATCTTTTATCAAGGCTTCTTTGGTAAGCTCAGACACGACATTTTGAAAATGCTCGGTGTGAGATTCTAATTTTTTGAAGAGGATAGCGGTTTTCAAGCTGGCAGCGGATACCGCCGCGATGACCTCTAGGGTTTTAGCTGCAATATCGTCAAAAACACCAGGGGTCAGGCTATCTAAAGTCAAAATACCTATCAGTTGCTCATCCGCATAAAGGGGAAAGCCCATGCATGCATGCACAGGTAAATCACCAACAACCCCTTGTAACATACCATCATAAGGATCAGGTAAATCACAATCACTGGCAAAACGCACTGGCGTTTGGCTATCACAAATGGCTTCAAACCTAGGCTGAGAGGCTATTTCAAAACGACGGCCCAATAACTCAGGGTTAACACCAGTCTGTGCTAGCGGCTTAAGTTCTTGCCCTTGACGCTTAAGCAAAACCACAGCATCACAAGGAATAATGTTACGTATGGTATTTAGCAGACGATCAAACCTGTCCTTGGTTGTGACGTTTTGTGCCATATCTATCGCCAGTTCCAATAAATCACCCGATGTAATCACATTCCTACTCCTCAGATTAAAGCTATCAATAAGTATAGGTCATATTGACTCTAATAGGTATTTTTAACTCTTTCATAATTGAGTCATATTGACTCTATAAAAATTTATAAATTTCATAAAGCACTGATAAATAACAAATAAATTTATTGGCATCAGATGTGCAATAACGAATACAAGAAAGAGATTTAAATGACGACTAGATGTCAAAAGGACATCAAAGGAGACAAATATGTTCGGCCATCATTTCAAACTATTACCTATTATGAGCCAGCAAAGATTGACCCGTTACGAGCTGGAAGAGAACTTTAAAAGTGTATTTTTCGCAGGCAATAGCTTGATGCTAGCGTCTCTCATCGTAGTACTGGCAACGGTTTTCATTGGTTATCTAAAACCTGAGGACTTTAGTATTGCCACTCAAGTTGTGAGCCATATTGCTCTGGTAGTGTTTGCGGCTTTTCTAAAGGTAGGTTATGTGATGCGTCTAATCGGCCAAAACGGAATTAAGGCTGAAATCCTATGATGAGCAAGATACATCCAGATCAGATTAAGCATAAAGGGCAAGGGAAAGCAGGGTTTGATTTATTTGATTTGGCCTTTCGCCCTGGTTTTTTAGGGGCGAGTGCTTTCTCATTAATCGCTTTAAGCCTATGGCTATTCATTTTGAGTGGACAAGTAAGCTTGCCCACTCAAGGTTTATCCAGCCTAGTTTGGCACTTTCATGAGATGGTCTTTGGCTTTGCCGCTTTTGTGGCTTTGTCCTTTTTGCTTACCGCATCACAAACATGGACTCAGCTTCGTAGCTTACATGGTAAACCACTCATTCTATGGTGTCTTATTTGGGCTTCTGTACGCATATTGTTATGGCAAGAGAGTGTGTCACTGCAATATTTAGCCTTCGGTCTACAGCTTGTCTGGTGGCTAATTGGCATTGGCTTTTTGGCTCAGCTCTTGTACCGCGCCAACAATCGAAATCTCATGTTATTACCTTTGCTTAGCATCATGATGCTAGTCAACATGGGCATTATTCTTGCCGACCTAGCAGGCAAGACAGAACTGGCCCTACACTTTGGCCGTACTGGTGTACTTTTATTTGCGCTTTTAGCCGGCGTTTTGGGGGGTCGTCTTATCCCTATGTTTACTCGCAATGGCACTAAAGCACTGCCTCTTGCTGCCAAGGTGATAGCAACCCCAAGATTAACCAAGTTACTGATAGCAACGGCGTTAATAAATAACCTATATGCTTTTATCTACCCATTTTTTGAGTTTGCGCTTGTGCCTGGTTTCATCATGATTTTGTTAGGTAGTTTGCAGCTTATCCAGCTTTATCACTGGCATCCAAGAGCCAGCTTACAAGTTCCACTTTTATGGTCCTTGCACCTAACTTACGGCTCCCTTGGTTTAGGGTTTATTTGTCTAGGCGCTAGCTTTTTCACTGAGCTAATCCGCTTTGCTGACGCACTACACTTGATTGCGATCGGCGCAATCGGCGGCATGATACTCGCCATTATGTCTCGAGTGTCTTTAGGCCATACAGGGCGCTTGATTCAATCGGCTCCTCTTATGTCCTTGGCCTTTTTAACCATATTTATTGCGGCCCTAGCCCGTACTTTTTTGCCTGCTTTAGGCCTAGTGATAGAGGCATGGCAAGTTAGCGCAGCCCTTTGGATAGGGGCCTTTGCTCTCTTTATTTTGCACTACAGCAGCATTCTCATTCGCCAGCGTTTATAGCGCACTTTTTATCAACTCAACCAAAATACGTCACGCATTAAGAGCGTTAGTTTAATAAGGATACAAAATGTTAACAGATCAACAAATAAGCACAGTAAAGAGCACAATTCCCTTACTTGAAAGCGTCGGGCCTTCACTTACCCAACACTTTTATAAGCGCATGTTTGAGCATAACCCTGAGCTGAAGGATGTATTTAATATGGCCCATCAGGCTGAAGGTACTCAGTCTTTAGCGCTTTTTAACGCCATTGCAGCTTACGCAAAGTACATAGACAACTTGCCAATGCTGACTTCAGCCGTTCAACGTATCGCCCATAAGCATACAAGCTTGGATATCAGACCTGCTCACTATGACATTGTAGGATTACACCTCATTGAAACACTTAGAGAGCTTGCTGGTGATGTATTCACAGCTGAAATTGAAGATGCTTGGGTTGCCGCTTATGGTCAACTAGCAGAGGTCTTTATCTCAGTTGAAAATGGTTTGTATGAATCAAACGAAGCGCAAGAGGGCGGTTGGCAAGGGCCAAGAAAATTTAAGCTAGTAGAGAAGCGTATCGAATCTGAATTAGTTAAAAGTCTTGTATTTGAACCAGTAGATAGAAAAGCCGTTATTACCTATCAACCAGGACAGTATCTTGGTATCAGAGTGAAGCCTATTACCTCTGAAAACCTAGAAATGCGTCAGTATTCGCTTTCTGATCAAGCCAATGGTGAAAGCTACCGTATCTCAGTAAAACGTGAAGCCATGGGTGTACCTGGCTTAGTATCTAACTTCCTACATGACGGTTTACGCCTTGGTGATGAGGTTGAACTTTTTGCTCCAGCGGGTGATTTTGTCTTTAAAAACAAGGGCAAACCGGTTGTTGCTATCTCTGCGGGTGTGGGTCTTACACCTATGCAGGCCATATTAGAGAGCCTAGCAGAGCAAAGAAGTGAAGCTGAGGTACATTATCTTCATGCTTGTGAAAACCATGAACAGCACTCCTTCAAAAAGCGTGTGAAGCAACTCGCGACCAAGCTTAATCTGATTCATCACACTTGGTATAACCAAGACCATGATCCAGAGGAGAGCGTACATCATGGCTTAATGGATCTAAGTACGATTACCACCTTGCCATTAGAAGACGGCGACTTTTATCTATGTGGGCCTGTGGGCTTTATGCAGTTTGCTAAGCAGCAGTTGCAGAACTTAGGAGTAGATTCTGATCGTATCCATTATGAAGTCTTTGGACCGCACCAAGACTTCTAATCAAAGAGAGAAGAGAGAAATAGCAGGTGCCCAGCATCTGCTATTTATTCAGAACAAGGTAAGAAAAGTTAACTGGCGGTTTTTTTAAAGCTAAAACCTGTTGTTTTCACTGTGCCAGCTATGACTAATAAAGTCCCTATTAACGTATGCCAGCCTATCATCTCATCAAGGAAGATCACGCCCCACATAACGCCAAAAACCGGTACGAGAAAGGTTACCGTTAGAGTAGAGGAGGTACCTATTTCATTGAGTAGTTTAAAGAAAATAAGATAAGCCACACCCGTACAGACAACACCTAACATGATGACAGCCAGCGAGATTTCAATACTGGGTTCAGCCAAAGGTTGATAGAAGAACAGCATTGGCAAGATTACCAAGGTCCCCATTAACATGGTGCCATAGGCATTAGGCAAGGGCTCAACGCCTTTAGATACTTGGGTAAAGGTACTTGCCAGCCCATAACAAAAAGGTGCACCAAGAACGATTAATACTGACAGCCAAGCATCGGTTTTAAAGAGTTCTGCATCAAAGCCTACAATCACAGAAACACCCAGAATACCGAGCGCCAAGCCGATCAAGGTTTCACGCGCTAGTTTCTGCTTGAAATAAATCGCACTGATTACAGTACCAAATACAGGCGTAGTGGCATTAATAATGGACATGAGAGACGCGGTTAAATCCCCCGCAGCAAAGCCATAGCACAAGAAGGGTAAAGCTGCGCTTAAAAGACCTAAAATTAAATAGTGACGCCAATGTTTAGCTAGGTACAGACGCTTTTTGAAGGCAAAAGTAACAACAGCTAGAAAAAGAGCAGCGAAGCCAATGCGCAGTTCTATCATCCAAACAGGGCCAAATACTGGCGCACTGATACGCATAAACAAAAAGGAGCTACCCCAAATAGCGGCTAATAAGAGTAAATAAAACGCACTTCTAATGCCCATAGGAAATTCCACGCTATGAAAGAAAAAGAATAAGTGAGCACAAAGAGAAGATGCACTCTAGGATTTTTGCAAGGCAGGATAATACCAGTTCACATAAAGCTACGTATAGCAAAATTGATTGATAAAAGAACACAAGATTCTGCTGAGTTTTCACCGATTAATACAATTATGTTACTTTCTCCTGCTAACCTAAAACTTAGCTTTAATAAAAAAGAGGTAAAGCAATGTTTAGATTCTTATTTGCTACCTTTTGTCTGTTTATCAGTACTTTAGGTCAAGCCGACCAAAAACCCAGTGTGAAAATTACCTTAGGCGAATGGCCCCCTTTTATTACTGAAAGCCAGCAGCATAGAGGCTTTGTAACCCATCTGATTCATGATGTATTGAGTGAAGCCGGCTATGCGCCTGCTTTTGCCTTCTACCCTTGGACTCGCGCTTATAAAACAGCGGCCTTAGGCCGTGCTAATGCCGCCGCAGTTTGGATGCATAAAGCCGAACGCGAGCAAGATTTTTATTATAGTGAACCAGTACTAAATGAAGAGTTCGTCTTTTTCCATCTTAAGGCTTCGAATTTTGAATGGTCTGAAATAGCCGATCTAAGCCAATACAAGCTTGGTGGTATATTAAGCTCTAGTTATGGCAAAGAATTTGATGATGCCCTTAAGCAAGGCAAGATAAACATAGATTTAGCACCTAATAATCAGGTCGCTTTTCTCAAGCTATTAGCGGGTCGTATTGATGCTTTGCCTTTAGAAAAGAGTGTCGGTTTGGCGAGTATCAGAGAGCAGTTCACGCCGGAGCAGCAGGCTCTCATTACTTTCCACCCAAAAAGGCTTTTAGAAAATCACAGCTTTTTACTAGTCTCAAAAGCGTTAGAAAACAGCCCTCAAATCATAGAAGACTTTAATCAAATACTAATGAAATATCGTAAAGATGGTCGTTATCAAGCCTATTTTGATCGATTTGAAGCAGGGGAATATGATTTAGAGCCAAGCAACTAGTGATCAAGCAGAGATATAAACTTAGGCCAACTCCCTTTCAATTAGCCTTAACTTAGTTAGCAGTCCGCTTTTTTAAAGGGAAGTTGTTGCTCAATCTCTGCCTTGTACTGATCCACAGCCTTACCTTCTTCAACACAAAATTGCGCGATCGCATCACGAAAACCAGGGTGAGCAATATAGTGCAAGCTATGGCTATAAACTGGCTCAAATCCTCGAGCAATTTTATGTTCTCCTTGAGTACCCGGATCAAAGTGTTGCAAACCTTGCTCTAAACAAAACTCGATACCTTGATAATAACAAGCCTCAAAATGCAGGCAATCAAACTCTTCTACACAACCCCAATAACGGCCGTACAAGGAATGCTTATCAAAGAAGCACCAAGACGCCGCAATCCAATCATCACCTCTGGATGCCAGCACCAGAAGAATTTGATCTCCCATATGGCTGATCAAACTTTGAAAAAAGTCGCGAGTTAAATAACCCTGTTGGCCCCGTTTAGCATAGGTTGATTGGTAACAAATATAGAAGAAGTCTATCTCTTCTTTGCTGAGATCTTTGCCCAATTTACGTTCTAAACTTAAACCCTGATCCAATACCTTCTTACGCTCTTTTTTAGCCACTTTTCGCTTGCGACTAGAGAAGTAAGATAGGTAATCATCCATATCCTGATAATCACGATTAAACCAGTGAAACTGGCACGCGGTTCTATGTAATAGATATTCGCTTTTTAGCCCATCAAGACGCTCTTCTTGATTAAACAGAAGATGCCAACTTGAAAGCTTTTGCTCGCTTGTACGGTCAGTAAGTACTTGCGCTACTAGCAAGTGTAAATGATCTAATTGTTCGGATTGAGTCGTTGAATCCAGTCCAGAGAAAAGCCTAGGGCCAGTAACAGGAGAGAAGGGAACAGCCCAAATACGCTTAGGAAAATAGTCTAAACCATGCCTTTGGTACGCTTCCGCCCAGCTCCAATCAAAGACAAACTCTCCTTGAGAATGGGTCTTTAAGAAGGTAGGGGCGATAGCAACGGGCGTATCATCATCTTCCATTAACAAGAGGTATTCTGGATACCAACCAGAGGCTTCACCAAGACTTTGGCTAGACTCTAAAGCATGAAAAAAACCATATTGTGCAAAAGGGTAAGTGGTACTGCCTATGGCTTCTTGCCATCTTGCTTCACCAATTTGTTCCACTTGATTAAACCACTGGGCTTTCATTACTTACCTTTTCACCTCTTCTACCTAAGCTGCTAGCTATTGCCTTTATAGACTCAGCACAACCAATTACAGATCAGCATGCATCTTTTTAATTAAGCTTTGTGTTTCAGGGCGCTTGTTACGCCACAAGGTAAAAGCTTCTGCCGCTTGTTCCACCAGCATACCTAAACCATCACAACCTTTTGCACCTAGGTTTTGTGCCCAGTTTAAAAAGACCGTCGGCTCTTTCGCGTACATCATGTCATAACACCAAGTATCAGCTCCAATAACAGAGTCAGGTATTGGCGGTAAGTCACCAGACAAGCTCGCGGACGTACCATTAATGATCATGTCAAACTCGCCTTCCACCTCAGCAAAGCCCATAGCGGCACGCTTAGTATCTGGGAAGTCATCTGGGCCAAAAATATCCACCAAGGTTTGGGCTTTAGACACAGTACGGTTAGCAATCACTAATTCGCTAGGTTGCTGAGATAAAACAGGTTCTAAAATACCTCGTACAGCACCACCAGCCCCTAATACCAAGATGCGCTTAGCTTTCATCGTTTGGCTATTATTCACTGTGATATCTCTTACCATGCCAATACCATCGGTATTGTCACCATAAATCTCACCATTCTGGTTCTGTAATAGAGTATTTACCGCACCGGCTGTTTTCGCTCTGCTACTAAGTACATCACACAAGGCAAAGGCCCTTTCTTTAAAAGGCACAGTGACATTAAAGCCCTTGCCACCCTGCTCGAAGAAGTCTTTTATCTGAGCTTCAAAGCTCTCTAAGTCGCCAAGAAAACGCTCATAGGAAATATCTTGCTGAGTTAAACGGGCAAACTCTGCGTGAATATCAGGTGACTTACTGTGGGCAATTGGATTACCAACCACTAGATATTTGTCCATTAAACCTCTCCTTCAACCTTATCCACTACAGGGCGATTCAACCAATTGCGGCCCGTTAGGTAATAGTCCGTTAACTTCGCTTCTTCACTGCCTGCTTGAGCGTCATAACCATAGCTCCATTTCACCTCAGGCGGTAAAGACATCAGGATAGACTCGGTGCGCCCAGCACCACTTTGCAAACCAAAATGCGTGCCACGGTCAAATACCAAGTTAAATTCTACATAACGGCCGCGTCTGTGTAGTTGGAAGTCACGCTCACGTTCACCATAAGGGGTATCTAAGCGTTTTGCCAAAATAGGGTGGTAAGCCTTCATGAAGGAGTCACCAACAGAGCGCATTAAACCAAAGCTTTGCTCAAAGCCTAATTCAGAAAAATCATCGAAGAATAAACCACCAATGCCACGTGGCTCCCCCCTGTGTTTCAAATAGAAATACTCATCACACCAGTCTTTAAACTTGTCATAGTATTGGTCACCAAAAGGCTCACAGGCTTCTAATGCTGTTTGATGCCACTGGGTACAGTCTTCATCAAATCCATAATAAGGTGTTAGATCAAAGCCGCCACCAAACCACCAAACAGGATCCATGCCTTCTTTATGGACCACAAACAAACGTACATTAGCATGAGACGTCGGCGCGTAAGGGTTTTTAGGGTGAATTACCAGAGACACGCCCATGGCTTCAAAACTGCCACCTGCAAGCTCAGGTCTTGCGGCTGTTGCAGACGGAGGAAGTTGACTTCCCATTACATGGGAGAAATTCACCCCACCTTTTTCAATCACTTCACCATCGGCGATGACACGGGTACGACCACCGCCACCGTTTTCACGTTCCCAAGCATCTTCTTGAAAACGCGTTTGCGGCTCGAACATCTCTAACGAAGCACAAATACGGTCCTGTAAATCCATTAAAAAGGCTTTAACATCGGCGATCTCTTTGGCACCAATGGCGGTTTGCCTTGGGTGTTTCTCACTTGAAGGTGTGTTTGAAGCTGACAAGGTGAAGACTCCGGTTCTAATATCTAAAAACGTGCTTATAAAAGTGTCTTTAAAATAGCGAATTAAAGGTCTTAATAGAAATTGAGTAAGACCATAAAAATAATGGCAGCTAGTCTAACACTCAATGAAGAAGCAGGGTATTAGCACAGGAAGATGAAAAGCGAAGAGAGCAAGATAACAGACATTTATCATTTCAGGGTTTGCAAAAAGAACAAAGGCCTCAGTTGAGGCCTTTGTTTTTCACAGAGTTAGAATTCAGTTAGCTCTGATAGCGCTTCAGAATCAAAGCGGCATTCACACCACCAAAGCCAAAGCCGTTACAAAGCACATGCTCTACTTGCTTTTCTCTGGCTAGGTTAGGAACCAAGTCTAGGTCGGCCATAGTCGGGTCGACATTTTCAAGATTTAAGGTCGGAGGCAGCACACCTGAACGCAAGGCCATGGCGCTGAAGATAGACTCTATGCCGCCAGCGGCACCGAGTAAGTGGCCCGTTGCGGATTTAGTGGCTGAGATAGGCAAAGCCTGTACTCCGTCAGCAAATACCTCAGCATTGAAAACATGTCTTAAAGCGTTAATTTCCCCTCTATCTCCTACTGGGGTCGAGGTCGCATGGGCATTCACATAGCCAATATCATTTGGGCTTATCTGAGCCATCTTCATAGCGGCTTTCATGGCTCTGGCAGCCCCTTCACCGCTTTCTGGACCTGACGTTAAGTGATAAGCATCGGCACTGGTGCCATAACCAACAATCTCAGCTAGGGGCGTCGCGCCACGAGCTAGGGCATGCTCTAAGGTTTCGATAACGAGCAAACCCGCACCTTCTCCCATCACAAAACCTTCGCGGTTTTCATCAAAGGGGCGAGAGGCCCCTTGTGGGTTGTCATTATTGGTAGAGAGAGCTTTCAACGCCCCAAACCCTGCGTAAGATAAAGAGTCTATGCAGGCTTCCGCACCGCCAACTAGAGCGACTTTTGCTTCACCACTGCGAATCATACGCATGCCATCGCCAATAGCTTGTATCCCAGCGGCGCAAGCCGTAACAGGTGTACCTATGGGCCCTTTAAAGCCGTATTTAATAGACACGTTTCCCGCCGCTAAATTGGCTAAAAATGCAGGCACAGTAAAGGCGGATACTTTTCTAGCCCCTGATTTATCTAGTACTTCTTTGGCGTGAGTAATGGTTGGCAAGCCGCCTATGCCTGTGGCAATTATGGTGGCCGTTGCTTCTTGCTCTTCTAGATCCGTTGGTTGCCAGTTAGCCTGAGTTAAGGCTTCATCAGCAGCAGCGAGAGCAAACAGGGTAAAGGCATCTACACGGCGACGCTCTTTTGCCGACATATAGTCTGTTTCCACTAAGGCGTTGCTAAATTCTTCAGCCTTAGCATTTTTACCTTGGATTGGGACTTGCCCACCAATTCGTGTACTCACGCTATCATTTAATTTTAGGTTGTCATCAAGGGCACGAATACCTGACTCACTGGCGATCAGCTTCTGCCATACGCTGTCGACACCACAGCCTAGAGGTGAGACTAGTCCCATTCCAGTTATTACGATTCGATCAAGCATGGTCTTTCCTCATGGTTATTCATTCTATGGGGAAGATGCTAAAGTAAGCCTTTATATGATCAAGATAATATTTAGATTTTAAGTACTCAGCTTAAAGAGGAAAGCCAAATGCCTTATTCAGCCGACCATAAGCTGCAAAGCCGTGAACGTATTCGACGAGCAGCCGCTGATCTCTTCTGTCGCCAAGGATATGACAGTGTTTCCATTAGTCAGGTGATGAAGCATGCAAAGATGACCCATGGGGCCTTTTATGCGCATTTTAGTTCTAAGGGTGCACTTTATTCTGAGGCTATAAAAAGTGCGGCAGAACAGTCTCTCTTTACCCGTGAAAGTGGCGATTTAACCTTAGCCAAGATAGTAAATTTAATTCGACAATACTTAAGTTTAGAGCATGTAAATCAAGAGGTTCCACCTTGTCCATTAGCTTTTTTAAGTACTGATATCGCCCATAGAGACAAGCATGTTAAAGCCAGTTATGAAGCGGTATTTAATGGCATGATAAAAACACTCAGCAAAGCATTATTAGAACAAGTTTTAATGGTGGGTGAAGCGAATAATGAAAAATCAAATAACAAATACACTAATGATTCAGCAGAAAAACAGGGTATAGTAGCGGCAAGAGCACTAGCCCAGCAATTGATGGTCAATTTAGTCGGCACGGTTTCCATAGCCCGCAACATCACAGACCCTGATGCCCAAAAAGCCTTGTTAGATAATACGAAAACAGGGCTGATAAACCAGCTCACTGGAGGCCTAAAAGCCTAATTCATCATAATGGAGTATTAGTTTGGTGTTTTGCTAACCATTTGCTGAGCACAGGGTGTAGTGGCACAGCCGCCTTTTGCTGTACACCTGAGATCACTACTCATCTGTTTACCTATGGCTTGGGTTTTATCCACCAGCTCATCAAATGGAATCACTGCAGAAAAGCCACCCAAAATTGCGATGGAGGCAGACCAAGCGTGAGAAACACCCGCAATATTACGAGCATGACAGGGAATTTCGACCTCACCACCCACAGGGTCACACACTAAACCTAGGGTATTCATTAAGCACATAGCCGCGGCATCAAATGCCTGCTGAGCACTTCCTTGGTAATAATGTACTATGCCTGCTGCTGCCATAGCGGCAGAAGCACCTATTTCAACCGAGCAACCACCAGTTTCTGCTGCAAATGAACCTCTTGCAGCGAATAGCGCCCCTACAAGCGATATCACCATGAGCACTTGGACTAGCTCATCCTGACTGGCACCTTCTTGCTTTAGAGCGTAAAGGCATCCGGGGACAATACCTGCACTGCCCGCCGTTGGGGCCGCGCAAACCACACCTCGACTGCTGCTAACTTCCATCACAGCAAGGGCACCTGCTATGGCGTTTTTCATAAAACCAGATTGCATCGCCGAAGGTAGTTCTGCTTGAGCAAAAGACTGGGCAGAGGCGGGTAAAAAACGCATGCTTTTTGTTTGCTTGTTTAATCCTTCATCCACCGAAGACAGCATGATATCTAGCCTTTGGATAAAGTAGTTTCTTACCTGAGAATGACTCTGCTGCAAACGCCTGGCTTCATAGGATAAGGCAAGATCTGCAAGGTGGGCCTCGTCTTTCACGTCATGCAATATCTTATCTAGAGAGGAATAAAGCACTTCTTCATTGATACTGGCATATTGTCTTGGCTGAGTTTGGCGGACTCTATCCACGAAGGGTGAAGACTGAATTTTGTCAAACACAGGGGGCGGGAGAGCACTTTCAAGATCAATCTGTACTAGGTTTTCTTCATGATAGATATCTATTGCTTTCGCTTTATTAGCCAAACTAGCTAATAGCTCAGCGTCCTCTAAGCCATGATGCTCAATCAAAATACTGACACATTTTCCCTTTAATCTAAGCCTGTGTTGATTCAGTTTATCAACACTAAACACACCGCCACCGGTTGATACTGCCGCATAGGTATCACACCTTATATTTCCTTTTGCGTCCGCAATTTCTATTTTTAAATCAACGCGGTTTGGATGCTCATTCAATTCAAGTGTTTGTAAGGATATTTCAAAACGAGGTAAGCCAGTGGTTTCTAACTGTTTTAATACCTCAGCATATTCAGGCGACATTAAAGCTAAGCCACAAAGGCCTGCCGCAAAGCCTTGGTCACTGCCTTGGTTTTGATATACCTGAGCAAATGAGCCAGCAGGGTCAAAGTAAATATTTACCCCCATAAGCTGCTCATCAGGTCCTAGAGATAACTCACGTATGGTGCGATATAAGGCGCAGCAGAGTGGGAGCTTGAAGGCCCTCTCATTACAGGACCAATGGCAGTATTTAACAGGCTAATATCTTGGTCCATGCGCTTTCCCCGTAAGTTTGGTTAATGTTTCATCCTGTCATAAAGCAAGGAAGCGCGGCAACTAAACCTAGTGTGTGCTTATGAAAGTTTGAAGTTCATCAAACATTAAAGCGATTTAACAGCATCTTCTTTCGCTTTAGCTTTGACTAGTATCGAAGACACGTCATTATCAATGTACCTAAACCCTATGATCGAATTTAGAAACATAAATTCTGACCCATAGACATTGAGATAAGAATTTAAGTCTGGAGTAGACGATGCAAACTTCACAAACAGCAATTAATTTAGCGAACCAAAGCCTTTTCAAACAAGAGTCTTATGTTAACGGCCAATGGGTAAGTGCCCAGTCAGGCAAAAGCTTTGCCGTTACCAATCCAGCCAATGGCGCCTTTTTAACAGAAGTTGCTGACCTTGGCGCTAGCGATACACAGGACGCAGTGACTGCAGCAGAAGCCGCACTTAAACCTTGGCAAGCACAAACTGCAAAAGAGCGTGCAACACTCCTACGTCGCTGGAATCAGCTTATCTTGGATAACCAAGAAGATTTAGCTCTCTTGATGACACTAGAACAGGGTAAGCCTTTAGCCGAAGCAAAAGGCGAAGTCGCTTATGGCGCCTCCTTTATTGATTGGTTTGCTGACGAAGCGCGTCGCATTTACGGCGATACTATCCCGACTTTTGCCAAAGACAAACGCATCATGACGATCAGGCAAGCTGTGGGGGTTGTTGCAGCTGTGACCCCTTGGAACTTCCCGATCGCCATGATTACTCGCAAGGTAGGCCCAGCGCTTGCTGCAGGTTGTACCATAGTGATCAAACCTTCTGACGAAACGCCTTTATGCGCACTCGCTTTAGCAGAGCTTGCCCATCAAGCAGGTATTCCAGCAGGGGTTATCAATGTGGTTGTGGGTAAAAATGCGGCTGACATTGGCGGCATACTGACTAGCCACCCAAGTATTCGCAAGCTAAGTTTCACCGGTTCAACCCCTGTCGGTAAGTTACTACTTAGCCAATGTGCTCAAACCGTAAAACGTACCTCAATGGAATTGGGTGGTAACGCACCTTTTATCGTATTTGATGATGCAGATATCGATGCGGCGGTTGAGGGTGCTATTGCCTCTAAATACCGTAATGCAGGCCAAACCTGTGTTTGCGCCAATCGCATGCTGATCCAAGAAGGTATTTATGACGAGTTTGCAGCCAAGCTTGCTGCCAAAGTCGCTGAGATGAAAGTGGGTGATGGCCAAGAAGCTGGCGTTGCTATTGGGCCGCTTATTAACCAAGCAGCGGTTAACAAGGTAGAAGAGTTGGTAAATGGTGCTGTGGTACAAGGGGCGAAGGTTCTAACGGGTGGCGATAAAGCCAGCCAAGCAGGTAGCCAATTTTATCAAGCGACCGTACTCACTGATGTAACTGAAGATATGGATATTTTCCATAACGAGATCTTTGGGCCAGTCGCACCTCTGTTCCGTTTTAAAACCGAAGAAGAAGCCGTTGCCATGGCAAACAATACCCCATTTGGTCTTGCTTCTTATTTCTATTCCCAAAATTTGAGCCGCATCTGGCGTGTATCCGAAGCCCTTGAATACGGCATGGTGGGCATCAATGAAGGCATCATTTCCAGTGAAGTCGCGCCATTTGGCGGCGTTAAAGAATCTGGCAGTGGTCGTGAAGGCTCTAAATACGGCATAGAAGAGTATGTTGAAACCAAATACCTATGCATGGGTGGTTTAAGTTAAAGCCAAGCTTTCACTTAATACTGTCCCGGAAATCACTAAGGCAAACAGCTAATGACAGCTCGCTGAATAAGGCGAGTAGACCGGAGATGACAATGAAAAACGCTAACTTACAAGTAAGAAAAGAAAACGCCATGGCTCGCGGACAAGGCAATATGGCACCAGTTTATGTGGACAGAGCACAAAATGCCGAAGTCTGGGACGTAGAAGGTAAACGCTATATTGATTTTGGTGCAGGTATCGCTGTGGTAAACACAGGCCATAATCACCCCAAGGTAAAAGCGGCTGTGATGGCTCAGGTGGAACGCTTTACTCATACTTGTGTCATGGTTAGCCCCTATGAATCTGCGGTTGAGCTGTCAGAAAAGCTAAATGCAGCGGCGCCTGGCCCAACACCTAAGAAAAGTATTTTGGTCACCACTGGCGCGGAAGCGGTAGAGAACTGTGTCAAAATCGCTCGTGCTTATACTGGCCGCCCTGGTGTCATCGCCTTTAATGGTGGTTTTCACGGTCGTACTAATATGACCATGGGATTAACCGGTAAAGTAGCGCCTTACAAGGTTGGCTTTGGTCCTTTCCCATCTGACATCTTCCATGTGCCTTATCCAAATGAATATCATGGGGTTAGCATTGAGCAGTCACTAAATGACCTTAAGATGCGCTTTACCTGTGACATTGAAGCTTCTCGTGTGGCTGCGATCATTATCGAACCAGTACAAGGGGAAGGGGGCTTTTATCAAGCGCCAGCCGAGTTCTTACAAGCGCTGCGTGCTATTTGTGATGAGCATGGCATTCTCTTAATTATGGATGAGATCCAAACTGGCTTTGCCCGAACAGGTAGCATGTTTGCCCATGAAACATCTGGAGTAGAAGCTGACTTGATGACAGCAGCGAAAGGTATTGCTGGTGGTTTTCCAATTGCCGCGGTTGTCGGTAAAGCTGACATTATGGATGCGCCCATTCCTGGAGGCCTAGGCGGCACCTATGGTGGTTCACCTGTGGGTTGCGCAGCGGCCTTGGCTGTCTTTGATGTGATCGAAGAAGAGAAGTTATGTGAGCGTGCGACTCAAATTGGTGAGCACATGGTGACACATCTTCATGACATTAAAGAAATGCATACAGATCTCGTTGGCAATATTCGTAACTCAGGTGCCATGATAGCGTTGGAGCTCGTGAAGGATGGGGATGTAAATCAGCCTAACCCTGAACTCACTAAGGCGTTAGTATCAAAAGCTTCTGAGAAAGGTTTGATCCTTTTATCATGCGGTATCCGTGGTAACGTGATTCGTTTCTTGCCGGCATTAACAGCAGAATTCGATATCCTTGATGAAGGTATGGCGATGCTTAAAGCTTGCTTTGCTGAATTAACCTAAGCCATTGAGTCAGTCCAGCATTCAAAAAAGAGCCTTATGGCTCTTTTTTTGTGCTTTCTAGGTTGCTTAAGTAAAGCAGCGAAAAAGTAATCCTTACCTAAAGAATACTAATCTCATTAGGCAAACTTCTTACTAATGATATCAATGAAAAGCTCACGGGCCTTATTGGGTTGGGCCGTTTTACGGCTAATCACAGCCACGCCTAAGTCATAGTTTATTTGTTCTGCTAATACCGCCACCAGTTCCCCTTTATCAATATACTCTTGCGCATAAAAGTCAGGTAAGAAGCCAATATATTGCCCTGAGAGAATTAAGGCTAAACGTGTATCGTAGAAATAAGACACAGCAGAAAGGTTCATCTCATTAATCTGCGCACTGATACCTTCATGGGGTTTCACCCCTGCATGAGTAGTAGGGAATTGATTCACCTCTTGCTTTTGCTCTGCTTCAGACATGCTTACTAAAGGGTGAGATGCATGACAGTAGAGGTAACAAGTATCTTGATACAGAGGGATGTAATTCAATCCATCTAATTGCCTATGGTAAGGAATGAAACCGATATCGGCCTCATCGTTTAGCACCATACGTTCAATGTCTGCCATAGGCGCCACATTGGTATGCAGCATGACTTCACTGGCTTGGGCACCAAAAGCACGAATCAAATCAGGAAACTGGCTACGCTCATCAAGACTCACTGTATCTGATAAAGCAACTCTCAGTTTACCTGTCAGGCTGGCGTTAAGATTATTGACCGTGGTTCGAAAGCCCTCCAATGAGTCAAGTAGCTCATTGGTCATCTGGTAAATGATTTGCCCTTCTTGTGTTAATGAAAAGCCAGCACGGCCACGCTTACACAGACTTAGGTTTAAACGTGATTCAAGGTTTGAGATATGAAGACTAATGGTAGAGCGACCTATGTTTAACGCCGTTTCTGCGGCTGAGAATCCACCACAATCGACAACCGTCTTAAACACCTTTAGTTGTTTAATTTCATAATCGCCAATCTGTCCAAGTGAATAATTCTTAGTGCTCATAATGCCTCTGAAGTAACTGCTCTTTTCTGCAAAAAGGTTAGCCTTAGCTGTACCTAAAATACCATGCTTTTGCTTTATCTATTGAATTAAATCATGACTCTTTTTTCTGAGCATCTTGTCTTCTAGTGTGCTTGATCAAGTAAGTAGGGGGGGAATGAGGGATTGTTTTGTGCTGCCTTAACTTTAGGTTGGTTTTCTTGAATTTAAGCCGGCCGTTATCTCACCTAGTATGTCTTTAGCCAAATATTGGAAGCTTAAGTCAGGCACCACCCAACCTGATTTAACTATCCCTATAGCTTCCGGTTTCTGCCCCTTACTCATCAAGTGAAGGGGCTTTTTTTTTGCTTTAAACCTTTTACTGTCTTAAATAACCAACCGCATCTTCGTATTTTTCCACATCACCTGTGGCCTGCACTAAGATTGAAGCCCCATGAAGGCTAGCTAACATTTGGCAAGCTTTGATTTGTGCCTGCTTTTCATCCATACCGGTTTCTAACATGAAGACAGAACCTAGCCAGTTAAGCTTGATGCGATAAAAGTCTGCAAGCTCTTCACGGACTTCATCAGGTAATTGGCGCACATCTGTGGTGAGCATGGTGCAAATACTCATATTATGGTTATCTACGATTTTTGTTTTAAAACCATCAATAAACCCATTAAGCAATTGATTAGCACTAGCATGACTTGTTTCCACACAAGGAAGCTCACTTGCGAAGTTATCTTTGTAGCGTCTCAATACACTTACCGTAAGGTCTCCCTTGGTTGGAAAGTGATAGTGAACACTTGCACTCTTAATGCCAATCTGAGCAGCTAGTTCACGAAAACTAAAAGCGTTAAAGCCTCCCTCAATAATGGCATTTTCTGCCAAATCCATGATTAGACTTTTAGTGTCTTTTTTCTCTGTTTTGCTCATAAAAGTTTCATACTCGTGTGCTTATTATTTTATTAGAGGAGAGCGCTAACTATTCTCTTGGAATTTTTATCTACCTACTGATAGATATTTTATTGACTCCATCTGAGTATACAAGTTATATTTCATCTATCTACTGATAGGTAAGCTTATCAAAAAACATAATTTTAGCAATTTAAAGGCGGTGTTATGACAAGTTTTAACCCAGATACTAACTATGATGTTTTGGTTTTAGGGGGAGGCCCTGGTGGTTATAACGCCGCTTTTAGGGCTGCTGATTTAGGGCTTAATGTTGTATTAGTCGAGAAGTATGCGGCTCTTGGTGGGGTGTGTTTGAACGTAGGCTGTGTCCCTTCTAAAGCATTGTTGCATGTAGCAGGTCAAATACGCAGTACACAAGAGCCTAGTGTTTCTGGTGTAGAGCTAGGGGAAGCCAAGGTAAACCTTGATCAGGTAAGAGAGTTTAAAACCAATACGGTCAACAAGTTCACGTCTAACCTTGGCCTTATGGCTAAGCAACGTAAGATCACAGTACTGCAAGGTGAAGGGCAATTAACCAGTGCTAATACTTTGTTATTAAATGGCACTGATGGTCAATTAACTGTGACATTCCAACAGGCTATTTTAGCAACAGGTTCAAAGAATATTCGTTTACCTTTTATCCCTTATGAAGATAAACGCATTTTAAACTCAACGACTGCATTGAACCTTGCAGAAATACCTGAGCGCTTACTTATCTTAGGTGGCGGTATTATCGGTATGGAAATGGCTACGGTTTACCAAGCATTAGGTAGTCAAGTCAGTGTAGCGGAGATGTCTAGCCAAATTATGGCTGGTGCCGACAAGGATCTAGTGAAGGTGTTTGAGCAAGCGAATAAAGGTCGTTTTAATATTCTAACCAATACTCAGGTAACCAAGATAGAAAGCCAACCTGAACACTTGGTTGTTGATTATAAAAATGCCAAAGGCGAACTTGAAACCCACAATTTTGATGCCGTTTTAGTTGCTGTTGGGCGTAGTCCAAATGGTAAATTAGCAGGTATTCCAGAAATCGGTGTCGAAATTGATGCTAGAGGTTTTATCTTAATTGATGATCAATGCCGTACCAACCTGCCTAATATCTTTGCAATTGGCGATGTTACTTATGGCCCAATGCTGGCACATAAAGCGAGTCATCAAGCCCATATTGCAGCTGAGGTCATTGCAGGTAAGGCGAGTTATTTCCAAGCTAAAGCAATTCCTGGCATAGCTTACACTTATCCAGAAGTGGCTTGGGTAGGCATGACTGAGATACAAGCCAAAGCTGAAGGCTTAGATTTTAAAGTGGCGAGTTTTCCTTGGAAGGCAAGTGCCAGAGCCATAGCGGCAGAAATAAAGCATGGTAAAACCAAGTTAATCTATGATGCTGACACTCAGAAGATTTTGGGTGCAGGCATAGTTGGAGAGCATGCGGGAGAGTTACTAGGGGAGTTAACCTTAGCCATTGAGTATGGTGCTGAACTAGAAGATATTGCTTTAACGATTCACGCTCACCCAAGTCTGCATGAGTCTGTTGGCTTAGCGGCAGAGCTTGGTACAGGTAGTATTACAGATTTCCCTAACCCTGCTGCGGCGCTGTTTGCACACTAAAGGGTAAAAGAAAAGAATCTTACAAGAGTAGTTTTGAATATGAGTAAGTGACTATATAAGTAAATAGTCACTTACTTTTTATGCTTGAAGCACACGTATTTGATATTTGTTCGCTCTATTTTAAAGCAAGGTTTAAGGCCGTTATTTTGACGGCTTTAAACTTAGTTTTAAAGGGAAGCTAATCTTCGGATAAGTTTTGTTCTAAATACCAATTCAAAATCACTGGCATAAGTTCAGACCCTGTCACTAAAAAATGACCATTCAGTAAAGATTCTCTGGCGTTATACCTAAAAGGTTCACCGTTAAAGCTCATGAGAACGCCCCCAGCGGCTTCAACCACAGCTTGAGATGCTGCCGTATCCCATTCACAAGTTGGCCCTCTACGCAGGTGTAGATCGGCTTCTCCTTCGGCGATGCGACAGGCTTTAATCGAACTGCCTTTGGCAATTTCTTCGATATGGTCAAACTCTTCTAATAGGATTTCCCTTAATGAGTCTGGCAGGTTAGGGCCATGACTGCGACTTGTCATCGCAATAAGCGGTGTTTTAGGAACACGGATTTGCAACACTTGGGTATCATCTTCAGTCCATTTAACGGCCATTTTTTCCATGTCTTGCCAGTCACCTGTGACACCGAAATAACCTTCTTGAGTGACGGGTAAGTAAACCATCCCCAAGATGCTTTTATGATTTTCGACCAAGGCAATATTAATGCTGAATTCGCCATTACGCTTAATAAACTCCTTGGTGCCATCTAGCGGATCAACCACCCATAATAAAGGCCAGTCTTTACGTTCTTGATAGGGGATGACATTCTCTTCTGATAACACAGGAATGTTAGGTGTCAGCTTATTTAATCCAGCCACAATAATATTGTGTGCGGCTAAGTCTGCAGCCGTCACTGGACTATCATCTGCCTTTTGAACTATGCCAAAATCTGAGCGTTGATAAATTTCCATAATGGCATCCGCTGCATCATGTATAATTTCTTGTAACGCTAGATAAAACGGGTGGCTAATTACATCCTGCATAAAGGCCTCAAAGTATCTCTCACATCAAAAGTGTTTGGCTAAACCTTGTTTAAACATTAACAGCTTAAACATTAACGCTGAGGGTAAATTAGATTATGTGGTCAATGTTAGAAATCTAACAGTAAAGCTAAGCTAACTGTTATCAACCTAATTTAAAGTGAATAATCATTGTATGAGTAAACCAGAAAAACAACCAAAATCACAAGCAGTTCGACTAGATAAATGGCTTTGGGCCGCACGTTTTTACAAAACACGCTCTATTTGTAAAGATGCAATTGACGGTGGCAAGGTTTCTTACAATGGCAGTAAAGGTAAAGCGAGTCGCAATGTCGAAGTTGGGGCGACGATCACTTTAAGATTAGGTTGGGATGAAAAGACCCTCATCATCAAAGCTATCAGTGAACAGCGCCGAGGCGCACCTGAAGCAAGGCTCTTATACGAAGAAACGGAAGAATCGATAGAGAAGCGTGAACGTCGTGCCTTAGAACATAAATCACTAGGGGGTCGTATCATGGCAGATCATAAACCCAACAAGAAAGAGCGTCGCGATATTAAGCAGCTCAAAAATGACATCTTTGGCGGTCACTAACTTTTTAACTTGTTAGTAAACCTCAGCCGCTAAACAGCTTAAAACAATTAAACGGCTTAAAACAATAAGCCGTTTTTTTTGTTCTTTCGTTTTATTCCCATAGTAAGTAATAGTGTCTTTCGTTATTTCTCTACCTCAGCTCAAAGCCTCATCATTTCGTTCTCAACCTTGCCTTTTAAAAACTGTAACTTCAAATACACTAATGGCTTTAACTCTAATGGGCTTTAAAAGCACAAAAAAATAGAAGAAAAAAAAGCTTTAGCGAGGTGAATAAAAACAACTAACGACTAGATTCGAGCCGCCGAGCGTATCCAGTAATGAGTGGGTCAAGTATTTCTGCTAGCTCTAATTCCATACAAATCTGCATAACTTCATCAATGGTAAAACCGCTTAAGCTTACTAGTTGATCTAGTTCAAATTCATTCTTCATACCCTTTTGAACCAGACAATCATCTACTTCACTTAAAAGGAGTTGAGCTTTTTCTGGCAGTGATTTAACACAAACAGAGGAGGGGATAACTTGTTTTTCGATCCGTGTTTCACGTGAAACATGAGGTTTCATACTCTCTTTTTGCCTAGGGTACACATTCTTATCTTGCTTAAAATTAAGATCATTTTGCTTTTGAGCAAGCAACTGGGGCTCACGTTTGAGAATAGGAAACTCAGTTAATACATCCTCAGCGCAGGTAATTAACTTAGCGCCTTGTTTGATAAGATCTAAACAGGCAGCTGATGCAGGATCGATAATTCGACCAGGCACAGCAAATACTTCTCTATCATGCTCTAAGGCGTAATTAGCACTGATGAGTGAACCGCTTTTAAAGCTTGCTTCCACCACTATCACTCCTAAACTCAAACCACTTATGATGCGATTACGAGCAGGGAAGAGCCTCGCCTGAACGTTAGTTTTAAGAGGGTATTCACTTAACAAGCAGCCTTGATGATCAATAATAGAATGAAAAAGCGAGGTATTATGTTTAGGGTAAAGGTTGAGTAAACCAGCTCCCATAACAGCAATACTACTCCCTTGAATACTCAGTGCGCCTTGATGAGCTGACGTATCAATCCCTATTGCTCCACCACTAACAATGCTAACCCTTTGTTCTGCTAAAGATTGAGCCAGATTAAACGCGGTATCTAAACCATAGGCAGTCGCTTTTCTGGCACCAACAATTGCTAGGCGAGGAAGAGCTAATGCAGTGAGATCACCTTTGATATATAGAAAGAGTGGTGCCACTGGTATTTCATTTAAGCTACTAGGGTAAGCATCTTCTCCACGAAATACCAAGTGATGAAGAGGGCTTTGATCCAGCCAATCTAAAGTTAGATTAAGCTGAGTTTTTGTCTCATCGTCTAACCAACCATGAGCGATATATGTAATGGCTTTATTGGCGGTTTCACTTGGCCACTTTAGTTGAATGAGCAACTCATAACTCACTAATCTTTTAGCCGAGTAATTATGACTTAACCTACTTACCTCTTGTTCAAAAGAGATAAGGTAAGTAAAAAGCCTATCTAATCTGGCTGGCCCAACACCTTTAATAAAACTTAGTGTGAGCCAGTCTTGCTTCGATAAACAAGTGACCCCTGATAATACTGGTTCCTGTGTATTTTCCATTTAGCGCATTCCTTGCGTCTATTTACTCTTATGGGAGAGGTGAACTAATGGGCTTTATCATTAATAATTATTCGATATAGGGTGTAAAACACTACTCTATTAATTCACATACGGTACAATAATAAGAATATATTTTGATCTAACTCCTATGTATTTGAATCATGCTTTTGCTATAGATTTACTTAAGACTCAAGCGCTATTCAATATGTTGGAAATGAAAACTAACTAATTTATACGGTAATTTAAAATGGCTGTTCTACCTGTTCTCGAATATCCTGATCCACGTCTACGAACTGTAGCCAAGCCTGTGACTGATTTTAACGATGCCTTGCAAGTCAAAATAGATGACATGCTTGAGACTATGTACGATCAAAACGGTTTAGGTCTTGCTGCAACCCAAGTTGATTTTCATCAACGTGTGGTTGTAATGGATTTTTCAGAAGAAAAAAATGACCCTATGGTTTTTATCAACCCTAGATTTGAAGTGCTAGATGATGCACCAAATGAAGAGCAAGAGGGTTGCCTATCTGTACCCGGTTTTTATGAGCATATTTATCGTGCAGCAAGAGTAAAAGTAATTGCTCTTGATCGTCATGGCAAAGAGTTTGAAAAGAAGGTAACTGGGTTGCTTGCTGTATGTGTACAGCATGAGATAGATCACCTAGACGGAAAACTTATGGTGGATTATCTATCACCACTTAAGCGCAACCGCATTAAAACGAAACTGGTGAAAAACCAAAAACGCATGCGTGCTTAAGACAAAGCTTTTATTCGATTTAGCTCACCGACTCTTTATTCGGTAAATCAGCGGCTAATCGATACCCCCATTTTTAAATCAGGCTACGGCCTGATTTTTATTGAAAGAGCCAAAATATGCCTCAAGAAAAAACGCCATTAAAAATTGTATTCGCAGGTACACCTGAGTTTGCTGCTGCCAGCCTCAAAGCCTTGATCGATTCATCTAACAATGAAAATCATCAAGTCATCGCTGTTTATAGTCAGCCAGATAGGCCAGCAGGAAGAGGGCAAAAACTTGTTGCTAGCCCAGTTAAGCAATTAGCTTTAGCACATGAGATTCCTGTGTATCAGCCGCTTAACTTTAAACTTGAAGAAGATAGGCAAGTACTTGCTAACCTTGATGCAGATATCATGGTTGTAGCAGCCTATGGTTTGATTCTTCCAAAAACTGTATTAGATACTCCTAAGCTTGGCTGCATCAATGTACATGCGTCCCTGTTACCTAGATGGCGTGGTGCTGCACCTATCCATAGATCTCTAATTGAAGGGGATAAGGAAACTGGCATCACCATAATGCAAATGGATGTGGGATTAGATACAGGTGATATGCTGAGTAAAGTCAGCTGTGACATTCTTGATGACGACACCTCAGCTGATCTACATGACAGGCTAGCCCCTTTAGGTGGCTCACTCTTGGTTGAAACACTTGGACAAATTAAAGAAGGCAAGCATCAAGCTGAGAAACAAGATGATGCACTCGCTAACTATGCAAGCAAGTTAACTAAGCAAGAAGGTCTGATTGATTGGCACACACCAGCAGCAGACCTAGCGCGTAAAATTAGAGGTCTATCACCTTGGCCTGGAAGTTATCTTGAAACTGAAAAAGGTAATATCAAGATACATCAGGCAAGCCTTCATAGCTTAGAAGTGAACTCATTTGAGCCAGGTACTGTGATAGAGATAAATAAGGATAGTGTTATCGTTGCCGCTCAAGAGGGATCAATTGCCTTACAAATGGTGCAGTTTCCAGGGGGCAAACGGCTTGCTATTCGAGATGCTTTAAACGGGAAGTTTAAAACAGCCTTTACTGTTGGCAGTCAAATAGGGGGCTAATTTTTTGTCTAACCTAGTAGCAGCTAATAGGACTACTAGGCTAGATAATTAACTTGTAAGTGAAAATTATGAACGAAAAAGTTAGCAGTGTCAGACTTGTTGCCATTCGAATACTTGAAAGTATCCTTCTCAACAAGGGCTCTTTGAGCACCCAATTAGCTCGCAAACAAGCTGATGTTAAAGCTGAGCATATCCCACAATTAAAAGAGATTTGTTTTGGGGTAAGTCGCCATTATCCAAAGTTGAATAGCTTTGCTTTACACATGTTAGATAAGCCTTTCCAAGAAAAGGATTACGATGTATATGCTGCCATTTTAGTTGCCTTGTATCAGATAGATTATATGGATACACCAGAACATGCAGCCGTAAATGAAGCTGTCGAAAGTGCTAAGCTAATTGGCAAACCTTGGGCAGGTAAATTAGTTAACGCTATTTTAAGACGCTACTTAAGAGAAGCAGATGATATTAAAGCCATCCTGAAAGAGATGCCTTCTGTTGCTCACGCTCACCCTAAATGGATTCTAAAGCGTTTCAATAAGCATTGGACTAACGACTTTGAGCAAATTGTCGCAGCAAATAACGCTCGCCCTCCTATGTGCCTAAGAGTTAATTTGTCTCGTGTTTCACGTGAAACACAAATGGAAAAATTATCTAAGCAGGGTATAGAAAGTGAGAAAGGTGAGTTTTCTGAGTCAGCTATCTATTTGAATCAAGCCGTATCTGTACAGTCATTACCTGGTTTTTTTGATGGTGACATGAGTGTGCAGGATGAGGCTGCTCAACTTAGTGCCTTTATTTTGGCGCCAAAACAAGGAGATAAAGTACTCGATGCCTGTGCTGCTCCGGGGGGTAAAACTGGCCATTTACTAGAAAGTGCGGACATTCATCTGACAGCCATTGAATTAGAATCATGGCGCTTGGCTAAAATAGAAGAAAACTTAGAAAGGCTCAATTTTAATGCAGAGTTAATTTGTGCTGATTCAGGGGATCTCAACGCTTGGTGGGACAAAGTCGAATTCGATAAAATTTTATTAGATGTTCCTTGTTCTGCCACAGGTGTGATTCGTCGTAATCCAGACATTAAAATTAATCGTAAGCCTGCTGATATCGATGAACTCGTCACTATTCAAAAACAGTTAATTGAGCAAATTTGGTTAACACTAAAACCCGGTGGAAGAATGCTTTATGCCACTTGTTCACTTATGCCTGAAGAGAACGAACAACAAATGGCGAGCTTCTTAAGCAAGACTCAAAACGCTAAAGAAATCATGCTTGATGTACCTTGGGGTAAAAAGGTGAGTCACGGAATCCAATTATTCCCAAAACAAAATAGCCATGACGGTTTCTACTATTGCTTAATAGAGAAGAGTTAATGCGGCTTTAAATTGTATAGCACTAAGCAAGCGTTTGAACGAACAAGTATGCCCTTTCTTCCTTACTAAAATGCATAAGGAGTAGGGGCAAACTGTTTCCTATCATGGAATTTTTCCCTAGTAATAATCACACAGACATTGACCTAAATAAGCTTGAATCAATGAGCTGACACTAAAAATCACCTACATATTTTCTCGACAAAACTTTTCCTCATCAAAAGCTATTTGATAATGACTATTTCGCAGTCTAGAGCAAATTAATCCAGTTTATTTTCTTATTAGCATTAATTAATTAGCTCGACTTGTTTAAAATTAACGCGATATTTCTTTTTACATTAGGGCAGTGGCCCCATCTCATCTAGGTCGACAAAGATCACCTAGAGCAGCTCAGGATACTTCATGAAAATCATCATATTAGGTGCAGGTCAGGTTGGTGCAACTCTCGCTGAAAATTTAGCGAATGAAGATAATGACATAACCGTTGTTGATATGGACGACAAACGCCTACGTGAATTACAAGATAGGTTGGATATTCAAACAGTTGAAGGCAGTGCCTCTCATCCTGATGTATTAGAAAGAGCAGGTGGTGATGACGCTGACATGTTGATCGCGGTAACCAACCAAGATGAGATCAATATGGTTGCCTGCCAAATAGCAGAAACCCTATTTAAAACACCGACAAAAATAGGCCGTGTTAGGTCGAATGCCTACGCCAGTCGACCAGAAATTTATGGCTACAATGGCTTGCCTATTGATGTGCGTATCAGCCCTGAAAAAGAAGTGACTCGCCATATTAAGCGCTTGATTCAATATCCAGGTGCACTACAAGTTATGGAGTTTGCAGAAGGTAAGGTTCAGCTTGTGGTAGTAAGAGCTGAAGTAGGGGGACCTCTCATTGACCAACCTATTAGTTTCTTGAAAGAGCACATGCCTTCTATTCAAACTCGTATTGCAGCGATTTACCGTGACGGCCAATCTATCCAACCTGCTGGAACAACTCATATTCGCGCCGATGATGAAGTCTTCTTTTTGACGGCTCAACGAGATGTATTAGATGTCATGAGTGAGTTGCGACGTTTAGATAATCCTTATCGTCGTATCATGATTGCTGGAGGCGGTAATATCGGTGAGCGTTTGGCACAAAGTTTAGAAGATGAATACCGAGTAAAGATAGTAGAACGAGGTCTACCAAGGTGCCGCTACTTATCTGAAAACCTTAACAACACCATAGTCCTACATGGTGATGCTTCTAAACAAGAACTCTTATTAGAAGAGAATATTGAGTCTACCGACGTATTCTGCGCACTTACAAATAACGACGAAGCAAACATCATGTCTTCTATGCTAGCCAAGCGATTGGGTGTGAGAACCGTGATGACAATTATCAATAACCCAGCCTATGTCGATATCGTGCAAGACGATATGATAGACATAGTTATCTCTCCTCAGCATATGACCATAAGTACCTTGTTGTCCTTCATTCGTCGTGGTGATGTGGTAAATGTTCACTCACTCAGAAAAGGCGCAGCTGAGGCTTTAGAAGCCGTCGCTCACGGTGATTATAAATCCTCTAAAGTGGTTGGAAGAACCATAGCAAATATTAACTTACCAGAAGGGGCGACAATAGGAGCTGTGGTAAGAGATGAAGAGGTTCTAATTGCAACGGGTGATCTTATGATTCAGGCTGAAGACCATGTGATTATCTTCGTTTCTAACAAAAAACAAATTCCAGCAGTCGAGCAATTATTCCAAGTAGGCTTAACCTTCTTCTAAAGAATCAATCGCTAACAAGACACTCAAATTACTCATTGAATTAGAACAATCACCTAAAGCGCACTAGATTAATCAGAAGCGCCAACATTAGGAAAGCAAATGCACATCAAGGTCATTTTTCGCGTTATTGGCATTTTGGTTATGGTCTTCAGCTTAACCTTGATTCCGCCTTTAATCGTGTCCCTTATCTACCAAGATGGTGATACTCACGCTTTCTTATACGCCTTACTCATTAACCTAATAGGGGGTTTTTGTATGTGGCTTCCCTTTAAAGGGAACCGTAAAGAATTAAGAATACGTGATGGCTTTATCATTACCGTCTTGTTCTGGTCAGTACTGGGCTTATTTGGTGCCGTACCTTTCATGCTGGTTGACTCTCAAGCACTCTCATTTACCGATGCCTTATTCGAGTCTATTTCGGGCCTGACAACCACAGGGGCAACCATTCTAACCGGCATAGATGATATGCCCCATGCTTTATTATTCTATCGCCAACAACTTCAATGGCTTGGTGGTATGGGTATCATTGTATTGGCCGTCGCTATCATGCCGATGCTGGGTGTCGGTGGTATGCAGCTTTATCGTGCAGAAACACCAGGCCCTGTAAAAGATTCTAAACTAACACCAAGAATCGCTGAAACAGCAAAAGCCCTTTGGTACATATACGCTTCTTTAACCATTGCTTGCGCATTAGGTTTTTGGGCGGCAGGAATGAGCTTGTTTGATGCTATCTGTCACAGCTTTTCAACCGTTGCCATTGGTGGTTTCTCAACCCATGATGCCAGCATAGGTTATTTTGATAGCCCTATGATAGAAGCCATTGCCGTAATCTTTATGATCATTTCGGCATTGAATTTTGGTTTGCACTTTTACGCTTGGCGTAGCCGCTCAATCATGCATTACTTCAAAGACTCTGAAGTGAAATTTTTTGGTTTTATTCTGCTTTGTACCATTACCATTACCACCTTGGTACTTGCGATGACATCCAGCTATGAATGGTCAACTGCATTTAGATACGCCATGTTCGAAAGTATCTCCATTGCCACAACAACAGGCTTTGGCACCGAAGACTTTTCAACCTGGCCAAATACCTTACCTTTCTTATTAATCGTCACCTCTTTTGCCGGTGGTTGTGCCAGCTCCACCGGTGGTGGTATGAAGGTAATTCGTATTCTACTTATCTTAAAACAGGGCTTTCGTGAGATTCAGCGCTTAATTCACCCTAACGCCATTATCCCAGTAAAACTCGGTGGTAAAGCAATTCATGAAAGAGTTATCTCTGCAGTATGGGGCTTCTTCTCAGCTTACTTACTGGTTTACGTAATACTTATGATAGGTTTAATGGCAACAGGCTTAGATCAGCTCACAGCATGGTCTGCTGTTGCAGCAACATTAAATAACCTAGGTCCGGGCTTAGGTGAAGTAGCAGCCAACTTTGGTTCTATCAGTGATCCTGCAAAATGGATGTTGTGCTTCTCTATGCTATTAGGGCGTTTGGAAGTCTTTACGCTATTGGTATTATTCACGCCTATGTTTTGGCAAAGGTAAGGACTGCGATGACACCGGCATGCAACTTCCTCAAAAAGAAGAAGATTCCGTACAGCTTGCATGAGTACGAACACGACAGCCAATGCACCCAGTTTGGGTTAGAAGCAGCAGATAAGCTAGGACTCGAACCTGCTAGTGTTTTTAAGACATTATTAGTCAGTGATGGTACTAAGCTGTTTGTGACAATTATTCCTGTCACTCACACCTTAAGCTTGAAAAAAGCAGCCGCTCATTTTGGTGTTAAGAAGCTCATCATGGCAGACCCAAATGAAGCGCAAAAAAGCAGTGGTTATTTGGTTGGGGGAATTAGCCCTATTGCACAAAAGAAAGCCTTGATTACCGCAGTTGATCAAAGTGCTAAAGCGTTAGTAAGTATTTACGTTAGTGGAGGTAAAAGGGGGTTAGACATAGGCCTTAAACCAGCTGACCTCATTAGTGCTTGCGGCAGAGCTCAATTCGCCGATTTAAAAGATGACAATTGAAGCGAGTCGTCTTATTTATAACAGATAAACCAACACAAAAAAGGCGCATTAAAATGCGCCTTTTTTAGTGAGTATTTGCAAAACAAACACTGTTAATTAGCTTCTAAACTAGCCTCTTGGATAGAGAGAATGACCATCTGGTTGTTTCTTAAAACGTTTATATTCCCACTGATATTGCTCAGGATGTAATTCAATAAGCTTTTCGATAGAGCGGTTCATCGCTGCGACAGACGTCTCAATGTCATCGGAATAAAAGTCTTCATCAACTGGCTGCATAGCCACTTCATATCCACCTTTAACTCTAAAAGCAGCACCGATAAAAGCCTTAGCACCCGTCTTATTAACCAGTTGCGAGGTAAGTGTCATGCTATAGGCCTGTTGTCCATAAAATGGCACATAAACACCACCACCATCTTTAGGAACCTGATCCGGTAAAATTCCTACCAAACCACTACTTTTTAAAGCTCTCATTAATTGCATCACACCTTTGCGATCAGTTGGAACCAACTCAGAGCCAGCTCTTTCTCTCGCATCGCGAATAAAGCAATCAAGCTTCTTAGCATTTTTTACAGGGCGGTACATGGCAGTTAGAGGTCTAAACTGTGCCAAGTAATAATTCATCATTTCCCAGTGACCAAGATGGGGTGCTAGTACTAATACTCCAGAATCACTTTTAACCGCTTCTTCAAAGGCAGAATTATCATTGCTATTTGGTTTTAGTAGAGCGAGGACTTGTTCCTTAGGTTTGGTCCAAACATGACTCATTTCAAGGGCAGTTTGTCCCATGTTTTTCAATCTATCGTTGCGAATAGCGAGTCTTTGATCAGCATTTTTTTCAGGTAAACAAAGTTTTAAGTTGATGTCGATTGCGTTAACTGTACGACGATTACGCTTAACAAACGTATGGCCAAATAAGGCGCCTAATTTTTGTACCAGAGAGAAGGGCAACAAACCTAAAAAACGTAAAATATAAATAAAAAGTGAGCCTAACCGATTGTTCATAATATCCCATTCAAGAAAAGAAGACGCCTTGTTCACCTAGCATAAGAATCAATACCAAGATCTATTAAAGTATAATGGCGCTATTGTAAAAGATTCAGCCAGCTTCTGCTTGCCTTTATCTTGTCCGCCTTAATATGGCCTAGTTTGGAATAGTTAAACAGTAATGATGTGAAACAAATGTTATTAACCTTGTTTCAAAGCCTTTATAATGCCTCAACTCAATCGCCAGGATACCAGCATGACTCAAATTAAGCCTATCATTTTGCTCGATAGAGATGGAGTGATAAACCAAGACTCTGATCAATATGTGAAATCGTTAGAAGAGTGGATTCCAATTCCTGGCAGTATAAAATCCATTGCAGCTTTATCTAAAGCAGGCTTCAAAGTCTTTGTTGTGACAAACCAATCCGGCATAGCAAGAGGCTATTACGACATTGATACCTTAGATGCCATGCATAATAAGATGACGCAATTGGTCGAAGCTGAGGGTGGTAGTATCAGTGGTATTCGTTATTGCCCACATGGCCCAGACGATCAATGCGATTGCCGCAAACCAAAAGCGGGTATGATAGAGTCTATTGAAGCAGAGCTTGGCGTTAACTTTGAAGAAACACCTGCGATCATGGTGGGTGACTCAAAACGTGATTTAGAAGCAGGGCATGCCAGAGGCTGTAAAACAGCCTTAGTACTTACAGGCAAAGGTAGAGAGACTCAATACAAAGAGATAGACTTTCACTTCCAAGTTTATACAGACCTTGCCGCCTTCACCTTAGCAACCCTTTACCAATACAGTTAAAAAGTACAGATTCTTATAAATCTATTTAATAGATACAAATTATAGAAAGAGACTAGTTATAAGATGAGTCTCTTTCTATAAAAGGTATAACTTGCTGCATAACAAGCTCAACATACGCCTCTTTTTCACCCACAGGGGCAACATAATCTATTGCACTTTTCATCGCCTCAACCCCTTCTAAACGTGCGATAACCCAAGCAGCTAAATAGGTAGAAGACAAGCAACCACCAGCTGTTGCTGTATTTTGATTTGCATAAAAGGCCTGATTTAATACTTTGACACCTGCTTCTTGCACCCAAGGTTTAGTGGTTAAATCCGTGCAAGCAGGCACCTCGTTTAATAACCCTAATTTAGCTAATACAAGCGCGCCTGAACATTGAGCGCCAATTAGCTGCCGACTTGGGTTTAAAGAAAGCTGCGAAATAATACTTTGATCAAGCACCACATCACGGGTTTTCATGCCACTCCCTACCAGTACCACATCAGTCTTAGAGGCTTCAATTAAGTCAATTTGCCTATCAACCAGCAAACCATTCATTGAGGTAATTTGAGGACTAGAGCCAGCTATAGAGACGCGCCAATTAGGCTTTTTAATTCGGTTTAAAATGCCATACGCAATAAAAGAGTCCAACTCATTAAAACCATCGAAAGTAAGAATAGAAATGTGCATAGTATTTGTCCTTTAGGCTGTTTAGAATGCCATTCTAAGGTTAAATTTCATGACAATAAAAAAATTGTTCTAGGTACAATTTTATGAGCACTCAAAAATATAAAACTATTTTAGATCGGCAGGCTGAGGATATTAGGCAAAGAAAATACCAGCCAGGAGCAAGACTAGTCACCCATAGAAAGTTTGCTTCACAAGAAAAAATAGCACTATCAACTGCCTCAAAAATTTATCAAGAATTAGCTAAAATGGGGCTAGTAAGTTGTGAGGTTGGACGAGGTACCTTTGTAAAAGAAAGCCAAGTTCCACCTAGTCATGGTATTAAGCAAGCAGCATTAGCAGAGGGGATGTTGGACCTTAATTTCAATTCACCTATCCTAGAGAACCAGCCTAAAATGCTAAGGGATGCTTTAAGAAAGTTAAGCTACTCTGGTGACTTAGCCTCCTTATTAAGTTACCAACCCCATAATGGTCGACTAAATGATAAAAGCGTAATAAAAAACTATTTAGCTCATCATAATATCAGCGCTGAAACACAAAACATGGCAATCGTTAATGGTGCCCAGCAAGGTCTGGCGCTGACTGTTATGTCTTTATTAAAACCAGGGGACCTAATCGCTGTTGATGCGATTACCTACCCAGGTTTTAAACTTCTGGCCCAAGTACATGGTTTAGAGCTGATTGCGATACCTATGCTAAATCAATGTACAGACCTCAATGCATTAACCCAAGCCTGTGAGCAGCGAAAAATCAAAGCTATCTATTCAATGCCCACATTACATAACCCCTTAGGCTCAGTAATGGGGTTAGCACAAAGAAAACAGCTAATAGAGATAGCAAGAAAACACCAACTCACCATAATAGAAGATGCCGCCTACAGTTTTCTTGAGACTCAAGCACCACCAGCCTTGGTGACTCTGGCTCCTGATATCACCTTCTATATATCCGGCTTCTCAAAAAGTCTTGCCACAGGTTTAAGGGTCGGGTTTATCCTCTCACCCACGAAATGGGTTTCATCAATTGAGAGAAGTATTCGGGCTACAACGTGGAACACCGCAGGCTTGTTGTCAGCACTAACTTGCCAATGGATTGAAGATGGCAGCATCTATCACCTAGAGCAGGAGAAACGTTTAGATGCGATCAAAAGACAAGAAATAGTCAAAAAAGTATTTCATGAATTGAGCTATCAATCTCATCCCGCCTCTTATTTTTTATGGCTACCTTTGCCGGAGGATGTGAGATCAGACTTATTAATCAAGGCCTTATTAGATCTCAATATTTCTGTTTCTAATGCTGAGCCTTATGCCACCACAGAACATACCCCCCAAGCAGTTCGCTTAGCTTTAGCTTCTGTTGAGATTAGTAAATTAGAAAGTACCTTAACCTTAATAAAAGAAACGATTGAGTTTCAGGCCTTAGGAATGTGATAGATGAATGAGGTGAATATAGGGCCATTAAGCTGCTAACAAAATACTATTGACTTAAACTTAACTTCAACTTTTATACTCACACCTAGTTAAAGATTACGTCAATAAAAAGCCCCATTAATAGCCATTGAAGGTTGACTCTAAATGAATGAGCGTATGTTAGAAGCCTATTTAAATAAAATTGAAATGACTGCCCCTAAAGATCTTAATAGGACGTATTTGAAGCTACTACATGCCTCTCAACACACAAAAATTCCTTTCGAAAATCTAGATATAGTTAATGGCAATCCCATACTTTTATCTGAAGAAGCGCTTTTTAACAAACTGGTTATGAGCCAACGGGGAGGCTACTGTTTTGAGCTAAACGGCTTGTTATTAAACGCTCTTATTCAGATGGGGTTTGAAGCAAGAGCCCTGTTGGCAAGAGTACATTTAGCAGAGGAACCAAGCGGGCGCAGCCATCAAGTCACACTTGTCACCCTAGAAGATGAGAAGTGGGTGCTGGATGCAGGTTTTGGCTCCCAAACACCAAGAGAGCCACTTCCCTATAGGCTAAACGAAGAGTTAAAGACAGACTCCCAAACATTTCGTTTTGTTGAAGATCAGTTTTATGGGGCGATCTTGCAGATAAAAACAGAAGAAGAGTCTTGGTTAGATTTATACAGCTTAGATATGAGCTATGTTTGCAAAGGTGATATCGAGTACGCCAACCATTATACCTCTACACACCCAAACTCAGCTTTCACTTCACGTTGTATCGCCACAATTAGAAATCATGATGGCATAACAACACTCTTAAATGGAAAGGTGAAAGTAAAAACAGAGTTAGGTGTTACCGAATACAACTTAGATACTAAAGATACTTATATGAGCACACTCAAAGATACCTTTGGCATAGACATGGATATTGAATTTAAGACACTAACAAAATATGACGCTATATAATTTCTATCATAAACTCATATCGCACAAACAAAAAAAGCAGCCATTAGGCTGCTTTTTTTGTTTTGCTAAGGCTAAGTTAAACGTCTAGGTTAGCAACAGATAAGGCATTATCTTGAATAAAGTTACGACGTGGCTCAACTTCATCACCCATCAGAGTGGTAAACATTTGATCCGCTGCAATCGCATCATCAATAGACACCTGCAACATACGACGCGCATCTGGGTCCATAGTGGTTTCCCAAAGCTGATCAGGGTTCATCTCACCTAGACCTTTATAACGCTGTATCGCCATACCACGTGATGCTTCTTTCATTAACCAAGACTTCATATCTTCAACAGTATCAACATGTTGAGTACGCTCGCCACGCTTGATGAAAGACTCTTCTGTGAAGATCTCATTAATCAAACCAGACATAGCAACCATACGCTTGTATTCAGTTGATGCGAAGAAGGTTTGCTCAAAGCGATAATGGTTAGCAACGCCGTGAGACATAATTTCTACCGCTGGTAGATATAGATCTCTTTCATCATCATGATCAACTTTAAACTCAAAGCGGAAACCTGTACGCACATCTTGTGGCATTAGCGCTTTCAGCTCATCAATCCAAGCGTTGACCTTGGCTTCATTGCTTAAATCTTCTGACTTTAGCTCAGAGCAATACATAAGTTTGCCCATCACATCGGTTGGATACACACGTGACATACGTTCAATATCTTCTGATATCTCAATATAGTCATGCATGATTTTCGCTAGAGCTTCACCTTGAATACCAGGAGCTTGATCGTTCACAAACATTTGCGCGCCAGATAAGGCAACTTCTATCAAGTGTTGCTCTAATGCAGCTTCATCTTTTAGATACTGCTCTTGCTTACCACGAGCAATCTTATAAAGAGGAGGCTGAGCAATATAGATATGGCCGCGTTCAATGACTTCAGGCATTTGACGGAAGAAGAAGGTCAAAAGTAGGGTACGGATGTGCGATCCATCCACGTCCGCATCCGTCATGATAACGATGCTGTGATAACGTAGTTTCTCAATATTAAATTCATCACGACCGATACCACAACCTAGTGCAGTAATCAGAGTTCCTACTTCAGCAGAAGAAAGCATTTTATCAAAACGCGCTTTCTCTACGTTTAAGATCTTACCTTTCAGCGGTAGGATGGCTTGAGTACGACGATCACGACCTTGTTTTGCAGAACCACCCGCAGAGTCACCCTCCACTAGGTATAGTTCAGAAAGTGCTGGGTCTTTCTCTTGGCAATCTGCCAACTTACCCGGTAAACCTGCAATATCCAAAGCACCTTTACGACGAGTCAAATCACGCGCACGACGAGCAGCTTCACGGGCACGAGCTGCATCAATCATCTTATTGACAATGATTTTAGCTTCGTTCGGAGACTCTAGAAGGTATTCAGATAAGCGACGGCTCATCTCTTGTTCTACTGCTGTTTTAACCTCAGAAGAAACCAGTTTATCTTTTGTCTGAGAAGAGAACTTAGGATCAGGTACTTTCACTGAAACTATAGCAGTTAGGCCTTCTCGTGAGTCATCACCAGTTGTCGCTACCTTAGTCTTCTTACCCAAGCCTTCTTTTTCAATGAAGCTGTTTAGAGTACGAGTCAAAGCGGCACGGAAACCAGCTAGGTGAGTACCACCATCTCTTTGTGGAATATTGTTGGTATAGCAGTAAATGTTTTCTTGGAAACCTTCATTCCACTGCAATGCGACTTCAACAGCAATACCATCATCTAGGTCTTCGCGTTGGCAGATAAAGTGGAAAATTTGGTTAATCGGAGTTTTGTTGGTATTCAAATGCTCAACAAATGAACGTAAACCACCGGTGTAATTGAAAGACTCTTCTTGGCCACTGCGCTCATCTTTTAAATTAATTGCAACGCCTGAGTTCAAGAATGAAAGCTCACGTAGACGTTTTGCTAAGATGTCATAATGGAATTTAATATTACTGAAAGTATCAGCAGAAGGCTTAAAGTGAACCTGGGTGCCGTTTGCTTCAGCATCACCGATTACAGCGATAGGCGCTAACGGGTCACCATGGGAATAATGTTGTTCGTATAATTTACCATCTTTACGAATAGTAAGTGTAAGGCTCTCAGATAAAGCGTTTACAACCGAAACACCTACACCGTGAAGACCACCAGAAACCTTATAAGAATTATCATCAAACTTACCACCCGCGTGTAGTACTGTCATGATAACTTCGGCAGCAGACACTTTTTCTTCAGGGTGCATTTCAACTGGGATACCACGTCCGTTATCGGACACAGTAATGGATTCATCTGGGTGGATAGTGACGTTGATAGTGTCACAATGACCAGCCAACGCTTCATCAATTGAGTTATCCACCACCTCAAATACCATGTGATGTAAGCCAGTGCCGTCATCCGTATCGCCGATATACATTCCTGGGCGTTTACGTACTGCATCAAGGCCTTTAAGTACCTTGATACTGGATGAATCGTAATTGTTTTCGCTCATTTAACTCTCCTGCAAAGCATCACTCGGATAATGGGACAATTCGCCTGCTTTCATTGCAAAGTGACGAACGTCGGTCGTCTCAGACCAGTCGTAATCCATTATTTCTGGGCCGACACTTGTAATAAAAATTTGGCTATCTAACGCTTCTAATAATTGACAGAGTTTATCTCTGTGTTCTTTGTCTAGTTCAGCTGGTAAGTCATCTACCAGAAAGACTATCGAACGTCCTGATTCTATCAACAGCTTGCCTTGGGCTATTTTCAAGGCAGATACCACTAATTTTTGCTGGCCACGAGATAAAGCATCGAGAGCATCACCATGGGGTGTTTTTACTCTTAAATCAGCTCTTTGAGGTCCAGTATTAGAATATCCAGACTCAATATCTCGTGGGCGGCTAGCATCTAACGCTTGAGCTAATGATTTTTGCGCATCCCAACCTTGGTATAACTGCAAATTCACTTCAAGCTCAGCATTTAAGCTTAATAAAACCTGTTTAAAGACAGGAATTAAGCGATCTAGGTAATCATGACGGTACTGATTTACCTCTGAGCCTAATCGAATCAGCTCATGATCAAATGCTAACAACAAACTATCAGATATTTTACCACGTCTGAGTAAGGAATTGCGCTGTTTTAATGCTTTTTGCCAGCCTCGCCATGCATTTATAAAGCCTGTTGCATGATGAAACACACCCCAGTCAAGAAACTGGCGTCGAATCTTAGGAGAACCTTCTAATAATCGAAAGGCATCAGGGTTAATTAGCTGTACAGGAAGGGCTTGGGTAAGCTCAACCAAGGATTGAATTTTTTGACCTGAGACCCGTGCGTCTAAACTCCCATCTAGTTGGCGTTTGAGACCTATTGGCTGAGGTGATTGACGCATACCAGAAGCCGTTTCAGCTTGCTCAAGCAAAGCAAAAATTACGCACTCAGAGGTTTCTTTTTGAATATAGGTTTTATGTTTATGGCTGCGAAAAGAGCGACCTAAGGATAATAGGTGAATCGCTTCCAAAACAGAGGTTTTACCACTGCCATTAGCACCAGAAATTAAGTTAACTTGAGGAGATGGTTGAAAACGGACGTTGGATAAATTTCTTAGCTGGGAGATATCCAAGCGATGCAGGGGCATACAGATAAACCTTGTGGGACAGCGTCTAATGCCAAACTAGGTTTCATCATCACCTAGCTTGGCATTATAAGAATCGATTATAGACGCATTGGCATCACGACATATTGTGCCGCGTGACTATCAGCTTCTTCGACTAGCGCACTGGCAGTCGCATCATTTAATGAAATGCGAACTTCCTGGCTATTCACTACACCTAAGACATCTAGCAAGTAGCTTACGTTAAAGCCAACTTCTAGGTTTTCACCTTGGTATTGAACTAATACAGATTCTTCGGCTTCTTCTTGCTCTGGGTTGTTAGCAAAAACTTGCAACATACCATTCGTAAGAATCAAGCGAACACCACGATACTTTTCATTAGAAAGAATCGAAGCACGAAGGAAAACTTGACGTAATTCTAGACGGTCAGCAATCACAATCTTGTCATTATTACGTGGAATTACTCTGTGATAATCAGGGAATTTACCTTCTACTAATTTAGAAGTGAAGATGTAATCTGCAACCTTCGCACGGATATGGTTTGAACCAATTTGAAGCTCAACCGTTTCATCTGTATCACTTAATAAGCGGTTAAGTTCTAGTACACCTTTACGAGGTACAATAACTTGGGTGAGGTCACCAGACACTTGTGCATCTTCAATTGCCGTTGCTAGACGGTGTCCGTCAGTTGCAACAACACGCAGTTGTCCATCAGCAACTTCAAACAACATGCCGTTTAGATAGTAACGAACATCTTGGTTCGCCATGGCAAAGCCCGTTTTCTCAATCAATTTGCGTACGCTGTTTTGCGCCACAACCACGCTTAGGTCACCTTGCATATCTTGGATATTAGGGAACTCATCAGCAGGTAAGGTCGATAAAGTAAAACGAGAGCGTCCTGAACGAATTACTGCACGAGTATCATCCACAGACAATTCAATCACAGCACTGTCTGGTAAACTTTTGCAGATATCCATTAGCTTACGAGCAGGAACAGTAATACGGCCTTCTTGGCACTCATCTAATGTGATATGACCCACTAATTCTACTTCTAAATCAGAGCCAGTTAAGGTTAAAACATTGTCTTTAACCTCTAACAATACATTGGCTAAAACAGGCATAGTTTGCTTGCGTTCAACCACACCAGCAACAAGTTGGAGTGGCTTTAGAAGTGCCTCGCGGACAACTGAAAATTTCATTATTTTCCTCGTATTTATCAATCACGACCTTAGGTCGTCAAAATTCGCATAAGTTGCTTATAGTCTTCACGAATATCCGAATCCGTATCCTGTAGTTCTTTGATCTTACGAATAGCATGGAGTGCTGTTGTATGATCTCGACCACCAAAAGCATCACCGATTTCAGGCAAGCTATGGTTTGTCAGTTCTTTTGCAAGTGACATGGCAACTTGACGGGGGCGGGCAATCGAACGATTACGACGCTTCGACAATAAATCACTTATTTTAATCTTGTAATACTCAGCCACAATACGCTGAATATTATCTATGTTTACTAGCTTATCTTGCAATGCAAGTAAGTCTTTTAAAGACTCTCTAACAAAGTCAGGTGTTATAGCACGGCCCGTAAAGTGAGAGTTTGCAATAACACGTTTTAGCGCCCCTTCTAATTCACGTACATTGGAGCGAATTTTCTGTGCAATAAAGAAGGCGGAGTCATAAGACAGTTTAATATTACTTTCATCTGCCTTACGCATCAAAATAGCGACCCGAGTTTCAAGCTCAGGTGGCTCAATCGCTACCGTTAAGCCCCAACCAAATCGAGATTTAAGTCTGTCTTCTAACCCTTTGATCTCTTTAGGATAACGATCACAGGTCAGAATCATTTGCTGGCCACCCTCTAATAAAGCATTAAAGGTATGGAAGAATTCTTCTTGGGTTCTATCTTTTCCAGCAAAGAATTGAATATCGTCAATTAGCAAAGCATCAACAGAACGGTAATAACGTTTAAAGTCATTAATCGCATTAAGCTGTAATGCCTTCACCATATCAGCAACAAATCGCTCCGAATGTAGATATACCACCTTAGCATTCGGGTTATGACGCATTAACTCAGTACCCACAGCTTGCATTAAGTGAGTTTTACCTAAACCAACCCCACCATAAATGAATAATGGGTTATATGCGCCACCTGGATTTTCAGCAACTTGTAATGCCGCAGCATGAGCTAATTGGTTCGACTTACCTTCAACAAAGTTATCAAAAGTAAAAGAATTATTTAGATTAGCACCGTGATTAATCCCTCCTTCCACATCGACTTTACGATTAGATGAAGGAGATAAAGGGAGCTGTCCTTGCTTATAAGGTTCTAAATCACCAATCAAGCCACTATCAGAAAGCTTTAATGGTGCTTCAAATTCAAGGTCTGCATGCTTTTCAGTGTCCTCTTCCATTAAGCTAAAGCCTGGTCGATAGCTGACATCTGAAGAAAGATCTTCACTGATAGGAGTAACAACGGTTTCTACAATTGGCGCTGGTGCTGGTGGAGCACTAGGTTTGCTAAAACCTTGTGAACGAACGGTAAAAGATAAAACGGGTGCAGGCTCACTACCAGCAAACTCTGTTAGCAGCTCTTTTATACGCGTTTGATACTTATTACTCACCCAATCTAATACAAATCGATTAGGGGCCGAGAGGATTAAATCGCCATTTGAATTGACTTCAGCATCAAGAGGACGAATCCAAGTATTGAATTGTTGAGCAGAAAACTCATCTTGTAATCGCTTTTGACAAAGATCCCAATACTCCAACGACACTAACTTTTACTCCTGCTGGGCAAATAAAAAACAGTTAAGCGCGAAATTCTAACTCGGAGCGAACCAGTTATCCACAAAAAGATGTAAATTAGTTAAGAATACACAGGAAAAAGTGAATCCGTTAGAAAATGTTAATAACAGGGGCAGTTATTAACACAAGCAAAATAAAAACCTTAAATGTGGATAAAACCCCTAGTTATCAACATAAAAACATTCTCTTGTTAATTGTTTTATTAACATCTTTTTTTCAATTTAAGACAATGATTTTATTCACAATTAGTATATAAAAAACATCTACTGTGAATATCTTTTTAGCTTTTAAATTTTTTTCGTCCACACATTTTATGAAGCTTGTTAATAAAATGTTGATGTATTATTTCTCTAGTTTTTTAGCCTAATTGTATGTTTAACGATTGAATTCATTGACAAACTCCAATAAAATTCGCCGCCTGATTTTGAATCAAAAAGAAGAGGCTTGGCTAAGGCTAACCCTCAAAACTGAAACACTGCTTCAGTAGTGAGAGAAAGAAAATGAAAAGAACTTTTCAACCTAGCGTTCTAAAACGTAAGCGTAACCACGGTTTCCGTGCCCGTATGGCTACTAAAGGCGGTCGTGCTGTTATCACACGTCGTCGTGCTCGTGGTCGTAAGTCTCTAAGCGCATAAGCCGTTTATGACAGACTTTTGTTTTCCCCGGCAGGTCAGATTACTGACTGCTGGGGATTATCAAACCGTATTTAATCACACCTCTTGTAAAGTCTTTGCTGGCGAATTTCTTCTTTTAGCAACCAAACGAGATGACGACCTTTCAAGGTTGGGGCTCATTGTTGCTAAAAAAAATGAAAAACGAGCAGTAGGACGAAACCGCATCAAACGACTCGTACGGGAGTCCTTCCGTCATCATAAAGTCGAACTCGCTGGATTTGACATTGTCTTTCTAGCACGCCAAGGAATTAAAGAGTTAGATAACCCAACTTTGTCAAAACGCATAGACAAAGCATGGAATCAACTTATTAAAAGGTCTAAAAAAGCCAATAATCAGTCAAAAGACACGAAAGCCAAACAGAAATAGGCTGAAAAAAGCTTGAAAGGCTGGTTTAATAACGCCAGTTTTTTTCGTGAAGCTTTTGTCTGACATACGCGACCATTATTGGCAGGATGTAAGAGACGTGAGTTTCAGGGCCTGGCCCTTTTTTCTAACCAAACAATATTAGTTGAATACCATGGATTTCAGACGTTATTTTTTATGGGGTGCACTTTTTGTTGTTGGCTATATGCTGTTTTTACAGTGGAACCAAGACTATGGTTCGGTGGCTACAAACAATGTTGCTCAAACAACCCAAACACCAGCTTCCTCTAACAACACTGACATACCTTCAACGGTTGCTGCTCCAGCTGCATCCAATGACATTGTGGTCGACGCTCAACAACCCGCTTCAGGAACTCTGATTCAAGTAGAAACAGATACCTTAATAGTGTCTATCGACCCATTAGGTGGTGATATTGTTAAAGCGTCTTTGCCTGATTATAAGACAGCACAAGGTTCAACTGATCCCTTCGTTCTATTAGATAATGGTGTAGAGCGTATTTATGTCACTCAAAGTGGTCTTGTTGGAGCCAATGGTCCTGATGCAAATAAGGCAGGCCGCCCACATTACCGTGCTGAACAAACTCAATATACCTTAGGTGACGGCGAAGACAGCCTTCAAGTTAACCTGTATTTTACGGATGAGAATGGCGTTCAATATACCAAGACGTTCACTTTCAGTCGTGGTAAATACGCAGTTCGCCAAGTCATAACGGTTGATAACAATGCCTCAACCGCTTGGCGTGGTAATTTATTCGCGCAAATTAAGCGTGATAATACAGAAGATCCAAGTGCATCTAGTGCAATGGGCCTACAGCCTTACTTAGGTGGCGCTATTTCGACAACAGAGACTCCATACTCTAAAGTAAGCTTCTCTGATATGGCAGAAAGCCCAACTAAAGTCACGACGACTGATGGCTGGATTGCTCTACTACAACATTACTTTGTAAGTGCTTGGGTACCAGAGCCAAACCAAAAAGCAACCTTGTATACACGCCAAAAAGGCGAATTCAATATCATAGGCTTTACTGGCCCAAGTGTTGAAATTGCAGCAGGTACTCAAGGTTCATTGAGCTCAACTTTGTACATGGGTCCTAAGTTACAAGATCAATTAAGTGCAACAGCAGAGAACTTAGAACTCACCGTAGACTATGGTTGGTTGTGGTGGTTAGCACAGCCTTTATTCTGGCTACTAACAGCAATTCAATCTTTTGTTGTTAACTGGGGTATTGCCATCATCCTCGTGGTTGTTGTGGTAAAAGCTTTGTTCTTCAAACTATCTGCAGCAAGTTATCGCTCAATGGCTAAGATGCGTAAATTTGGCCCAGAGCTAACACGTTTACGTGAACAGCATGGTGATGATAGACAAAAAATGTCTGCCGCCATGATGGAGCTATATAAGAAAGAGAAGATTAACCCGTTAGGGGGCTGTTTACCTATCTTGGTACAAATGCCAGTATTCTTATCTCTATACTGGGTACTAATGGAAAGTGTAGAACTACGTCATGCGCCATTTATGCTTTGGATTAATGACCTTTCTGCAATGGATCCATTCTTCATCCTACCATTACTAATGGGTGTGAGTATGTTTGCTCAACAAATGTTGAACCCAACACCGCCAGACCCAATGCAAGCACGTATTATGAAGATAATGCCTGTTGCTTTTACTGTTTTCTTCCTATGGTTCCCAAGTGGCTTGGTACTATACTGGGTAGTCAACAATACCTTATCTATCCTACAGCAATACGTCATTACTAAGCGTATTGAAAATGAAGCCTAAAGGTTTCAAGTAAGATAAGATAATTTAAAAGGGCCTCTGATGAGGTCCTTTTTTATGACCTATTTTAATCCAAACTAAGCTCTTTTAGTGGCTTGAGATTGCCCTTAGACTAGCTGATAATTTAAGCACTCCATACATAGCTGATAACATATAGGCGAATAATGACGGAATTAAGCCAAGTCCTAGATAAAGATACAATTGCAGCACAAGCGACACCACCTGGTAGAGGTGGCGTAGGTATTATCCGACTATCAGGCCCTTTAAGTTTAACCATAGCAGAGCAAATTTTAGGCTTTAAACCTAGCCCTAGACATGCTCATTATGGACCCTTTAAAGATGCTGCTGGGGAGCAAATAGATTTAGGAATAGCGATTTATTTTCCTAACCCTAACTCCTTTACTGGTGAAGATGTCATTGAGTTTCAAGGTCATGGTGGACCTGTCATTATAGATATGTTGCTTAGCCGAACGCTTGAGCTAGGTGCGAGATTAGCCCGTCCTGGAGAGTTCTCAGAACGTGCTTTCTTAAATGATAAAATGGATTTAACACAAGCCGAAGCCATTGCGGATTTAATCGATTCAGCTTCAACTCAGGCAGCTAAATGTGCTTTAAGATCCTTACAAGGTGCTTTTTCTAAACGTATTGATGAACTCGTTGAGTCTCTTATCCATTTACGTATTTATGTCGAAGCGGCGATAGACTTCCCAGAAGAAGAAATCGACTTTATTGGCGACGGTAAAGTAGCCAAAGAGCTGGCTGGTATTCAGCAAAACCTTATAGCAGTTCAGAAAGAAGCCAAGCAAGGAGCCATCATACGAGAAGGTATGAATGTGGTAATCGCAGGCCGTCCTAATGCAGGTAAATCTAGCCTGTTAAATGCTTTATCGGGTAAAGACTCTGCCATAGTCACCAATATAGAAGGCACCACACGAGATGTGCTTAGAGAGCAAATTCATATTGATGGCATGCCATTACATATTATCGATACAGCTGGCCTCAGGGAAAGCCCTGATGAAGTTGAGCAAATAGGGATTGAAAGGGCATGGCAAGAAATCCATAAGGCAGATCGTATTTTGCTTATGGTAGATAGTAAGTCCTCTTCTAATGAGACAGATCCAGCACAAATTTGGCCAGAGTTTGTCGCACAGCTCGCTAATCGAGATAACCTAACCTTAGTTCGTAATAAGGTGGACCTGACCGAAGAGAAGGTAGGGGTAACTCAAGTAAATGATATCCCTGTTATTTCTTTATCTGCTAAAAATCATGATGGCGTTGAAAACCTTACCCAACACCTTAAAGATGTCATGGGGTACGACAGTACGACAGAAGGGGGCTTTATTGCTCGCCGTCGTCATATTGAAGCCCTGAACAAAGCACAAGATTTCCTGAACGCTGGATCATTGCAGTTACATGATTTCGGTGCGGGAGAATTATTAGCAGAAGACTTAAAAGAAGCTCAAAATGCCCTAAGTGAAATCACTGGAGCCTTTACGAGTGATGACTTATTAGGTCGTATTTTTGGTTCTTTCTGTATTGGTAAATAGCCATAATAAGGCAGATAAAGCGATTTTATCTGCCTCTTAATTTTGTATTAATTCTTCAACCCCCACACCAGATTTCAATTCTAATCCTCCCTTACTTTTAAGCTATTTAGCTAAACCACTAAACTCGGTGTTAATCAGGTACTTTTACATTTAGCCAAACTTTGTGAATAAAGAATCCTGTTCCTAAAATACCTTATCCACTGCTACAAACCAAAAAAGTAAGCAAAAACGCTTACCTGTTGAAAGTATTATTCACATTCTTTGTCTTTTTTAAGAAATATTTAACTTTTTTAATGTTTTTTAATGTGGATAAAAAAATATTGAAATTAGATTAACAATGTCTTTAAAAGTCTTATTTTATCAACTGATTCAGCTACTTACGCACAACAAAACAAGTAAAAACACCTTGTTAATAAGTGTGGTGATATCCTAACATTAAGTTTTGCACAGTTTTGAACAAGTAGGAGGCTTTAAAAACCAAGTGTATAACTATACATTTTATACACACCTTTAGGTTTTCCACATCACAGCTTAATGTATCTATTTCTAACAGTTTTATATTTTATTAACGTAATGATTTTTAATGTTTTTTTAGTTTTATCAACAGATTTTGATCTGTTATATAGTAACTACAGATATAAGAATAGACATATATATACTTATATTTTTATTAATGATGACCGGGGGTAACAAGCCCGCTTCGCTTTCTTTTTGAAATTTTGGCTTTATACTAGCGCCCTCAAATTCGAGCATTGTTCGTTTTTTATTCGTTTTGTTTTTTCTTATTAGTAATACCGAGGTTCAAGTGGATTTCCCAAGTCGCTTTGATGTAATTGTTGTTGGTGGTGGTCATGCTGGCACTGAAGCGGCACTCGCTGCTGCACGCACAGGTGTGAAAACCTTACTTTTAACCCACAACATAGAAACGCTAGGGCAGATGTCTTGTAACCCTGCCATTGGTGGTATTGGGAAATCTCACCTAGTTAAAGAAATTGATGCTTTAGGCGGTGCTATGGCACTTGCTACAGATAAAGCAGGTATTCAATTTAGAACCTTAAACTCTCGTAAAGGACCTGCTGTTAGAGCAACCCGTGCTCAAGCAGATCGAATTCTTTATAAAGCGGCGATACGAGACATGTTAGAAAACCAAGAAAACCTTTGGTTGTTCCAACAATCTGTTGAAGACTTAATTGTTGAAAATGGACAAGCATCTGGTGTTGTGACTCAAACGGGTATTCGCTTTCAAAGTAAAACGGTTGTTTTAACTGCTGGAACCTTTTTAGGTGGCCTTATTCATGTGGGGCTTGAAAATCATGCTGGTGGTCGCGCTGGTGATCCTCCATCTATTGGTTTAGCTGAAAAACTCAGAGCTCTCCCTTTTAGAGTTGACCGCCTTAAAACTGGAACGCCTCCACGTATTGATGCTCGCTCAGTTGATTTTAGTGTGATGCAAGCACAACCTGGTGATGACATTACACCTGTTATGTCTTACATGGGCTCTAGAGACCTTCATCCGGCACAAATAAACTGCTTTATTACTCATACCAATGAAAGAACCCACGACATTATTCGTGGTGGTATGGATAGATCACCTATGTATACAGGGGTGATTGATGGTATCGGACCAAGGTATTGTCCTTCTATTGAAGATAAGATTGTACGTTTTGCTGATAAGAACTCACATCAGATTTTTGTTGAGCCAGAAGGTTTAACTACGCATGAGCTATACCCAAATGGGATTTCAACATCTCTGCCTTTTGATGTGCAAATTGAACTAGTACGTTCAATGAAAGGTTTTGAAAATGCTCATATTACTCGTCCAGGTTATGCGATTGAGTATGATTATTTTAATCCTCAAGATCTAAAATACTCATTAGAAACGAAACATATGCCTGCTTTGTTCTTTGCTGGTCAAATTAATGGCACAACAGGATATGAAGAAGCGGGTGCTCAAGGCTTATTGGCCGGTTTAAATGCCTCTTTATTAGCACAAGGTAAAGACGCTTGGTGTCCAAGACGTGATGAAGCCTATATCGGTGTATTAGTTGATGACCTTATCACCATGGGGACAAAAGAACCTTACCGTATGTTTACCAGCCGTGCTGAATATCGCTTAATTTTACGTGAAGATAATGCGGATTTGCGTTTAACCGAAAAAGGGCGTGAATTAGGCTTGATTGATGATGAGCGCTGGGCTGCTTTTTGTCACAAAAAAGAAGCGATCGAAACCGAACAAACCAGACTTAAGTCTAATTGGATTGTACCTAACACAGATGAAGCGACAGAAATTAATCCAAAATTAGAAAATCCCATTACTCATGAATACAGTTTAATGGACCTACTTAAGCGCCCTGGTGTTGAATATGCTGATGTAGCTAATTTAAAAGATGCTCCTGCAGAGCCTGTTTCAGAACAAGTTGCAGAGCAAGTACAAATCGCAGTTAAGTATGCTGGTTACATTAGTCGTCAAGCAGAAGATATTGAACGATTACGCCGCCAAGAAAATACACCTTTACCACTTGATATGGACTACGCCAACATTGAAGGCCTATCAAATGAAGTAAAACAAAAGCTGATAGAAGCCAAGCCTGAAACGCTAGCGGCGGCCTCTAGAATCCAAGGCATAACCCCTGCTGCGGTTTCATTATTGCTAATCAGTCTTAAAAAACGTGCCATTGCGAGCAAAAGTGCCTAGAATCAGCAGCCGTTAACCTTATTTTTTACGGAATTGATTGTGACGCATTTTGAGACTATTCAGAAAGGCGCCCAAACGATGGGCGTCGATCTTCCTGAGACAACTATTCAAAAGCTAGTAGATTACCTAGCGCTATTGCAAAAGTGGAATAAGGCCTACAACCTTACTGCCATCCGCGATGTGGATCAGATGATTGCCTTACATCTAATCGATAGCTTATCAACGATTCCTTATATTCAGGGTGACAAAATTATAGACGTTGGTACCGGCCCTGGTTTACCTGGCATGGTTCTGGCTATTTGTTTTCCTGAGAAGTCTTTTACTCTCCTAGATAGTAATGGCAAGAAAACACGTTTTTTAACTCAGGTAAAAATGGAGCTAGCTGTTAATAATGTAACAGTAGCCAATGAAAGAGTTGAACAGCATGTTTTTGCAGGTGAATATGATCACGTTATTTCAAGAGCCTTTGCATCGATTCAGGATATGATTAATTGGACTTTGCCTTTGCCTAAACAAGATGGAAACTTTTTAGCAATGAAGGGCGTATATCCTGAACAAGAAATTCAAGAGTTACCTGCTGAAGTCTATGTTGATACGGTACATAGTTTAACTGTTCCCCATGTTGACGCTGAGCGTCACTTGGTCGTCATGAAACGTAAAGGAAGCGAGTAATGGCAAAAATTATAGCCGTCACTAACCAAAAAGGCGGTGTCGGTAAAACCACAACCTGTGTCAACTTAGCGGCATCATTAACAGCGATGAAGCGCAGGGTGCTGCTTATCGACTTAGATCCACAAGGTAATGCCACTACAGGAAGTGGGGTAGACAAGGAGTCTTTAAGTGTCAGCGTATTTGATGTTCTGGTTGGAACGCATGGAGTCAAAGATGCTGTGGTAGATGTTGAGCCCGCTGGTTATAGTGTGTTACCTGCAAATGGTGACTTAACCGGTGCTGAAGTTGTACTGTTGGATTTACCTAGCAAAGAAACACGGCTTAGATCAGCGCTTTATGAAGTAGAGCAAGAGTACGACTTCGTTTTGCTAGATTGCCCGCCTTCTTTGAATATGCTTACTGTAAATGCGTTAGCGGCAGCACAAGGTGTGCTTATTCCTGTACAGTGCGAATACTATGCGCTAGAAGGTTTAACCGCATTGTTACAGACCATAGAGCGTATTACACAAGCTTTAAATCCTACTTTGGCCATAGAGGGTATCCTACGTACCATGTATGACCCAAGGCCAAGTCTTACCCATGATGTATCTCAGCAGTTAATAAAACACTTCGAAGAAAAAGTTTATGATACCGTGGTGCCGCGTAATATTCGTTTAGCAGAAGCACCAAGTTATGGTGTGCCTGTTTTACACTACGAAAAGCAATCGCGAGGTGCAATTGCATACCTTGCTTTAGCTGGTGAGTTTATTCGTAAAAATCAGGCCTAAAAATTGCCTGAATATCAAGAAAGTTAGTAGTAGTTAAAGCATGCTTTTGTCGTAACAAGAGTATTACTTGTAAAAAGGGTTAGAAGATGACGGTAAAAAAACGTGGTTTAGGTAGAGGCTTAGATGCCTTATTAGCACCTCAGGTTGTTGCTAATGAAGAGCAAACAGATGAGGTGGTAGAGCAGCTGACAGGGCTTACCTATCTAGATCATGACTTACTCTGCAAAGGTAAGTTTCAACCTCGTCGTGATATGAACTCGGTTCAACTTGATGAATTGGCTATTTCTATCAAACAGCAAGGGATAATGCAGCCTATTGTTGTTCGTCCAATAGAAAGCGGTAAATATGAAATTATTGCCGGTGAAAGGCGCTGGCGCGCTGCTAAAATCGCCGAATTATCAAAAGTTCCAGTTATTGTGCGTCATGTGGAAGATTCTGACGCGGTTGTCTTAGCTCTCATTGAAAACATTCAACGCGAAGATCTTAATCCAGTAGAAGAAGCCATTGCTTTACAACGTTTAATTGAAGAGTTTGAATTGACTCAACAAGAGGTCGCTGAAACTGTTGGTAAATCCCGTTCAGCAGTGGCGAACTTATTGCGACTATTGAGCCTAACTCCAGAGGTAAGACGCCTACTAGAGCATGGTGACCTAGAAATGGGTCATGCTCGTGCTTTACTGCCTCTTGAGCATGACGAACAGATTCATGCTGCCTCTCAAGTGGTTACAAAAAGCATGTCTGTTAGGGAAACTGAGCGTTTAGTGAAGGCGATTCAGTTTAAATCGCAAAACACTGATCAAGAAAGCGTCAGTCTCCCTGATTTCAGCCAAAGGGAAGAAAGCATTAGCCAGAAAATTAATGCGGCGGTGAAGATTCAACAAAACCCGAAAGGTAAAGGGAAATTGGTAATTGAATACCGTAACCCTGAGCACTTGGAATTGCTGTTAAGTGAACTATTTGAGGCCAACTAAGGGCCTCATATGCGTTTTTTTTGTGCATTTTTTCCATAAAACTTAAGAATCATCGACATGAATAGCCCTATAGTGTTGAACGCGCCACATATTCCCCCTATAATGCGTCGAATTTTTAACCTCTAGGGTATTTTGTAGATTCAAATTAAGTATTTGAGTTTGTTAAATAAGCTGGTAATTATTCGGTTTGTTTAGCGGCAAAATTTAGAGATTTGGTACCGATGACACAGAGTAAGCCACTAAGTTCTAAAGAACTTATTAAAGCGAAAAAAACAGCAGCCTACCGCTTTGTCTTTTTTCAGTTTTTAGCGGCATGTGTTGTTTCAGTGGTTATTTACTTTGCGAATAGTGAGTTATCTGCCTACTCATTTTTTTTAGGCGCTATCGCAAGTGTAATACCAAGTGCCTATATGGCGTTTAGAGTATTTGGAAGTAAAAAGGTTAGACCGGCTCAAGAGATCGCGAAATCTTTTTACAAAGGCGAAGCTGGCAAGTTAATCATCACTGCAATCATGATGAGCCTGATTTTTAGCCTAGTAAAACCATTAGCTGCAGGTTACTTCTTTGCAGGTTTTGGTATGACAGTTTTAAGCCATTGGCTTAGCCCTTTTGTCCTCAAACACTAAGGACAATTGGATGACAGTTTTTAATCATTAAAGAGCGTGGATAGATAATATGGCAAGTGAAAATCCAACAGCTTCTGAATATATTCAGCATCACCTTCAGAATTTGACCTTTGGTCAACATCCTGATGGAACATGGGGTATTGCCCATGGTGCAGCAGAAGCAGCCGACATGGGCTTTTGGGCAATTCACCTAGATACAATGGGTTTCTCCATTGCGCTGGGTTTGTTGTTCATTTGGCTATTTAGAAAAGCAGCTAAGAAGGCATCTGCTGAGACTCCTTCAGGTTTGCAAAACTTTGTAGAGCTTATGGTTGAGTTCGTTGACGGTAGTGTCAAAGAAACCTTCCATGGTAAGAGCAATGTTGTTGCTCCATTAGCATTGACGATATTTGTCTGGGTGTTCTTGATGAACCTCATGGACTTAATACCTGTAGACTTCTTGCCTACACTAGCCTCTCTTGCTGGTATTCCTTACTTTAAAGTGGTACCGACAACAGACATGAATGCGACGCTAGGTATGGCCTTCTCTGTCTTCTTCTTGATTGTTTTCTACAGCATCAAGGTGAAAGGTATTTCTGGATTTATTGGTGAGCTAACCTTACAGCCTTTCGGTAAGTGGATGATTCCATTCAACTTATTACTAGAAGGTGTTGGTCTTATTGCTAAGCCAATTTCCCTAGCATTGCGACTTTTCGGTAACCTGTACGCAGGTGAGTTGATCTTTATCTTGATCGCTATTCTACCGTTCTGGGTACAGTGGGCATTATCTGTCCCATGGGCAATTTTCCATATCTTGGTAATCGTATTGCAAGCATTCATCTTCATGATGCTAACAATTGTATACCTAAGTATGGCACACGAAGATCACTAAGATCTTGGTGTAAAACGAGCACAGAGTTATATAAAGTTTTTTTAAACCTTCAATCTAAAACTATGAAAATTAGGAGTTAAAATGGAAACTGTAGTTGGTCTTACTGCGATTGCTGTAGCCCTTCTTATCGGTCTAGGTGCCCTAGGTACTGCGATTGGTTTCGGTCTACTTGGTGGTAAATTCTTGGAAGGCGCTGCGCGTCAACCTGAGATGGTTCCAATGTTGCAAGTTAAAATGTTCATCGTAGCGGGTCTTCTTGATGCCGTAACTATGATCGGTGTAGGTATTGCGTTGTTCTTCACTTTCGCAAACCCATTCGTTGCTCAGGTTGCTGGCTAAGTTTTTGCTTTTTTTGCAAGAATTTTTTAAACGACTTAGAGCGAGGATATTAGCGTGAACTTAAATCTCACACTTATAGGCCAAGCTATCTCGTTTGCCTTTTTTGTCTGGTTCTGCATGAAGTATGTGTGGCCACCAGTAATTGCTGCGCTTGAAGAGCGTAGTGCAAAAATTGCAGATGGTTTAGAAGCAGCTAACCGTGCTTCACGTGATTTAGAGTTGGCTCAAGAAAAAGCCACTCATACTTTACGTGAGAGCAAGGAACAAGCGGCCGAAATTATTGAACAAGCCAACAAACGGGCTAACCAAATTATTGACGAAGCAAAAGAACAAGCATTGGCTGATGGCCAACGTTTGCGCGATGCAGCAAATTCTGAGATTGAACAAGACGTTGTTCGTGCTAAAGAAGCACTACGCGCTCAAGTTTCTCAACTTGCTCTTATCGGTGCTGAGAAGATTTTGGGTGCCAGTGTTGACGAGAAAGCCCACAGCGAACTAGTTGAAAAACTAGCACAAGAGCTTTAAGCGAGGGTCCAATGGCTGAATTAATGACAGTCGCTCGCCCGTATGCCAAAGCTGCGTTTGAAGTTGCTCGTGAGCAAGGTCAAGTAGCAGAATGGGCCAATATGCTTAGCGTATTGGCTACCGCTGCGAGTGACACGACATTAGCACAGGCAGTGCAAAATCCTGCTTTTAGTGCTGAAGAGAAAGCAAACGCGTTGGCAGATGTTTGCAATGAAGTAATGACAGATCAAGGTAAAAACTTTGTGAAATCATTGTCGGAAAATGGCCGCCTAACTTTGTTGGTAGCAATTTCCGAATTGTTTAATCAGTTCAAACTGAACTTCGAAAAAGCAGTCGACGTTAATATGACGTCAGCTTACGAACTTTCAGCTGAACAAGAGCAAGCAATCAGTGCTTCATTGAGCAAAAAGTTGGACCGTACCGTCAACTTGGCGACTGAAACAGACGCAAGCCTTATCGGTGGCGTGGTTATCCGTACAGGCGATTTAATCATCGACGGATCAGTTCGCGGGAAACTTGCGAAACTGGCCGAGGCGATAAACTCCTAGCGTTTCGATAAATCGAAACCAGGGTTGAGGAATTTAGCATGCAGCAACTGAATCCATCTGAGATCAGCGAGATTATCAAGAAGCGCATCGAGAACCTTGATGTGACTTCTGAAGCCCAAAATGAGGGCACAATTGTCAGCGTAGCAGACGGTATCGTATTGATTCACGGTCTGGCTGATGTAATGTACGGGGAAATGATCGAATTCCCTGGTGGTGTTTATGGTATGGCATTGAACCTAGAGCGTGACTCTGTAGGTGCTGTAGTATTAGGCGGCTACCAAAATCTAGTCGAAGGTCAAAAAGTTAAGTGTACTGGTCGTATTTTGGAAGTTCCAATCGGTCCAGAACTACTAGGTCGTGTTGTTGACGCATTGGGTAACCCAATCGACGGCAAAGGTCCTGTAAATGCACAGCTTACTGATGCGGTTGAAAAGGTTGCACCTGGTGTAATCGAACGTCAATCAGTAGACCAGCCTATCCAAACTGGTTATAAAGCAATTGACGCAATGGTTCCTGTTGGTCGTGGTCAGCGTGAGTTGATCATCGGTGACCGTCAGGTTGGTAAAACAGCACTCGCTATCGATACAATCATTGCTCAAAAAGGCAGTGGTATTAAGTGTGTGTATGTAGCTATTGGTCAAAAGCAATCTACTATCGCTAACGTAGTACAAAAGCTAGAAGAAAACGGCGCATTAGAATACACAACAGTTGTTTCAGCTGGTGCTTCTGATCCTGCTTCTATGCTTTACCTTGCACCATACACTGGTTGCACAATGGGTGAGTACTTCCGTGACCGCGGTGAAGATGCCCTAATTATTTATGATGATTTGACTAAACAAGCTTGGGCTTACCGTCAAATTTCATTGCTACTACGTCGTCCACCAGGTCGTGAAGCGTACCCAGGTGACGTATTCTATCTTCACTCTCGTCTTCTTGAGCGTGCGTCTCGTGTAAACACAGACTACGTTGAGAAATTCACCAATGGTGAAGTGAAAGGTCAGACAGGTTCTTTGACTGCGCTACCTATCATCGAGACTCAAGGTGGTGACGTATCAGCATTCGTACCAACCAACGTAATCTCCATCACTGATGGTCAGATTTTCTTGGAAACAAGCTTGTTCAACGCGGGTATTCGTCCTGCAATGAACGCGGGTATCTCTGTATCCCGTGTTGGTGGTGCTGCACAAACTAAAATCATCAAGAAACTAGGTGGCGGTATCCGTCTTGCCCTAGCTCAGTATCGTGAATTGGCGGCTTTCGCTCAGTTCGCATCTGACCTTGATGAAGCTACTCGTAAACAGCTAGAGCACGGTAAACAGGTTACTGAACTGATGAAACAGAAGCAGTTTAGCCCTATGTCTATAGCTGATATGGGCGTAATCCTTTACGCTGCCAACGATGGCTTCCTTGAAGATGTTGAAACAAACAAGATTGGTAGTTTTGAACAGTCTTTGCTTAGCTACATGAACAGCGAACACGCTGATCTTATGGCTGACATTAACAAAACTGGCAATTATAACGGCGAGATTGAAGCGACTTTTAAAGCGGCAATCGAGAAGTTTAAAGCGACACAAACTTGGTAATAAGTTGGTGGAAGCTACGCAAGTAGCCTCCACCAGTCTCTATTTGCAGTTTGTGAATTAACATTCTCACAAGGGCAGTTCATTATGGCAGTCGGAAAAGAGATACGTACTCAGATTTCGAGCATTAACAATACGCGTAAAATTACTCGCGCTATGGAAAAAGTAGCTGCAAGTAAAACGCGTAAAGCTCAGGATCGTATGGCCGCTTCTCGTCCGTATGCGGAACGAATTCGCCAAGTAATTGGCCATTTGGCTAATGCGAATCCTGAGTATAAACACCGTTACCTTACCGAGCGTGAGGCGAAGCGTGTTGGTTATATCGTAGTCTCTTCTGACCGTGGATTATGTGGTGGTTTGAACGTTAACGTGTTCAAGAAAACCATTAAAGATATGGAACAGTTTGCTAACGACGGAATCGAAATCGATGTCTGTGCTGTTGGCTCTAAAGCTGTTTCTTTCTTCAATAATTACGGCGGAAACGTTACAGCAGCCGTTACCGGATTAGGTGACGCACCTGAAGCAGAAAACCTAGTAGGTAGTGTGAAGGTGATGTTGGACGCATTTGATGAAGGCAAAATTGATCGTCTTTATGTAGTTTCAAACGAGTTCGTGAATACCATGACTCAGAAACCACGTGTCGAGCAACTTTTACCTCTAAATGCGGAAGAGAATGCAGAGTTACAGCACCACTGGGATTACATTTACGAACCAGAAGCTGTTGAGATTTTGAACGATTTATTAGTTCGTTATATTGAATCTCAAGTATATCAGTCTGTAGTTGAAAACATTGCGTGTGAACAAGCAGCTCGTATGCTTGCCATGAAAAACGCGACTGACAACGCTGGTGATATCATTAATGAATTACAGTTGGTGTACAACAAGGCTCGTCAGGCAGCGATCACTCAGGAAATTTCTGAGATTGTAAGCGGCGCGGCAGCGGTTTAAGGTATTTAGGTATTAAGAGGATCCGAACATGAGTAGCGGACAAATCGTACAGATTATCGGCGCGGTAATCGACGTGGAATTTCCACGTGATAGTGTGCCAAAAGTATATGATGCCCTAACGATCGAGGGTAAAGAGTTGGTGTTGGAAGTTCAACAGCAACTAGGTGACGGCATTGTACGTGCTATCGCCATGGGTTCAACTGAAGGTATGAAACGTGGTTTGGTTGTAGAAAATACAAACAACCCAGTATCTGTTCCAGTTGGTACCAAAACACTAGGACGTATTATGGACGTTCTAGGTAATCCGATTGATGAAAAAGGTCCAATTGGCGAAGAAGAGCGTTGGGCTATCCACCGCGAAGCTCCAAGCTATGCGGAACAATCTTCTGATAACGCACTTTTGGAAACTGGTATCAAGGTAATCGACCTTGTATGTCCGTTTGCGAAAGGTGGTAAAGTTGGTCTGTTTGGTGGTGCCGGTGTAGGTAAAACCGTAAACATGATGGAACTTATCCGTAACATCGCTATCGAGCACAGTGGTTATTCTGTATTCGCTGGTGTTGGTGAGCGTACTCGTGAAGGTAATGACTTCTACCATGAGATGACTGATTCGAACGTAATCGATAAAGTATCTCTAGTATACGGTCAGATGAATGAGCCACCAGGTAACCGTCTACGTGTTGCTTTGACTGGTTTGACTATGGCTGAGAAGTTCCGTGACGAAGGTCGTGACGTACTTTTCTTCGTAGATAACATCTACCGTTACACATTGGCGGGTACTGAAGTATCTGCATTGTTGGGTCGTATGCCTTCTGCGGTAGGTTACCAGCCAACTCTTGCTGAAGAGATGGGTGTTCTTCAAGAACGTATCACATCTACTAAGACTGGTTCTATCACATCTATCCAAGCGGTATACGTACCTGCGGATGACTTGACTGACCCGTCTCCAGCAACAACATTCTCGCACTTGGATGCGACTGTAGTATTGTCTCGTGACATCGCTTCTTTGGGTATCTACCCAGCGATCGATCCTCTAGACTCTACATCTCGTCAGTTGGATCCTCTAGTAATCGGTCAAGAACACTACGACGTAGCTCGTGGCGTTCAAACTGTATTACAGCGTTATAAAGAATTAAAAGACATCATTGCGATCTTGGGTATGGACGAGCTTTCTGAAGAAGATAAGCTATCTGTAAACCGTTCACGTAAGATCCAACGTTTCATGTCTCAGCCATTCTTCGTAGCTGAAGTCTTCACTGGTGCGCCAGGTAAGTATGTTTCTTTGAAAGATACAATCCGTGGCTTTAAAGGCATCCTTGATGGCGAGTTCGACGAATTGCCAGAACAAGCGTTCTACATGATTGGTAGCATCGACGAAGCTGTCGAGAAAGCTAAGAAAATTTAACCATGCATAACCAACAGCGTCATTGCTGTTGGTTAAGCCTGACATAGAGAGGCATCTTATGGCTATCACAGTTCACTGCGATATCGTAAGCGCTGAGCAAGAGATTTTCTCTGGATCGGTAGAGACTCTTGTGGCAGCCGGTAGTTTTGGTGATCTAGGTATTAAACCTGGTCATGCACCATTACTGACTCCACTGCTTCCAGGCCCTGTTCGCGTGGTTAAACAAAACGGTGAAGAAGAGATTATCTTCGTATCGGGTGGTTTCCTTGAAGTGCAACCACACCGTGTAACCGTCTTGGCAGACACCGCTATTCGTGCCCATGATCTGGACGAAGCGGCTGCTCTAGAAGCGAAGAAACATGCAGAGGAATTACTGGATCAACAGAATTCAGATATTGATTTCTCTCGTGCTACCGCTCAACTAGCAGAAGCCGTTGCTCGACTACGTACTATTAGTCAACTTCGCTCGAAGTAACTGATAACGTAAAAGAGTCAAAAAAGCCCCGCTTACTTAGGTAAACGGGGCTTTTTTATATCTATAAATTGCCTTGAGCTAGAGTAAGCCCCACAGGGTATTAAAGATAATTTGCTGAGCCATGGCGATGTCTTTTGACTCGAGTACAACAGCTGATGGGAAGTTATCACTGGCTAAAGAGATAATGGCACACTTAGGTGGATAGATAGCAATATAGCTGGCATCAACAGCACCTTCTGTACGTATCCATTTACGTTCAGACAATTCTGCATCCTCACCACCATCTCCAATCGCAATAACATTTACCTTGATGCCTAGCTTAATTCTTTGTTTAGTAAAGTTAGGAAAAGGGCGGTACAAAAAAGGACGAATAGGTTTAGAAGAAAATACACAATACTCTTTCTCTTTGTTTTCTTGCTCTGAAACCACATTAAGAATATCCCTTAGTACCCATTCAATCCCTTCATCACCTTCATAATATCGTACATTGGTTTGGTGGTAATCCGGTTGCATTTGATGCAAGTTGGGGATGATTGAATGCTTTAAGGAGTCTATTGCTTTATCAAGGTTTGTTCGCTTTTCTTCAGCGAGTTTTAAGAGAATCTCAGGATTTTCAGCACTAAAAAAGCGGCGTTTTCCTTTTGGGAAGTAGCTCACAACGCCTTTAGCTTGTAATTGCTTTAATGATTCATAGGCTGAGCCACGGTTAATACCACTCTTATCTGCGATATCTCTGATAGAAGCAGGCCCGAGCTGTAATAAGGTTTGATATAACAGGGTTTCTCTAGGGCTTAAGCCTAATTGATCAAAAGCTTGCTGAATCATATTTACTCATCTTCCATAAAGCTAAAAGCTCGCTGTGATTGCGCGGCAAAATTGCGTAAAATTCCATTTTAAGCAAGTTAGCAATAAGTTGCGATCCTATTGTCGAGATAAGTGTTTAGTTTGGGGTTGGTTTGTGAGCGTGGAACAAAGGTTTGGTGGTATTAGGCGTTTATATGGTGTGAATGCTTATCAGTATTTTGCTCAAGCACATGTTTGTGTTGTTGGTATTGGCGGTGTTGGTACTTGGGCTGCTGAAGCATTAGCAAGATCCGGCATAGGCCGAATTACACTCATAGATATGGATGATGTTTGTATCACCAATGTGAATCGTCAAATACATGCCCTAGATGGCAATATTGGCGCTGCTAAAGTCGATGCAATGTCACAAAGGATCAAGCTGATTAACCCTGATTGCCAAGTTGATGTGATAGAAGACTTCGTTACCCCTGATAGCGTCCAGGAGCACCTAGGGCGTGATTATGACTATGTGATAGATGCTATAGACAGTATTAAGCCTAAGGCCGCTATGGTTGCCTGGTGCAAGCGTAACAAGGTTAAACTTATTACTGTTGGTGGTGCTGGTGGGCAGATCGATCCGACTCAAGTGCAAATTGCTGATCTTGCGAGAACGGAGCAAGACCCTCTTGCGGCCAAACTAAGAAACTTCTTACGCCGTCATTATAATTTTACTCGTAATACCAAACGACGTTTTGATATTGAGTGTGTCTATTCCACTGAGCAGCTAAGATACCCCGCCACAGACGGCAGTGTCAGTACGGATAGAAGCAAGGCTCAAACAGGTGAAAAAATGGATTGTGACTCAGGCTTTGGTGCTTGTACCATGGTCACCGCAACCTTTGGTTTTGTTGCTGCTAGTCGAGTATTAGAGAAGCTGGCAAAACAAGCGGATGAACTTGCACGACAAAGTTAATGCTAATTATTGTGTTAGTTCTTTTATTCTCGTAATGATGGCGAGAATGCCATTGTTACGGGAGCTGGTGAGATAGGCTTCTAAGTTTAAATCATTAAGCTGAGATAGAAGATCAAGTTGTTGAATTTGTTCGGAATTTAATTCTTCTACATAAGCTAAAAGAATGGCTAAAAATCCACGTATGAGCTTGGCATCACTGTCTGCCTGAAAGTGCCAAAGACCCGTCTCTTTATCTTTTTCTGCCGTTAGCCAAACCTGACTTTCGCAACCTGTAACCGCATTACTATTAGATTTTAAATTTGTATCTAAACGAACTAATGTTTTGCTTATTTTGACTAATGCTCTAAAGCTCTCTTCCTTAGATTGGCATTGATTAAATGTATCTTTTATTTCGTTTGTATTCACTTTAAAGTCCAAAATTCTTTATATATCAATTTACTAAGTCTTAATCAGCCAATAAATCTATGGCATCCAAAAGAGTCGCGACAAAGTGATCCGCATCTCTTTCATTGTTATAACATGCAAAAGAAGCCCTTAAGGTACCACTTACGCCGAGTTGCGCCATTAATGGATGGGCACAATGGCTACCAGAGCGAATGCCTACCCCTTTACTGTCTAAAAAGGCGTTCAGGTCCGTCACGTTAATATTTTTAACGGAGAATGAAACAAGGGTGCTGTTAGAGGGTGAATAGACTTTAATGTCAGCCTCATTCATTAAAATTCGTCTGACACGATTGGCTAAGCTAATCTCCCAATCCAATATGGCCTGTCTATCTTGTTGCATCAGAAATTCACAAGCAGAAGCGAGCCCTATTACACCTTCAATATGAGGCGTACCGGCTTCTAGACGATAGGGCAGTTGGTTAAATTCAGTTTCGAGCAAGCTTACTTTTAATACCATCTCACCTCCTGTTTGCAGAGGTGTCAGTTTTTCTAGTGCTGTGGTTTTGCCATACAGCACACCAATGCCAGTCGGTGCGTACATTTTATGGCCTGAGAAAACGTAAAAGTCACAATCTAGTTGGGCCACATTTATAGGGTAATGAGCAACAGCTTGGGCACCATCAATTAAGGTTAGTGCGCCGACTCTTTTCGCTTCTTGAATGAGTTGCTCTAAGGGAAGTTTTACGCCGATAGCATTGGAGATTTGAGTACAGGCTAGTATTTTGGTTTTATCGCTAAAATAGTGGGCATATTCAGCTTCCCACTCGGCATCTGAGGTAAAAGGAATTGAACGTAGTATCGCCCCAGTTCTAAGTGCAAGTTGCTGCCAAGGGACCAGATTCGCGTGGTGCTCTAAACTAGAGATAAGGATTTCATCACCCGCTTTTAATTGTGATTCTAAGCCATAAGCGACCTGATTAATGGCTTCGGTAGCGCCTTTGCACCAGATCACATGGCTGTTTTCAGGTGCTTGTATGAAATCAGCTACTGTCTGTCTTGCCTGCTCAAAAGCATTAGTCGCTTTATCGCTTAAAAAGTGAGAACCACGATGCACATTAGCATTACTGGTTTGATAATAATTTATGATGGCATTTAGCACAGGCTCTGGCTTTTGCGTAGTCGCGGCGTTATCTAAATAAACCAAGGGGTGGCCATGGGCTAATTGAGACAGAATAGGGAACTGCTGACGTATGCTGATTGGGTCAAATGGCATCATGATGAATGAAAAGCTGTCCTTAACAAAACAAAAGCTGAGATAAAATTGTAACCTAGTTTGAATCTATCTGGCGCTATCTAATTTGTCTCTAAAGGTTTAAATAGAAATATTGCTTGATTCCAGCAGGCATTACTTGGTTTTTCCTAGTCTTTTAGATACAGTTTTATTAAATAATATTTTAAAAGGTACAAAGCCGTGGCTGAATTTCTTTATCAAGGACTAGTGGATTGGTTTCAAGATCAGGTAGAGCAAGGTAAGTTAACGGCTGGCGATAAGATGCCATCCTTGAGAAAATTGGCAAAAGAGCAGGGAATGAGCCTGAATACAGTAATTCATGGGTATGAGTTACTAAGCCAGCAGGGTTGGATCGAGTCTCGCCCTAAATCTGGTTATTTCGTTTGCCACCAAAGCCAGGTTCGTCCCGCTATTATGTTAGCTGCGGATCATCCACATTACTTAAATAATAAAGATGCGATCTCGTTAGAAGAGCAGGTGAGTTATCAGAAAGCGCTGATTTGTCAGACTAGCGAGCTTTTAGAGCAAGATATCTTCTCTCTTAACCCTCACAATTTAAGTGCTCATCATCCTCAGGGTGAAACGCCAGTTCGTCAGGCGCTAAGCCATTATCTAGAGCAGCTTGGTGTTCAAACCAAGTTAGATCAACTTTGGTTAGCGAATAACCCAAGCCAGTTACTGATTCAAAGTCTGCAATCGCTTACTCAAGTGGGCGACAAGGTACTTATTCTGACTCCATGTGATTATAGATTAAGGAATACAGTCCAAGCCCTAGGTCGTGAGGCCGTGTGCCTAAATTCAGGGGAAAGAGGAGTAGACCTTGATGTGGTTGATAAAATCATCGAACAAGATGAGATTAAATTACTGCTCTTCCCTAGCCAGTTTTCTTTTCCAGCAGGGCAAGCAATCAGTAACCTTAGCTTACGACGCTGGTATGCGCTGATTGAGAAGCACGAATTGCCCAGTATCGAATGGGATTTATGCTCACATTTGCCGAATAGACCACAAGCTGTTATGAGCTTAAAATCATTAGATCAAACGGGTTTGGTTGTATACATAGGTGGGTTTGAAGGTCTACATAATGCTTTGACGAGTATTGCCTGGTTACAGGTAGGGCGTTATGAGAAACCATTAGCCCAAGCTTTGTCTGTGGCTGGTTTATGCCCTGGAGAAGACTTACAGCTGGCCTTGATCCCTTTGTTAAGCCAATCTCCTGTAAAAGCTTTTGCCGCCATGTCTCGGGCCATTTGGGCCAATGCTGAGAAAATGAAATCAGCCTTAGAGAGGTTAAAACCTGGGCATTTATCTGCTGTTATTAATAAAGGCGGATATAGCTTATGGGTACGCAGTAATAGCCCAATAACAGCTAGTCAGTGGCAGGCATATCGTGCGGCCCATTTACATGGCTTGATACCAGGTAATTTACTGAGTCTTGCTGAAGATGCCCAACATTGGTTTGCAGTAAACCTAAGCTTACATCAAACTCAGGCTAGCCTAGATTGGTTAGAAAAAGAATGCTTTACCAGCAAAGAAAAGCCTAAGAAAGAAGTGAGTACTCACAATAGTGACGCTAGCACAGAATCGACTAGCACGAATAAAGAGCGAGAAAATAGCCCTGATGAGCCGGTTTATAACCCTATGCTAGATCTAATTAACCACGACTTCGGTTAATCCATTTGAGCTGGCAGGCATTAATGCTTGCCAGCTATTGGCTTCAAGCTTTGATGGCGATGCTCAAAAGGATCAATCGTTATTCCAGCTAACTCATCTAAAATCCATTTTTCAAATGCTTTAATACGTTCAATGCGAGGCGAAAACGCCTGATAGTTCATGTAAAAAGTGAGGCTTTTACTAAAAGGGAATTGCGGCAAAATATGTACAAGTTCACCTGATTCTAGGTCATCTTGGATCATTATTTCTGGACAAATAAACACGCCGTGGCCAGCTTTTACGGCGCTGATTCCCATATACCAAGAGCCCACTTCTGCCCAAAGCTTTTGTTTCACATTGGTATCAATGCCATATTCTGTAAAAAAAGCAGACCATGAGAACTCAGCTTCGTCAGCTTGTATTAACCAGCACCTTAGTAAGTCGTCAATACTCTTAAATTTAATACTCTCAACGAGGGATTTTGAGGCAACTAAGACGAGGTTCGTTTCCAGCAGCTTTATTTGCTGACAATCTTTTTGAGAGTCAATTTCTGTTGTAATGTCGATATCGGCATTACCGGCTCTTAAATCTTCTCTGTAGTCACAACAAAGCAATCTAGCCGTAATCTCATCATGCATAGCGGTAAAGCGCCAAAGCTTAGGCATCACCCAGCTAGAAGCAAAACTCTGTGGGCAAATGACACTGAGGTTACCTGCAAAAGGCTCGGCTTTGACTCTGTCTAGTCCTTTTCCTATTAGCTCAAAAGCATCGCCTAAATAGTCTGCAAGAATATGACCTTGAGTGGTGAGCTGCATATCACGGCCAGCGCGATAAAATAATTTATTACCTAGATGTTCTTCTAAGAGGCGTATCTGTTGGCTCACAGCAGCTTGGGAGACGAAAAGTTCTTGGGCTGCCTTGGTATAACTTAAGGTTTTGCTGGCGACAGCAAAGTAATGAATGGCTTTTAAATGTGTGACTCTAGTATCCATAACTGAGCATCCATAAGTTTATCTTATTATTGACGTTAGTTTTTAGCGTTCGTGTATTACGCCTCTCTTAGGCATGATTAAAAGCCTAAACACAAGGAGATGCAAGCATGTACCCATTATTGATAAGTTTATTAGACGTTATTAAAAAAGCCTTTAAAGCCATTTTGAAAAACCTAGCTAAACACAATAATAACAACGATTTAAGTAGAGGAAATATATCTAAGAGAGAGTTTGATCAGCTGACAAACTTATCTAGTCATTTGCAAAAAGACATTGGCTTACCGCCTTATACGAGCCGCTCGAATAAAGGGGATTTATATTAATATGACTTTAAAAAAAGATAATAAGCAAAAATGTATTGACTAAAACTCACTAGAATATCTAATGAGTTTTAGCTTTTAAAGAAAGTATTAGACGCTTTTTAATTGCGTTAAGGCTGCAAGAATATCTGTTAGCATTTGGTCCGCATTAAGATAGTCTAATGGAATTTGAATCATCTGATTTGCCATGACCAAGGCAATGGATGGAAAAGAATTAAGCCCTAATTGACGCGCTATTTGAGCTTCCTGTTCGAGTACCTCTGCTTTTTTACAGTGTTCCATGGCTTTTAAAAAGCCGTCTTCCTTTAATCCAATTTTAGCTGCACATTGCGCTAAAGTATCTAGATCGGACGGGTTTTGTGCGTTGAGATAATAGGCTTGTTGTATTTGCGCTGACATCTCTTTTTCTAGATTTTGATCTCTTGCTACTAGGCAAGCTCGGCAAGCAGGGTAGGTGGAGCGTCTAGGTTGGCAATCTTGCCAAAAGTTATGATTAAACTGAGTGCCTAATTGGTTTTCGATCTGCTTCCAAACACCAGCTAGCTTGGTTTGCATAGGTAAGGGCATAGGTGCATTTGAATCAACAGCTAATCCACCTAACATTGGTTGGATTTGAATCTCTCCACTTTCAATATAGGGGGAAAGTGCTAATTGCAATGCTTTCCAAGTCGGTTGAAAGCCCCAACACCAACTACACATTGGGTCATAACAATAAATCAAAGTAGCAGACATAGGTGAGAGTCCTTAGGTTCTTAACTAAATTAGATAAGGCAGAATAATGCTTAATGCCTACCTAGAACAAGTGAGAAATTTATTGATGTGCAAAAAAAAGCAGCCCTTATAAAAGGACTGCTTTTAAGACGCTTTAATCGTTTTAGTTAGTTGTTCTGAACAACGGTACTAATTGCATCGCATAAAGGCTTAATATTCTCGTGAGTGATGCCAGCAACATTGATACGGCCTGAACCGACAATATAAATGGCAAACTCTTGTCTTAAACGGCTGACTTGATCGGGTGTTAAGCCTGAAAAAGAGAACATACCTTGTTGACGAGAGATGAAAGAGAAGTCTTGATCTACGCCGTTAGCTCTTAAAGTGCTAACAAATAGGCTACGCATCTCATGAATACGCTTACGCATACTTTCAAGCTCCATCTCCCATAAGCTACGCAGCGCTGGATCAGATAGAATTTCTGTCACAATCGCTGCACCGTGAGCGGGTGGATTGGAGTAATTTGTTCGTATGGTACGCTGTAACTGAGTAAAAGCGGCATCCACTTGTTCTGTGGTATCACAAACAAGCGTAATGGCGCCAACACGCTCATTGTACAAACCAAAGTTTTTAGAAAATGAGCTCGCAATTAGCATTTCTGGTACTTGCTGAGTAAAGGTTCTCAAGCCCTTCGCATCTTCTTCTAAACCTATGCCAAAACCTTGATAGGCAAAATCAAACAAAGGTAAGAAACCTTGTTTGCTGCAAAGGTTCGCTAATTGCTGCCATTGTTCTGTTGTTGGGTCTATGCCGGTTGGGTTGTGACAGCAGCCATGGAAAAGAACCACATCGCCTTCAGGGATTTGAGACAAGCTTGCAAGCATGGCTTCAAAATCTAGACTTTTATTCACGGCATCATAGTAGGCGTAGCTAGCCACTTCTAAACCGACAGATTGAAAAACGGCTTGATGGTTTGCCCAGGTTGGGTTGCTTACCCAAACGGTCGCATTGGGAATATGCTTTTTAATAAATTCAGCAGCAACACGAAGTGCGCCCGTTCCGCCAGGTGTATGGGCGGTGTGAGCTAGTTTTTTGGTAATAATTGGATGGTCTTGGCCGAATAAAAGGCCTTGTACTGCTTCACGGTATTGAGATGTTCCTTCAATACTTAAATAACTTTTACTGGTTTCACTGGATAATAATCTTTCTTCTGCTTGTTTAACGGCTTGCAGAATAGGTGTTTTACCTTGCTCATCTTTATATACACCAACCCCTAAATTGATTTTGTTAGGGCTAGTTTCATTAGCAAAAGACTCGTTTAAACCAAGAATAGGATCTGCTGGCGCAGCTTGAATGTTTTCAAACATGGTGACTCCCCAAAAGGGTTACTCGCTCTATTATAATTATTAATTGCGTGCTATTTAATTAGCGCTTTAAAAAACCTAGCTATGTTACTCCAACAGGTCTAGCACCGCTAGCAAATGTCTGCAGTGAATGGAAAGCGTATGTAAACGTAAGTGAATTGAATGTTTTTTTAGGGCGGAAAAGGCACCTTGCTGGGAAAAACAGCAATAGAAGGAAATGATGTTTCTATTTGTTACCTTATTATGGCTAAGGTAATTAAGATCACATCAAAAAGTGAGCGTCAGCCGTTATTAACTTGGCTTTTTTCGCTTGTCTGAGCGAAATTAGTTAATATCCCATCCATTTGAAATGGAATCAGATAAGCTTTTTTGCTCTCGATAAGCTTCAATACCACGACGCGCTTTTAACATACGTACGCCGTCTTCTTTTTGTAGCTTCTCGTTTTTCTCATTATCAAAACTGATAGATGCGTGTAAAAGTTCTGTTTTTAGTTCACTTAACTCGGTAGCTAGTTTGTTCATCGTTTTTTCCTTTGATGTATTTCAATGACAATGAAATGCATAGATCACTGTCATCGACAGGTGAAAAAAGTCAAAATAGAGGTCAACAAGTTACAACACATAAAAAACCGTAAAATCGATCAAAAATCAACCACTATGGTAGTTTTTTTATGTGACAGAAAGATTAAATCAATTTTTAGCCACTTAATTAGCAAGGCGGAACCTGCTCAATGGATGTTTCTTTTATTCTTGATTCTTTAAATGATAAGCAACGAGAAGCTGTTGCTGCTCCCTTGCAAAATACCTTGATACTTGCCGGCGCTGGTAGCGGTAAAACACGTGTTCTAGTGCATAGAATCGCTTGGTTAATGCATGCCTATGAAGTTTCACCATTTAGCATAATGGCGGTAACTTTTACCAATAAAGCCGCTAAAGAGATGCAGGCGAGGATAGAGCAACTGGTTGGTGTTCCTCCTCAAGGTATGTGGGTGGGCACCTTCCACGGTTTAGCACATCGTTTGTTGCGTGCCCATTGGCGTGATGCAGGACTAAAAGAAAATTTCCAGATCATGGATAGCGACGATCAGTTACGTATGGTTAAACGTATCATGCGAGAACAAAATATTGATGAAACCCGCTGGCCTCCAAAGCAAGTTTGCTGGTTCATTAATGCTCAAAAAGATGAGGGCAGACGTGCCGCTCATGTTCCTGATAGCCATGATCCTTTCTCTAAAGGGATGCGTGAACTCTATTACACCTATGAAGAAGCCTGTGAGCGTAATGGTACTTTAGACTTTGGTGAGCTTTTATTACGTGCGCACGAGCTTTTGTTAGGCAATCCGGCGTTATTACGCCATTACCAAGAGCGCTTTGTACATGTGCTGGTGGACGAATTTCAAGATACCAACAGCATCCAATATGCTTGGCTACGAATTCTTGTGGGTGATAAAGGCTCAATTACGGCGGTGGGTGATGATGACCAATCCATTTATGGCTGGCGCGGGGCAAAAATAGAAAACATACAGAACTTCACTAAGCACTTTAATGAGGTGCAGACGATTCGTTTGGAGCAAAACTATCGCTCTACGGGCCACATTCTAAAAGCCGCTAATGGCCTGATTAAGAATAATGACGATCGTCTAGGAAAGGAGCTTTGGACCGAAAGCCCAGAAGGGGAAAAGATTTCCCTTTACGCTGGTTTTAATGAACAAGATGAAGCCAGATTTATTCTAAGTATCATTAAAAAATGGCGCGATGACGGATCAAGTTTAAGAGATATGGCTATCTTGTATCGCTCCAATGCTCAATCACGAGTATTAGAGGAGTGTTTGGTAAGAGAGCAAATGGCTTATCGTATTTATGGTGGCCATCGATTCTATGACAGATTAGAGATAAAGAATGCCTTGGCTTACGCCAGACTAGCGATAGATGCTAATGATGATGGTGCCATGGAGCGAGTGATTAATGTTCCTCCTAGGGGCATTGGTGAGCGAAGCATAGGCACAATTCGTGAACTAGCCCGAGACCAAGGCTGTTCTATGTGGCAAGCCGCCTCTGAAATTGTGCGACAAAAACTGCTTCCTGCCAGAGCAACCAATGCCATTGCTGCTTTTCTTGGTTTGGTTGATGGCATGACGAATAGTGTACAAAGCAATGACCTAGGCCTAGGTGAAGTATTTGAGCAGCTAATCCAAGAAGCTGGCTTGATTGCCTTCCATGAAAAAGAGAAGGGTGAGAAAGGAGAGGCTAGAGTCGAAAACTTAAAAGAGCTGGTTAGTGCTGCCAGTGGTTTTAGCTGGACTCAAACCGAAGCCGAAGAGCAAGAATATAGCTCCCCTATGATGGCCTTCTTAGACCAAGCGGTACTTGATGCAGGTGAAGCACAAGCAGATGAATATCAAGATGCTATTCAATTGATGACCTTACACTCAGCGAAAGGTCTTGAGTTCCCGCTTGTTTTCTTGACGGGTGTAGAGGAGAACTTGTTCCCAAGCCGTATGTCTTTTGAAGAGCCTGGACGCTTAGAGGAAGAAAGGCGCTTATGTTACGTGGGAATAACACGTGCAATGGAGAAGCTCTATATTACCTATGCTGAATCACGCCGTTTGCATGGTAGTGAGTCTTTTAATAGTCCATCACGCTTTATCAATGAAATTCCAAGTGACTGCTTAGAAGAGGTACGCCTAAGATCACAAGTGTCTCGACCTGTCTCGACTCAAAGACCTAACTTTGCTCGCCCTAACAACTCAGTGCTAGATGGTTATCAAGTGCCTGAAACCAATATCAGCATGGGCGATAGAGTGACTCACCCTGTTTTTGGTGAAGGTTTGGTGATCAATTATGAAGGACAGGGGCCTCAAGCGAGAGTGCAAGTAAACTTTGATGATGAAGGCACAAAATGGCTCGTCTTAGCTTTTGCTAAATTACAAACACTATAAATTTGAATAATGTTAAAAAAATCAGTTGAGACAATGAGCTAGTGCGCCTAGTATTTGTTTTATTAGTTTTGTTTAGATGGGCAAAGCTGACTTTTTAGACCTTATCAATAGGCTGATAAAAGCAATATAAATAACAATAAAAGCTGAGGAATCAAAATGTTTACAGCAAAAAGTTTTGGAAAGTGGGCGGTTGCAGGGTTAGCAGCCGCAACCTTAGTCGCTTGTGGCGGTGGTGAAAAAGCTGAAGAGCAAGCGAAGGTTGAAACTAAAGCCGAAGTGATCAACTGGAAAATGGTAACTACCTGGCCGAAAAACTTCCCTGGTTTGGGTACAGGTGCAGAGAAACTAGCAAAAAACATTACAGAGATGTCCGGTGGACGTCTGAATGTAAAAGTTTATGCAGCGGGTGAGTTAGTACCGCCACTAGAAGTCTTTGATGCTGTATCTCGTGGTACCGCCGAAATGGGCCACGGTGCGTCTTATTACTGGAAAGGTAAAGCGCCAGCGGCACAATTCTTTGCTGCGGTTCCTTTTGGATTAACTGCACAAGAAATCAATGCTTGGGTTAGTCATGGCGGCGGTATGGCTCTGTGGGAAGAAGTATATGCTCCATTTAATCTAGTCCCTATGGCAGCAGGTAATACTGGTGTTCAAATGGGTGGTTGGTTTAACAAAGAAATTAACTCTATTAATGACTTCCAAGGCCTGAAAATGCGTATTCCTGGCCTAGGTGGTGAAGTACTTAAAAAAGTAGGTGGTACACCGGTTAACTTGCCTGGTGGCGAAATCTTTACTGCTTTACAAACAGGTACGATTGATGCGACAGAGTGGGTTGGTCCATATAACGACCTAGCATTTGGTCTTTATAAAGCAGCTAAATTCTACTACTACCCAGGTTGGCATGAGCCAGGTACAACGCTTGAAGCTATGGTTAACAAAACAGCATTTGATGCATTACCAGCAGATCTTAAGTTGATTGTTAAAGCGGCTGGCCGTCAGGCTAACCAAGATATGCTTGATGAGTTTACGGCTTTGAACAATGACGCTCTAGAGACTCTAGTTAATGATCATAATGTTCAACTTAAGCCTTTCCCGAAAGAAGTACTCGCACAATTGCGTTCCGCTTCTGATGAGACTTTGAAAGAAGTGGCGGCAGGTGATGAAATGAGTAAGAAAGTATACGACTCTTTCATGGACTTCCGTTCTAAAGTGAGTAAATGGCATGCCGTGTCTGAACGTGCTTATATCAATGCTCGTGACGCTGACTAGTTAAATCACTTTATTAGTAAGTACAAAAAAGGCTTCAAAGTTAAACTTTGAAGCCTTTTTTAATGCCGTTAAACAGGGGTTAATCTGTTTTACTGCCTAATTCTAGAAGTGTTGCATTACCACCAACTGCGGTCGTATTGGTACTAATGGTTTGCTCCGTAGTGAATTGGTGAATAAAGCTTGGTTTAGCCTGATTTGAGTAATTGATGAAATCAGTTTCACTTACTAGCTGACATAAAAGGCCTTCTTTATTCGCAAGTGTCTGTTTTATTTCAATCAAGTTCTTATCATCCGTTAGTGCACAAACACCAGCGAGTCGTATGTCTTGTAAGTTCTCTTGATGCTCTGCTTGGTTTGCTTCCTGTAAGACACCTTCAGGTAAATAAGCATCTAAACTCGCTAGAAGAGTCTGACCCATTTCACCATGATGAATTACACTGTTTCCTGCAACTAAGGCGGCATAAACCTGGCCTACAACAGCTGTAAATAGTTGCTCTCTTTGAGCTGACAAGTCTGTAATAAGGCTGACAAATACACCACGACCTTGGTTTGAAAGTAGGTTACTTTCTCCTGTAGGCCCTGGCATTAGCTGCTTAGCGGCAATTTGAGCTAGTGCATTATTAATCTGCCACTGAGCCATTTTTCTTGCATCACCTGTTAAGGTATTAAGGCTGTTTGTTAGCTTTTCAGCGCGTTGCTCAGTACCTAGTTGGTTCCATAGTGGAAACGCCTGCATTGCCTTATCTATTTGTGTTTTATTAGCATTCATAATATCTGTACCTAAATTCTTTTACCTGTATTGGCTGCTTATAAATAAAGTGTGGCGCCACACTTTATTTCATAAAGGCCGCTAAATAATGAGGTCCGCCCGCTTTTGGTCCTGTGCCTGATAGGCCTTGACCACCGAACGGTTGAACACCTACAACGGCACCAATTTGATCTCGGTTAATATAAAGGTTACCTACACGCGCAAGCTCAGCAATGCGTTGGCAGGTGGTTTCATTACGGCTATGAACACCCATGGTGAGGCCAAAACCTGAGTTATTGATCTCTTCAATCATATTCTCCAACTCGCTAGCTTGGTAGCGTACCAAGTGCAGAATAGGGCCGAATTGCTCATCACCTAATTGATTAATGCTGCTTAGCTCAAACGCAGTTGGTGCAATAAAGGTACCTTGATCGCATGCTTCTGGTAGCTTTGTTTGACCAATTAACTTCGCTTCTTTTTTCATGGTTTCAATGTGCGCAGCAAGCTTGTTCTGAGCTGTTTTATCAATCACAGGGCCAAGGTCTGTACTGTGGAACTGAGGGTCAGCAACCACTAGCTCTTGCATCGCACCTTGTAGCATGGTGATAACACGGTCAGCGATATCTGCTTGTACAAAGAGTACACGCAGAGCTGAGCAGCGTTGACCTGCTGAAGCAAAGGCTGAATTAACCGCATCTCTTACAACTTGCTCTGGCAATGCTGTGGAGTCAACTATCATGGCATTCTGTCCACCTGTCTCAGCAATGAGAGGAACAGGGTCGACACCACGAGCAGATAGCGCACGGTTAATACGTTGTGCTGTTCCTGTGGAGCCGGTAAAAGCAAGACCAGCAATACGCTTGTCAGAGGTAATTGCATTACCCACAGTTGCGCCATCACCCGGCAATAGATGAATAACGTCGGCGGGAATGCCTGCTTCTAACAATAGCTCTACCGCACGCATGGCAATTAAGCAGGTTTGCTCTGCAGGTTTAGCAACAACCGTATTACCGACAACCAGTGCGGCAGTTACTTGGCCAAGGAAGATAGCCAATGGGAAGTTCCAAGGGCTAATACAAGCAAATACACCTCTGGCTTCAAATGTTTGCTGCTGTTGCTTGCCTCTAAAGTCAGTATAAGGCTTAGCTTGGGCTAGATTATCTTGGCTGAAGCAAGCGTAGTAACGACAGAAGTCTACCGCTTCTCTTACTTCATCAATGCTGTCTTGTATGGTTTTACCTGCTTCCTTGTGGCAAATTGCAACAAACTCAGCCAGATTTTGCTCTAACAAGTCAGCCATCTTTAAAAGGCAAGCAGCACGTTCAGACATAGGTCTTGCTGACCAACTTGGGAAAGCGTCTTGTGCTTTGCTGATAGCAAGGCTTACTTGATCTGCGTCTGCCCAGTTTAGTTCACCCACTATCTGACTTTGCTTGTATGGGCTACGAACTAGATGCTGTATGTCTGTCGCTAGTTTTTCACCAGAAACTAATGGGCCTGCTTGCCAAGTGTTTTGCATAAAGCTTTGCACTTCTTTTTCAAATGGCTGCCATTGAGAGCTGATGTCGATATTTGGGCTAAAAGAGTTTTGGCGCTCTTCGAACATATCAATTGGTAGCTTGATATAAGGATTAGCCAGTGTTTTACGGCTTAACAGGGTTTCAACAGGGTGATGAGTTAACTCTTCGACTGGGCATTTAGCATCCACCAGCCTATGTACGAAAGAGCTATTCGCGCCATTTTCAAGCAAGCGACGAACTAGGTAAGGAAGTAGGTCTTTATGGCTACCAACAGGCGCATAAATACGTACATTCACAGATTGATCTTTGATTACGCGGTTATAAAGCGCATCACCCATACCATGTAGGCGTTGGAATTCGAACTCAGCTGTACTTGCACCTGTATTGCCTGCAATCGCATTAATCGCTGCAATTGTATGAGCATTATGTGTTGCAAACTGAGGGAAGATCCACTGCCTTGCATGCTGGCTTAATAGGTAATGGGCGCAGGCAAGGTAAGACGTATCTGTTGATTCTTTACGTGTATAAACAGGGTAACCATCAAAACCTTTTTGTTGACACAGTTTGATTTCAGCATCCCAGTAAGCACCTTTTACCAAGCGTACAGGGATCTGATCTCCTTGCTCTGCTGCAATGGCTGTTAACCAAGTTAGAACCGGAAGAGCGCGTTTAGAGTAAGCCTGAATGACTAAACCAAATAAGCCCCAGCCTTTACAAACAGGGTCTTGGTAAAGCTTTGCAAAGAGCGTCAAAGACATTTCTAGGCGATCAGCTTCTTCGGCATCGATAGTAATACCGACATTTTTCGCTCTAGCTTTGATAATAAGATTTTTTACACTTTCAAATAGCTCAGACATTACTCGAGCTTCTTGCGCAACTTCGTATCTTGGGTGAAGAGCAGATAACTTGATTGAGATAGTTGGGTTTGCTGCGCTACCTTTATAAGTGTCTTTTGCCACGCTATCAATTGCGCGCATGTAAGCATCAAGGTATTTATCAGCATCCTGTTGTGTCAGCGCTGCTTCACCTAACATATCGAATGAATAGCTATAACCTTTATCACGATAGCTTTTACCGCGAGAAAGAGCTTCTTTGATAGAGCGGCCTAGAACGAATTGGTGCCCCATGATTTTCATTGCTTGATACATGGCTTTTCGAATAACAGGTTCGGATAAGCGGTTTACCAAGCGATTCATCAGATTAGCGGGAGTGCCATCTTCTTTTTCACTCATGCCAACAACTTTACCTGTTAGCATCAAGCCCCAAGTTGAAGCGTTTACAAAAAATGAATCAGAATTTTTTAAGTGGCTATTCCAGTCCGCAGCGCTCAGTCTGTCACGGATAAAAGCATCGGCTGTTTCGCCATCAGGCACACGCATCAAGGCTTCTGCTAGACACATTAGAAGAATGCCTTCTTTGGTATCTAGGCTGTATTCTAATAACAATGAATCAATCATGCTGCTGGCTTCATCATCAGCACGTACGGCTTGAATAAGCGCTGTTGCATTGTTCGTGGTTGCTTCAAGCGTTTCTTTAGAAGGCTTAGCAAGAGGCAGTAGCTGAGTTAACCAGCTCGCTTCATCCACATTGTATAAGGGAGAGATCAGTTCCCATAACTGGGCAGGTTTTTGCTTGATGAAAGAAGAATCAAGCACATCAATTGCGTTAAACATAAGTAAGCTCCATACCCAAGTGGGGAGATAGAATACAAGCGCTCGCTGTTTTGATTTTAGAACAATATCGACAAATCAAACTGTGTTAGCGAGTTGCTAATGTGACATTTTGCTTACTGTATGATGACTTTTAATTTCAGTCTTATTGAATGCTCGCCTAATTTTACAAAAAACTCTGGGCGAACGAGGGAAGTTTAAGTGAGGTAAAGCTTTTGAAAGCGAACTGGGCTTATCCCTAATTCTTGAGAGAAAAGTGTGGTCATTGCGCTTTGGCTGGAAAAACCACAAAGGCTTGCCGCTTGAGAGGCTGAGTAGCCATTGGCTAATAAAAATTGGGCATGCTTGAGGCGCTTTTGCTGTACATATTGATGGGGAGTTAGGCCCATTTTCTCTTTAAACCTTTGATGAAATTGACTCACACTTAAGAAACAAAACTGAGCTAATTCTTGCATCTGAATTCGGCGAGAAAGGTTGTTATCTATATATTGATCCAACTTATCTATGTCTAATCGACGGCCAGCTGTTGTCGGCGTGACTATGTCTGTTTCGGTAAGTTGGTGGCGTATTGCACTAAGCAATGTGTTACCACAGGCTCTGGCAAGTAGCTTGTCATCAGGGTGCTGTTCTAACTCGCTGCTTAAGCTGGTGGCCAATAGTTTTAATCTAGCATTAAGCTGGAAAAAGCTTGCCTGATCAAACATGCGTGAAACCAACTCGTACTCTTCTTGGGTAATGGCCTGTTGAGGAGGGATAGGTAAGTTCACTACCATGATGCGGTTTTCACCTAAACCTGCAAAAGCATGGCCTTCACTTGAAGGTACGACACAACCACCGCCAGGGGCGAGTTGTTTGCCCTGTCCCTGAATGTCAAAATCCGTGTCGCCATCAAGCACTATGACCAACTGATGATACTCATGGTCATGGGTGTGTGCCTGAATGGGCAAGGATAGTACATCAGAGGGCGTTAACACATTTCTCTCCGCCATTTAGTATAGATAAAATCAGTTTATACAATGGCGGCTAGAATAGGTAAAGACTTGTTGTCTTTTGTTTAGATAAAAGCTTTTCTAGAAGGTTAGAAAGCGTCCAACCTAGAGACTTCTTCTAAATAAGAAACTTTATAAGGTTCAACAAGATAACCATTAAACTTCTCAAGTTCAGGGCTTTCGGAAATCATTCGAACATATTCTTTATGATCATCAACAGAATCCCAGTTTTCTATCTCAAAAACTTTGTTGGCTCTATCAGGAGTAGTAAAGATGGCCACATTTTTGGCACCAGCTTGAATCATACTCGCTTGGTGGGACTGGAGAAGGTCAATAAATTCATTTACTAAAGGTGGCTTAACTTTAAAGCTTACAACGACTGTCACACTCATATAAGGCTCCTTTCAAAGTGCATTATTAAGTTAGGCTAGCAAATAAGTTTGGGCTGAAATAGCGTATTAGTAAAGTTTCTATTTCATATAGTGAGCCTAGTTTCATTTTAAAAATATGGCCATTAAAACAAGGTATTAATGACCATAAAGTTGAAACCCTTCTCGATAGAAGAGAGTTTAATTCGCTAAAGTGACAACTAGGTTACCTAATGCACCTGCTTTTAAAACATCCTCATGGGCTAGGCCAAGTTCATCCAAAGAATAGGTTTTACGAACGACAGGTGTAAGTAAGCCTGAACTTAGTAGCGGGTAAAGTGACTGACCAATTTGCTTAAGGGCAGGTGTTTTTACATTAGCAAGGGCAACCCCAACAACAGCGGCATCACGAGCCATGAGGTCTCTTGGATTAATTTCGACAGTACCTCTGTTACCGATAACCGCAACACAGCCACCGTGGGCTAGGGCTTTTAAGTCCTGATCCAAGTTTTGGTCTGCAAGCATCTCGATAATGACATCAAAGCCATTTTCTAGGTTTTGAAAAGGGACAAGGTGGTCTGCATCTTTGTGATTAATCACATGATGAGCCCCTTGCTCCTTAAGAAGCGCTTCACCGGCTTCTGAGCCTGCACTAGCCACAACTTCTAAGCCTGCCGCTAAAGCAAGTTGTACGGCAGCAATACCAACAGCGCCTGTACCACCATGAATCAATACTTTTTGGCCTGCTTGAGCATGCGCTCGGCCGAATAAAGCTCTATGGGCTGTGGTGTAAGGTACGCCCAAGCAAGCGCCTTGTTCAAAGCTAATGTTATCAGGTAGCGGAAACGCCTTTTCAGCCAAGCATGAAGCGAATTCAGCAGATGATCCTGATAAACAACGACTAAAGTAGATACGATCGCCGACTTTAAACTCAGTCACATCGTCAGCCACTTCGACCACAGTACCTGCACCATCGTTCCCTGGTGTATGAGGGAAGCTGGCTTGGTAGTTGTTAGTACCAGAACGAATATAAGTATCGACTGGATTGATACCTGCCGCGCCTATTTCTACTAATAGCTGACCTGCTGCAATGACAGGTTTTTGAGCTTCAACCACAGCCAAATCGGATGCTGGGCCATAATCTTGTATTTGAACCGCTTTCATAGGATGTCCTCTTATATGCTTGGCTTAATCACCGTAAATGACACTCGGTAACCAAGTGGCTAACTCTGGGTAAATGGCTAATAGCACCAACATGGCAACTTGAATCAAGATAAAAGGGACAACGCCTTTATAGATTGATTGAGTTTTCAGTTCTGGCGGTGCTACACCTCGTAAATAAAATAGTGCAAAACCAAATGGTGGTGTTAGGAAAGATGTCTGCAAGTTAATTGCCATCATGATACCTAACCAAACGGGATCTAACCCCATTGCTAATAAAACCGGTGCAACAATAGGCACCACAACAAAGGTAATCTCGATAAAGTCTAAGATAAAGCCTAATAGGAACATGACTAACATGACAATTAGCATGGCACTAAAGACACCACCTGGTAATTGGCTAAAGAAGTTATGAATTAACTCTTCGCCACCAAATCCTCTAAAGACAAGGGAGAATAGTGACGCCCCGATCAGGATTAAAAATACCATTGAAGTAACGCGTGTAGTGGAGTAAACCACTTCTTTTAAGGTAGTAAGGTTTAAACGACCACTGGCTAGTGCCAAGATTGCTGCACCAAAAGCACCGACACCAGCAGCTTCTGTTGGCGTCGCAATACCTGTCAAAATAGAACCTAGTACCGCTAAGATAAGGGTCAATGGTGGCACCAAGCCTTTTATCAGAAGAATATATACTGGCTCTGTAGAGCCTGCTAATAATTCATCCTTAGGCACTGCTGGGGCTTTGTGAGGCTGTAACCAAGCCACAATTGCCACATATAAAATGTAGGCAACTACTAATAGTAAGCCTGGAATCAAGGCACCAACAAAGAGGTCGCCTACTGATACGGTTTTAGGAGAAAAAATGCCCATTTCCAATTGTGCTTTTTGGAAAGCATTGGACATAACATCGCCTAAAAGTACTAGTGCAATAGAAGGTGGGATGATTTGACCAAGTGTCCCTGTTGCACAGATTGTGCCTGCGGCAAGAGATGGATCATAACCGCGACGTAACATGGTAGGTAATGAGATCATCCCCATGGTAACAACCGTCGCACCTACTATCCCTGTACTCGCTGCGAGTAGCATACCCACTAGAATCACAGAAATTCCCAAGCCACCACGCAAAGTACCAAATAGCATTGCCATACTATCTAGTAGTTTTTCGGCAAGCTTAGACTTTTCTAACAAGACGCCCATAAGGACGAATAAAGGCACCGCAATCAGGGTTTCATTACGAATAATGCCAAATAGGCGATTAGGCAGAGCTTCTAAGAAAACGGGGTCGAAGGTTCCCATCATGCTGCCAAGGCCAGCAAAAATTAATGCTGTACCAGCTAATGAGAAGGCAACAGGGTAGCCAAAGAGTAAAAAGATACAAACAGCCCCAAAGAGCCAGAGTGGAATTAACTCAGTCATTTTGAGGTCCTTGTGTTGATTCAGAAGAGAGTTGGCCTGTAATTATGCCTATGCTCTTAAATATGTCGGCAAGGCCTTGAATAATGAGGGTAATCATCATTAAAGGTATCAAGGTTTTTAATAAGTAAACGAAAGGTAGGCCGCCAGGTTCTTGTGATGTTTCCATGACTCTCCAAGATGCAGAGACATAATCAAAACTCAAGTAACTGGTATAAAGGGTGACAGGTAAAAGGAAGAGAACTCCTCCTACTAGGTTTACCCACGCTTTTTTCTTATCACTAAAACCGCGATAGAAAACATCTACACGCACATGTTCATCTGACTTAAAGGTGTAGGCGGCGCCTAACATAAAGACTAACGCGTGTAGGTAAAGTACTGACTCTTGTAAAGCAATAGAGCCGGCATTAAAGCCATAACGCATGACAACGATAAGGCAGGTTAGCGCCATCATTCCTAAAGTAAGCCAGGCAACGCACTTACCTATCACAGAAGAAAGCGACTCAGCTAGGTCGATTATTATTTTTAGCATGATCAAAGTCCACAGACTGTTTGTTATGTATTGATTTAAGACGTATTTTCGCCTTTGAGGCTCAAGTTTATGGGATTTCAAATGCCAAATACACAGTAAGTGTTAATTAGATCAAGGATTTATCTTAATAAGAAAAATAGCTGCACATAACAAATGTGACAAAGGGCGTAATAAAAGATGCTTTTATGACACTGATAAAGACGCTTTAATTTAATAAAAAGCGTTTTTTTGAAAAAAAAGTTAAAAATATTTATTTATAACTATCTGATATATATGAGATTTATTGCTAATAAACAAAAAACTTGAATACAAATTTAGGAGCCTGTCTGGCTTTAACATTTTTGTCACATTCCCTCGCTATAGTATCAATCATCAAACAAGATATGGGAATTACCCCATGAATTTGGATGTAACCACTGAGGCTATTGTAATGATGAAAAATTTAGTTGCCGGTCTAGCTCTTACTGCTGCCGCAAGTTTATCTGTAAGTGCTGTTGCTGCTGTTGATCCAATGCTGCCTTCATATAATAAGGCAAGCGGTGTTTCTGGCAACATTTCAAGTGTTGGTTCGGACACACTGGCAAACCTAATGACACTTTGGGCGGAAGATTTTAAACGTTTATACCCAAATGTTAACATTCAAATTCAGGCTGCAGGTTCTTCTACTGCGCCACCAGCACTAACTGAAGGTACTTCAAACTTCGGCCCAATGAGCCGTACTATGAAGGACAAAGAAGTTGCTGCTTTCGAAAAGAAATATGGCTACAAGCCAACAGCGATTCCAGTAGCAATCGATGCTCTTGCGGTTTTTGTACACAAAGATAACCCAATTAAAGGCCTATCTTTGCCACAAATCGATGCTATCTTCTCTTCTACACGTAAAGGTGGATACAACCAAGATATCACTAACTGGGGTGCAACAGGCCTAACTGGTGCTTGGGCTAACCGCGACGTTCAATTGTTCGGTCGTAACTCAGTATCAGGTACATACGGTTACTTTAAAAAGAAAGCGCTTTTCAAAGGTGACTACAAAAACAGTGTAAATGAGCAGCCAGGTTCAGCATCTGTTGTACAGTCTGTATCAACATCTTTGAACGGTATCGGTTACTCTGGTATCGGTTATAAAACATCTTCTGTACGCGCTATCCCACTAGCGAAAAAAGAAGGCGGTAAGTTCATAGAAGCGACGCCTCTAAATGCTGCGAAAGGTTCTTACCCACTATCACGTTTCCTATACGTTTACGTGAACAAGGCTCCAAACAAGCCTCTTGATCCACTACAACGTGAATTCGTTAAAATGGTATTGTCTCAACTTGGTCAAGAAGTTGTAGTAAAAGATGGTTATGTACCACTACCTAGCAAGGTTGCTAACAAGTACTTGAGCGATCTAGGCATTCAATAACATTTGAATGGTACAGCAAGATCATAAGCAGGAAAGATTAGTCTTTCCTGCTTTTCTTATGCTTGCTGTTGTCACAAATATGCAACAAATTACAAGATGATTTCTGATGAGTAAAACAACAGACCGTCAAGCCCCAGATTTGGATTTCAACAGCCCAGCTTTGCTACGCCACAGAAAAGTGAGACGAGCAAAAGACAAGGCTGCTACAGCCGGTATCGCAATAGGTGGAAGCAGCGTTATTCTTGCTGTACTACTGATTTGTTTTTACCTTTTATATGAAGTTGCGCCACTTTTTGCAGGTGCTGAAATCGAAGCGGAAGCCGTGTATAGCCTGCCGCACCAAGAAAGTGGTGCTAGCCATTACTTAACGGTTGAAGAGCAAAATGAAGTTGCCATGCGTGTTGCCCAAGACGGCAGCATTATCTTTTTTGATAACTTAAACGGCGATGTTATCAAACAAGTAAAAAGCACGGTTGCAGCGGATATGACAGCCTTTGCGATTGAAGATGATACCAGTCGTATTATGGCGCTAGCTTATGACAATGGTCAGCTTGTAATTGCTCAACATAACTACAAAATTACTTACCCAGATGGCAAACGAAAAATTACTCCGTTAGTTGAGTATCCATTTGGTGAGCAAGCGATTGATGCTGCTGACTTTCCCATTAAACAAGTCGCGATTAGAAACGGTGAAGAAGCCTTAACACTTGTTGTTATTGGTGATACTCAAAGCCGTATCGTTAAGCTTGAAAAAGACGTTAACTTTATCACTGAAGAAGTGGAGCTAACCGAACTTCAAGCCGAGCTACCTTTTATTGATAATGCAACCTCTTTGCTTATCAGTGGTGATCAAAGATATCTATATATAGCCACTCAGTCAGGTGCTATGACAGAGCTTGATTTACGTGATATTGATAATATCCGTATTAAGGCTCAGCATCAGCTTACCGAAGAAGGTAAGGATTTAACTTCAATGAGCTACTTACTGGGTCAATCATCTATCATGGTGTCTGACGCAAGCGGTAAAGTGAGCCAATGGTTTAATGTTCGTGATGAAGATAACGTTGAAAACCTAACCTTTATTCGTGATGTTACTCAGCCTGTTGGCATTATCGATGTGGCGATGGAACAGCGTCGTAAAGGCTTCGCTACACTAGATACCCGTGGTGTTGTTGCGATTTATAATGCTACCTCTTCACGCCAAGTAATTAATGAAAAGTTGAGTGATGAGACAGCGACTAACATTGCTTTCTCTCCAAGAGCGAATGGTTTACTGCTAGAAGACAGCCAAGGTATCCGCTTCTTCAAAATTGATAATGAGCACCCTGAAGTATCATGGGGATCATTATGGTCTGAAATCTGGTACGAAGGTTATCAAGAGCCAACTTATACTTGGCAGTCATCTGCTGCTAACAATGACTTTGAGCCTAAATACAGCTTGATGCCACTTGCGTTTGGTACGTTAAAAGCGGCGTTTTATGCCATGGTTATGGCTGTGCCGTTAGCTATCTGTGGTGCTATCTATACGGCTTACTTTATGGCGCCTGGTCTTCGCCGTAAGGTGAAACCAGTAATCGAGCTTATGGAAGCCCTACCAACGGTTATTCTTGGTTTCTTGGCGGGTTTGTTCTTTGCGCCTTTCCTTGAAGAAAACCTAGCTGCAGCCTTCAGTATTCTTGTGGTGTTACCTATAGGTATCCTGCTATTTGCTTATATCTGGTCTCGTTTACCGAATCAGATTCGTTGGTTATTACCTGATGGATGGCAACCAATACTCTTGATCCCTGTGATCATTTTCTTAGGTTGGGCATGTGTCGCCATGAGTCCTGTGATTGAGCTGAACTTCTTTGCGGGTGATATGCGTGGTTGGATCACTAATGACCTAGGTATTACGTTTGACCAAAGAAACGCTTTAGTTGTTGGTTTCGCTATGGGCTTCGCGGTTATCCCAACAATCTTCTCTATTACTGAAGATGCCATATTCAGCGTACCTAAAGCACTGACTCAAGGGTCATTAGCATTGGGTGCAACTTACTGGCAAACCATGGTTCGTGTGGTACTACCAACAGCGAGCCCAGGTATCTTCTCTGCCATTATGATAGGTATGGGTCGTGCTGTCGGTGAGACAATGATAGTACTGATGGCAACGGGTAATACACCGATTATGGATTTCAACATCTTCGAAGGTATGCGTACTCTAGCGGCCAACTTAGCGGTTGAAGTACCTGAATCAGAAGTTGATAGCTCACATTATCGCATCTTGTTCTTGGCAGCATTTGTGCTCTTCTTGTTTACCTTTGTGGTTAACACGATTGCAGAAACTGTGCGCCAACATTTACGTAAAAAATACGGTTCTCTGTAACTTATAGTGAGCAAGAGTATGACAAGTATTAAAGAGAAAAAAATGCAAAAACCATCCGTTTCAAATTGGTTTAAGTCCGGTGATCCATGGGTATGGCTAAATGCTGGTGCCGTGGCAATATCTGTGATCATGGTAATTGGATTATTACTTCTTATCGCTGTACGTGGTTTAGGCCACTTCTGGCCAGCTGATATTGTTGAAGCTAGATATGAAGTACCAGGTCAACCTGCTTACAAGCTAGTTGCAGAAAGAGTAGAAAGCCTGGAAGTACCTGCTGTACAAGTGAGAGAAGCTGGTATTGAAATTAGCGAAGATAAAGAGATTGTTTCTCGTACGCTAATGAAAACAGGTAACCGTGATATTTACGGTTCTGACTTTCGTTGGGTAATTGATGATTTCCTAACGGAAGTAACAAAACCTGAAATGCTATTTGCTGCTGAAAGACATGAATGGGGTAACCTTTATGGTTACCTGCAAGCAGTGAAAGAAAATGGCACCGTGATTGCTGAAACGCAAGATAAGCAAGCAACTGACAGTGCGTTAGCGACTTGGGAAAGCTTTGAGAAAAGCATCGAAAGAGCGTTAGTGATCCATGAAGACATCTATCAGATTGAAAAACATGACATAGGTGCGATTAACCATGGTTTAGAGCGTTTACGTTTAAAGCAACGTTCTTTAGAGCTTAATGATGAGCTAACACCAGCAATCTTAGCTGACCTAGATGCTGATAGAGCAGTATTTGATCAAGAGTATAAAGTGCTGCAAGAGCGTTTGATTACACTTTACGGTGAAATCAATCGTGATACTTTCGTAGTAGAAGCGATGGACGGCACTATTAGTGAGTTACAGGTTGCTAAAGTGGTTCGTGCTTTTAGACCTAATGCGATGAATGTCTTTGATAAAATTGGTTTCTACGGCGCTAAGCTATGGGAATTCTTATCTGATGATCCTCGTGAAGCAAATACTGAAGGCGGTGTATTCCCAGCTATCTTTGGTACCATCATGATGGTATTACTGATGACTATCTTGGTAACACCTTTTGGCGTTGTTGCAGCGGTTTACCTAAGAGAATATGCGAGCCAAGGTTGGTTAACACGCGTGATTCGTATCGCTGTAAACAACCTAGCTGGTGTACCTTCAATCGTATACGGTGTATTCGGTTTAGGTTTCTTCATCTACTTTATGGGTTCTTCGATAGACCAAGCTTTCTTCCCAGAAGCTCTACCTTCACCAACATTTGGTACTGGTGGCTTGATGTGGGCGTCAATTACCTTGGCCCTGCTAACGGTTCCTGTGGTAATTGTTGCAACAGAAGAAGGTTTATCTCGTATTCCTAGAAACGTCCGTGAAGGTAGTTTGGCTTTGGGTGCGACCAAAGCAGAGACACTATGGCGTGTTGTTTTACCTATGGCTAGCCCAGCTATCATGACTGGTGTCATCCTAGCAGTTGCGCGTGCCGCAGGTGAGGTTGCACCACTTATGCTTGTTGGTGTTGTTAAATTGGCGCCATCTTTACCGTTAGATGGTAACTACCCATTTATTCACCTAGATCAAAAATTCATGCACCTTGGTTTCCATATCTATGATGTGGGTTTCCAAAGTCCAAATGTTGAAGCGGCAAGACCACTTGTCTATGCCACAGCCCTATTGTTAGTGATAGTAATTGCTCTATTAAACTTAGCAGCTGTTACCATTCGAAATCACTTACGTGAAAAATATAAATCGCTGGAAATGTAGATAGCAGAGAAGAGACGATTATGAGCGAAATGAAAGCACACTCAATTGATATTTCGGCGATGCAGCGTAGCCAACAGACTTTGCGTATCGAAAATGAAACTCCTTGTTTAACTGTGAACAACTTAGAACTTTTCTATGGTGATAAGCAGGCGTTGAATGGGATTGATATGATCATCCCAGAAAAGAAGGTAACTGCGTTTATCGGACCATCTGGTTGCGGTAAATCGACCTTATTACGTTGCTTTAACCGTATGAATGACCTAGTTGATACTTGCCGTATTACCGGTGAGATCAATCTACATGATACAAATATTTATGCGAAAGGAACTGAGGTTGCTGAGCTGCGCCGCCGTGTAGGCATGGTATTCCAAAAGCCTAACCCTTTCCCGAAAAGCATTTATGAAAACGTTGCTTACGGACTTCGTATTCAAGGGATTAACAAAAAGCGCATTCTTGATGAAACTGTTGAGTGGGCATTACGTTCTGCAGCCCTTTGGGATGAAGTAAAAGATAGACTACATGAAAGTGCTTTAGGTATGTCTGGTGGTCAACAGCAGCGTTTGGTTATTGCACGTACCGTTGCTGTAAAACCTGAGGTTCTTTTATTGGATGAGCCTGCGTCTGCGTTGGACCCAATCTCAACCCTGAAAATTGAAGAATTGATCCATGAGTTGAAAGAAGAGTTCACCATCGCAATTGTAACTCACAACATGCAACAGGCGGCTCGTGTCTCTGACTATACTGCTTTCATGTATATGGGTGACCTGATTGAATTTGGGGATACTAATACCTTGTTTACTAACCCAAGTAAGCAACAAACAGAAGATTATATTACTGGTCGTTACGGCTAGCTCTGTCGATAAGGAAGAAGATCATGAAAGAACTAATGACACACCATATATCGCAGCAGTTTAATACTGAGCTTGAAGATTTACGCCAACACTTTCTAACTATGGGTGGCGTGGTTGAGAAGCAAGTAAGTGATGCGATTGAAGCCTTACTAAACAGTAACTCTGAGTTAGCTGAGGACGTACGTGAGCAGGATGCTACGGTTAATAAGCTTGATGAGCTAATTGATGAAGAATGTACACGCATTCTGGCTAAGCGACAGCCTGCTGCCTCTGATTTACGTATGATCTTATCTATCTCAAAAGCGGTAAGTGAACTTGAGCGTATGGGTGATGAAGCTAAGAAGATTGCTAAATTTACCTTATCCTTGATCGAAGAGGGTGAGTCGCCAAGAGGTTATGTTGAGATTAACCGTATAGGTACCATGGTATCTCGCATGATACATGATGCGCTTGATGCGACCGCTCGACTAGATATCGATATGGCGATCAAGGTAGCTAAGCAAGATCGTGTTGTTGATATGGAATATAAAACAGCTTTGCGTTCCCTAGCGACTTATATGATGGAAGACCCACGCAGTATCACTCGTATTCTGAATGTGATCTGGGTACTAAGATCTCTTGAACGTATCGGTGATTATGCGCGTCATGTTTGTCAGCACTTAATCTATATGGTTAAAGGGGTGGACGTTCGTCACGTGCCAGCTCAAGAGATACAGCAAGAAATAGAATAATGCATCCCTGTGTGATGTATTAAGGAAAGGCTCCTAAGTGATTAGGGGCCTTTTTTGTATAGGGATATTTGATTATGATGGCTGGGCTAATTATTTACACCTCTAAAAGGGAAAGGACGGCGCCATGTTTACACTAGAAACAGATCAATCTTCATCTAAACCTGAGTTCTATGAATCTTTGAACTTACAATTAACTGGGTTATTGATGGAAGAAGAGGACATGATTTGTAATCTTTCTCAGTTTGCGGCTTTTCTGATGCAAAGCTTAGAAGAGGTTAACTGGGCTGGTGTTTATTTTGCACGAGGTGAGGAGCTGGTATTGGGGCCTTACGTAGGTAAAGTCGCTTGTACGCGTATTCCTTTTGGTCGTGGTGTATGCGGAACAGCAGCCAGCACTCAAGAAATCCAGAGAATTGCGAATGTCCACGATTTCCCTGGCCACATTGCCTGTGATAGTGCCTCTGAATCTGAAATCGTTTTGCCTATTATGGTTGCGGGTAAGTTGATTGGGGTTTTAGATATTGATAGCCCTATTGCGAATCGTTTTGATGACGAGGATCAAGCTGGCCTTGAAACCTTGTTACGCACTCTTACCCAAGCAACACAATTTGAGTGGCAGTTATAAACGTTCTCTCGTTATCCCCATTAAAGCAAGCTCATCTATGCTTGCTTTCAGTGCTGGGCTGAGGTTATCTAGCTTATCTTTATTAGCATTGAACTCATGCTGTTCATGATTAATACAATGCTCTTCTAGGCTTTTTGCTAACCTTGATAATTGCATAAAGCCTAGATTAGCGGCGGAAGACTTAAGAGAATGGGATTTGATTCGTAAGTCTTTGTGTTGCTCCACATGCCAGTTCTTCTGTAAAAAATGTATGTTCTCTTCTGCATTAGGAACAAACGCCTCAAATACTTCTTTAACCATGGCCAAACCAAGCTGACTTATAAGAAGAGTAATTGTATGTTTATCAATAAGTTCATCCATCTTTCTATCTCATCAAATGAGTAAAACTGATCTTGCTTAGGGTTAGTAAGCTTGACTAGATATAAAGTCTTGATGGGCTAACTCATTTAAAGCATGGCCCATGTTTAAGTGTAAAAGAGGCCCTTTATACAGTGCATGTGCAAGGGCTTTGGTTCGGTTCTGACTCAGGTTAGAGTCGGCCACAAGCTGGCTTCCTGTGTTAACTAATTTTTGTAAATTAATATAGGAGAGGTCATCTAACATGCTGTCATCTCCTATATAAATGTAATGAATCTTTTGTTCAGGAATTTGATTAAGCATTTGAGTATGTAGTGGCGTATTAAGTCCTAACGCATTGGCTTGCATTGCCATTAAGTGAGCCACTGAATCACTCGCTTCTAGAATAATCATATTTTTGTTGGTTAATGATTTAACCAAGGCTTGTGCCGCTTTACCTTCTTGAATCGGGGTAATTTGGTGGTGGAATATGGGCAGTTCCAGAATAAATTCACTGCCACCTGATTCTGGGCTATGACAGCTTAATTCTCCATGCATCAGGTGTGCGAGAGCACGACATAGATAAAGACCTAAGCAGTATTTATTTTCAGGAAAGTTAGGTACCTGGCTATCCAATGGGCTTTGAAGCATCTCCAGAATACTGTCTGATATCCCAATACCTGTGTCCTTGATTACCACCTGAATCATACTGGCAGGTATTTCAGGATACAGACTAGGTCGCCACTGCGGTGCTTTAGTCTGAGACATTCGCACGACTATGCTGATATGCCCAGAAGGGGTGAATTTGAATGAATTATCTATCAGGTTATAAATGATCTGATGTAAGCGGCTATTATCGTAAATGGCTTGGTCTGGCAGCGTTAAATCGATATAACTTAATACTCTCACCGCCTTAGGATTAGATCTCATAGCCGCAAATTTTATGCTCTTTTCTAACTCGTGCGCCAAGCTGAAAGGAGCATAATCTAACACCAAATTATCAGAGGCAATATCAGATAAATCAGAGAAGTCTTTGATTAAGTTTAGTAACAAGGTGCCTGAGTCTTCTATGGTATCTAGAATCTGACATTGCTCGTTATTCAACCCCTTGGTTCTTAATAGCTTACTCATGTTAATCACCCTATCTAATGGGGTATTAATCTCATGGCTCATGGTTGCTAAAAAGTGTGTTTTATCTTGTGCAATGTTCTCGATCTGGTGCTCTGCTTCTTTTGCTTTCATGACCGCAATACGAGTGCTTCTTATATTTGTCATAAGCACTAGAAAGAGGGCGATGGCATTAATAATGAAAATAAGCATTATGTACTTAAATAGCTGAAACTCTTCGAGAATTTGCTCTCTTTGCTCAACTGAATAAGCACGGCTGCTTTGGTTAACCAGGCTGACAAACTTATTTATCTGTGGCTCAAGCAAATGTAGTTTATTAATAAGTTTATCTAGATTTGATAAGTCGTTATTTTCGATCTGAACGATGTTAGGCTGCAGCAACTCTAATTCGGCACTGATAAAGTTTAGGATACGTATACTACGGCCATCACCATAATAGTGAATGCGATTTCCGACGCTGCCGACTTTTAGCAGGTCGATACGGCTCATCAAAAGGTCATAATAAAAGAGTACATCACCAGCCGCTGGTGGATTATCTTTATCTAGGCGTTTGAGGTAATCGACAAAGCGGTAGCTTTGTACTTGGAGTTGCAAGCTAGACCAGATACTACTTTCATAGGTTGTTCTAACATGCTTGGTACTGTTGGAGTTCGCTAAAAAGTAGAGCACAACGGAAGCGATTAGGGTGCAAGAAAAAATCACCAATAAGAAAGACGTGAGACGCTTCATCATGATTGATCTGACGTCTTTCGTTAATCCCTTCACATGCTACTCCTATCCTTGTACCGCTAGCTATTGGTTAACGACTATCTGGTTAACTTGCCAAATAGACTTACCATAATAGGATTCATTTTTAAGTTTTGGCTTATCATCAAAAGGATAGACGATCATGATAGGCCCTTTGTTTCTGACTGTCATAGGTACTCCGTCCATATGAGTCGCAAAGATGGCGCCGACTTCAGTAAAATCTTTAACTGGAATATCTATCATATAGTCATTAAGTGCAATCAGACTTAAGTTTTCACCTTCTACTCCAAGCAAATCGAAAAACTCTTGGGCATTAAAACCTGTATAAGTATGTTTCCCTTCATTCCAAGGTGTGTGAGTGCTGATACTCGATCTAGGTAGTTGATCTAGCATGTAACGGTCAAAAATCGCATTACTGTCTTTATTGGTATTACTAATTAAACCACTGACAGTTAACAGTGTGCGAGTTGAAGGCAGTTCTAATGAGTAAGATACGGAAGAGAAAATTAAGCTAATGAATATTAAGCAAAACTTCAAACTTTGCATGGGGAGTCCCTTCGTAAGGTTAATGATCAATTTACTAATTATACTAGTCTAAAATTATGATTGATTGCAGTAACTATTCAGTAGTTTATGGAATAAAGGTTCTTTTTATTCGGAAAGAGCACAATAATCCAAGAATTTAAGCCGAAGTTGAGCGATAAACTAGCAATATCTAGAAATTAATATTATATATCAATTAGATGGCATAAATTGTATGAAAATTAAAATAAAAAAAAGCCTTCATCTAATCATAAATGAAGGCATCAAAGGGCATTGCAAAATTGTCTAGTTAATGTCGTTTAGTCTCACACACGCAGCTTCATGGGACTCGGTAACATTTTCCAGTTGAGGAATATGCTGAGCACATGCTTCTGTCGCGCTTGGGCAGCGAGTTCTAAAAACACAACCAGACGGTGGGTTAATAGGGGACGGCAAATCGCCGGATAGCAACTGAATCTCTTTTTCTCTTTCCAGTTTTGGATCTGGCACAGGAACTGCGGATAATAAAGCTTTGGTATATGGGTGTTTTGGCGAGTCGTATAAAGAGTGTTTATCTGCAAGCTCAACGGCGTGGCCAAGGTACATAACCAGAACACGGTCTGAAATATGTTTAACCACACTTAAATCATGCGCAATGAAGACTAACGAAAGTCCCATTTCTTTTTGTAGAGACTTAAGTAGATTTACAACTTGTGCTTGGATAGACACATCCAATGCTGATACCGGCTCATCACAAACTACTAGCTTTGGCTCAAGAATAAGCGCGCGAGCAATACCGATACGCTGACATTGGCCGCCAGAGAATTCGTGAGGGTAGCGGTTAATAACGTTTGGTAATAAACCTACCTTGGTCATAATGGCACGAACTTTCTCTTTTACCACATCATCACTTAAGTCTGGTTGAAAGGTCTTAAGTGGTTCCGCAATGATCTCACCTATTGTCATCCTTGGGTTTAAGGAGGCTAATGGATCTTGGAAGATCATTTGTAATTCTTGGCGCTTATCACGCATGTCTTTCTTGTTTAGTTGAGTTAGATCTTGTCCTAACCAAACAACATTGCCTTGAGTGATAGGCAGAAGACGTAATAGGGCACGGGCAAGGGTAGACTTACCGCAACCAGACTCACCTACTACACCAAGGGTTTCCCCTTCATATATTTTAAGGCTCACACCATCTACCGCTTTTAATGGGCGACCCTTCTCCCAAGGCCAAGCATTCTCATTCTTGATATTAAAGTGAACTTTTAAATCATTTACTTCCATTAGGACTTTGTTGTTCATGCTACTAGCTCCTTAATGGATTTGTGACAAGCGCGTAAACCATGGTTTTCACATTGAATAAGCTCAGGTGATTCTGTGCGACACTTATCCGAAGCGTGAACACAACGTTCTTGGAAAGGGCAGCCTTGTGGTAGTTGCAATAAGTTAGGCGGATTACCTGGAATGGTTGCTAGGATTTCCCCTTCCGTATCAAGACGAGGAATCGCTTCTAATAAACCCTGAGTATAAGGATGAGATGGGTGATAGAAGACGTTATCTGTGGTGCCATATTCCATAGTACGACCTGCGTACATAACCAATACTTTGTCACATAAACCCGCAACCACACCCAAGTCATGGGTGATCATAATGATAGAAGTATTAAAATCAGACTTAAGCTCGTTTAGTAGCGTTAGAATCTGAGCTTGTACTGTCACATCAAGCGCTGTGGTTGGCTCGTCTGCAATTAAAAGCTTAGGGCGACACAATAGTGCCATCGCTATCATGACACGCTGACGCATACCACCAGAGAATTCGTGTGGGTACATATTCATACGTTTACGCGCTTCTGGCATTTTCACTGCGTCAAGCATGCGTACAGATTCTTCGAAAGCATCTTTTTTGGTCATACCCTTATGCAGGATCAAGACTTCCATCAACTGCTTACCGACCTTCATATAAGGGTTTAATGAGGTCATAGGGTCTTGGAAAATCATCGCGATTTTCTCTGAACGTATGTGGTTCATTGCGCTTTCTGGCAAACCTAGAATATTCTGGCCTTCAAATAAGGCGTTACCTTCCACCAAGCCGTTGCCTGCAAGTAAGCCCATCAAGGCAAAGGCCGTTTGGCTTTTGCCTGAGCCTGATTCGCCAACAATACCTAAGGTTTCACCTTCAGCTAAGCTGAAATTTAGATTGTTAACCGCAGTGACAGAACCGTCTGGCGTTTTAAAGTTAACGCGTAAGTCTTGGACATCTAATAAGTTCATATAACTCTCCTTAGCGATCTTTAGGGTCTAGTGCGTCGCGCAAACCGTCGCCTAGGAAGTTAAAACAAAACAGGGTAAGAATTAGGAAGGTTAGCGGCCAAGCAAGCTGCCAAATCGCAATCTCCATTGTGCCTGCACCTTCAGAAATAAGTGCACCCCAACTTGTCATTGGCTCTTGAACCCCGAGTCCTAAGAAGCTGATGAAAGACTCTAGAAGAATCATGCCTGGTACGAGTAGGGTGGCATACACCACAACAATACCCAGTAAGTTAGGAATAATATGACGGGTAATGATCTTGAAAGAAGACACACCGCAAGCGTGAGCTGCTTCAATATACTCTTTGTTTTTCAAACTTAATGTTTGTCCACGCACAATACGCGCCATGTCCAACCAAGAAATGGCACCGATAGCGACAAAGATCAAAAAGATGTGACGTCCAAAAATCGTCATCAAGATGATAACGAAGAACATGAATGGGAAAGAGTTAAGTATCTCTAGCGCACGCATCATCACACTATCGATACGGCCACCTAGGTAACCCGATGTAGCTCCATAAAGCGTACCGATAACGATAGCGACAAAACTACCCAGAATACCTACTAACAAAGAAATTTGGCCTCCTTGCATAGTACGTACAAAAATATCTCGGCCTAAAACGTCAGTACCAAAATAGTGGCCTGTTTCAAAGCTAGGACGACCTAGCGTTTCAATATCAGACAGGGCTTCCCAGTCGATATCCTCATAACTCCACACACTTAGAAAAGGGCCTACTAGTGCGAGTAGCGCAATGATTCCAAGAATAATTAAACTGATTACCGCGGCGTGGTTTGACAGAAAGCGGCGTCTAGCATCTTGCCATAAACTACGGCCTTCAATTTCAGTCACTTGTTGAGCGAAATCTTCTACGGCCTCGATTTTATCTTTAGTTAACATCATGATTGAGTGCCTTAATAACGAATTTTTGGATCAATAACCGCGTACAAAATATCGACAACGGCATTAAATAAAATAGTAAGCGAGCCAACTAAAATAGTGACACCCATAACCATTGAGTAGTCACGGTTTAGTGCACCATTAATGAAATGCTGGCCAATACCACCGGTACCAAAATACACATCCACAATCACGGAACCTGTAATAATGCCGACAAACGCAGGCCCTAAATAAGAGATAACAGGTAACATGGTAGGGCGTAGTGCATGCTGCAAAATAATGCGATAAGCAGGTAGGCCTTTCGCTCTAGCGGTACGAATAAAGTTTGAGTGCATGGTTTCTATCATGCTGCCACGGGTGATGCGGGCAATTTGTGCAATATAGCTGGTCGACATAGCGATGACTGGCATCACAAGGTAAGGCCAAGCGCCATCATTCCAACCACCTGCGGGTAACCATTTGAGGTAGATGGAGAAAAATAAGATACAAAGAGGAGCTAATACAAAGTTAGGTAGTACGATACCAATATTGGCAAAAGCCATAACAAAGTAATCAACTAATGAGTTTTGTCTTAAAGCTGCATAAATACCACAAGAAACACCGATAACCACGGCAATAATAAAAGACCAGATACCGATTTCAGCGGATACAGGTAAGCTCTGTGCAACTAATTCATTGATAGTAAAATCTTTGTAGCGAAAAGATGGACCTAAGTCACCTTGAAGTACACCGCCAAGATAGTAGAAGAACTGGTTGATAACAGGCTCATCAAGATGGTATTTAGCGTTAATGTTAGCTAAAACCTCAGGCGGCAAAGAGCGTTCGCTTGAAAATGGGCTACCTGGTGCCGAATGCATCAGGAAAAAAGAAACTGTGATAAGTATTAATAAAGTTGGGATAGCTTCAAAAATACGTTTAAAAATAAATGTCAGCATAATAATACCTGATTAGCCTCATGGGCCAAGGTTCCATTGACTAATACTAGGAAAACTAGAAGTTAGAAGAAGTAAGAGAGGTAGCAGGCTCACATCATGTGAGCCTGCTACTAACGCGTTAAGACATCAAACGCTTAGTGAGCAATGATGTACATGTCACGTGTATAGATGTTGTCTTCTGGGTTTGGCTGATAACCGCCAACGTAAGGTTTCTTCATACGCTTAGTAACATAGGTGTAGATAGGTGCGACAGCCATATCTTGGTTGATCGCAATTTCTTCAGCCTTGTTATAGTTGCTAGCAGGGTTTTGCATTGTTTTAGCTTCGTTCAACAAACGGTCATATTCAGTGTTTGAGTATTTACCATCGTTGTTACCATGAGTCGAAGTTAACAAATCAAGCATAGTAGATGCTTCATTGTAATCACCGATCCAACCGGCACGAGCAACTTGGAAGTCACCTGCTTTTTTCGTTTCTAGGTAAGTTTTCCACTCTTGGTTTTCAAGCGTTACTTCTACACCCAAAGTCTTCTTCCACATAGAGGCAATCGCAATCGCAATACGTTTGTGGCCATCGTTTGTGTTGTAAAGAAGGTTAAAAGTCAGAGGGTTATTTTTGTCATAACCTGCTGATTGAAGTAGTTTTTTCGCTTCAGCTTCACGCTCTTTTTGAGTCATGGTTGCATAAGCAGGTGTTTCTGGATCAAAACCGTTTACGATAGAAGGTGTGAAAGAGTAAGCAGGTTGCTCACCAACACCTGTTACGTATTTAGTGATTACGTCACGGTTGATCGCGAAAGAAAGCGCTTTACGTACTGCTGGGTTGTTATAAGGTTCAACCTGAGTGTTGAACTGGTAGTAGTAAGTACCTAATTGAGGTGTGATGATCACTTCATTTGGAGATTCTTTCTTCAAACGCTTGAAGTGGTCGCTTGGTAGGTTCCAAGTAATATCAACTTCACCCGCTTCATAACGCTTAAGGTCAGCACTGTCATTTTCTAAAGGTAGGAAAGTAACCTTGTTGATAACGGTTTTGTCATTATTCCAGTATTGATCGTTACGAACCATTTCCATTTTTTCGTTTACGATCCAAGAATCTAGCTTGTAAGCACCGTTACTAACCATATTGCCTGGTTTTACCCACTCATCACCGTATTTCTCGATGGTTTTACGAGGTGCAGGGAAAAGAGTTTGGTGTGATGTCATTTTTACGAAGTATGGAACTGGACGCTCTAGTGTTACTTCAAATGTGTAATCGTCTACAGCTTTAACACCTAGGCTTTTCACATCAGCTTTACTATTAATAATTTTAGATGCATTAACAATAGATGGAATTTCAACATACCAAGCGTAAGCAGAGGCAGTCACTGGGTCAACAGCACGCTGGAAGCCAAATACGAAGTCATGAGCAGTAACTGGCTCACCATTAGACCATTTAGCATCTTTACGTAGGTTGAATGTATAAACAGTGTTGTCTGCATTTGTTGTATAGCTAGTAGCAACACCTGGCGTTAGGTTGCCGTCGCCATCAAGGTTGTATAAACCTTCAAAAAGCTCACGAGTACGGTGAGAGCCTGGTGTTCCTTCTACTTTTTGTGGATCAAGTGTTGCAGGTTCTGCGCCACCACCACGAACAAGTTCTTGAACATCGGCTAGCTTAACGCCAGCAGGAACATCGGCAGCTTGAGTTTGTACTGCTCCGAAGGCTACGCTAAGTAACGCACTAGCGAGTAGAGTTTTTTTCAGGTTCATAAAAGGCCCCTTTAGTTAACTTAAGTTATTTATTATTAATGGTGCAATGTCTCTTAGACACTTAGCTTTTTTTTAGATCAGCAAATGTCTGAGTCTTGGATAGTTAACTAATTGGGTAAATGGCTCAATCGAAATTCCGCATTACGCTATACGCATAATAAAGGTTTAATCTAAAAAACGAATAAATAGGCTCATCTAAATCGGTTTGCAAGCGTGATAATTACAGGGAAGTTAGATAAAAATATGATAATGTCTATTTTCTAGAAAATTGATGGAACAAATTTGTGATATTGCAACCTTTTCAAGTAATAGGGGCTTACCTTAAAGCGTTACCTATTCTACTTTCATCTGGATTAAGGCTATTTATTCTGGTGCCTTTATTGGCGAATATGGGCCTGATGGCTCTCTTATATATGGTCGCTTTTAGCTATTTTGGTGATTTAACCGCTTATTTAATGAGTTGGCTTCCAGATTGGCTTTCGTTCTTAAGCTGGCTTTTTTACCTAGGTTTTAGCTTATTAAGTGCTATTAGTTTGTTTTACGCGTTTTCCATTGGCGTCAATATTATCGCAGCACCTTTCAACGGAATCTTGGCTGAAAAGGTAGAAGCTAGATTGTCGGGAGAGACGGTAGAGTCTGATTTAAATTTCCGTCAAATTTGCCTTTTGATTAGCCAAAGCATAGTGCGAGAATTACAAAAAATACTCTACTTTTTGCCTCGCTTTGTACTTTTGTTTATTCTGTCTATGATACCTGTAGTGAACATTATTACGCCTTTCTTATGGCTCTTGTTTGGCGCTTGGGTACTGGCAATACAATATATGGATTACTCGTTTGATAATAACCGAGTATCTTTTGCTGAAATGCGAGTAGGTTTAAGGCAGAAGCCTGTTTTATGCTGGTCTTTTGGCTTCATAGTAATGCTCCTATTACCTATCCCGTTTGTTAATTTTGTGGTCATCCCGTTAGCTGTGGTGGCCTCTACCATTCTTTGGTTTGATTCATTTAAAGCAAGTTATTCAAAGAGTGATAGCCTTGCACAAGATTTTGGAAATAAATAAATGGCTATAAAAATTCTAGTTGTTGATGATGCTTCTTTTACTCGAGATTTGATTCGTCGCACCTTAAAAAAACATTTCCCATCAGCTCAGTTGGAAGAAGCCGTTAACGGACGAAAAGCTCAACAACTTATGAATAAGGTCAAATTTGACATGATCTTATGTGATTGGGAAATGCCTGAAATGACAGGGCTTGAGTTACTTGATTGGTGCCGCCAGCAAGATAATTATAAAAAGGAAAATGTACCTTTTGTCATGATCACCAGTCGTGGTGATAAAGATCATGTGGTTGAAGCGGTTAAAACGGGCGTGACAGATTACCTAGGTAAACCTTTTTCCAGTGAGCAACTGGTAAATAAGATAGTGTCAGCAGCGAAAAAGCATAATTTAGATGGTGCCTTGATGGCCAAAGGTGCTAGAGGCTCAGGTGCTGAAAAAGAAGTATTGGACAGCTTAACAAAAGCGGCAACAGGCTCTGGCACTAAAGGTATGACAAGCCATACTTCTGGTTCTCTAGATGTGCTACTAGGTGGGAAAAGTCCTAAAGCAGCGACTGTCACTAAACCTAAAATTACGCATCCTAAAGTCACGACCAAAGACGTTAAAGTACCTAGCATGGTACGTTTTGCTGGTAAGCAGTTTAGAACCATGGTTATTCAGTTTAGCTGTACCGAAGCCAGTCTTTTGATTAAGAGTGATGATGTTATTCCAAGCGTATTGGATCAAGCCGTATTAGATTTAGAGTTCAAAGGTAAGGTAAACCGCCTGAATTATTATGTTCAAGGTGTGGCAACCACTGAAAAAAAACCAACCTCATCCTTTTTAACTGTGACATTAGGGTTAATTGATCAGGATGCAGAGAAAGAAAGCTTTATCAAAGCCTTGTTTGAAAGCTTGTAGCAAGGTGTTGAGCTTTAAGGGTTAGGCTGATAGATGACTAGATAAAGAAACAGCTAGCCCAAGTTACTTGGACTAGCTTACAAGATTTATGACGCGTCTTGATCTATGGTTTCCAATTCTGGTGGACTTGATTCTCTTACCCGTGTACGAGGGAAATGGCAGGAAAAAGTACTGCCAAAACCAAGCTGGCTACTAATATCTAACTTACTATCGTGGTGGTGCAAGACATGCTTCACAATAGACAGACCTAAGCCAGTACCAGCTGTATCTGACCCTCTTCCTTTATCTACTCTAAAGAAACGTTCTGTTAAGCGAGGGATAAATCTAGGGTCTATCCCTAAGCCATTATCCTGTACGCAGAAAACACCACCTTCTCTATTTACTTGCCAGCTAATATCTATCTCGCCACCATCAGGTGAGTATTTTAAAGCATTCACAACGAGATTAGAGAAGGCACTATAAAGTTCACTGTAACTGCCGAAAATAGCGCTCTCTTCATCTGCATCCCAGCTTAAAAAATGCTCGCTGGTGGTAAATACCTTCGCTGAATCACAAATTACCTGAATAAGATCACTGACATTATGCCATTGGTCAGAGTCTGCTCTTTGGTTACTTTCTAAACGTGAGAGTAACAGTAAGTCTTCGATCAGTAATTCCATGCGATTAGACTGAGTGTTCATATTCACCACGCCTTTTTGCATTCGCTCAGGCAAAGACTCTTTAAACATATCCAGTGTTTCCAGATAGCCCTTAATCACGGTGAGAGGCGTTTTTAGCTCGTGTGAGGCATTGGCAACAAAGTCTTTACGCATTTGCTCAAGCAAGTGCAGACGCGTGACATCACGAACAAAAATGAGGTGGTCATTTTTTGAATAAAGCGTGGTTTGAAACTCTAGAAAAGCCCCTTCTTTAGCAGGTGATTGGATTACCAAAGGGTCACCAAATCGCTTTTGGCTAAAATAGCGGAAAAACTCAGGGGTACGAACAATATTAGTAAGAGGCTGGCTTCTATCTGTTGGTTTAACTAAGCCAAGTAAATCTCCAGCAGAGGTGTTCCACCATTCTAGTCTGCCAGTGTTATCTGCCATGATAACGCCATCTTGTAATGCAGATGTTGAATCTTCAATTCTTGCTAGTGCTTGCTGCATGCGCTTTTTAGACTTTCTTTGTTTCTTTTGCAGTCGGTTAACTGCGTCAAAAACATCCCCCCAAATTCCAGAGGAATCCGGAGGTAGTGAGCGTCCAGAGCGGCGAATCCAGCTATGAAAGCGATAAAGTTCGTAATATTGCCAAGCTAAAAGTCCTAAAGCATATATAAATAGTAAAGGGAAAGTTTGCTCGCTCATTGTGCCAATAAATAGGCAAGTGAAAAAACCAAGTAAAAGTTTAACTGTGGCGCTTTTCCAAACTGTCTTCATATAGTTTTAAGCCAAACGTTTGCTTGAAAATCGATAACCTGTACCTCTAACGGTTTGAATAAGGTAATCATGGCTATCTCCTATCGCCTTACGTAAGCGACGAATGTGTACATCGACAGTTCTTTCTTCAACGTAAACATTCCCTCCCCAAACCTGATCTAACAGTTGAGCTCTAGAGTAAGCTCTTTCTTGGTGAGTGATTAAAAACTTCAATAAACGATATTCAGTTGGGCCCATTTCTAAAGGCTTAGAGCCAATCGAAACTCTTTGGCTTAGAGGGTCAAGTTTTAGACCATCAACCTCAATCGGTTCATCAACACCCTGAGGGTGAGCACGACGTAGTACCGCCTTAAGGCGAGCAACCAACTCTCGTGGTGAAAAAGGCTTGGTGATGTAGTCGTCAGCACCAGCTTCTAATCCTTGAATCTTATTGTCTTCTTCACTTTTTGCGGTAAGCATGATGACAGGAATTTCAGCTGTTAAAGCGTCTTTTTTAAGACGTCGTGTTAGCTCTATCCCACTGCCACCAGGCATCATCCAATCTACAAGGATCAAATCGGGTCTATGGTCCACGATTATCTCGTAGGCGGTACGGCTATTATCCGCTTCAAGGTATTCATAACCAGCCATCTCAAGAGCAATGGCAATCATTTCTCGAATTGATGATTCATCGTCAATTATTAATACTTTTTTACCGGTCACAGGATATATCCTCTTCTCTGGAACGGTTTAATTAAAACGATCAATTGTGACAGTTTAGTTAAAATGTCACAGATGACTTAATTTAGTGTACAAAAAAGCCTGCGATAAAACCTAAAAATACACATAATCCTATGCGGTTATTATCTAAAAATGATTTAAAACAAGCAGATCGCTCTCTTTTTCTTGCTTGCCAAAACTGTTGAAAAAAGAGACCCGCACAGACAAATAAACTTATAAAAAAGAAAGCGCCTAACTCTCTAATTACGCCTACCCAAACTAATAATGACAGGGTGAGCCCTTGTAACAAGAGAATAATAATAAGGTCATATTGAGCAAACAGTATCGCAGTGGACTTGATACCAACCTTAAGATCATCGTTGCGATCGACCATGGCGTAATAGGTGTCATAAGCGATTGTCCAAAACACATTCGCCATAAATAGCATCCAAAGTTCGATATCAGTTAAAGCACCGCCTTGTGCCACATAGGCCATAGGAATCGCCCAAGAAAAGGCTAAGCCGAGAAACAACTGAGGTAAGTGGGTGACCCGTTTCATGAAAGGATATAATGCCGCAAGCCCTAATCCGACAAAGGATAAAAGAATCGTTTTTAGGTCAGTAAAAAGGACAAGAACAAAGCTGATGAGACAGAGTAAAGCAAAGAAACCAAGGGCTTCTTTCTCACTGACTCTACCAGAAGGCAATGGGCGACCTTTGGTTCGCTCAACAAAACCGTCAACTTTACGGTCGGCATAATCATTAATCACACAACCAGCTGAGCGCATAGAAAATACCCCAGCAATAAAGATAATAAGTAAGTGCCAGTCAGGAAAGCCATCAGCCGCTAGCCACAAAGCCCACAAAGTTGGCCACAAGAGTAAGAGGGTGCCGATAGGCTTATCTAGTCTAGCTAACTCTGCTAAAGCAATGACTTTACTCATTATTCTTCCTTTAAATTTAAGAAGGGTTTGATGGCTGGAAAAAAGACTTCGTTGACCAGTATGCCTTGGCCATATTGATAAAAAACAGAACGTCTAGCCCAAGTTGGTTCGTTTATATGGGAAAACAAATTTGCTGGTAGTTGAGAGACTTCTATCTCTCCTCGTGTAAGGCCTTTATGCTTATAAAGAAAGCCTCCAAGAGGTTTGTTGCCTAACTTGGGCAAGTAACGCCAATGGCCTCTTAATGACCTTGCAGGGATGATAGAGCGCGCATAGATAATCGCCTGACCATCTACATTAAGTATTACCTCACGAATACGAGCAGCTTCACGTGCTTTTAAATTAAGCTTTTTTCTTTCTCTTTGGGTGGTTTGGCCCCAAGTGTCCGAAATAACATCAACTGTCAACTTCCCTAGAGTTTGAATCTTAGCGGTCAAGGATCCTTGCTCGGCTAGCCAAGGGAAGATAAAGGCAGGAATATTTTTGCTGTGAGCATGGCTTAACGATGACCAAACATAATCAAACTGTTTGGTCGCTGTGAAGTTTAATCTTGGGTTGCTGTTTGGCTGATCAATCATCGACATCAAAATAAGGATATTGTCCTAATAGTCTAAAAATTTAACCCGAACTGAAGAAAAGAGTGTTTCCTATTGAGCTCTAAGTGGCTTAGTTGCCATTAATTAAAGACACCATCAACTTAATATTCTCTGAGTTATCTTGTAGGTCTTGATAAAGGCTTTGTAGCTGCTTCTGATCTAGACCTATCATATCTTGACTAGCTTGAGAAATATCTTCTTTATTCAACAGGTTATGACAAACATTTAACATTCTCGCTATGATGGCATTTTCTCCATCATAGGCCAAATTTTTACTATAACGAATGCCATTACAGATGCCTGCTGGTAATTCCCAGTGGCGAAGTAACCAAGCACCAATTTGCTCTCTGCTGAGTTTAAGTAACTGTACTTCAACCAAGTTAGTTGGAAGGTGAGCGTTAATCTCAAGTTGGCGTGACAGGATATTAAAATGAGGCGGTAACACAGCCCCTATAGCGAGCAAACCAAAGTTATGCAGCAAGCCTGCTAGGTATGCATGCCCTAGCCTCGGACGCTTTTTAGCCGGCATAGCTTTGACCATAGCTTCCATCAGTGAAGCGAAGGAAACGGCTTCTAGCCAATAGTTGTCATAATGGCGAGGGCCGTTCTCTGGTACCGCGAGTGCTTTTCCCATAGAAAGACCAAGTGCCAAGTTCATAACCATATCAAAGCCTAATACGCGAATTATGGCATCTTCAACCGACTCAATCTCCCCAGGAGCCCCATAGTAAGGAGAGCTTGCCCAACTGACTACCTGAGCGGCCAAACTAGGATCAAGGCTAATCACTTCGCATAACTCGTCAGTGCCAGCATTTTCATCAGCACATAAACGTATGATGCGCTGTGATGATGCTGGTAAAGGAGGGAGTTCAAGAGTTTCTTCTAAACGTTGACGAAGGCGAATGGATTGAAAGCCACCCAAAGCATTTAACATGCTTTCTTCATCTTGTTCATGATTCTCGACTTCTCTTTTAAGCTGGCCTTGAGGGATAGAGAAGTCGCCAAAATGGCATTTTGAGCCTGAAAAAATCTTATTAATTTCTATGGCTTCAATGGCGTTAAACTTTGTCAGGTCTGTTTTTTTCAGAGATAGCCTTTTGATGTCCTTTAGGCTTTCATCGATATAGGTAATGACTTTGTGTGTATTGAGTAGTAAATCACTCGATACATTATAAGAATTTGTGGTCGCTAAACGACGCTTGCTGACTCGTGTAATCGCACCAATGTCGAGCATAGAATCAAATGGGAAAATGGCTTGAACCTTACCTGTGGAATCCTGTAAGTGAACAATTTTAACCTTAAGGCTAGGTGTGATATCTGATTCTTGCTTGGTCATAAATTTCAATTTGAGTCTAAGTATTATTAAGCAAGCAATTTACCAAATATCGAAAAACAAAAAAGCCCCTAAAAGGGGCTTTTTTGTGCAATGACTGCTTTTTTTCTCAATTAGTGGTTCAAAATCTGACTTAAGAACAATTGAGTACGGTCATGCTGAGGGTTTTCAAAGAATTCGTGTGGCTCATTCGCTTCAACGATTTCACCGGCATCCATGAAGACAACACGGTCAGCAACAGTTTTTGCAAAGCCCATCTCGTGAGTTACACAAACCATTGTCATACCTTCATCAGCTAGCTGAATCATTACATCTAGTACTTCCTTGATCATCTCAGGGTCAAGTGCAGATGTTGGCTCATCAAATAGCATGATGCGTGGCTTCATACAAAGACCGCGGGCAATCGCAACACGTTGCTGCTGACCACCAGAAAGCTGACCTGGGAATTTATTCGCCTGGTTAGCAATTTTTACACGTTCAAGATAATGCATGGCCATCTCTTCAGCTTCTTTCTTAGGCATCTTACGAACCCAGATAGGCGCTAAAGTCAGGTTTTCTAAAATCGTTAAATGAGGGAATAGATTGAAGTGCTGGAACACCATACCCACATCTTTACGGATAGCTTCGATGTTTTTCAAGTTATCGTTCATCTCAATGCCGTCAACAATGATAGAACCCCTTTGGTGTTCTTCAAGACGGTTGATGCAACGAGTCATAGTTGATTTACCTGAACCTGATGGTCCACAAACAACGATACGCTCGCCTTTTTTGATACTGAAATCGATATTTTTAAGTACGTGGAAATCACCGTACCACTTGTTTACATCTTTAAATTCGATAATTGCTTTTTCGCCCGGCTCAAGCTGAGCGAGTGCCATATTGTGTTCTGTCATTTGAAAGGCCTCAAAAAAATTCTAGTTCCGCTTGTGTCCGGTTTCTAATTTACGCTCAATTGTCATACTGTAACGAGACATGCCAAAGCACGCTGCCCAGTAAATAAAGCCAGCAAAAGCATAACCTTCAATCGTTGTTCCTAACCAGTTAGAGTCGTGGGTCGCTGCTTGAATCCTACCTAATAGGTCAAACATACCTACAATATAAACTAGAGTGGTGTCTTTAAATAAGCCAATGAAGGTGTTTACGATACCAGGAATAACTAGCTTTAATGCTTGTGGCAAGATTACCAAAATCATTGACTGCCAGTAAGTTAGGCCCATAGCATCAGCTGCTTCATATTGACCTTTTGGAATCGCTTGTAAACCACCACGTATTACTTCCGCCATATAAGCTGCAGAGAATAGGGTGATACCAATCAATACACGCATTAACTTATTAAAGTTCATACCATCAGGTAGGAACAATGGAATCATTACAGATGCCATAAATAAGATAGTGATCAGAGGTACTGCACGAATCGTTTCAATGAAAACGATACAAACAGACTTAGCAATTGGCATGCTAGATTGACGACCTAATGCTAGAAGTACTCCCAACGGGAAAGAAGCAACAATACCCACAACACCTAAAAGTGTTGTTAGGAATAAACCACCCCATAAAGAAGTTTCAACGATTTCTAGTCCAAAGACTCCGCCAGCAAATAGGAAATAAGCAACAACAGGATAAACCGCTATGATCCCGATTGATAAATACAGCTTATTTACAGCTTTTACTGCGAACATTGCAATCAAGACAACTAGCAGAATCAAGGCTAGATTAATTCGCCACGTTTCTTCTGCTGGGTATAGGCCATACATAAACTGTTCAAAGTAAACACCAATGAAAGCCCAACATGCACCGCCTGCTGTACAGGCCGCTTTTGATTCACCTCCAAATGTTGCATTTACAACACCCCACTCTACAACAGGTGGGATAAGCAAGTACAAAACGTAAAAGCTGAATAAAGTTAAAAATATATTGAGTGGGGACGACAATAAATTTTGACGTACCCATGCCACTGCACCAACAGAATTTACTGGTGGTGGAAGGCTTGGAGATGGTTGAAATATCTTCGCCATGATTCGCCCCCTAGCGCTCAGTTAATGACATTTTTTTGTTATACCAGTTCATGAATATCGAAATAGTCAAACTTAATGTTCCGTAAACCAGCATACAAAGCCCAATGTTTTCAATCGCTTGACCTGTTTGGTTCAGCGTTGTACCCATAACCACAGCAACTAATTCTGGGTATGCAATTGCAGCCCCAAGTGATGAGTTTTTCGCTAAGTTAAGGAATTGGCTAGTAAGTGGAGGAATGATAACGCGTAGCGCTTGAGGCAAAACAATTAAACGTTGTGTCAAACTGTCTTTAAGACCTAAAGAACGAGCTGCTTCAGTTTGTCCCCAGTTTACAGACAAAATACCTGCACGCACTATTTCAGCAATAAAGGCACCGGTATAGGTAGAAAGTGCAACAAGTACTGCAACAAATTCTGGGGGTAGAACCATACCACCTTTAACGTTAAAACGACTTTTTTGAGGAAGATCGAATTCAATAGGGAAGCCAGATACAACCAAAGCGAGTAGGGTAATGACTATGATTAGGCCTAGAGAGGACCAATAAGCTGGAAACCAAAGACCTGTAATAGTTTGACGCCTTTTCGCCCAAATAATTAGTGCAATAGATGCAATAATCGATATAACAAAGCCTGCGATAACAATACCAAAACCATCTTGAAAGATAGGGTTTGGAGAGTAGATACCACGTTTGTTTAGGAAGAAGTCACCGAAGATTATACTGTTTTTGGGTATAGGCAAGGTTGCTAGAACCGCAAAATACCAGAAAAACATTTGCAGCAATAATGGAATATTACGCAGCGTTTCAACATATACCGTTGCTAAGCGCGCTACTAACCAGTTATTAGAAAGACGAGCTAAGCCCATCACAACACCAATAATAGTGGCTAGTATAATACCCATTAAGGAAATAACGACGGTATTAATCAGAGCAACAATAAAGGCGCGTCCATAGGAATCGGCTTCAGTGTACTCAATAAGGTGGATAAGAATGGGAAATCCAGCAGGTTGGTTTAAAAATTCAAAACCAGTGGAAATACCTTGATTTGCTAAGTTGGCTTGTAAGTTACTAAATAGGTAATAGCTTACGAAAACAACCACAGCTAGAAGCACAACTTGAAAGATAATGGCGCGGGTGCCGGCATCATTCAAAAGGCTTTTATTACTTGAAGTAGTATTATCGCTCATCTTGGTTCAGGCAATCGAAATGCTCGTCAGATGTGTAAAGAAAGGGGGGAAAGATTCAGCGGCTCAAAGCAGAGCCGCTGAATAGATACCCGAAGCAGGTAGCTTGTAGGTATTAACGTACTGGTGGCGCGTACATTACACCACCTTCAGTCCACAGTTTGTTAATTCCGCGTGGAAGACCTACTGGAGTAGATGGACCAACGTTACGCTCGAAAACTTCACCGTAGTTACCTACTTGAGCAATTACATTGTAAGCCCAGTCAGCAGAAAGGTTTAGTTGAGCACCCATGTTACCTTCAGCACCTAGAAGACGCTTGATACCTGGATCTTTCGTTTCTGCTTTGATCTTAGCTACGTTTTTAGAGCTAATACCCATTTCTTCAGCATTAACCTGTACAAACATTGCCCAAGTTACAATATCTTTCCATTGGTTGTCGCCATGACGAACAACAGGACCAAGTGGCTCTTTAGAAATTGTTTCATCTAAAATAACGTGTGCATTTGAATCAGCTAGCTTAGAACGGTGAGCAGCAAGACCTGATTTATCTGTTGTGAATACATCACAACGACCTGAAGCATATGCAGCTAGAGCTTCGTCTGCTTTCTGTACAACAACTGGAACGTATTCTAGTTGGTTCTTACGGAAGAAGTCAGCCATGTTTAATTCTGTTGTTGTACCTTGTTCTGTACAAACTGTTGCACCGTCAAGTTCAAGTGCAGAATTAACACCTAGATCTTTACGTACCATGAAACCTTGACCGTCGTAGAAGTTAACAGTTGTAAAATCTAGACCTAGAGAAGTATCACGTGTGTAAGTCCAAGTAGTGTTACGAGATAGAACGTCAATTTCACCTGATTGAAGCGCTGTGAAACGTTCTTTCGCAGAAAGAGGAGTAAATTTAACTTTTTGAGCATCACCGAATACGGCTGCAGCAGCTGCACGACAAGCATCTACGTCGATACCAGTCCAGTTACCATTAGAATCGGCATTTGAGAAACCAGGAACACCTTGGCTTACGCCACATTGAATAAAGCCTTTTGCTTTTACATCGTCAAGCGTACCAGCAGTTGCACCAGCACTTACAGTTAGAGCAACAGCTGCAGTAGAAATTAACTTACCCACGTTAGATTTCATCTTATTTTGCCTCCCAGGCGTTTTGATTGGTCGTAATTTTTAGACATAGATTATTGATATTTACTTGTGTTCAAACTCAATTCTTTTAGAGAGTTAAATTCTTCAACAGCAATTCTTAGGCCAAAATTAACTTATTATTTTATTTTGTTTTATTACAGCCGAATATTCTGAATGCATTCGACTGGCCTCTATAGAATTACTGTTTAAGGTACTGAGTCAAGAGAAAACTAACAAAATACCTGTGCATTTTGAGTAGATCCTGCTTTTTTATAGTTTTTATTTATCAACTAACCTTTAACCGATAAAAAAACTGAATTTAAATTCAAAAATAAACCTTTCATCTAGTAAGGGTTAAGTTAAGACCAAAATTTCAAAAAAGCACCAAAATGGTTCGTCGAATCTTCTAAAAATGTCTTTTTGCACAGAATAATTGTCTGTTTTGAGCCATCACTCAGGACTTGAAAATGTTATTGTTTTACTTTGTCTGCTTAAAAGTGAAATATAGACGCTCTAAAACTGAAGCTAAGATCAATAAATACAAAGATTTGTAATTTTTGTTGTTCGCTGAGCGCATGCTAAACTAGCGTAAGACCTTGTTTGAATGGGGAGATTCAACAGAGATGGATAATTCGCCTAAACCGTTAGATAGGTTAGATCGAAAAATATTAAGAGAGCTACAAGTAAACGGCAGATTATCTAATGTGGAGTTAGCTAGTCGTGTGGGCTTGAGTGCGACACCTTGCTTAGAAAGGGTGCGCCGTTTAGAACGTAATGGCTATATCACAGGTTATTGCGCTTTAGTCGATCCTCGTAAAGTAGAAGCGGGTTTATTAGTATTTGTAGAAATTCGCCTTAAAGCCACATCACCAGAAGGTTTTAATGAATTCAAAGCATCCATTGCTAATATTCCTGAAATCTTAGAGTGCCACCTTATAGCAGGTGATTTTGAATACCTACTAAAGGCTCGCGTGCCAGATATGGATGCATATCGCCAATTATTAGGTGAAACCTTGCTAACGCTTCCTCATGTGCGAGAGTCACGTACCTATGTTGCAATGGAAGAAGTGAAAAACACCACAGTAGTTAACATTCTCTAAGCTTTAAACATTTAGATAATGCTCAATATTCGGCAGCCACCTCTGTAACAGGGGCGAAATGGCTTCCGGGTGGTTGTGGTATAAGCGCTGTGCTGTGGCTTGTACTTGATCAAGTAAACCCTTATCCCTTTGTAAGTCTGCGACTTTAAACTCCATCAAGCCTGTTTGCCTAGAGCCTAATAATTCACCTGGCCCTCTCAATTCTAAGTCTTTCTCCGCAATCTTAAAGCCGTCTGAGGTTTCTCTCATCGTCGAAAGCCTAGCTTTGCCTTGTTGACCCAGCGGTGTTTTATAAAGCAAGACGCAATGGCTCGCCGCAGAACCTCGTCCAACACGGCCACGAAGCTGATGTAACTGAGCCAAACCAAGTCGTTCTGGGTTCTCGATCACCATTAAACTGGCGTTTGGTACATCAACCCCAACTTCAATCACAGTGGTTGCCACTAAAAGCTGTAGCTCTCCTGCTTTAAAGCGATTCATTATGTCTGCTTTTTCTTGAGCCTTTAAACGGCCATGAACCAAGCCAATAGATAAACCTTGTAACTGCTCGCTGAGCATAGTGGCAGTATCTTCTGCAGCTTGGCATTGCAAGGCATCAGACTCTTCAATCAGAGTGCAGACCCAATAAGCCTGTTGGCCTCCCTGACACGCCGCTTGTACCCGAGAAATTACCTCATCACGCCTTTGATCTGAGACCACAATCGTTGTAACAGGTGTTCGGCCAGGAGGTAGTTCGTCGATAATTGAGCAATCAAGGTCAGCATAGGCAGACATAGCCAAAGTACGAGGAATTGGAGTGGCTGTCATGATGAGTTGATGGGGCTGTAATTGGCCATTCATGCCTTTTTCCCTTAACGCCATCCTTTGATGCACACCAAACCTGTGTTGTTCATCAATAATGGCCAGAGATAAGTTATGAAACTCAACACTGTCTTGAAAGAGTGCATGGGTGCCGACCACTATTTTGGCTTCGCCAGACGCGATTTTAGCCAGCTCTTGCTCCCTTTGTTTTCCTTTTAATTTGCCTACCATCCAAGCGACTTCTATCCCTAATGGTTTAAACCACTGGCTGAAATTCACCAGATGTTGTTCGGCTAAGATTTCTGTTGGTGCCATGACAGCCACTTGTAAATCTTGAGCCACAAAGACGGCGGCTGTCATCGCGGCAACCAAGGTTTTTCCTGATCCTACATCGCCTTGAATCAGACGTAACATAGGGTGACCTTTTTTAAGGTCGTCTAGAATCTCACTCACCACTCTGTTTTGTGCGTTTGTTGGCGAAAAAGGTAAGCTTTTTAATAGCTTATCCATAATTTCGCCCGGTTCATTTAAGCTGATAGAAAGGTCTTCTTTGGCTTTAAACTTCTTACCAATCAAACTTAATTGATGGGCTAATAGCTCTTCAAACGATAAACGATACTGGGCTGGATGTGAGCCTGCTTTTAGCTCTTCGATATTAGCATCGGTCGGAGGTTGATGCAGGTAACGCACAGCATCGTAAAGAGCAGGTAGCTGAAAATCTTGGCGAATTTGCTCTGGTAACCACTCTTGTAAATTGTAAGGTGATAAATGCTCTAAAGCTTGTTCACATAAGAGCCGAATCTTGTTTTGCGTGATGCCTTCGGTCAAAGGGTAAATCGGTGTAAGTCTGTCATCTTCAGCTTGCCAGTCGTCACTCACAAGCTGATATTCTGGGTGGAACATTTCCAGCCCAGTGCTGCCTCGTCTTACTTCACCGAAGCAGCGTATGGCTTTACCGGCTTCAAACTGCTTTTTCTGGCTCGCATTAAAATGGAAAAAACGCAGACATAGTGAGCCAGAGTCATCGCGAATACGGCACACCAAGCTACGGCGTTTTCCCATTTGCACTTCACAACTGGCAACCTTACCTTCTACTACTATTTCGTCACCAAATTTAAGCTGACCAATAGGGAGCACACGGGTTCTGTCTTGATAACGAATTGGCAAATGGAAAATTAAATCCTGCAGCGTTTCGATATGCAGCTTCTGTAACTTCTCAGCCAGTGCCGCACCGACACCTTTAAGTTCAGTAACAGCAACACATTCAAGCGAATCCATAGGGCTCCTTATAAAGCGAGTTTAAACTATCAAAGATAGGCTGAATTAGACTGGGAAATGCTGATAAGCATCACGAATAGACTGACTCAACGCATCAATGGCCTGCGGACGAGGAAAGCTTGCACGCCAAGCCAATGCCACAGTACGTTTAGGCGCTGGATGAGCAAAGGGGCGAATTTCTAGCAGGTCCGAATTGATATTAGTGGCGGCAGATTTTGGCAATACAGTCACGCCTAAACCAGAAGATACCATATAGCGTATTGTCTCTAGGGAGCTGCCATTCACCACGGTTCTCGCCGTATCATAGTCGGCTTCATTTAGAATAGGGCAGGCCTCTGTTACCTGATCACTAAAACAATGGCCTTTACCTAAAATCAAAAGGTTGTCAGTGCTTAGTTGTGAGGTTTCAATATGGCTCAATTTGGTCCAGCTGTGATTTTTTGGCATTAATACCACAAACTCTTCCTCATAGATGGGTTGAGTCACCACATCAGGCTCTCTAAAAGGAAGCGCCACTATAATGGCATCGAGTTCGCCGTTTCTCAGCTTAGGTCTTAAATTCTCTGTTAAATTTTCCTCAATAATCAAAGGCATACCTTGAGTATGCTGATGTAAAAAAGGAATCATATGAGGGAATAAATAAGGGGCAATAGTATAAATAGCACCGACCTTAATCGGACCTTTAAGCTGATTTTGACCTGTTGAAGCCAGCTCTTTAATCACATTGGCTTGTTCCATAACACGTTCAGCTTGATCCACAATTTGTTGGCCAAGAGGCGTAATATAAACCGCGCTTTTAGAACGCTCAAAAATAGCTGCTCCTAGCTCTTCTTCAAGCTTTTTCACAGCCACACTTAAGGTCGGCTGTGAAACATGACAAGCATCCGCGGCACGGCCAAAATGTTGTTCTTTGGCGAGCATTACAATGTATTTAAGTTCGGTAAGCGTCATATACTAGTAAGCCTATAAAATAGAATCGATTGTTAATAACTATGATAAAGTAATTTTTGATAAAGTATAATATTAAGATTCGTTATTTCGCGTAAGGACGCTTCATTTATGTCAAGCATACTCATAGCTGGTTGTGGTGATCTAGGCAGTGGCCTTGCCACAAAATTGGTGGAACAAGGGCATGATGTGCATGCCATTCGTCGTGCTACCAATACATTTCCAAAAGGCGTTAAGGGGATTTTGGGGGATATTTGTGAATTGCCTGAAGCTGCTTTTCCTAAAGTAGATCTTGTTTACCTTATTATGACGCCACAAGGGCGAACTCAAGACGCCTATGAGGCGGCCTATTTAGCAACGAGTCAAAGACTGTCTGAGGTTTACCAAAAGCTTGCGACTCAAGATGGCCCGCATATCTTTTTTATCTCAAGTACCAGCGTTTATGGTAGCGAACAAGATGGCTGGTTAGGTTTGGATGAAACAACCCAAGCCCTGCCTAGCTCAGTAACAGGTAAGGTATTACATCAAGCTGAAAATGTTTGGTTAGAAGGGTCTCTAGATCACTCTGTGGTGCGCTTCTCTGGTATTTATGGGCCAGGACGAAACAGAACACTCGATAAAATCGCTCAAGGGCAAGGTTTTAGTGCAGCAAATCAGTGGACTAACCGAATTCACCGGGATGACTGTGTCGCCAGCTTATTCTTTCTAGGGCAAGCAAAACTTGCGGGCAATACTCTTGCTCCTATTTATATCGGTACGGACCAAGCGCCTGTTAGCCAATGGGAGCTAGTGAATTGGATTGCTGCTCATATGGAGGTGGAACAAGAAATAAACTCAGAGTTAAGCCTGGGTGACATGATACCGGCTAAAGGCAAACAACTAAGCTCCAGTGCATTACAAAGCTTAGGCTATCAGTTTATTTACCCAAGTTATGTGCAAGGTTATCAAGCCTTACTGAAAGACTATTTAAGTAAGTAAATTTGAACAAGCAGCTTGTTCAAATGGCTGGCCGATAAGCAATAAAAAAGCCAATGCTGTCTCAGCATCGGCTTTTTCGGTCTGAGGAAAAGAAGATTAATCTTCTAGTACCATCACACCTTCAATTTCAACTTTTACATTCTTCGGTAGCGCACGTACACCAACCGCAGCACGAGCAGGATAAGGAATGCTAAAGAATTGCATCATCACTTCGTTTACGGCATTGAAGTTACCTAGGTCTGGCATGAAGATGTTTAGTTTTACGATATCTTGTAGAGAGCCACCGGCTGCTTCACAAACAGCTTGAAGGTTTTTAAATACCTGAGTGGTTTGCTCAGATACGTCTTCACTAATGATTTCCATTGTTTCTGGTACCAGTGGAATTTGGCCAGAAAGGTAAACCGTATTACCTGCACGTACCGCTTGAGAATAAGGGCCGATCGCTTGTGGCGCTTTGTCGGTATGAATCACTTGCTTGGACATCTCTATTTCCTCGTTATGTTATGGCCTTCGTGAGGCTTTTTTTATAATCAACTGCAGACTTAAACGTTAGCGAGAGGCATCTCGCTAACGTGAAACTATGGTCTCGCGGGTCACTTTCTCAACACAGCGCACTGCTTTAATGCGACGCATCACATCGGCTAATCCTACGCGACTTGAAATCGTAATGTTTAAGCGTAAGCGACTGATTCTGCCTCTTTCAATGATATCTAGGTTCGAAACCTGATAATCCGTATCACTGATGGAGCTGGCGATCTTAGCAACCGCACCACGCTCATTCACATAACTCACAATCAAGCTAATATTGAGATCTTCTTCTATCTCTTTACCCCAAGCCATATGAATATAGCGTTCAGGTTGAGTCAGATGGTCTTGAATATTAGGACAGCTCTGGTGGTGAATAATAATGCCCTTTTCAACCTGAACAAACCCAACAATAGGGTCCCCAGGAATCGGCGAACAGCACTTAGCATAAGATAACAACATGCCTTCTGAGCCATTCACTTTGAAAGACTTAGGCGAAATTAATTCTTCCTCGTTGAAGTGTGGGAACAGCTGGCGAGATACCAAATAGCCCACATGACGGCCTTTACCAACAGATTCTAAAAGATCGTCCATAGAATCAAGTTGGTAATGCGCCAATACTTGGTCTATTTGTTCTTGAGCGAGTTGTTCTATGTTGGTTTTGAATGTATTCAGAGAGCGGTTAAGAAGGCGAGTACCAATGGAAATGGCGTTTTCACGTTGCTTGTCTTTAAGATAATGACGGATATTTGCACGTGCTTTACCGGTAATCGCAAAACTTAGCCAAGCCACATTAGGTTGGGCTTTCTTCGCGGTGATAATCTCAACTGTTTGGCCACTTTCTAATTGTGTGCTTAATGGTGATAAGCGTCGGTTAATACGACAGGAAATACAGGTATTACCGATTTCAGTGTGGACACCATAAGCAAAGTCGACCGGTGTTGCTCCAGTTGGAAGCTCGATAATCTCGCCATCAGGCGTGAAAACATACACTTCATCTGGGAAAAGGTCATTCTTAACGTTGTCGACAAACTCGATAGCGTTACCGGCTTTCTGTTGTATTTCCAACAGGCTTTTAACCCATTTTGTCGCTCTATCATGGCTATTGCTCGCACTAGCACCTGCGCTAGTCGACTTATATGCCCAATGTGCTGCAATACCATTATCTGCCACCGTATCCATTTCTTGGGTACGAATCTGCACTTCCATAGGTAAGCCATTTGTACCCACAACCGTGGTATGCAAAGACTGATAACCGTTGGACTTAGGCACAGCGATATAGTCTTTAAAACGACCTTCAACTGGCTTAAACAAAGAGTGAATTACACCGAGAATACGGTAACAAGAATCATGCTTGTCGGTGACGATACGCACACCAACCACATCCATAATTTCGCCTAAAGAACGGCGCTTCTTCTGCATCTTCTGATAAATGCTATAGATGTGTTTTTCGCGAATACTAATATCAGATTCAATATAGTCAGCAGCTAACTCAGACTTTAAATAATCGCCTAGCTTTTCAGTATCCTTAATGCGTTGACCGTACTTCTTATTAATCGCACGGTTAAGCATGCGAGCACGCATAGGATAATAAGCCTGAAAGGCTAGGGATTCTAAATCGATACGAACATTATACATACCCAAGCGATTGGCTATCGGTGCGTAAATGTCTAAGGTTTCGCGAGCAATACGGCGCTTTTTATGAGCTGGCATAGAATCCAGCGTGCGCATATTGTGTAATCGGTCGGCTAACTTCACCAAGATGACACGAATATCATCAGCCATGGCCATCGCCATTTTCTGGAAGTTATGGGCCTGTTTCTCAAGCTGATTATTAAACTCGAGATGGGTAAGTTTACTTACCCCATCAACCAGAGCCGCAACCCCTTCACCAAATTGTTCCGTTAAGGCTTCACGGCTAATGCCAGTGTCTTCAATAACGTCATGTAACAGCGCGGCCACCAGGCCGTCGCAGTCCATGCGGAACTCAGCTAAAATTTGCGCCACAGCTAAAGGATGAATCACATAAGGTTCACCACTTTTACGACGTTGGCCATCGTGAGCTTGTTCGGCGTAATAATAAGCGCGTTTGATGTCAGCAACTTGCTCGTATGGCAAGTACTGGATCAGGGTGGAGGCTAAATCTTCTATGGTATACATCGCTCACCTCAACAGTGAGCTAAAAATGTTGAAACGAGCGATACCATAAATTAAAACTCGTGAATCGGTTGGTCTTGCTGATCAACATTACCTGCGTTGATAGCGTCTTCAGCGATTTCACGTAAAGCAACAACAGTAAACTTGTCATCTTCGATAGCAACTTTAGCGTCTTTACCACCTGTTGCTAGTTGGCGAGCACGTTTTGCTGCAACCATAACCAACTGAAAGCGGTTATCAACATTTTCTAAACAATCTTCTACAGTAACTCGAGCCATCTTGATCTCTACCTATTTAATTCATGAATGTTCTAATTCTACTTAACCGCTTCTCACAAAGACAAGAGATCATTGATAAGATCCGCATGTTTTTGTGCAATAAGCTGTCTTCTATTGCGCATCGCAGTGAAAATGGCCTGCATTTCCGTGAGAGCCTGATCTAAATCGTCATTTATGACGACATAATCGTACTCATCATAATGAGACATCTCGCTAACCGCTTTAGACATACGACGCTCAATGACCTCGTCAGAATCTGTACCACGACCACGTAAACGTTCATCTAACGCTTGTGTCGAAGGTGGTAAGATAAAAATACTCAAAGCATCTGGGTAAAGTTCGCGTACTTGACGCGCCCCTTGCCAATCAATTTCCAAAATAACATCTAGACCCTGATCAAGCATATCTGCGATGGCTTTTTTCGAAGTGCCATAATAGTTATCAAATACTTGTGCATGCTCAACAAAGGCATCTTCAGCAATCATATCTAAGAAGCTATCAGCATCTATAAAGAAGTATTCTCTGCCGTCTTCTTCACCTGTACGTGCCGCACGAGTGGTATGAGAAACAGAAATACGTACCTGCTCATCTTGAGCCAGTAACGCTTTATATAAGGTTGATTTTCCAGCGCCGGAAGGGGCTGAAAGAATGAAAAGATTTCCGCGAGATTGATTCATTCGGGTCTCTGATAAAGATCTATTGGTGGAAAAATAAGAGTATAACAACGCGAAGTGCGAAGCCCGATTCAAATCGGACAGGGATTGTACCATATTTCTTTTTATTGGGGTTAAAACGCCTGAGTTTGCCGAGACATTGTTAAAGCTTTTACTCAATATGCTCATTTATCACGATAAACTCCGCTATTTCGTAAAATCTTTGCCTCGTCTCAACTTCACTCAGTTCGTTTTTAATAGGTTGTTTTATTTGAAAACTGATAAATGAAGAAATGGCGAAAGAGTAAATTTTTTCTGTATGATATTAGCGACTTAGTCTGCGTAAAAAGGAATTTAGATGAATCAAGTAGGTATCTATGAGCAGTTGATTACGCAATTGGTGGAGCAGAGTTTAGATAGAGATCAGTTTTATGTCGGCGAAAGGTTACTAGAAGCTGCTGAAGCATCTGTTTTCTTGTCTCGTTTTTTAACCAAAATTATAGAAGTCTCCATGGACTCTGTGCCGCAAGGTCTGGATAGAGTTACGACTCAGATTAAGCTTGCTAATAACATCATCACTTGGCTAAGTACGCATATTCGAGATGAAAAGCTAATTGATGAAAACCTGCTAGATAGCCAAGGTAAAATTCTTACTGCTCTGTTTGATAAAACAAACCCTATTTCCTCAGATTTATCAAAATACTCCCAATCCATTATGCCGCTTACAGGTTTGACCCAAAGTGAGCTTTTTTCAGGCAGTAATGTGGGTGTTTCTATGGAGACTGAGCTTAAAAGAGAGATTCAATCGTCGGATAAAATTTACTGGCTGGTATCTTTTATTAAGTGGGCTGGGATTCGAATTTTTAAAAAGGAGCTAGAAGCCTTCACACGAAGCGGTAAGGAGCTCAAGGTAATCACTACTTCCTATATGGGAGCAACGGATGCAAAGGCGGTGGAGTTTTTAGCCTCTCTACCTAACACCCAAGTGAAGCTGAGCTACAACACAAACAGAGAAAGGCTACATGCTAAGTCCTATTTGTTTTTACGAGATACAAAATTTCATACTGGTTACATAGGCTCATCTAACCTTTCTCACTCTGCTTTAACCAATGGTCTTGAGTGGAACCTTAAAATTACCTCGCAAGAAATTCCGCACATTATTGATAAAAGCTTGAGTACTTTTGAGACCTACTGGGAGTCTCCTGAGTTTGAAAGCTTCGATGGTAGAGCTGAAAGTCGTGATAAATTGGTCAAAGCTTTGCAACAGGCCCAAGGGGCTCAAGAACTCACTCAATTTCATTTTGAGGTTAAGCCTTATGCTCATCAAGAGGTGATTTTAGAGAAGCTCCAAGTTGAACGAAGACTACATGATCGATATAGGAATCTCGTTGTAGCGGCTACAGGAACAGGAAAAACGCTTATTTCAGCTTTTGATTTTGCTGATTTCTACAAGGCTAACCCAGAAGCCAACTTTCTATTTATTGCCCATAGGGAAGAGATCCTAAAGCAAGCTCAAGCGGCTTATCGTGGTGTGCTTAAAAATAATTACTTTGGAGAGCTGCTGGTAGGTCACCATAAACCAAATGGCTATAGGCATCTATTTGCATCGATTCAGAGCCTCAATAATCAACTAGACAGCCTTTCCTTATCTACTGATTTTTTTGATTATATTGTGATTGATGAGGTGCATCACGTTGCAGCCAATAGTTATCGCCCTTTATTAAATTACTTCACACCTAAAATTTTGCTTGGCTTAACGGCGACACCAGAAAGGCATGATGGAACAGATATTTTGGACGACTTTTGTGGTGCTATCGCTGCTGAAATTCGTTTACCAGAGGCTATTAATCAAAGACATTTAACGCCTTTTCAATACTTTGCCATCGATGATGAAACTGACCTAAGTAGGCTTTCATGGAAGCAAGGTCGCTATGACATTGCTGAACTCACCAAGGTTTATACTCATAATGATCAGAGGGTGTTTCGCATATTACAAAGCTTAGATGAGTTAGTGACTGATATTTCTCAGATGCGAGCTTTGGCATTTTGTGTCAGCCAAGATCATGCCTCCTTTATGGCGAAAAAATTTAGCTTAAAAGGCATTGCTTGTGCTGTTTTAACTAGTAATAACACCAAAGAAAGACATCTACTACAGCAGCAACTTAGACGAAAAGAAATTAATGTACTCTTTGTCGTAGATATCTTTAATGAAGGGGTAGATATCCCTGAACTTGATACCTTATTGTTTTTAAGGCCAACCGAGAGTTTAACGATTTTCTTGCAACAACTTGGTCGAGGGCTACGCCTCACTGATGATAAAGAGTGTTGCACTATTCTAGACTTTGTCGGTAATTCACGACCTGAATATGATTTTTCTCAGAAATTCAGATCATTAGTTGGTAAGACAAATCAATCCATTGAAACCGAGATCAAACAAGACTTCCCTAACTTACCTTTGGGTTGTCGTATTGAGCTACATGAAAAAGCCCAAGAGATCATTTTAAAAAATATAAGGTCAGCAACCTTAAATAAGAATAAGTTGCTGAGTTTGATTGCTAATTTCTCTCTCCATTCTGATCAAACGTTAACCCTAGAGAATTTCTTAAAACTGAACACTAATCTGTCTTTAGAAGATATATACCGTATTAAACTGGGTAAATTTGGTGGTTGGAATCGATTGCTTTCAAATGGAGAAAAAACACAAATATCCGAGTTTGTTGAAAGCCTGCAAGCTGCTTATTATCGGGCTATTAACAACCGTTTATTAGTATGTTCTTCTCAATCTTATCTTGAATTTTTACTCTCCTTATCACGCCATAATTTTGACATAAATAAAGTCTGGTTAGATCAGCCCCATAAAGATGATTTAGCCTTAAGGTGCCATTATGACTTTTGGGATAAAACAGGTGCTCAGCTAGGTTTTACCTCAATTGAAGAAAGCTTAATCACGCTGCAAAACCACGAGTTACAAGCGGAGTTAGAGCAAGTGCTTGTCATCTTGATTGACCGTCTCGAAACACAAGAGTTTAGGATGCCACTTGTTGGCAATATGGATGTTGATTCATCAAGTTTGAACATGCATGTCCGCTACCCCAAAGAGCATATTTTAATTGCCTTTAAAGATACTCATTTTGCTAAAAAGTCATCTAGCCGAGAAGGTATTTTGACTATTAAAGCTGCTAATACTGAGCTTATGTTTGTCACCTTAAATAAGTGCGAGAAACAGTTTTCAGCAACGACCATGTACCATGATTACGCTTTAAGCCCGACCTTGTTTCATTGGCAGACACAGAATAATACGCGACCAACATCTGGTCGTGGATTAGGCTATATCAATCAAAAAGCAGAAAAGAAAACCTTCCTACTCTTTGTTCGAGAACAAGCCAAAGATGAAAACGGTAGAACCATGGGCTTTGTGAACTTTGGTCCTGTTTCCTTTGTTAAATACGAAGGCAGCCAACCTATGAATATTACGTGGAAGTTGGCTCATCCAATGCCGTCTTTTATGTGGCATGACACAGCAAAACTTGCCATGTCTTAATTGAAATAGCGTCATCTGAGGCGATTAACCTCTTTATTCGCCTCATTATTTTATCCACCATTTTTGTGTGGGTAACCTCTATGCTTTTGATTCACCTAAACTATCTTTAGGCTTACAAGGGCGTGACTCAAAGTGGTAATTTCCGCTCTCATCTAATGTTAAAACGGAAACTTTTCCTCCTCCCAAATATGAAAGCCAAGTTTTATTTTCGTTCTTGAAATTACACAGGTGCTTAACTTTTATGTAATACGTATCTTTAAGTATTTTCTCTATTCCATTATTTCCATAATATGAAATTAAATTGGTCGCTGTATAGTGAGATGAGAAAATTAACATAAAGGTTAGAAGTATCTCGTTTAAGAAGTCTTTTGACTGTCTTATACTTATATATATAAGTACTGAAAATGCTATTGGAATAAGAATTACATTGAATAAATAAACCAAAAAAAACATAGTTAAGATTGATGTTGTTATATATAAAGCTATTGGAAATGATGTTGAACTCTCTTTTGTTACGCTCAATATATCCAAGTTTGCTAGCGAGCTGGAGTATGTACTGATACTGATAAATATCATAATTGCTAGATATTTAAGGAAAAACATTAATGTTTTATACTCTCTAAGTTTGTTTATTTCATTTTTAAAAGCATAACTTAGGATGAAAATTAATATAATAGAGTTGATGAGATAATAAGCTTTAGTATAAAATCCAAACGAAATTATTTTAAAGTTAATTAGCCAAATTGTTAAAGAAAATGATATTAATATTATATAACTAAAATATATGTAAATTCTTTTAGGTGTTAATGAATTATTATGTTTTTTTATATTTAATACTTTTCTATATAATCTTTATGCTTTTTTCTTATCCTTAAGTATCGTCTATATTTCTTTAAACCTTGAACTCTAGAATAGTTTCCAAGCAATACGGGAAGAGCAAAAAATATAGAAAAATGTAACCAGAAAAATACGAGCAAAACTACTTCCTTGTAAAATATGATCTTTACGTATTGAACCACTCTTTTTGAGTCGCATAAAGGTTTGATTTGATAAAGCTTTTGTCATTTTTCTGTACCAAATGAGGCAATTAACCTCTCTATTTGCCTCATTTTGTGAGGCGAATAATCTTGCTAATCGCCTCATATGGTGAGTAGAATAGGTTTGTTATTCGACTCATTTGAGGTGTGGTATGTGGATTTGGCAAGAAGCGGATTGGCCTAATTTTACTTGGCAGTCTGATGTGCTCGCGCCTTTGTTGCGTGAGGTGCATTTTAATCAGGGCTTGTTGTTGGGTCGTATGAGTCATCAATCAAAAGATGAAGCCCTGAATACCACGTTAGATACCTTGCTTGCCAATATCATTCATTCCAGTGCAATCGAAGGAGAGAAGTTGAATGCCTTTTCTGTGCGTTCATCCCTGGCTAACAAACTAGGTGTTTCTGAGAGTGAGCCTTATGCGCGATCTGAGCAGTCCGATAGTTTAGCGGACTTGATGTTAGATGCTCTGCCTTCTTCCACTGAATCCCTTAAAGCGCCACTAAGTTTAAAGCGTATCTTACATTGGCATAGGCTGTTGTTTTCTGGTGATGCTGGCCAAAGCTATTTGAGTAATGACATCCTTGTTGGTCAATTGCGCGGCGAATCGCCCATGCAGGTCATTTCTTATCAAAAAAGGGGGAGAATCGATCGACCCACTTTGCACTTTGAAGCGCCAGCAAGAGAAAGGTTAGAGGCAGATTTAACATACTTTATTGATTGGTTTAATCAGTCCCTATTAGATGAGTCTCTAGACCCAGTATTACGGGCGGGCATTACTCATCTTTGGTTTGTTACCTTACATCCTATGGATGATGGTAATGGACGTTTAACACGCCTGTTAACGGATCTTGCACTGGCACAAGGAGAAAGCCAATCCATTCGTCTTTATGCTATGTCAGTGAGCATTCTGGAAAATCGGCAGTCTTATTATGACGTACTTGAAAGCGTTCAGAAGGGACAGCTTGATATCACGGATTGGCTAGTTTGGTTTTTACAAACTTTGAATCAAAGCTTGCTTAACACCCTAGCAGATATAGAGCAGACACTGTCTAAAACTCGATACTGGCAAAGTTTTGATCAAACTCAGCTAAGTAAGGAGCAAAGTAAGGTGCTTAATAGACTCTTAGATGGTGACTTTGAACTGGGAATAAATAGCGGCCAATATCAGAAGGTTGCTAAGGTAAGCCGCGCCACGGCGACTCGACATTTGGCTCATTTAATGGAGTTAGGTTGCTTGGTGAAAACGGGCGCGGGCGGGCGTAGTACGCGCTACAAGTTAAACCTATAATTTAATCGCCTCACTCTTTTATTATTTCTTCTCTTTACACTCTTTTTGAACCCCAGTCTTTCATAGCATCAAAGATGGGGACGAGTGCTTGTCCATCTTTGGTTAGCTCATATTCAACTCTCACTGGCAATTCGGCAAAGGCGGTGCGCTTGATGAGTTGGTCATCTTTTAGTTCTTGCAGGGAACGGGTCAGCATTCTGTCTGAGGCGTCTGGGAGTAAGCGCTGTAGCTCAGAGTAGCGTTTTGGACCTGATAATAATTGATACAAGACGGTCAGCTTCCACTTGCCGCTTAATAGGCTGACAGTCAGCGCTACGGGGCAGATTTCTTCGGTATTTATTGGGTCGGCTTTCGTCATATTTTTACCTTAAAAAGCACTTACATGAGTGTAAGTTACGCACATTTTTGCGTCTAGAATGGCTGTTTTTCGCCTGTTACTTTAACACTTTAGCAGGCTAATCGCTGTACTTGAGCCTGAGTTCTAACTAATAAAAGGTGAGATGAATATGAAGAAGACAGTTGCTATTTTTGGTGCGACAGGCGCACAAGGGGCACCCGTAGTGAAAGCTGCTGTGGCAAGAGGCTTAAAAGTAAGAGCCGTGGCCCGTGATCTGAACAAAATTACTGACATGCATTCAGACGCAGAGGCATTTAGTGCCACATTGGATGACGTAGATGCTATCGCACAAGCCTTGGCGGGTGTTGATGCTGCTTTTTTACATCTACCTATGCCAGTAGGTCCTGATGATGCGCAAACTTGGCTAACGAACTTTATGATAGCCGCAAAACGCGCCGCTTTACCGCTATTGGTTTACACCACAAGTGGTCCTGCAGGTGATCGTTACCCTGAATCTATGATGGTACAAGCGGGCACTGCTGGTATGCAGGCACTTTTAGATTCTGAGATTGCGACGATTGTTTTGCAGCCGGGTATCTATCTTGAAAATCTTCGCGCTGACATGATAGTGCCTAAGCTAGATAGAGAAGGGATACTGGATTACCCGCCACTGGATACGAGTACACAAATTCAGTGGACCTCTCATCATGATCAAGCTTTAGTGGCAGCGGCTGCTTTAACTCGCCCTGATTTGGCAGGGAATGCCTATGAAATTGGGACAAAAGGCAGTTTGACTGGGGAGCAATTAGCCAAGGCATTAACAAATAAGTTAGGTAAACCAGTCACTTTTGCTCCTTTAACGCCAGCTGAGTTTGGCCAAAGGGTAGGGGATGCAATCGCAAGCCCAGGTGCCGCATTTGCTTTAACTGATTTGTATACCTCTCTTGCTAAGATGCGTGATGCTGAAATGCAGGTTAACTTGTCGCTAATTGAAAAGACATTTGATGTGTGTTTAACGAGTGTTGAAGAGCATATTGCACGCTGGTAGCCGTCTATATGTTTTGCTAGAAAGTTTATGTCTCATGGGGCGATTAATTCTCTATTCGCCTCATGATATGCATCAAGCCGAGTAAAAATCTTTATTTAAAAGCTGAGATGATTAACTTTTAAACACTTTTATTTTATGTAAAATAAATGAAGTAAACTCAATAAAGTCAGCTACTTGACTGAGTGTAAAATTAAAGATAAAAATATCTTATCTCAACCAAAAAAGTGGTAGTTTTTTGTCAGGAAATTACTTTGAGTAATCATAAATATACATGATGTAACACTTACCCTCAGATGTTCGCCCTTCCTTAACAATTCACCTTATAAAAAGTCAGCCCTGATCAAATAATATACATGTAAAATCGGCCCCTTAATTCGTAGCTCATTGATCTCTTCTTTTTTACAGAGTCAAACATGGGTGATTGGTGACAATAAGGGAGTTTAGAATTAAAAATCAAAAGAAAGCCCTGTTTATTGGATTTACGCTCATTATTTTAATGATTGGCGTTCTGGGCATAGTGTCGAAAGTGCTGCTGACTCGTATGGCAAATACGATGAATCAGTTCTATGAGCACCCTTATATCGTGTCGAATACCACCCAAAGAATTAAGCTTAACCTTGTATCTATGCAAGGGGATATGAAGGATGTGGTTGCCGCAAATACGACCCAAGATTTGAATCTTGCGATTGAGCATATTCAACAGCATGAAGATAAAGTCCTGAAAGACTTTGACCTTTTATCAGATCGCTTTTTAGGCGAGAAACATGCGATTAATGCGTGTTACCGCCTTGTTATCCAGTGGCAGGCAATACGTGCTGAAATCATTGCCTTAATAAGGCAAGACCAGCATGAGCAAGCTATGGTGCTCACCAAGGGTAAAGAAACTGATTTACTCAAGCAGTTAATGGTGAATGTTGAAGAGATAAACGCGTTTGCAAATCATAAGGCGAAAAGCTTCCAGCAGGAGTTTGAAGTCGCTAAGTTAGAAGCCCTTTGGATTAACTATGGCTTCACTATTTTCTCTATTATTTTTATCCTTTTATTGGCGACTCGCACCATTAAAAGAGCCATCCTGTCGGAAAAAGAACAAAATGAAAAAGAGCACCTTATTGATCAAAATATCCTATTGGCTGAGTTAGACCATGAAGGAGTGGTGTTGGATGCAAGTAATGCCTTATGCCGCTTTTTAGGAAAAGATAAGCCAGAGGTAATAGGGCAGAAAAGCCACTTCTTTGATAACTCCAAACGCTCAAGTAAGGTTAATGCCGCCATTTTATCTGTGTTGAAAACTGGCGCAGAATGGCGTGGCGAAGTGCAATATATTAATAGCGAAGGTAAATCCTGTTGGGCGCAATCCACCATAGCACCAAGCTTTGATAAGCAGTATCAGATAAAGAGTTTTACCAATACTCTGGTCAGCATCTCGAATAAGAAACTGGCGATTATTGATGAGTTAACAGGCTTGTATAACCGTCGTGGTTTTGACGCCATTTTAAGCCGTGAATTTCATAATACCCAGCGCGATGCTTCTTATTTAAACCTCGCCATTCTCGATATAGATTATTTTAAGAAATTTAATGACTTATACGGTCACCCAGCAGGGGATGAGGCCTTAAGAAAAGTATCGAGTGTGTTTAGTAGCACGGTTGACGATACTTGCTTCGCGTTTAGAATCGGAGGCGAGGAGTTTGCGATAGTGTTTGTTGATCAAAGTATTGAAACCAGCAAGCAAAAGCTCTTATGGATAAAAGAGCAGGTGCAGTCGCTAGAAATTCCGCATAAGGAAAATTTGGTCAGTGACTTCTTAACTATTTCGATTGGCATGTTTAGCTTATCGCCTTCAAGCAAGGTAGAAGAAGGGCGCTTGTATAGCATAGCGGATAAAGCCCTTTATCAAGCCAAGTTAAAACGTAATGCCTTGGTTGTTACCACTAAAGCGCCAGAAAGCATGACGACGAGCTAAGGTGTTATGTTTTCTTATGGCAGAGATCGATTGTTAAGAGCGTTTTCTGTCTGTTTTCCCTCTCAAGTTATTCGTGGTTTTTGATTCATTTTTCCCCCATTTCCGTTTTTTAGTTAGTACGTAATAACCAGTAATTGCTGCAAGCTGTTTTTGTGGCATAAATGACTATGCTTTATCTGTTCATACTCATCACTAAAATGACTAATGATATTAAGAGCATAAGGAAAAGTTGCTTTATTAGTCTTGGTTAATCAATAAGGATATTTAGCATGGGACACGCGCAAGTAACCGATATAGCAGCCAATAAAGATAAGCAATATTGGGAAAGTCATGAGATGTATTTTGAGGACTTCGCCCCAGGTCAGGTGTTTCAACATAACCATGGCCGTAAAGTCACTGAACTCGATACCATTTGGCATTCTGCCTTTAACATGCAGCAAACCCTTCAACCCCAAACAAAGGAAGCGCTTAACACAGATATTGAAAGTGGGAGGACCTTGGTTTCTAGCTTGGTTATTTTTTCTATTGTGAATGAGTTGAGTCTAGCGAGCTCTGTTAATCCTGATATTGAGAATTTGGGTTGGAAAAATGTCTCTATTCCTCACCCTGTTTATGTGGGTGATACCTTGTATGCAGAATCTAAAGTGTTAGCAAAAACGGCTGAAGAAGCTGATGCAAATCAAGGGCTTGTAAAGGTAGAGACAAAAGGGGTTAACCAAAGAGGCGCGGTGTGTTTATTGGTAGAAAGAAGCTTTTTGATTCCCTGTCGTGAACAAGTTGAGAGGTAGGTGTGAAATACCTGAATCAAGCCAATATTCAACGTGTGCAAGTGATTCCGCTTTTGGTTAAGCAAATTCATGAGTTGGTTGAGAATAAGGGCTTTAGTCATATCCAAGCCCCTTTACGAAATATTATTAGGCCTGAGAACAAGTCTGCCTCTTATGCTGCCATGATGGCGGTAAGTGAACAGATGGATCTGTTTATTTGTAAAGCAGCTAACTTCATTGAAGATAACCCGCAAAAAGGTCTGTCTAGTATTCATGCGGTGGTGAATGCTTTTTCCTATGAAACAGGTTTACCTCTGGCTGTGTTAGATGGCAGTGCGATTACCAATTTAAAAAGCGCAGCTATTACGGGTTATTTTACCGATTTAGGCACACCGGAAGACGCTGATACCTTGGCCATTATTGGTTCGGGTGCTCAAGCTATGCAACAGTTTTTAGGAGTGGCGGCGGTGCGGCCAATTAAACGAGTGCAGGTTTATTCTCGCTCTCCTTTAAAGACCAGCCAATTTACCACTCATCTTGCAGAGGCTTTCCCTCGGGTGCAATTTGTTGTGTGTGATTCTATTCAAGAAGCCCAAAAAGGCGCTCAGATTCTCAGTACAGCAACCAGTTGCAAAACGTGTCTGATAGAAAGCTTAGACCCTGCCTGTTGCCATATTAACTGTATGGGCGCGTTTACTTATACGGGCAGGGAAGTGTCGTTAGACATTATCAACGACTCTATTTTGCTGGTGGAGGATAGGGCCACAGCCGTGCAAGAAGCAGGGTTTGAGCACACTCAAGCGCTGGACTTACGGTCTGAACCTGAGATGTTTAATGTCACTCTCAAATCTAAACTGACACTTTTTAGCTCAACAGGTCATAGCAGCTTGGACCTAGTCGCCTGCTACCACATATTAAAACAATTAGGGGACTTTTAGCCCTGTTTGACACATAAGGAATGGATGCCAAATGTTTTGTGAATTTAACCGTGAGCTGCAAGGACTGATGATAGAGAAATCAGACCAACTTAAAAAAGCTCAGATAAAGGAGCGACTCACCACCTTTAAAAATGGTTTAGCGGCGGATAGGTATGAGTTTTTCTCGACCCCATTTATTTTTTCTCAAACGGATTTTGAGAAATTATCGAGTGACTTAAAGCACTTGTTAGACGCGCAAACCAACATCATGAATCAAATCTATCAGCAGAGAAGCAAACAAGAAATTCTCGACTATTTTATGATTCCGAATGTACTGCGTGCCTATATTAATTGGCAAAGGCTCTTATCTGGCGAACAAACCATTGCTCGGCTAGATCTTGTCCCCCATAAAAAAGGCTACTCCTTGTGCGGCATGAACTTGCACACAGGAGTCGGTGGGATGGCCTGTGGCGATGCTTATGATTTGCTGATGGAAAGCCTCTCGCTTGAACCTTATTACGATCATGGCAAGGTCAGCGCTTATCTCACCTTAGCCGAAGAGATTAAAACCCTGTGTCGTCAACAAAAGTATGAAAGGCTGGTGATCCTTGATTGGCAAAGTCATGCGGATAAAGGTTATCCGTCCTTTGAACTCATGCAGTTAAGCTTTATTCAGGCGGGAGTAAGATTGCCTGTAATAACCCATACGGAACAAAGTTACCCTGAGGCATGGTTAGCACCAGAAGAAGCGAGAAAAACCTTGGTTTATCGAGGGTTTGGGCTAAATGAAATTGATCCATATGATGAGTTTTTGCATGCATTACTAGAGAGTGAGGCGAATATTTTACATGGTTTTGAAGACGAACTAAGAAGCAATAAACGCTGGTTAGCGCTTATGTGGGATGAAGCCTATCAAGCACGTTTAACCCCAGAACAAAAACAGGCAATCAAACAATACTTACCTTATACCTGCTTATTGTCTCAGGATACCTTGCCCCATTTTATTGCCAATAAAAATGATTACCTGTTTAGAGGGAATGGCACCACGAGAGGCCAAGGAGTATTAGCCGGTAAGGCGTATAGTGATGCTGAGTTAGAAAAAAAGCTGCTGAAAATCGGTGTTGAAAATGTGTTAGTGCAAGAGTTTATGGAAGCAGATGATATGCCCATACTTCATGATACGGACGAGCAACCTGCTGGCCACAAATTTGTATTAGGTCTTTATATTATGGGAGAACGCAGCCAAGGTTTGGCGATTCGTGGCAGCAAAGTATGCGACCGTATTAACCTTTCTTCAGGCCTTTCTAAAACCGGCTGGGCAGCCATTATTAATGAACAAGAAAAAGATCAATTGATTGAAGCGGTTAGAAGGCTTTAAGCCTTCTAACCCTGACCTCTCATTTAAGCCAGATAGGTTTCTCTATAGTGGCCTGGTGACACACCTTTCCAAGCAGAATACGCCCTAATAAACGAATTCACCTCGCTAAAGCCCAATAAGAAAGATATCTCACTCAACGACATCTTAGACTTCTTCAAATAATGATCAGCCAATTCGCTGCGTACTGATTGCAACACAGATTGGTAAGTTTCAGTCTCGGCGGTGAGCTTGCGTTGTAAGGTACGTTTACTCATGGCAAGCTTATTCGCAATATGTTCAATCGAGCTTTTACCTGAAGGTAGTGACTCAAATAAAACAGCACGAATTCTATCGACCGTCTTTGCATCTGAATCAAGATCGGCCAACTTCTGGTTTAGCTTATCTTCAAAGAACTCCCACATAGCCAGATTCTGAGTCAAAAAAGGCTTATCTGCATCTTCGGCTCTAAAGTGAATGCTTAAGGCTTTTGCCTTGGTAAGGCGGCAGCCAAAGTAGTCTTCATAATCTGCAAGGTTATGAGGTAATTCAGGTAACTCAACGGCCAATGGAATAATCTTTTCTCGTGTAGCCAAACGGGCTAACTGAGTGAAAAAGACTAACTCAGACAAGCTTAACGAGAGCGGTAAATCTTCATGATAGTCATAGCAACTTATGGTGAGCTTAGTTGCCTGACTGTCTTGCTGTATGTCCATTATCATAGGCCCAATTAAAGGCTTGTATTGGCTTAATCTAGCCAAGGCAACATTCAGGTTAGGGCTGCAAATAGAAGCAAAAATAGGCGCATCAAAGCTTTCTGCTTTCATATTTTTAGCAAATACCAAGGGCAGATCCATATCCCCAGATGCCTTATCTATCGCTAACCAAAGCTGAAAATACTCGCTGGGAGTCACACTCGCCTGTTTTTGGTTGTAGAGATCAGCAGGTAACTTGGCATAGGCCAAGACGAGTTGCGGATCGACTCCCATATCTAACAACATCAATTTCCACTGGGGGGAAATTGCAAACTTGCTTGCTCTTTTCATAGGGTGTTTGCTCTTTTTATAACAGGTCTGCTTATTTAAAGATTCAGTTGTCTTTTACTCTCTAAGCGGATTTTTCCATGGCTTGGCGAGAAGTTTTTAATACAAGGCTTCTTGGTAATAGTGGCACAATCCAATTGATTAATAAGACCAGTTTACCTTCGTTAATGGCCACAAGTTTGCCTTTTTCCATGGCTTTATAACCAAATTGAGCCACAGATTCAGCGCTTTTTGCTTTCTTCCAGATATCAACACCTTCAAGGTTACCCGCTTTAACAAAGTCTGTGGCAACAGCGCCAGGGCAAAGGGCAGTAACGCTAATGTTATGCTCTGCTACTTCTTCTGCGATGGCTTGAGAGAAGGAGGTAACATAAGATTTAGTCGCGTAATAAACAGCTTGTAAAGGGCCTGGCATAAATGACGCGGTAGAAGAGACATTAAGAATACGGCCAGATTGTCGTGCCACCATATCTCGTAAGAAATAGTGAGTTAAGCGAGTTAAACTGATCATATTTACCTGCATCATGGCTTGTTCGTCTTCTAGCTTGCGCTCATTAAAGAAGCCATGGCCACCAAAGCCTGCATTGTTAATCAAGGTACTGATTTGAATACCATGCTCTTGGGTATAAAGATAAATGCGCTCAGCACTTTCTGGTTGAGATAAGTCCTCGCTCAGTACATTGATTCGAACTTTATATTTTTCTTCTAATTCGGCTTTTACTTTTTCAAGCTTGCCTAGAGAGCGTGCGACTAATACCAGATCGCCGCCTTTTTGCGCATGGATACGAGCCAGTTCTAAACCGATACCGCCAGAAGCGCCTGTGATAAGTGCTGTGTTTTTGTTCATCTTGTGTGTCTCTTAAGTCATGAGTTGATGAAATAAGTTTAAATATTCTGATGGCGACACACACTCGCCGATAATGACAGCTTACTAGCTAATGGTGACAATCTATTAAAAAGTATGACAAGTTGTGACAAAGAGCGACAACTTTTGTAGATGTGTGACACGAGAGCGAGCTTTTACTTACATGCTCCCGTGAGTTGAAGGTGGATAATAGTAAAAGAACCTGCGATTAAGTTACCTCTTCTCAGTCTTATCAGAAAAAGTGCCAAACAAGGCGTCACGTTGAAGTAATGTAGGTACCTTTCGAGAAGGGACAACACAAGATGACACTTTTTCTGAAAGACCCGAAGGGCGTGGTCTAAAAACTCTATATTTAAGTTAAGGGACTTATCAATAGAGTCTCTATTAAGTTGCGCCCTTCGCCATAAATCTAGATGCTTTTATTCACCCGCTGAGGCGGGAAGACTTATTCGTAGGTTCCTTAACTAGGCTCTAATCTAGGTGCTTTAGCGGTACTGATAACAGCACACCAAATTCAGCGGGGAAATCGGCACTGACTCTTGCATGTACTGCCCCTTGTTTGTCATAGAAGTTGGCCTTGGTAGTCAGAGGGACTATGGCTTCGTGCCAAATACCTGGGTGAATGCAGATACCAAAGCTGCCATCACAATAAAATGCGACCCAATCCTCTGGTTGCATGTCATCTCCAGTATTAGCAAGCGCCGCAATAAAGGGTTGCTTATCTAGTGGGTAGAAAAGCTGTCCCCCATCTGGATGATGATTCGCGTGCCAAACCAGCAAGCGAGATCGATCTGGTGTTGGATTATCTAGCTTGGCTTTCTCAGGATTAGTGCTCCAACCTAGAATGTACTTGTCTTGAACTGCTTTGTTTTCACCGATCAACACATCGCCTTGCCAGCTAAATTCAAAGATACCTTCCTTGTACCCACCTTCATTACCTGTGCCTGCATCAACAGGGCGCCAGCCTGAATGTGGCCAAGTAACGATTGGCACAGGGTGTTTTTCATAGTCGGTAACAATGGTGCCATAGGCAGCGAAACTCTCTGGCGTGGCCTTGATTAACGGGATCTCAAAATGGGGTAGATCTTCAGGTACTTGTGGATTCATATAATCAAAACGGACATCATTATTCTGCGACATTAAGGGCTCCTATTTACCTTGGTTTGTATTTTGCCCGAGCGATCGGGAGTAAATGGCCAGTAGTTAATAGGGTATGTCTTGATCTTGTCATAAATCCAATTAATACTTTTACTAATTATTGATAATTGAATTGTTAAGCTGAGCATGGAAACAAACATATGACCTATTCACAACTTAAGGCGTTTCATGCCTTGGCGTTGGAGAAGCACTTTCATCGTGCTGCTGAAAAGCTGCACCTTACTCAGCCTGCGGTATCGATTCAGATTCGTAATCTAGAGCAAGATTCAGGGCGATCTTTATTCCGACGAATGGGGCATAAGGTGGAGCTGACCCAAGATGGTTTAGCCTTGTTTGAGCAAACTCGCCTTATGTTTGAAGCAGAAGACAAAGCGGCAAAGCTCTTTTCTGGTTCACAAAACAGTGTCACGCAAACAATTCACCTAGGAGCAGATGGCCCACATGTGGCACTGGATCTTATTCTTGCGGTGAAAGCCCGTTATCCTGATATCCATTTTCGCGTTTCACTCGCCAATGCTGATACCACCAAAGAGAGTTTGTTATCTCTTAAGATAGATGCGGCAGTGATGGCCAATGTGAAAGCAGATAGTCGTATCATCAGCCAAATAATTTCACAGCAAAACTTGATGGCTTTGATACCTAGCGCACACCCTTTAAGTAAGAGTAAAAGCCTGAGTTTAGAGGCACTCGCCAGCCAGAGTTTGGTGTTTCGGGAACAGGGCTCAAATACCCAAAGAATCGTTGACCGCGCCTTTGCTCAAACTCACTTACCAATACAGCCAAGTTTAGTTATGGGGAGTAGAGAAGGGGTAAGAGAAGCCGTTGCCCGTGGTCTTGGCATAGGTTTCGTATTTGATCGAGAAGTAGCGGAAGACCCACGTTATAAAGGCGTGCAAATAACAGGTTTTGAAGCCAGTAATGCTGACATGCTGTTATGTTTGAAAGACCAGCAGCAAAACCCCTTAGTCAGGGCTTTATTTAAATGTGCTGATGGCCTTTAACTTACGTCTAATATTGATGTACTAAGCGAGATTGAGTTGGGCTTTAAGACCATCAATAAAGGACTTATCATCCAAGGCTTTTCGCTGATCTAATAGTTCGACAGCATCATCACCCGCTCTGTATCTAAGTGTCTTAGTGCCATCTGTTACCGCGTTATGAATCACATCAGCAACAACCTCAGGGGCTGAACCTGGGAAAGTTGACGCTGCCCAGCCACCAAAGAGTTTTTGTACAACATCTTGGTACTCTGCCATAGACTCATCATTGGTAAAGTCAAAGGAGCGACCACCGAAGTCAGTGTTTATCATGCCGGGTTCAACGATTTTCATCTTCACACCTATGGCATCTAGCTCAAAGTGTAAGGCTTCAGAAATACCTTCTACCGCAAACTTAGTGCCGTGATAAAGTGCACCAAGCGGGAAGGTCATCTGACCGCCAATAGAGGAAATATTGACTATGGTACCGCTTTTATTTGCTCGAAAGTGCGGTAAAACACCTTTAGTGGTTTCTAACAAACCTAGCACATTGGTATCAAACTGACGACGAATCTTCTCCATTGAAAAAGCTTCTAGCGGGCCGTAGGCACCATAACCTGCGTTATTGACTAGTACATCAATTTGGCCGAATTTCTCTATGCCAGCTTCAATCGCGTGTTTAATCGAGCTTGCGTCAGTGACATCTAAACGAGTCACCAGCACATTGTCTAAAGCGGAGAGTTCAGTTTCGTTTTCGGGAGAGCGCATAGTAGCCACCACATTCCAGCCCTTTGCTTGAAAGAGCTGCGCTGTTGCTTTACCTATGCCAGTAGAAGAGCCTGTAATCAAAATTGTTTGTGCCATCGTTTTAACCCTTTATCTTAATCTGTTGATCGAGTCTGTTGTAAATAACCATGTCAAAAATGGTATACCCTCGATGGCAACTAGGCTTAATCAGATGACGCCATTCAATTGGCAAATGATGCCAAATTGTTAGTGGCTTTTCGCACTTACCTCATAACCTTTTGTTAACCCCTAGAAGGATATTCTGCCTCCCAAGCTGTATTTAAAGACTGGAGATAGGATGAAATTATTTGCATCAATACTAACGGCAAGTGCTATTACAGGCTCTATTTGGGGATTAGTTCTCTTTCAACCTGCTATGGCAGAAAGCGCAAAACAAGATGAATTAAAGCCAGATGTGAGTATTGCTCAAGCTCATACTCAGGGAGAGAAAAAACTGCCTGAAATAGAGCGACAGTACTTGAATGGGGTAACGAAAAACATCGCGCTAGAGTCCATGTCTGCACTTTGGGGGGAGTTTGAAGGTGAATGGGTTAAGCAAAACAAATTGCCTGAAAAACTCGATCGTATAGTTGTTTTATATCAGGATTTGAATAGCGACTTTACTCAGGCAAAAGTGACAATTGGTTATATCGCACCGGAACAGGCGTCATCTAAAGATTTTATTGCACTTCCCTTAATGGGCAAGGGGAATGAGGATGTTCTTGCCAGTAGAGGTCAATATAGTGTGTCAGAATTTATTGATGCTTGGGGACGAATAGATTTTAAAAAGTCAGTTGATGCATTAGTGGAAGTTCATTACTTAAGTCCACAAGGACAACCTGAATCCAGCCAGTTGTCTGTCTATTATAAATAATGAATCTACAGGAAAGATCTTATGGAATTTATGTCTCAAGCCTTCTCTGAAGCGAGTATTATTTTCACCGAATCTTGGGTGAATAATAACTTCTTAGTGATTGCGACGGCTTTGTTTGCTGTCGAACTTATACGTTACGCTTTCAAAAAGAAACTTAGTTGGAACATGGTTGGCGATAGTGCAACCAATCTAATTACCTTGTCATTTTTGTTAGTCACAATCTTCTTTATTGGGTTGGCTTATGTGGCTGCTTTTACGTATGTGTACGACAATTTCAGTCTGACGCAATTACCTATCACAGGCTGGAGTATTCTTGGCTGTTTGATATTGGCAGATCTTGCCTACTATTGGGAACATCGTTTTTTTCATAGTAATGGTCTAGCGTGGGGAACCCACTCAGTTCACCATAGCTCACCTTATTTCAATATTTCTGTGGCGTATCGATTTGGCCCGTTAGATTGGTTTTTTCCCTTCTTCTTTCATTTGCCACTGATTTTGATGGGTTTTAATCCCTTCGTTGTTTTATTGTGCGAAACCTTAGTACAGGTCTTCCAAACGCTGCTGCATACAGAAACGGTTCGAAAGTTACCAAGGCCTATAGAAGCCATATTCAATACGCCTTCACATCACAGGGTGCATCATGCAAGAAACACACAATACTTGGATAAGAACTATGCTGGCATATTGATTATTTGGGATCGAATGTTTGGTACTTTTGCCAGAGAAGAAGAGCCTGTGAAATATGGGGTCTATCCTCGAATTAATTCCATCAATCCGTTTAAAGTCTATTTTCATGGGTATACTAAGTTGATTAAGCAGCTCTGGCAGGCACCAAATTGGCATTACCGTTTCAAACTCTTGGTTAAGCCGCCAGTTTGGGCTTGGAAACAGGAACAAAGAAGGAAGTAACCACACCATGGCAATTAATGTCTTGCTTATCGAAGATGATAAAGATCTGTCTGAAGCTATCAGTGATTATATGGAACTGGATGGCATTGAGTTTGATTTTGCCTATAACGGAGCAGCCGGGCTGAATCTGGCACTAAATCAAACTTACGACATTATTCTCACAGACCTTAATATGCCAAAAATGGACGGTATCCATGTGTGCCAAACACTCAGACAAAAGGGAATCACCACCCCCATTTTGATGTTAACGGCACGCGATACGCTAGATGATAAATTGACAGGTTTTGCTGCTGGATCGGATGATTACCTAGTGAAGCCGTTTGCGATGGAAGAGCTGAAAGTGAGGCTGTTTGCTTTGGTTCGCCGAGCACAGGGTGTCGTGACTAACTTAACGGTTGGTGACTTGAGTATCGACCTAGATAAGCACCTTGTAACCCGTGCTGGGCAAGTATTAAAAATGCCGCCATTGTGTTGGAAAATCTTAGTTTGTTTAATGCAAAATAGCCCAAATGTGGTCAGCAAAAGTAAACTAGAAGACCAAGTTTGGGGGGATGATTTACCAAATGCAGACAGCTTAAAAGTACACTTGTTTAAACTTCGTCAGGCTATTGATGCCCCGTTTGAAAATAAAATGATTCAGACTATTCATGGGGTCGGAGTGGCTATTCGAGAGGTCTCAAAATGAAGCGGGTGAGTATTAAGCGAGACATCTACCTTTACTTGTTTGGCCTAGTACTGAGTTTGACCACAGTCTATGTCTTGATGATAAGCCAGAGCTATCAAGTCGGCCTGAATGAATCTGTAAAATACGGCTTTTTATATGAGTTAAAGTTAGCTGAGCAAGAGTATCTGACCAATGGTTCTCCTCCTCAAGTACAGAGTAAAACGCTGCAGGTTTACAGCGAATTTGAGCAGCTGCCTGTAGCCTTTAAGACACATTTTGATTGGCAAAATTTCAACCCTGATGTCATTTATGAAGAGTATGTAGCAGGTGAGCAAGAAGGCTCAGGTAACTATTATTACGCCGCACTTCACTATGTCACGAGTTTAGATACTTACCTTTATGTGGCGTCGCAATATGACGAAGCCATTTATTTAGAGCTGTTCAGCCAAAACCCTCCCGAGTCTATCAACCAATTGAACTCTGCATTTTTAATGGTGGGAGCACTTTTATTATTTGTGTTTGTACTGGTGCGTTTGTTAATTCATCGCCTTACTCAGCCTATTATTCTAATGTCTCAATGGGCGCAAACCTTAAACTTAGAGGACACAGAAAAGCTGGCTCATTTTCGCTATATCGAGGTACATCATCTTGCTGAGCAGCTGGTTGATAGTGTGAAATCTCAACAAGAAGCGATAGAAAGAGAAGAGTTTTTCCTCCGTGCAGCAAGCCATGAGCTGAGGACGCCAGTCTCCATCATTTCAGCAAGTGGTGACATGCTAACTAGGCTCTCTGATGTGATGCCAAGAGGAGGGCAACGTGCCGTTGCTCGGATTAATCGCTCTGTTATGACTATGCATAATCTCATTACCAGCTTGTTATGGATGAGTCGTAACAAGTTGCTAGATGTAGAGCAGAGCCATATAAATATGGAAAGTTTGGTGCAAGAAACCTTGGCTAACCATTATTACCTTGCTGACGAAACGAAGGTGACGGCAGAGATTGAGGTGCAAGGCGAACTAAATGTGGGCCCTTTACCACAGGTACTAGTTGAAATTGTAATTACTAACCTTATTCGGAATGCGCTTCAACATACAGTGCAAGGCAAGATAGATATTGTCCTATCTTGTGATGGTTTGACCATCTCCAATTCGTTAAATGATCAAGTGCAAGGAGACTCTGATGCGTCTTTTGGCATAGGCCTGATATTAATTGAACGCTTATGTCAGAGCCAAGGTTGGCATTTTATCCAACAGACGCAAAAGCATTGCTATTTTGCATCTGTGTCTTTCTTAACAAATACTCATCAAGATAACTGATAACCAAATCTTAACCCCTTACTTATTAAACTTAGGTCTAGTTAATCCATTGGAGTATTGATATGGGAACCTGGATCTTAGAGACCTTGTTGTGGGTGGTCGTGACGCTGGCAGTATGTATCGCCCTATGGGGATTCTCATTGTCCAACATTTTGCTAGCCTTGGGGATTTCCGTAGGCATGTCTCTTTTAATCGGGAATAGCTGGCGTAGCTAAAGCCCTTTGTTTGTACATTAGTTTTTCCAAGTTATTTATCAAATATGCCTTCAGGTCTGATTCTTGAAAGCATATTTGATTTTTTTTGAGCTTTTATCAGGCTCTAATTAACGCCTTTAGTGATCCCTTACCCAGTTTAGCTGGAAAGTTTTTTAGATTAGGAAACAATAAGTCGAGTTGGTTTTTCTCTACGCCAAACCAGAGTGCTAATTCAGCATAGAGCTCATCGGTTGCTAAGGTTGGAATTAACACACCGTCGCCAATATCAAGTGGGTTATCTTTACCCAGACTGAGTTTTGGATATTGGCCAAATACTTGGCCACCTCTCACTTGATTGCCCATTACTAAGGTATTGCCGCCCCAACCATGGTCCGTACCGTTTCCGTTGGATGTGAGCGTTCTGCCAAAGTCTGAACCCGTAAAAGTAACGACCTGATCCGCAATACCGAGCTCGTCTAGACTTTGTTGAAACTCCCCAAGGGCCTTACTTAGCACTTTTAGCATTTTACCTTGGTTATTCAACAGCTCGTCATGATGGTCCCAGCCAATATATCTGAGGAAAAATGTTTGCTGTTTGTGGTCTAAGGCTTTTGCACTTTTAATCGATTGCGCAACCTTGCGAAGTTGCTGTGACAGTTCAGTATTTGAGAACTGAGTTTTCAACTTGGTACCTTCTAATGCCTCTTTAAACAATTGATGCTGAGCTTGAGATTGTCGCGTCATGGAAAGATAGGACTGTCTAAATGGATCATTAGGGTAGTTTTGATTCAGGCTGGCTTCAAAGTTTTTTAATAGCAGTTTGTTAAGTTGATTTGGTACTTCATTAATGACTAAACCCACACTGCCTTCGTCTGTTATCGAGTAAGCACCAGAGTGAAAACCATTTTGCATAATATTATTTCCCGCCAAGGAAATATTCATAGGAATACGGGGAGAAGCTTGGTTTGCCTGTAAGGAATCACTGAGTAAGCCAAACCAGCCACGATTAATTCTGAGTTCAGGTCTTGCTGTTTGCCAATGTTTAAATTGGTCTGAATGAGACATGAGACCAAGAGGTAAATTAGCGCTTTGATTATAAAAAAGGGACTTATCTACTGGGGTGATCATGGGGCCGATATTGGCAACAAAGGCTAACTTATTTTGCTCAAATAAGTGCTTAACTTCAGGCATGCTGGGGTGTAATCCAAAGTGTCTTCCGTCTTGATCTTTGAATCCATTTAATGACAAAAGCTCACTTTGGTCTAAGGCTAAGTTGCTTCTTGTTTTCTTATATTCTTGATAATGGCTATTAGAACTAGGTACCAGCATATTAAAGGCATCATTACCGCCGTCTAACATGATAAACACCAATGCTTTTGACTCTGGCTTAATACTCACTAAGGGGTTTTTATTAGCCGAAGATGAAGGCGCTGAATATACAGGTGCAGCGCCCGCAATAGCGAGGTTTGCAGCAACTGTGACCTGAGCACTTGAACGGATGAATTGTCTTCTTGATAAACTCATAACTATACCTCTAGAACAGTAAACTCGGGGGAAATGGCAATAAAGAAAACAATGGTTTGGACAACCCATTCAGGATGTTCTTTATAAGCAGAGAAAGATGACAATATGTGCTGTTTAGAGGTTAACGGTACTTTCGCGGTTAACAATAAACTGAGTTCATCAACCAAGGCACTGTGTTGCGATGGGTCTTTCGCTGTTTGAATGTATTTATCAAAGTTCAGCTTTAATCGATCTTCATGGTGCTGCTGTAGGGTGTCTATATCTAGCTCTGCCACATTATTAATGCCGCGCTGGCGACTAATGTCTGTGCTGACTGCGGGTAAATAGTTAGCAAAAAGCATGTAATACAAATAATTCACATAAGCGATCGAGCTTGCCGAGTTGTGAAGCTCAAACTCTGGGGCTAATAAGTGTTGCTCTTCCAGCGGCCCAAGAGGAGTAAAATCAGGCTTATAAAAATTGAATACGGTAGGTGAAGAAAGAGGGTGCTGTTGTAATTGCTCTTCAATGTCATCACCTATTAGCCATAGCTTTTTAGATGTATTGGAGACTGAAAATGCCCTTAGAATTTGGGTTGTCCGTAAAATTGGTGACTTGAGTTTTTGCGATTGAACTAATTTCTGTTTGGTTTTAGTTGCTGATAAAAAGCGTTTTTTAGAAGCAGTATGTGTAAGTGGATAAGTTAGAATCACTGTTATTGCTTTTTTTAAATCACCATCTGTACCAAAAGCCGTTGCGACAGCCTTAACGTAGTCAGGACTTGGGTTGGACGTGACCAGCTGGTTGATGAGTTTAGTCGCAATAAAAGGGGCGGTATTAGGGTGTGCGACTAACCGCTCGCAGACAAGGCTAATTTCTCTCTCGCCTGGCTGGTTTGCATCTAGCTTAATATATTTCTTCAACAGAGATTTACTTTGTCTGTCATGATACTTTTCGTCGACCTGCATGGCTTTCGTCATATTGACGAAAGGTACTGTTTTATAACGTTTATCTATGTCATCTTCGAAGCTAACTTGATAACCATTAAAACTTTTATCCCAGAAACTGTTCTCCCATTCAAATTGATAGCTTGAGGCTTTAAGGCCAGTAAAGACACGGGCAAGCTCTTTGATATCTCTGTTGTCGTAAGTGGGAATATCCTGGCCTTTATCGTTTTGTTTACGACTACCGTCTTGATTAAGTTCGTACAAACCAAGAGTAAATAGCTGCATGATTTCTCTAGCATAATTTTCATCAGGATGAGTGTTTTGAGACTCGTCAGCTTTTCGGTTATTCATATGGCTTAGGTAAACGCCCATGCAAGGGTGACGAGAAACATGTGTCAAAAGGTCGGCATAACTGCCAAAGGCGTGTTTATAAAGTAGGTCGTAATAGCTTGCTAATCCGATAGCATCGAGTTCAAGCACAGAGTTATCTGAGATGACTAGTATCTCGCTCAGAGCTTGAGCGACCCTATGGCGTAAAAGGTCCGTTTTAGTGGTGAGATTAAGGTGCCACCATGCCATATGAAAGTACCACTTGTAGGGCAAAGCTGGGTTATTTCCATCCCCATCTATGGCTGTTTGCCCATGTTTTTTAAGTAAACGGGAGCGAAAGTGCTGCCATATCTCTGTGGTTTTCGACTGGTATGGGCCTAATTGGCTAGGTGGGGTATTTAACTCTTTATGAAGCCAGCTATCTATTCCCTGTGTCGTAACTTGCTTAATCAGATCCACATCTGCTCCAAGGCTTGCTTGCATCAAAAACCTGCTCACGTCTAAATGAGTGTCTTGCATCGAACCATCCTATTTTTGGTTATTTGATGCTTAAGTATAGGGGTGACTTAGTTATTTTTTGGTAATCAAATTTGCCCATATCAAGTGTTAGGGTAGGGTATTAGCGAGCTGAATAATCCACTCAACCCCTAATAGTAGAGTTAGGAGCTGAGAGGAACATTTTGGGGATAAAATGAATTAAATAGATTTTTCATATTTGCTTCTATAAGTGATTAACCTCCTTACATAGTTATGATGGGCTAGGGAGCCTGACACCAGGCACTTTCTCATCGGTGAAGACAATAATTCGCATTTTGCTATTGGAGCAAAAAGGGATTAAAACCCGAAATTCATTGTTCTCAATTGCCTCTGCTTTAATCACGCCAAATACTTGATCATCTGAACTGACAAAAACATGATTTGGGGTGCTTGTCTGATCATTTAAAGCGAGTTTAAAACGCGTCTCTTCAAGGGCTAAAAATTGCCCTGAAATAAGGGTTATTTTATGACTTAATGAGTCACAGTCTGGCCCGTTAAACGTGCAATCTTGTGTCTGTTTAGGCAATTGAATATCAGCAAACTCCATTTTACTGGGTAAGGAGGGTAGGCTGTAGCCCAGTGCAAATGTGGCACTTAGAACAATCGCTAGAATCAGATTTCTCACGTCATCACCAACTCGCCGCTTACCTTTTGCAAAGAGAGCACCTCTAGGTGTAATTGATTGTCAGATCGATACTTAGAGGTTGTTTTTTTGCTCGCATTATTAAGCATTTTTTAGCCCTAACATCTTCTTTCTGATTTGCATAAATACTGTGTTTTTTTGCGCTATAGTTGATAACACTTGGCATATCTCATCTTTCACTTTAGTGATCTTGGATGAAAACCTTTGATAATCGGTAATGACTTCGCATCGTCAGCTTGTAAAATTTGCCGCGAAATCTTGAATGGCCAAAGCATGAAACCTTGAAATATTGACGCTTTTTGAAAGCTGGTTTTGAGCACAATGGCGTTAATACTCGAAATTTATTGTGTTCAATTGCTTTTACTTTAATCACTCCAAATATTTGGCCATTTGAACTGATAAAGACACGACTTGCAGCCTTTGATTGATCATTTACAGCTGGTTTAAAGCTTGCTTCTTCGCTGGGTAAGGAAGGCCAGCTATAGCCCAGTGCAAATGTGGCACTGAGAACTATAGCTAGATTTAGTTTCCTCACTCCATCACCAGTTTGTCGCTGACTTTTTGTAGAGACAGCATTTCTACTTGTAATTGATTGACCGATTGATGCTGTGAGGCCACTCTTTGGGTCACACTTTGTGAGCTGTTATTTAGTCCAGACATATTCTTACTGATTTGAGTAAGTGCTGTATTCTGTTGTGTCACAGCGGATGATACTTGGTACATCTCATCATTTACTTTGGTGATGTTGGATGAGATTTTTTGATAGTCCAGGATGATTTCATCCAGTGAGCTTGTCACATTTTCCGCTGAATCTAGCATGGTCAAAACATGAGAGTTTGAAATATCAACACTCTTTGATAGTTGGTTTAACGAGCTTTGAATATGCTCAAGGCTATTATCTGTTCGATTAGCTAATAACCTTACTTCATCTGCAACCACGGCAAACCCTCGACCTTGCTCACCCGCTCTTGCTGCTTCAATAGAGGCATTTAAAGCAAGTAAGTTTGTTTGCTCAGATAAGAGAGATATGGTTTCTAACACACTAGAAATCTGCTCCGTATCTGTAGTGACGGTTTTAATGATTGTCTGAGTATCGTTGGCGACTCCGACTAAAGTTTCTAACCCAGAGCGGCATACCTCAACTTCAGCAAGGCTCTTGAGGCTAATTTCTTGGGCTTGGCCTGTGCTAAGGCTGCATTCAGTCGTGGATGATGTAATTGAATTGAAAGACGCTCCCAGCTCTTCAACCGCAGCAGCCACCATTTCAGTATTAAGCACATGTGATGACAGTTCTTTATTAATACTGTCTACGTCCTCTTTTATTGCGCCGGAAACAATATCTAAAGAGGAAATGGTCGTAGCCTGTATTTGGGATAATTCTCTTAAGTTAATCACTATCTGATTAAATCTTTGTTCGAACTCTCCTTGGTTATTTAGCTCAATATCGAGAATGAGATTTTCACCTTGAACCATGTAATCAATGGATGATTCGACATATTTTAATTTCTTTAGACTTTCACTAAGAGATAGGCTGCCATAAATTGAAATTGATGCCTGTAGTGCGGCATATAAACAGTGCTCTATCGTCATTAAAAAAGGGCTACCAGGAGGAAAGATAAACACATCCATAGGTGTTTCGAACTGTAGGTAGTAAAACAATAAATGATGAACTGCCGCTGCAATGAGACAATGAAAAACCATTTTCCAATCATGGTATATGGTTGTGCAGGCAAGCAGGATAAAGACTTCGAAGTGGAGCATAATATCGCCGTAAGCTTGGTGAATATGCAAGACGACGAAAGCGTATAAAAGATATGGGATAACAATCTTTATTGACTCACGATTGAGCAAGACAACTAAAACGATGAGTACGGTATTAATGATGAGGTCTGTGTAAGAAAAACCATAGCGCATCATATATAAAAAAGATAACGCGCTTAGGAAGCTTAAAATAATATAGGTTTTTTTGTTAAACGTGAGTTGTTTCATCAGTTTGGCTTCTCATTCCTGCTGATTTTTCTTTAAACGAATCATCTAAAAATCCCTGCATAATGATGGTTTGCAGTGTTAAACCTAATTTTGAAATGATTCTGATAATGCCATGTAGCTCTGATTGGTCTCGGCACTGCACTGTGATACAGGTGCCTGAGGCAACTTCCCTGATGACAACTTCTGGAAAAATTTGCCTCCAATTAAGAGAGAGGTATTCCGCAATATAAATATCGTAGGTACGTATGACTTCCTGATTTATGTTACTCATAGTCTCTCTCTACAATTTGTTAGAAGCGATAGCCTAGAGTGGCACCGAAACCACTGCCGCCAGCGTCAAGCTCTTGACCGTTTAGCTTCACATCAGCACTGGTGTATCTGGCGTCAATACCAAGAGTCCAGCGTTGGGCGAAGATGTAGTCAATGCCACCGCCAACCCAGTAACCGACACCTGTGTCGTCGTAGGTCGTTTTCTTTCCGGCATTGTTTACTTCACGTTCAGCAGCAACAAAGCTAACTCCGGCACCTATGTAAGGCGAGAAAGACTTGTTCAGTACTGGAGATTGAAGCCTTAAACCTAGGTTAAATTCACCTGCGGCGGTTTCTGTTTTGACTGAATTGCCCGTTTCATTTCCGTTGCCGTATATATCGGTCGCGATACCAATTGGTAAAGAAGAAGGGAAGTAAGTGAATAGGAGTCCAAGGGTATCCATGGAGTCATCTTTACCCCACTTATCTTCTAATGATTTTGAGCCGATGACGACTTTGAAGGTTGAGGCGGTGTCTGCAGCGTGAACTGTCCCTGCTGAAAGAGCAAAGAAGGAGCATGCAGCTACAAGTGTTCTGATTTTCATGAAAGTTTCCTAGTAAGATGTTGAATGAGTCAAACATCTCACTAGGTTACTTATGTGTTTTTCTGCTCACATCACCACATGATGTGATTTCATCAAAATTACTCGATAGAGTTCAGCGTATTCTCATTAAGATAACCAAGTGATTTTGCTTTATTAATCGCCGCACGACGATTATTTACGTCTAGCTTTGAATATATGTTTTTTGTATGGGTTCTTAATGTATTGAGACTAACAAATAAGCGTGAGGCGATTTGTGGTCCTGTTAACTCTGAATCAAGCCAATTTAAAACTTCTTTTTCCTTAGTGCTCAGCGGTTCCACTAAATCTTGTTTAACAATTGAAGGGATTCGAGTTTTAGGTATCAAGTGATGCCTTTCAAAGAAGTGCTTTAATACATTAACTTCATTGATCCAGACCTTGTCTTGATGCTCACTTAGCTCGGTAAGAATTGTTTTTAAAGACGCTTTGGCCTGTTCTGTATTACCTTTTAAATCGTGACTAATCGCCTCTATTAGCAATTTAATGTAGAAGCTTCTAGGCGTGCTATCTAGCGTTTCTTCGCTCGAAAAAATTGCTTCTACTTGTTCAACTGACTCTAGAGATGCAAGCAAGTAAGGTAAGTAAGCGTGGCTGTTCATGTGTAGCGCTAGGCTTGCAGATGGCTCTTTTTTTACCTTAATGTTATTGCCTTGATTTAAATAAAGAACATCTTTCCAAAATACTGGCGGTCTATGGCAAGGGGCTGGGCTTTGATGAAATAAGTTCTCTGCCTCATTAAAGAGCTGGAGCGCGTTATCAAACTTTCCATTCAAGTTTGCGACTCGTCCAGAAAGCAAAGGATATCTGTATCTTGTTTCTGGCATTGAGCCTCTTTCACCAAACTGATTTGCAATATCTAAATTAATATTCGCTTTATCAATGCTCCCTTGTTCGAACTCAATTTCAGCTAATAATAGATAGGCATCTGCACTACCTTCGATCGTGTAACCATGGCAAGTATCCGCAATAGCGATTGCTGATTCGATTGTATGCTTAGCCTGATTGAGCCAACCGAATTGGTAATAGAAATCGGCAAGTAAAAAGCGACTTGTAATGTGAGCGCTAGTATCCTTCGAACGATCCATATTGGTAACGGCGGAGTTTAAGCTTTTTCGAGCATCTTGAATTTGGCCCGCTTGCCATAAGGCGATCCCTTCAAGCGCTTTAGCCGATCCTCGCCAAACAGCTTCGTCTGGATTTAGGTTCTCAAAAGCGGTGCGGGCTCTTTCTAGCACTTCATCAATATTGTTTTGTGCTGCATGTATATAAGCTTCTCCAATATTTACTATGCCATAAGTGGTGCTCTCTGCTTCGTTTAGGTTCACTTTAGATTCAGCTAATGCTCGTCTAGTGCTATCAAGCAGGTACATACCTTTTTCGGGGTCATGAGAAAGTAAGGCTAAACCGTAATAACCGGATAACACTGGATGATCTTGTAAAAGGGAAATGCTGACATCTTTAAGCCAAGCAATGAGCTGAGAGTCATGATGGTAGACCCTTTGCGAAGGCCAATGTTTTTCAACTAGAGATACTACTTGGCGTGTGTTATCTGCTAAAAAGCCATGTTTTACCGCTTCAATGAGTCTGCCTTGCTCTGCAAACCATAGTGCTGCTCGCCAATGTACGGCTTGATTGTGCTGCTCAGATTGTTTCGCATGTACTTTGAGTACATCAGCAAATAAGTGATGGTATCGAAACCAAACTCTCTCATCATCGAGAGAGATGATAAAAATATTGTGCTGTTCAAGGTAGGCAATATGTTGAGCACTATCTTGTATGTCTAATACATAATCGCAGAGTTCAGCATTAAATTCAGATAATAAATAGGTATCAAAGAGAAATCTGCGAACCTCTTCAGGGAGCTTAGTAAGGACTTCTTCCGTTAGATAATCCAGTATGTAAGTGTGAGTTCCACGAAAGCGCGAAATAGTGGCATCAGGGTTTGACTGACCACGCAGGGCAAGTGCAGATAACTGTAAGCCTACAATCCAACCTTCAGTGTTTTTATTTGCCAGTCGTGTACATCTATCACTTAGGCTTATATTTGTCGGAAGGTTAAAAAATGCGTTTGCTTCATCATCACAGAATCGTAAATCGGCAGCACGTAGTTCTTGTAATTCACCTTGGGCGCGATATTTTGCTAAGGGTAAATTAGGGTCTATACGAGTGACGAGAAGTAAATGAAAATTATTAGGTGAGAGTTCAAGTAATTGAGAGATGATCTTATCAATTTGTTCTGATTGGATTAAGTGATAATCATCTAGAATGAGATGTAAATCTTCTGGGTAATAGGCCAGTTCATTGACAAGAGAAGTGAGTATGATACCTGCATCTTTCTCTTCTTTCCCTTGTGTCATATGCCAAGCATCTTCCGCTAAATTAGCATCTACTGATCGAATTGCTGCCACTAAATAAGCTAAAAAAATGTCAGGATTATTGTCATTGAGATCGAGAGAAAGCCAAGCATATTTTGGCTTAACTTCTTTACACCAAGAGGCAACTAAGTGTGACTTCCCAAACCCCGCTGGGGCTGAAACTATGGTTAATTTATTGTTCTTCGCTTGGTTAAGCTGCTCAATTAATGCAATGCGTTTAACAAAGTCTGCTTTAGGCGATGGACTATACAATTTGGTTTTAATAATCATGCTTAATCCCTTATTTGTTTTATGCTCTTAGCTTACTTATGAGATGTTACTGATTGGTTGTTTTTTAGTTTAGAGTGATAGCAAGTTAAATAAAAATATAGTGATGTTTCTCTCTTAACTAAATCGACTTAACAATAAGGTTAAGAATTTGATTTCCAATATTTATATGCATATGGAAATGAAAAATACATACATAAGAACCAAAGAATCAATAGTGAATCAAATAAACTCGAAAAGAGTTCACTTCGTTCAAAATAAGCACAAGCTGAGATAACAACAATGAGGCTAGTGATAAGTTTAGTTACTTTTAAACTAACATGGTTTGAAGGCAATAGGAGAGCAACCAGTAGAACCCATATAGCACCGATAATCTCATTTCCTTTCGCCGCAATATTTAGCATGACTTCAAAGGTGTGCCAGACTTGATTGTTATTGAGGGTGTTGAATGAAGGTATCTCAGTGGCTTGTTGTGTTAACCCAATCGCTATGCCGCCATTAAGTAGCAAGAAACTTGTCCAAATACTGCCTGTAGCCAGTGTGGCGATTGCAAGCGTGATCGATTTACTTTTTGAAAGAAAAAATAATGTGCCGCTCAAGATAAAAATGCTGCCGCTATAAACCAAGTAGATTAAAAAATTAAAATCAATATTTAATGCTGAACTTAATATTAAGGTGTTGATTATATTAAAGTTAAATAGGTTCTCACTTTGAAAACTGTGCAGGCTGCTTAGCATGATGATTAGACCATATGCGAAGCAAGTCGCATGAACTAGCAGAGTTAAACGAGTCAGAGTTAATGTCTTCATTGAAGTCTTTGGTTAGGGAATTATTTGAGGCGCAAAGTTATCAAGGAGGAGGCTAAATTGAATCACCATATATGGTGAATAGGTATTGAATTTTTTAGCTGTTGTAAAAGATAAATACTAGGTATGTAGGAAAAGCGCCTAGTGAATAGGCGCTTAGACGTTTATTTGTAAGAGGCTGTACCACGAATGGGGTAATTGTTTTCTGGATTACGGATAAAGCCTAAACCACCGACTAATACGCTTAATTCAGGTCGCAAAAATGGGGCGTTGGAGATATCTAGCGTTTGTATCTTACCTTCTTCATTAATTACAAAAAGGCCAGGCTCTGCGAATTTGTAGTCACACTCCAAACCTTCTCTTGGGTTGGAAATATAAAGTCCTAAGGTCTGCATTTGTTCTTCTGTCAGACCATAAGCAACTGGAAAACTCACATCAAATTCCTGCATATGTTCTTTTAAGCGTGCTTCTGTATCTGCGGAAACGGCCACAACACTGACGCCAAGATTTCCCAAAGCCGTTTTATGCTCTTCTAGCTGGTTAAGGTAGCTAGTGCACATAGGGCAATGTCTACCGCGATAAACGACTAACATCTGCCAATCAGCCCCACTATGAGGTTTGCCTAATTCAATACTTGAGCCATCTAATAATTTTGCCGTGACAGTCGGAAACGTATCTCCTGCTGCTAATTTTGGTGTGTAAGCCATATAAAACCTCAACTTTTAATCATGTTTAATCTTTTGTTAAATACGCCTTTAGGGGCGGAAGATTTTAATCTTGGTAGGATAATAAGGCGGATAAAAGCTTAGGATAACCTAGCTAAAGTGCATATTATCTATTCTAAAATGGAATAGTTTTTGTTTTTATTGGTGAAACCTATGGTGATTTGGGTATAGAAATTCACTAACATGCACTTTATCTAAAGCGAGAGGGTAAGACTTGTATGGACCAACTAAATGCGATGCGCACCTTTGTTCGTGTGATTCAGACAGGTAGTTTTTCGGCGGCAGGTAGAGAGCAAAGTGTTTCTCAAGCCAGCATAAGTAAGAAGGTCGCAGCATTAGAAAAGCAGCTAGGCGTTAAGTTACTCTCTCGTACTAGTAGAGAGCAGGCGTTAACCCAAGCAGGTGCTGAGTACTATGAGCACTGTCTTGTTATGCTGGCCGAGCTTGATGAGGTGGAAGCCAAGGTAAGGTCCAAAGTCAGCTCTCCCTCAGGTGTACTGCGTATCGCTTCGTCTGTGTCTTTAGGAAAGTTAATTCTAGCGCCTTTAATCGTAGAATTTCTTCAGGAGTATCCAGATATTGAAATCGATATGCTGCTGGAAGAGCGCCATATCGACCTTATTGTTGAGGGTGTTGATATTGCTATCCGTGCACGTAAGTTAGAAGACTCTAGTCTTATTGCATTGCCGCTTTTTGATAACCCTTTAATCCTTGTTGCTGCGCCTGAATATCTTGCTTTACAGGGTGAACCACAAGTACCAGAAGATTTAAAACAACATAACTGCATTACCTTCACTCTTAGAAAAACGTTGAATAATTGGCATTTCCACTATGCAGGAAAAGATATTGCCATACCGGTTTCTGGTTCTTTTCGAAGTAACAGTGGTGATACTAATTTAACCTTAGCGCTTGCTGGGGCTGGGATTACGCAAGTGCCAATCTGGATGGTGGAAAAACATCTCAAAACAGGGAGATTAATAAAGGTCCTGCCTAAGTATACGAGTGATAGTATTCCCCTTAATATGATTTATCCTCAAAGTCGTTATGTGCCTTTAAAAGTCAGGTGTTTTATTGATTTTGTTAAGGCGAGATTAGGTGCAAGTGTCATCGGCTAGCTTTAATCTTTAGGCTTTCCGCAAAGCCCATAATGCATAGGCAATAAGCATTACACCGACCCATTGCATGAAACTTAATGCATGATCATAAACAGCCCAATCAATCAGTATAGCGGTACCAGGATAAACGAATTGTAATACGGCAATTCGGCTGGTGGATAAGCGGCTGATACCTTGGTAAATCAAGGTGAAGGCAAGGCCACTGTGAATTACTCCGATACCGATTAACCAAGCCCAAGCAGAAACTTCAAGCGGCCAGCCTTTTAAAAACGGTACCCAAGCCGTGACTAAAGCCCCAACAGCACATTGCCACCATGTTAGGGATAAAGAAGAAATACCGGTATTGAGCTTGGCAATTAAGGTTGTCACAGCGTAGAAAAATGAACCTAAAATACATATGCCTATGCCTTTTAAAAAGGCATTTGAAAGGCCAAACCCTGCGCTACTGCCATTTAATAAACCTGTGCTTAAGGCAAGCCCTAAGAGAGCTAACGTGAGGATAAAGCAGGATCTTAGGGTGATCTTCTCCTTAAAGAAAACGGCGCCTAAAATCAGTACCCAAAACGCCTGAATATGGAATACCAAGGTCGAAATTCCTATGGGGATTAGGCGTAAGGAATAGAAATAAAGGCTCCAAATAATCACCATAAAGACACCGATGATACTGACGTATTTAATCTGCTTCTTAGAGAGTTTTAATTCATTTATCTTGCCTGAGAAATAAGCCCAAGCAAGTAGGGCGAGGCAACCAAAAAGGCAGCGGTAGAAGACAATGGCTAATGGAGATTGTCCTGTATTGGCAACAAAAATGCCTATGGTACCTAATAACAAACCGCCTGATGCCATTAGCAAGGTAGCTTGATTTGAATGGTATGCTTGATGTTCTGACATAAGGGGGCTTCTATCTACTTCTCATTCGGTATGAACTGGGTTGATAAACTATAAGTAGGTCTTTAGGATTATAAAAACGAATAATTTATCTAGTAAAAATTCGATTTTCGAATAGATGAAATGATTAGAGTGAATGATTATGGCAATGCAGGATTTACAGATTGATTGGCTAAAAGCTTTTGTGGCTGCCGTTGATGCTGGTACGTTATCCGGGGCTGCACGGCAAGTTCATAGATCCCAGTCAGCCGTTAGCATGCAGATTAAAAAGCTAGAAAATGTGATTGGTAAACCCGTATTAGAGCGTAATGCGAGAAGTTTAACGCTGACACCAACAGGAAAAGACTTAATTGGCTATGCCCGTAAAATGCTGGAAATACAATCACAGGCACTAGAGCTTACCCGAGGAGAAGGGGTAAGAGGTCGTATCCATTTGGGTGTTCCAGATGACTATGCTAATGCGTATCTTGCGCCTGTATTAAGGGCTTTTGCCATTCGCCACCCTAGCGCTGAGATTACCTTAACCTGTGAGCACACAGGTGCCTTAATACCTAAGGTTGAAGCGGGTGAGATAGACATCGCCCTTGTCACAAGAGATAAGGTGACTCGTGGAGAATTACTCTTTTTAGAAGAGGTATATTGGGTCGCTGCAGAAGAATATAAAGTATGGGAGAAAGACCCTTTGCCGTTAGCAACTCACGAAGAAAGTAGCCATATCAGAGAAACCGTACTAGCGCGTTTAGAGAGCCAAAATACGCCATATCGAATTGTGTATCAAAGCCCGAGTACCTCAGGACAAGTGGCTGTTGCCTTAAGTGGAATAGCGGTTGCTGTGCTCACCAAATGCAGTCTAACGTCTAAATTAAAAGTCTTGGGTAGCCAAAATGGATTGCCTCAATTACCGACAATGGAAGTTGAGTTAGTACGCAGTAAAAAGTCTAAATCCTCAACGGCTGTGGATGCCATGTACGAAGAGATTATCTATGCGTTAAAACGTGAGCTCTAATACGAGTGAAAGGCCCGAGAGCTGTTTGAAAACACTCTCAGACCTTTCTATTCTGCGTTTAGATTAACGGGGATCTAAATTACAGACTGTATGCTGCTGTTAACTTGAAATTACGACCTGATTCATAGTCGATCCCAAATTGAGGATCTGAGTAAGAAGCATGAGAGAAGTAACGTTCATCAAACATGTTTTCTATACCAGCAGTGACTGTTAGACCTTCAGCATTAGCGGGAATCCATTGCAAAGAAATATTGTGGACTGAGTAACCGTCTTTATCTAAGTCTTCAGCATTATCCGCATCTAAATCTAGCGTTACCATGCTAGTCCAGTTTGCTGTTAAATCCATGTGAGGTATTGCATAGCCAATGTTCAAAGAAATGCTATCACCCGCACTGTCTTCAAGGGATTCACCTAATACCGCAGCACTGGTTCGGTTACGGGCCACAAAGTCTTCATTTACATCTGTGTATTCAGAATCTGTGTGCGTATAGGTTAGACGGCTTGAAACATTACCAAGGCGGCCATTCATAGAAACCTCGACACCTTGAATCTCAATGTCTCCTTTATTTTGAATACCTGATTTTCCGGTTTCGGTATCATCGATATAATCATTGATTTGGGTTTGAAACAGGGTGACAGAGAAGCCGAAAGAATCTAACCCAGCAAATTGCTGATCTTCAAAAGAGGCGCCAACTTCATAGTTGATACCTGTTTCTGCTTTTAAGTTTTCTGTCTTAACATCTGGCGTTTGGATAAAAGAACCTGGCACTTGAGGGCCTTTAAATAATTCAGTAGCACTGGCACGCACAGTCCATTGATCTGTCATCAAATACTTAGATGCTAGGGCAAAACTGGTTTCTGTGAAGGTGTCATCCGATGAGTTGGTATCCATTTCATGGTGATCATAGCGCACACCAGGGGTCAGGAAGAAACCTTCTACTAATTCCATTTCATCTTCTAGATAAAGGGAATAAGTGGTCGTTTTCTCGTTATAGCCTGAACGGCGCTGATCGTTTTGATACGCATCGGACTCTTGATCAATGCCTTCAATACCATAACGTGCAACATGGAAGATATCGCCCGTTTCAAAGTCTGTTTCCGCGAGTACCTTAAGACCTAGATTATCTGTAATTGCCTCGTTATCGACGCCATCCATGATAGGGTTGTAGTTCATCTCATTACTATAAAAGGTAGAGTGAACCTCTGTATTGGTGAGAGATAGCTCATGGGTAAGAGAGAGGGTTTCGCGGCTATAGCTAATGGGATAAACAACGTGAGCATCGTAATCAACACCAAGGTTAGATTTTAGCCTGTAGTCACCTTCATCTTCGTAATAGTCGTAGCTTAGTACTAGGCGATTGGAGTCATTAATATCCCAACCTGTTTTAAACAAATAATTCTGTAATTTACCTTCTTGTCCTATTTGCTTAACACCACCACCGTCTTCAAAATTGTCACGGTCTATTACACTGTAGTAAGCCATGAAATCGAGTTCATCAACCTGAGAGTAAACTGTCCCTGAGTAGTTGTGATAGTCATTACTGGCGATACCACCAAATAGGCGAGCGCCGAAGTTACTGCCTTCTTTTAGTAGATCTTTTGCATCCTTAGTTTCAAATGCAATGCCACCGCCAAGGCCACCATTGATAACAGAGTTATTACCCACCTGAAGGTCGACAGCTTTAATAATATCTGGGTTTAAAAGTAGATTCCCCACATGGTGGAAAACATTGTTACTTTGGTTGACGCCATCTATAGAAATGTTGAGGTCTAGTTCACTCACACCGCGAATGGAAACAGACTGGTTGAGAGGGTGGGAGCCACCAATATCGACACCGGGTTGATCTCTAAGTAGGTCGCTCATGTGGTCGGCTTGTTTTGTTTCAATATCTTCAGTTAGCAATGAGGTAGCGCTGCTAATTTTAGTCCCCCAAACCTGAATCGTATCAAGGTTATTAACATCATCGGCGAAGGTTGAAAGAGAGAAGCTAGATAAAAGTGTGCTGATAATTATTGCTAAGGGTTTACGTTCGAAGGGTAGTGCGTGTGACATAGTTTAACCATTCAATCTCGTTGTTAAGAATGGTTATCATTAGATGTTTGTACGGTGCAAAGTTCAATTTATTCGCCATGACAGATGCGAATTATTATTATTTACATATGTAATGATGTCTCTGTTGAACCAACCCAAGTGGATGCAATATCCTTAATTAAAGATCGTACCCAGCGACACATAGGGTCATTATTATGGCGTTTATGCCAGTATAAATAAGTGTCTAGATAAGTTTGATTTTTGAGCGCATCTGGTACTTCACGAGCAATAAGGTCATGCTTTTCACACATGGCTTTTGCATAATTAGTAGGCAAGTGAAAGATAGTGTCGGTCACTTCTGCAATGGCAGCAGCAGATGAGAAACTGTTTAAGCGAATAGGAGCTGAAAGCTTCTTTTGTCCATCAAGAATACCTAGGTTTTTAAAACGTGGTTCAATGGTGAGTTGCTTGTCCCCTTGAAGGGAAATTTGACCAAAATGGCATTCCACCAAATTCTCTGGTGTTAGCTCTTGATTAGCTAGCGGGTGTTTTTTGCTCATGATGAGCCTGAACTCTTGGCTATAAAGGCGTGACATATAGATGTCTTGTTCTGAAGATGGAGGCTTAAGCGGGGATATTACAAAATGAACATCACCTGAAATCAGAGTCGAAAAGTGAGGCTTGGGAATACAATCTAAATCAATCTCCATATTAGGGGCTTCTTGACGAATACGTTCGACAACCTTGGTGCCAAAGGTTTCCATTTGAGGAGGTAAAGCGAAAAGCTTGATCGTTTTCTTGCTACTTTCGGCCTCAAAATCTTGCCCATTAATGAGGTTATCTAAATGGCCAAGCAGCTTATTCAGTTCTTGCTTAATAAACTCTGCTTTGGGTGTCAGCTCATACCCCGTTGTTGTTCTAACCAGTAATGGATCATCAAACAGCTTGCGTAGCTTATAAAGAGATCGGCTGACAGTAGGCTGACTAATATTTAGAGTAAGGGCGGTATTAGTCACATGTTTCTCTTCCAATAGCTGTTTCAGTACCAGAAGTGAATTGAGGTCAAGTTGGTTCAGGTTCATTGAATAGACAACTGCTTTAGGCTTTCTCTTTGATTATATGCATAATAACGTATATGCGTATAATAATCATTTGTATTAATGAACTATAATTCACTTAATTATAGAAAGTTTACCCATTTCGAAAAAACGACGCTTTTTAAAAAGCCTTTGTCTGTTGTGTTCAATCAAGACTCAGGTGGCTACCTAGGCTAAACCAAGTTTATCCTAGGTAAAGTGCGAGTGAGTTTATGAGACGAATGTTGAGAAGTAATCATCCCAACTTTGGTGCTTGCGACCTGCTGCTTGTTCAAACTGGCTAGGGTTATCTGATTTACCCTCTTTGATACCTTGATAAATGCCAGCAATAACATTGCCAATAAAATCACCCAATTCCGCCATTCTTTCTTGGCGAAAGTCATCAAATGAAACTGCATGATAAGCAAGCTTAGTATCAAATGCTTTATTCATGTATTCAGCAAGTTGTTGTTGAGTGAGGGACTGACCATGCAAATTGTATGTTTGCCCATTGTGCTTATCCTCCGTCAACATACGCGCATAGGCATAGCCTAACTCCGCACGGTTGGTATAGCCGCATTTGCCTTCACCAGCACAGTTATAAATACCTCCCGCCTGCTTATAGCTCTCTATGTATTCAACATCTGGTTCGATATAGATACCGTTACGACCAATGACCCATTCAAGCCCACTCTCACGTATATCTTGTTCTGTTTGTCGATTGCTCTGAATAACAGGAGAGAAAGCAGTACCTTCTTCAGCACCTTGCACACTGGTATAGACAATCTTCTTTACCCCAGCTTTCTTAGCCGCCTCAATAATATTCTTGTGCTGTTGAATGCGCTCATCCGGTGCATCCATACCAGATACCAATAGCAGCACATCGATAGATACAAGTGACTGGGCGAGCTCATCGGGTTTACTGTAATCCCCAGGGCGAACTTCTACGCCAAGATGCTTAGCTTTTTCAACTGTTCGTGCAAGGCCAACAACATGCTTACTTGAAAGCAACTCAACACAGGCTTTTACGATAGCTGCCCCTAATTGTCCGCTGGCTGCAGTAACGGCTATTTTCATGGTTTCTATTCCTGTTTAGTGATTAGAGTTCAGTGACCCTAGTGCTTAAATAATACTTAACTTGCCATTTACCGATAGGTAAATCTGAGCGAATGAGTGGTAATTATCTAACCCCTAAACGATTAGTTTGAACGGTAGTAAAGTGCAGTTAAATTCCCATCTATTTTCTGAACATTAAAGGGGATACCGTAAATGCCTTCTAATATGTCTGGTTTGATAACCTCTTCAACACGGCCGCTTTTAATGATTTCTCCCTGCTTCATAGCAAGAATATTGTCTGAATAGGCTGAGGCGAAATTGATATCATGAATGACAATGACGACAGTTTTATTATGTTTCTCAGCAAGCTTTCTAAGAATCGACATAATGTCCACTGAATGTTTTATATCCAGATTGTTTAATGGCTCATCTAAGAAGATATAGTCAGTATCTTGGGCAACTACCATAGCGATAAACGCCATTTGCCTTTGGCCTCCTGATAACTGATCAATATATCTATCTTGCAAATGAGTGATTTCAAGATGATGTAATGCCCTGTCTATCAATTCATTATCTTTAGGGGTTAAGCGTCCTTTAGAGTGAGGGAAACGGCCAAATGAAACTAGCTCTCTCACGGTAAAGCGCATATTGATATTATTAGACTGACGCAGCACCGCCAGTTTTTTGGCAAGTGCTTCACTGCTCCATTGCTCTAGTGCTTTATCGGCAATCACGACATTACCGGCATCAGATTCGGTTAATCGACTGGCCATAGAAAGGAGTGTGCTTTTCCCTGCGCCATTAGGACCAATAACACTGGTCACTTTACTTAGGGGAAAAAGGGCGGATGCATTTTTTACCACGTACTTTTCATTATATTTTTTACTTAAACCACTAATACGTATCATGAGAGGCTTACCTTAATTTAACTTCTGTTTCATCAGTAACAATAAAAAGTAACTGCCACCGAAGAAGTTGATGATGACACTGATGGTCGTTTCAAAGTTTAAGAGGTGCTCGACTATCCATTGCCCGCCAACGAGAACAATGATTGAGATAACAGATCCGGCTAGCATGAGAAAACTGTGTTGATAGCGAGTAAAAACTTGTCGAGTTAGGGCAACGACGACCAAGCCAAAAAAGAGAATAGGGCCAATAAGTGCGGTAGCAATCGATACCATTAGGGTGACAAGAAAAATCACCTGCATAGTTAGTTTGTGAGTGTTTACTCCCAAACTCGTTGCATTGTCTGCGCCTAACCAAAGGACATCGAGTTTATGGGCAAGGCGAAATAAGCAGGCGCCACAGATGAGCAATGGCATGATGCACCAGTAGACCAAGTCTTTATTTACATTATTAAAACTTGCGAACATGGAATCCTGTATGTAAGCGAACTCATTTGGATCAATGATCATGGTGAAAAAGCTTGTAACACTTTGGAAGAGACTTCCAAGCACTATGCCGATTAAGAGTAGGGTGAAAATGTTTCTTTTGTGCTTTTTAAAATAAAAGCCAAAGAGGGTCATCGCACTAACGAGCATAATGCTTGTTGCTAACAGAAAATTCATTTCACTATTGATAACAAAGACACTGCTGCCGCCAAATATCACGATTAAAAGCACTTGAATCATCACATAGAGAGAGTCAAAACCTAAAATTGAAGGTGTCAAAATACGGTTATTAGTGATGGTCTGAAACACTATGGAGGATGACGCAATCGCCATAGCGGCTAACAGAATCGCGATCAGCTTGGGGATCCGACGTGATAGAAAAAACTGATAGTTTTCTGGTGTTAGTCCTTTTCCAATAAACAGCGTGCTTAGAAGCAAGGCTACAACAGCAAGAGCCAGTAATTTTGCCGAATCACGCATTGGATTTATCCTTTAAAATCAGATGAATAAAGACTGCGCCGCCAAATATACTAATGATAATTGAGATTGGAATTTCATAAGGGAAGACGATGATTCTCCCTAATATGTCGCAGATCAGTACCAGAATGACACCGGTAAAAGCAACCCAAGGCAGGTTACGGCGCATATTGTCACCGATAAAAAGAGACACCAGATTAGGGACAATAAGGCCAAGGAAGGGCAGCATGCCCACTATCATGACGACAGATGAAGAGAGTATGGCTACTAACACTACGCCGATCAGCACTACTTTTTGATAGTTGATACCTATGTTCTTAGCAAAGCTTTCCCCTACACTGGCCGCACTAAATTTATGAGCATATAAATAGGCAAGGATAGACACAGGTAAAGCTAGGTATAGAAACTCATAATTGCCTTTTAACACAGAAGCGAAGTTTGCGACTGTCCAGGATCCTAGTGTTTGTACCAAGTCATACTTGTAGGCAATAAAGGTTGTCATTGAAGACACAAGGTTGCCGTACATAATGCCAATTAAGGGAACTAAGACGGTATTTTTGAATTTTAGATGCTGTAGGAAGCGTACAAAAATAACGGTTCCCACTAGGGAAAAGGTAAAAATGCTGGCGAGGTGAACCCAGTTAGCACTGCCTGCAAAGAGAATTAGCGCCACAATATAACCAAACATGGCCCAGTCAATCGTGCCTGTGGTGGAAGGGGCCGCAAAACGGTTTTGTACAACCTGCTGCATGATTAAGCCTGCAATGCTGAGCCCAGCGCCTGCAAGGATAATGGCTAACAATCTAGGTATACGACTGGTAAAAAGGATATCTAAGCTGTGTGGGTCACTAAGGTTAGCAAAAGAGAGCTCTGCTACACCGATAAATAATGAAGCACAAGCAAGGCTTAATAACAGGCCAATGGCGAGAATATGAGGGACTTTCATAGCATAAGAGTTGGCATAGCAATCTGGCTATGCCAACTAAGGTAACCTACTTGTTTATTGCTTTAGTAAGATCATTAATCATGGTCAATGTTGATTCATAACCACCTGGTGCTAAATACCAAGCCGCTGGATCTAAGTAGATGATTTGACCATTTTTAGCAGCAGGGGTTGCGTTAACCAAATCATTGTTAAATAAGGTTTTTGCTTTACCTGAGCTCATACCTATTGCTTGTTCGCGATCCATAATCAGCAAGACTTCTGGTTTAGCGTCAGCAATATATTCAAATGAAATTAAATCACCGTGTCGACGTGGTTTAGATGACACCTTTTGTGATTTGCTGGCTTTAAAACCTGCTTCTTGATAGATAAAAGAAAAGCGGCTGACAGGTCCAAACATGGATACATTATTGCCACTATTCATCACAGTCAGAGCCTTAACACTCTGTTGAGATACTTGAGCATTTAAATGCTCAATACGCTTTTCCACATTGTTAATTAGCTGGCTCGCTTCTTGTTCTTTATCCAGAATATCACCCAAGGTTTGCCAGTGCTGTTTGGTGCTAGCCCAGTAATCTTGCGTGTCGATATCTAACATATAAGTAGGTGCGATTTCAGTAAGGTCTTTATAGCTTTTACCTAGGCGAGCCTCAGCAATAATCAATTCAGGTTTTAATTCAAACAAGGTCTCGTAATTTACTTCCTTTAGGCCACCTGTGTTGGCGTATTTATCAGAAGCATATTGACTTAAGTAAGGCGGAATATTTTGCTTAGGAAGGCCAACAGGTGCGACACCAAGCGTATTGAGGTAATCCAGACTTGAAAATCCCAGTACAACGATTCGTTCAGGAGTATTATCTAGCGTTACTTTACCCATGTCGTGTTGGTAGGTTTTAGCAAGGACACTGGAGGAGCCAATTGCAAGCAGGAGAGAGGTTGCAGCGGTTAGCAGCTTGGTTGTTAATGTCATAGTGTTTTCCGTTGGCTCAATGGAGGCAAAAAGATTACGAATAAGAATTATTCTCGATTCGGGGGAGGTTAACACAGGCATAACCTTGCGCAATTTAATCTGGAGATAATGGTTATTTAGAATTTAAATAATGTTTTTGACAGGCTAAATAGTTTTTTGTCAGACAGGCGTTTGTTTCCTCTTAGACAATCAGATAGGTACATTTTAGCCCGGCCGGATTCGCTCTTTTTATTGGGGGCAAAAGTTAAAGTTTGGTTTTAGATTTATACAGGCCGGCTAAGCGATTATGGTCTGATTTAATCTCTTCTTCCATAAAGTCAAAGAAGGCTTTAACCCTAGCTGAGTGCTCAAGGTCGCTATGTGTCATCATCCATAAATCAGTGCCCTTGTGTTCCATTTCTATATCTACCTTTTGTAGTTTTTGAGATGAATCCCCGATGAAACAAGGCATATAGGCCAGCCCTATACCTTGCTCCGCAGCAATCATAAGTGGCTCGTAAGAGTCCGCTTTGAGAATAATTTGTTCTTTAGGAATGGCCTCAGAAATGATGCGATTTGCGCTTCTTTGGATTATGGCGGGTGTTCTGCCTAACCATTGAGCGGATTTCAATGGCTGTTTGCCTTGGAGGCTATTGAGATAGTTAGGGTCGCCATAAACACCAAAAGCAATCTTGCATAACTTGGTGGCTTTAACCGACTCGGGCAAGGTATTGGCAGGTCTAATTGCAACATCGGCATCTAGATGTGACAGATCTAATAAGCGTGAGGTGACATTAAGCTCTAACTGTATTTTAGGATATAACCTATGAAAACTCGCTAGGTGTTTGGCTAAAACCAACCTTAGCAGCGCATCTGTGGTGGTTAACCTGATGACGCCTTCCAACTTCATTTCTTGACCGAAGATTTTACGCTCTAAGGCCTTCACTGTTGTTTCTATTGAGAGGGCAGAATCAAGTAACTCTTGCCCTTCTGCTGTCAGCTTATAGCCATTTGGCAACTTATGAAAAAGCTGTAATTTGTGCCTGTGTTCGAATGCATTGATTCGGCGAAGTACTGTGCTGTGGTTAACGCCCAATGACCTTGCCGCCGCAGCGACAGAACCTTCATTGGCAACGGTCAGAACATATTGTAAATCGCCCCATCTAATGCTGTGCATTTATGCATATCCAATGTGTTTAATTGATGAATTTATATAAAAATTAGCACAGGTATAGTAATTACAACAACCACGAAAGCTCATTTGGAGACACACCATGTTTAACAAACAGACGTTTATTGCGCTATTCAGCCTGCTTGCCTTTTTTCAGATTTCATCAGCCTCAGCGGGCTCTGATACTTATAAAAAAGCAGATTCTGCTAAGACACTGGAAACGGCTCAGGCATTTTTATGGGCCGCAGGGTCAGGTGATATGAAAAAGCTAGATGCTCTCATGACAGATGATTTTGTTTGGCATAACGAAGGCGATTCAAGTATTCCTTGGATTGGTAATTGGGAAGGTAAAAACATTGTATTTGATTCCTTCCTTCCTCACTTTGGCGCAGGCTTAAAAGTAACAAGTTGGTCGACGGATTATAGTTTTGCTAATGGTGATCAAGCTGTCTTTATGGGCACCATGAGCGCGATTGCGAACGAGTCTGGTAAAGATACTGGTAAGTTTAGCTGGGCAGTACGAGTACAGGTCGAAGATGGCAAGGTGAAGAATTGGAACTGGTTCGAAGATAGTTATGCCGTGTCTAAAGCCTTCCACGGTGAAAACTAAAACCAAGTGATTCAGATATATCATTAAAAGATATATACCTGATAAAAGCCGTAAAACAAGCACGCAGAATGGGGTCATCCTTCATTCTGCGTCTTTGTTTGGTAAGTCGTTACTTTGATTATAGGAAGATAGGATGCTATTCGCGCGTTTAGCCACAATTACTTATGTTATTTGGGGGCTGTTGCACCTTTTTGCTGCTTACGAAGTTTATTCGCTAGGTAAAACCCTTGAAGAGGGTGTGATACAAGGCCGTATTCTACAAGATGCTTGGAACATACTTTTCTTTGCATGCTTCGGAACGTTTGTTGGCGTTAAGTACATTTGGAACAACCAAAGAATAGGGCACTGGCTCAATTGGGTGGTAGTTAGTGCTGGTGATATTGGCTTTATCCTCAACATGTTAGTACCTGGCTATATTTCACTTGTTCCTGGTGGGTTAGGCCCCTTGTTTTGGCTCTTGGCTGCAGGTCTATCTATGTTAGCCATGATAGATAAAAGACAAGAAAAGCAGGTTTAGGAGCAGCTCTTTTAGGCGCTTCTTATTTAGGAAAAGTGGTGTGGGAATGACAAGGTCGTAATGACAAAAGTGAAATGTTTGAAGTCCACTTATGCTAACAAGTTAGATAGGGGAGGCTTAAAACGTCTCCCTTATCTAAAAACACTAACAATCACTCAATATTCTGAATCTGCTCGCGCATTTGTTCGATCAGAACCTTAAGTTCCACCGCGCTTTGGGTGGTTTCGATGACAATAGATTTAGAAGAAAGAGTATTGGCTTCGCGGTTAAGTTCTTGCATCAAGAAGTCGAGACGACGGCCTATCGGGCCTTTTTGCTTAAGTTGACGTCGTACTTCTTTGGTGTGAGCAGCAAGGCGATCTAGTTCTTCGGCCACATCGGCTTTTTGTGCCACAATGACAATCTCTTGTTCAACGCGTGTTGGCTCAAGCTCTAGTTTAGCTTCGGCCATTTTATCTAATAGGTTTTGCTTTTGCGCGGCGATGATTTCAGGCAATTTCGCCTGAACTTCTACAACGATGGCATCGATAGCATCTAAGCGCTGGTGGATCATTTCTTCTAAGGCTTTACCTTCACGCAGACGGACTTGGATCAGATCTTTTACTCCGGCAGAGAAAAGCGCTAATACTTCTTTTTTCATGGTATCAAAGTCGTTACCTGAGTCTGCCAATATGCCTGGGTACTGTAATACGTCCAGTGCCGTTGGTTGGGCGAGATTAGGCATGTGTTGCGCCAGAGCTTGTAATGCTTGGGCTAGGCTCTGGGCATTATCCGCGTTGATGTTTAAGCCAGAAGAGGCTTTATCTATCGCTTGGAATCTCAGTTGGCACTCAACTTTACCGCGAGTAAGCTGCTTTCTTAGTTGATCCCTTAGATTGAATTCCAGCTCACGAAAGCCTTCTGGCATGCGAAAGTGCGGCTCAAGATAACGTTGATTTACCGAGCGAATTTCCCAGCTTATTGTGCCCCAGTCGAAAACGGCTTCCTGACGGGAGAAGGCGGTCATGCTTGCTGTCATAATCTCATCCATTGCAATTGTTTTAAGTCGATTCAATATTGTGCCTAAGTGTAACTCAGGCCTGATTCTAGGAACAGCTAAGAGAGGGGTTAGAATCGTGCATAAAAAGGTGTTTTATTCTGCTTATTTGATACTTTATTTGTTGGCTTAGATGAGTACATTCCATGTGAGCTTAGTTATAATTAGCCTTTTCCAAATTGAAGTGAGAGATGAGTATGCGTCCAAGTGGCCGAGCTGTAGATCAGTTACGTGATCTAAAAATTACCCGCAATTTTACTAAGCACGCGGAAGGCTCCGTATTAATTGAATGTGGCGATACTAAGGTGATTTGTACAGCGACCTTGGTGCCTGGCGTACCTCGTTTCTTAAAAGGTAAGGGTCAAGGCTGGATAACAGCAGAATACGGCATGCTACCACGTTCTACCCATAGTCGTGTTGATCGTGAAGCGGCACGTGGTAAACAGACTGGCCGTACAGTAGAAATTCAACGTCTTATTGGCCGTTCTTTGCGTGCTGCGGTTGACCTTAAAAAGCTAGGCGAACATACCATCACAATCGACTGCGATGTGATTCAAGCAGATGGTGGTACACGTACTGCCTCTATCACAGGTGGTTTTGTTGCTTTAGCTGACGCGGTTAAAAAATTAGTTGAGAAAAAGAAAATCAAGGAAAATCCGATTGTCTCTCAAATTGCAGCGATCTCTGTGGGTGTCTATAAAGGTGAACCTGTGCTTGACCTAGATTATCCAGAAGATTCAAATGCTGAAACTGATATGAATGTGATCATGAATGATAAAGGTGGTTTTATCGAAATTCAGGGCACAGCAGAAGGGGAAGCCTTCTCTGATGAGCACATGATGGGCATGCTAAAAGTTGCACGTAAAGGGATCAATGAAATCCTACAAGCGCAGCGTGACGCCTTGTTTGAAAAATAGCCTTAATTAGGCTTTATAAGACGCTCGCTTCCTTATGGTCAGCGGGCGTTTTTTGTTTTCTTTTGCTAAACAAACTGAACCCGACTTTACTTTTTTCACTCCCCTCTAATTAAGAAAAATCGCGCAATTGACGATTTTAGCGGCTTTTTTGTTACCTTTTCTGCTTTTTATCACCATTATTATTCGCTTCCTAGTGTGCTAAAACATGACCCATGACGTTTCTCTCGGCTTTTTAAGAGGCAAATTCAAAGTTTCATAAATTTGCCTTGATTACTGTGTTACAAAGAAATGGCTTAGCAAGATGAGTGTTTTTTGATCACTCAGTTATTTCTTGGTTTAGGCATAGAAGTAATCAGGAAGTCGTACTTTTGAATTAATGAAGGAGCAAAATATGAAGCTTGTTATAGTTGCAGCAGGACGTACACCCGTAGGCGCATTTGGTGGTGGATTAGCGAGCCTTTCAGCCGTTGATCTAGGCAGCCAATTACTGACAGGCTTATTAGACAAAGTACCTGCCGCTAAAGATCAGATTGATGAAGTGATACTTGGACAAGTGTTAACGGCAGGTTGTGGTCAAAATACGGCACGTCAAACCGCGCTTAAATCTGGCCTATCTGAATCTGTCTCTGCCATGACAATTAATAAGGTCTGTGGTTCTGGCTTGAAAGCAGTACAACTTGCAGCGCAGGCGATTTTGGCGGGTGATGCAGAGCTTGTAGTTGCCGGTGGCCAAGAAAGCATGAGCAACGCACCTCATGTGTTACCTAATAGTCGTAATGGTAGCAAAATGGGTAACTGGGCCATGGAAGACAGCATGGTGAAAGATGGCCTTTGGGATGCCTTTAACGATTACCACATGGGAGTGACAGCGGAGAATATTGCTAAAAAGTATGACATTTCTCGTGCTGATCAAGACGCTTTCGCAGTGGCATCACAGCAAAAAGCAGGTGCGGCAATGGAAGTGAATCGATTTGCGGAGGAAATACTGCCTATTTCTGTTCCTCAGCGTAAAAAAGATCCAATTATCGTTTCTCTTGATGAACAGCCTAAACCGAATACTAAACTGGAAAAGCTAGCCAGCTTAAGAGCGGCCTTTGATAAAGAAGGTACAGTAACGGCGGGTAATGCCTCTAGTCTTAATGATGGTGCAGCTATGGTGATTGTTGCCAGTGAAGAAAAAGCTAAAGCACTGGGTTTACCTATCCTAGCGGAAATTTCTGGTTACGCGAATACGGGTATTTCACCAGAAATCATGGGCACAGGGCCAATCACTGCGACCCGTAAATGCCTTGAGAAAGCCCAATGGCAAATTGAAGATCTGGACTTAATCGAAGCAAACGAAGCTTTTGCAGTGCAAGCCATTAGCGTTAACCGTGAGCTAGGTTGGGATACAGATAAGGTCAATGTAAATGGTGGCGCGATTGCCCTTGGTCACCCAATTGGTGCCTCAGGTTGTCGTATTTTAGTGACCTTGATTCATGAAATGCATAAGCGTGAAGTGGATAAAGGCCTAGCGACATTGTGTATTGGTGGTGGAATGGGAACAGCACTTGCTGTGACTCGTCGCTAATGCCTTACTGTTATTAAGCTAAAAAATAGTCTTTTAAGCCCTCTATATAGAGGGCTTTTTTATATCCGCTTGTTACTGCCTTTGGTTACTTTATGTGTAAATAGGGTTAGATATTCATGATATTTGTTTTCGTTATGTAAAATCAAAGTGATATTGCTTTAGTGTAATAACATGGTGTTTACTTAAAGGCATGAATTGAATGTGCTTAGGGGCATGGAAATTCATATAAACCCAAATAACTTAAACAAAAATAAAAAAAGGGAATATCGTGAAAAAGCCTATTTTACCTGCTGTCATGCTAGCGTCTGTTATTTCTATGCCAACTATGGCAGAAGTGCCATTGTCTGGGGTGTGGACCTTGCAGGACAGCAACAATACTCAGGAAACCTTGGATTCAGCCATCGAGGGCGTGGTACAAGAAATGAACTTTTTGTTCCGTGCTATTGGTCGAACGGTACTTAAACGTGAAACCCATGTTTGCCACTCTTGGATGCTAGCCACCACAGATGAAAGCTTCCTTTGGCAATGTGATGAAATTCCAGCTAATGAACTCGCTTTAACGGCTAATCAAACTGAAACCATGAGTGATGATGGTCGTTTAATTACTGGATCATATAAAGAAGGGGATAGATATGTTGCCACTATCTTGGAGTCGGAGCGTGGTAAGCGAACTAACTTGTGGCGTATGGTGAGTGAAAATGAGCTTGAATATACCACCACGCTTGAGTCCGATAAGATTCCGAAGCCGTTAACATGGAAGCTCACATACACACGTAATTAAGCTTTCTATTTAGCTTTGCCAAGGTGATTTTATTCATCGAGTATTTGCTAAAATTCATCAAAAATCAGACATAATTAATCAATATGTCGATAAAAAGCGCGAATTGTGAAGAGTTTGCGCTTTTTTTGTATCTTCCTTTTTTCCTTTGATCTGTTGTGAGAGAGTCGAATTAGGGATAAAAATATATAAACATATCTCATATTAGTTATATCACTTAGGTTTTTGTTGCTTTTGGGTTATATCATGTTGTTTACTAGGGTAGAACTTAGCGTATTAGCTTCTAGCATGACGTTAGCAATAACCTTAAAACCAACAAAAACAATAAAAGGGGAAAGATGTGAAAAAAACGATTTTACCAGCCTTGATTATCGGCTCTAGTTTATCCATGTCTGCGTCTGCAGAAATGATCGAAGGTGTTTGGCAAGTACAAGGTGCTGAAAACACACAAGCTACTTTAGATACGGCAGTAGAAGAAGTGGTACAAGAAATGAACTTCTTTATTCGTAAAATTGCCCGTTCCAAACTCAAGGAACAAGCGCAAGTCTGTAATACATGGAACTTTGCGGCTTTAAACAATAATTTTTCTTGGCAGTGTAACCAAGATGAAGTTTTTGAACTTGCAGCAAGCGCAAAAGACCAGCCTGTGACTAAACAAGATGGTTCTACTTTTACTGGCACTATTAACCGTGGCGATGACTTTATTGCAACTGTCTTGACCAGTGACAAGGGTGTTCGCACTAATATGTGGAAGATGGTGAGTGAAAATGAAATGCTGTACACAGCAACAATAGAGTCTGAAAAACTACCTCAGCCTCTGACTTGGACCTTGAGCTATAAACTAGCTCAATAAGTTCATTGTGGTAACAAGGTCCCCAGCCTAGATGCTGTGACGTTAGGCTTTTCTGAACAGCATCAAAAAAACCGTTATCGATCACTCGATAACGGTTTTTTTATGTCCTCATACTTAACCTTAAGTGGGATGACCTAAGGTTAAGCGAGTTCTCTGTTAACTTGATCTACTAACGAGACACTGCACCGTTTGGTGCTAGCGTGTTAGTGAGTACAGGTGAGTTCTCTTTGAAGTATTCAACCAATACGTCTGCATCTACATAACCTGAGTTATTGTAGTTAGCATGATCAGTCATTTTAGGGTAACCGTCACCACCTGTAGCCACATAGCTGTTGATAGCAATACGGTAAGTTTGATCATCTTTGATTGGCTCACCGGCAACCTTGATGTTAGTTGCAGTACCGTTTCTCAAAGCAAAAGATACACCGTCGAATTGAGCGAATGCACCAGAACCCGCTTGCTTGCTACCGACAGCTGTTAGGTAGTCAGTTAGTTCAGCAGCAGATAGGTCGACAGAAGACACCATGTTACCGAAAGGTTGTACTTTTAGTACGCTCTTATAAGTAACTACGCCAGCTTCCATGTTGTCACGAATACCGCCAGAGTTCATGATACCAACATCAGCACCTACTTTTTCGCGCATTGCTTTAGCTATCAAGTTACCTAAGTTAGTTTCTTGCTTACGAACAACAGAACGATCACCAACAAGTAAGTCATCAACAAAACCCACTTCTACTAGTAACTCTTCTTGACCTTTTTCTTGGTAAGGACGAAGCATAGCTAGCATTGCTGGATCTTGTGCAATCTCTTGTTCGATGAATACGCGTTTCTTAGTTCCGTCAGCTTGAACAACTTTTTTCTTCAAGTTAACTGGAATTAGACGGTAATCAGAAGAGACGATATCGCCATTTTTGATGACTAGATCTAGACGACCAACATATTTACCCCATTCTTGTGCTTGCACAATAAGAGTACCGTTTTGCTCATCTGGTTTTTCTAGTTTGTTTTGAGAGTGACCACCCACAATGACGTCGATACCAGGTACACTACGAGCCAGTGTTACATCACCAGGAGCGTTACCGCCGTAATTACCATTGCTGTAGTGACCCATGTGAGTCGTTGCCACAACTAGGTCTGCTTTTTTGTTTAGTTCAGGGATCAAATCTGTTGCAACTTCAACAGGTGTTTTAATCTCTAGACCTTCTAGGTACTCAGGGTTACCCAGTTTTACGGTATCGTCAGTGGTAAAACCAACAACAGCAACACGTAGGTCATTTACTTCAAAAATTTTATAAGCGTCAAACAGCGGATCGCCAGTTTCTACGTCAATCACGTTAGCAGATAGGAATGGGAAACCAGCCCATTTTTGCTGTTGGATCAAGACTTCACGAGAGTTATCAAACTCGTGGTTACCTAATGCCATAGCATCATATTGCAGCATGTTCATGCCTTTGAAATCAGGCTCGGCATCTTGTAGGTCAGATTCTGGAATCCCTGTGTTAATGTCACCACCAGATAATAGTAGAGAAGCACCGCCTTCCAGCGCAATCTCTTCACGTAGGTTATCGATAAGGGTTTTACGAGCAGCCATGCCGTATTCACCGTTACGGTTTTCCCAGAAACGACCATGGTGATCGTTAGTGTGAAGGATAGTAAGTTTATATTCTTGATCTGCTTCCCATGTAGGAGCCTGTTGGCCTACAGACGCACAACCTGCAATAGCAAGTGCAACACCTGAAATGGCGAAATGCGAGATATAACGCTTCATTGAGCTCATTGATTGTTCCCTTTTAGTTTTATACTTTTCTGTTATAGGGTTGTGCTTATGAAATTATCTTTAATTATTATATTTTTTAAACACAGCGCAAGACGATAAAACATTCGGATAAATATATCGATACTTAGTGAGTGAAAATTGACCATTTGTGCAGGAAAAAGAGAAAAAAGAGGAAAAAATCTATATTGAGGACAGTATATTAGTAAGTATTAATTAAAAAAACGCACTGGACGAGGCTGCCCAGCGCGTAAAAAAATGACCCATAAAAAGTGCAAAATTAGGCGTCTATACGCTCCCCAGAATCCTTATCAAATGCCACCGCTTTTGAGGTATCAAACATCAATTCGATGTCACTACCAGGCGCCGCTGGATATGCCGGATGACAACGGCAATTGATCTCACTGTCATTAATACGGGTAATGACCATGGTATCAGCACCCATAGGCTCAGTTACTTCAACATTTACTTGCGATTTAACCACAAACTCCAAGCCTTCTTTGTGGTGCTGAGGTTCAGTGATCATTTCTGGTCTTAGCCCCAACAATATTTCCTTACCTAGGTACGCATTAAGCGCTTCTTTTTTCGGGAAAGGTAAGAGTGTTGGTGTTTTAGTCGCTAGCTCAAGCATGATGCCATTATCTGTTGATACAACGGTCGCAGGGATAAAGTTCATGGCTGGAGAGCCCATGAAACCTGCCACAAACAAGTTGGCTGGATTGTCATAAATCTCTTGTGGTGAACCTAGCTGCTGTACTTCACCATCTTTCATCACGGCAATACGATCCGCGAGTGTCATGGCTTCGATTTGGTCATGGGTTACATAAACAATAGTTGTGCCCAATTTTTGGTGTAGCTTTTTAATTTCTGTACGCATTTCAACACGTAGCTTAGCGTCTAGGTTAGATAGCGGCTCATCAAACAGATATAGCTGAGGGCGACGCGCTAGGGCACGACCCATGGCAACACGTTGACGCTGACCACCCGAAAGGTGAGCTGGTTTTCGGCTTAAAAGGTGGTCGATTTGTAGCATCTCAGACACACGTTTAACTTCCACATCACGCTCTTCTTTTGGCACTTTACGCATCTCAAGACCAAAGGAAATGTTCTCTTCCACTGTCATGTTGGGATAAAGCGCATAAGACTGGAACACCATGGCAATATCACGATCTTTAGGATCGGCATAAGTGACATCTCTATCGGCTATCATGATGCGACCTTCACTTACATCATCAAGGCCTGCAATGGCATTCATTAGGGTTGATTTACCACACCCAGATGGGCCAACGAGAATTAAGAATTCACCTGCCTTAATAGAGATATCAATGCCTTTTAAGACTTCTGTTGATCCGTAGCGTTTCTTTACTTGTTCAATTATTAAATTTGCCATCTTGCTGCTCCGCAATATTATCAAGGGGACTGGAAGACACTGGGCGTATAGCGTTTATACGCCCATTCCAATCAATCACTCAGTTGTTTGTTTAGCCTTTTACTGCACCAGCAGTTAGGCCACGTACAAAGTATTTACCGGCTAAAACATAAACCAGCAGGGTCGGTAGGGCAGCTAGAATGGCTGCAGCCATATCGACGTTATATTCCTTACCACCAAAGCTGGTATTCACTAGGTTGTTCAAAGCCACAGTGACAGGCTGAGTATCAAAGCCTGAGAAAGCCACACCAAATAGGAAGTCATTCCAAATTTGGGTGAACTGCCAAATGATGGTTACCACAATAATTGGGGTTGAGATTGGCAAAATAATGCGACGGAATATGGTGAAGAAACCGGCGCCATCTAGTCTTGCCGCTTTAATCAGGTCACTTGGGATACCTTGATAAAAGTTACGGAAGAAGAGAGTGGTAAAAGCCACACCATACACAACGTGTACAAAGACTAAACCGGTTGTTGTGTTTGCTATTCCTAACCAACCTAATGTACGTGCCATAGGCAACAAGATAACTTGGAATGGAATAAAGCAACCGATCAAAAGTGCACCGAAGAAGATGTCGCTGCCTTTGAATTTCCACATGGAAATTACATAGCCGTTAAGTGCACCTATGATGGTTGAGATCAATACCGCAGGGATAACGATCTGAAACGAGTTCATGAAGTAAGGTGCGATGCCATTACAGCTACTACCGGTACAGGCGCCGCCCCAAGCTTTACCCCAAGCATCAAAATTAAGGCTACCTGGTAGTGATAACAAAGTACCTGAACGTATTTCTTCAACATCTTTTAGTGAGGTTAAGAACATCACTAAAAAAGGCATTAAGTAAACAGCCGCCATGCCTAAAAGGCAGATATAGAGTGCGACTCTTAATATGTGTTCTAAAGGCGTCTTTTGACGACGACTGGAGCTTGAGTTCATAGTGTTTGCGCTAGTCATGACGCTCTCCTCTTAGTTCTGAATAAAGATAAGGAATCAAAATAGCCAAGACACATCCCAGCATAACCATGGCAGAGGCAGAACCTAGACCAATTTGGCTACGAGTAAAGGTATGGGCATACATAAAGTTCGCTGGTAAATCAGATGAGTAACCTGGGCCACCATTGGTTAAGGCTGCGACTAAGTCGAAACTCTTAATGGCAATGTGAGACAGGATCACAACGGCACTAAAGAAAACCGGTTTTAGTGAGGGTAAAATGATGCGGCGATAAGTCGTGAAGATATTGGCGCCATCTAGGTTTGCCGCTTTAATTAAGTCACCATCAACACCACGAAGGCCCGCGAGGAAAAGAGCCATCACAAAGCCAGAGGCCTGCCAAACAGCGGCAATAACTAAGCAATAAACCACCTTGTCTGGGTTAACTAGCCAGTCGAAGGTAAAGCTTTCAAAGCCCCAATCAACCATCATTTTTTCAAGGCCGTTAGTTGGGTTTAGTAGCCATTTCCAAGCCGTACCTGTCACTATGAAAGAAATCGCCATAGGGTAGAGGTAAATCGTACGGATAGCGCCTTCGTTACGAATCTTCTGATCAAGGAAAATGGCTAACATCACCCCAAGAAACAAGCAGATCAAAATAAATAAGGCACCGAAAATCCCTAGGTTTGTTAGGGCGACTATCCATCTGTCATTTTCAAATAAACGCTCATATTGGCGTAAACCAACAAAGTCATAAGAAGGAAGCATGCGCGAGTTGGTCATAGAAAGGACAGCTGTCCATATCATATAACCATACATGCAGATAATAGTGACCACTATGGTCGGTGCCATCACTAGCTTAGGGATGAAATCCGCTAGTGAGAAGGACTTTGCTTGGGCCGCAGGTGTGGCTTTCGACTCAAGAGAGGAGGCTTTGATAGTCATAATAATGAGCTTCCGTAGAGCATCTAGTTAAAACCTTTGCAGTCGACAGTGCTTATTGGTGTTATCCATGGATGACATGAACTAGACCCACAGCAGGCTGCAAAGGTTTCGTAATTATAAACGTGAACTAAATCAGGTATTTGCGCGTCTCGTACTGGTTAAAAAGTGCGAGATAACAGCTGGGATATTATCTGTCCCAGCTGTTCAAACAGAGTCTTATAGGCTTGCTTTTACTGCACGCGCTAGTTTGTCGACTGCTTGTTCTGCTGTCATAGAATCATCATTGAAGAAGTTGGTTACTACGTCATAGATAGCGCCTTGCACCATAGATGAAGTAGACATACCGTGAGCCATACTTGGCGTTAGGTTACCTGTGGTTGAACTTGCTAGGAATGAATCCATAGAAGCGTGAGCACAAGTATCAAACTTCTCACGAGGCATGTTCAAACGTGCTGGGATAGAACCCTTGTTTAGGTTGAATGTTTCTTGGAACTCAGGCTCAAGGATTAAGCGCGCTAGGTCTTGCTGTGCTGCTTGGTTGTCTTTACCGTCAACCTTGAACATAGCTAGGCTATCAATGTTAAAGGTGAAAGAATCACTTGTACCTGGTGCTGGTAGGCAAACATAGTCGATACCGGCTTTTTTGTTTGCTGCAGTGAACTCACCTTTCGCCCAGTCACCCATGATTTGCATTGCAGCTTCACCATTGATAACCATAGAAGTAGCAACGTTCCAGTCACGACCAGAGAAACCTACATCAACATACTTTCTGACTTGCTTGAAAGTATTGAAAACATCGATCATGTCTTGGCTACGTAGCGCTTTGTCAGAGTGAGCGATGAAAGCTTTGTTGTAGAAGTTAACACCTTTCTCAAGCGCAATGGCTTCGAACAAGGTTGCGTCTTGCCAAGCTTGACCACCATGAGCAAGTGGTGTGTAACCAGCTGCTTTGATTTTTTCTGCTTCGACTAGGAATTGACCCCAAGACGTTGGCAGTTCAGCGCCAGACTTACGGAATACTTCTGGGTTAGCCCACATCCAGTTTACACGGTGAACGTTGACAGGCGCTGCTACATAGTGACCTTCGTATTTCATTACATCACTAACAACTTGAGGTAGAACCACATCCCATTCACCTTGTGCTGCAACTTCATCAAGGTTAGTTAGGAAACCTAGGCTACCCCATTCTTGGATAGTTGGTCCTTTGATTTGAGCACTGGCTGGTGGGTTGCCTGAAATGGCACGTGATTTAAGAACAGTCATTGCGGATTCGCCTGCACCACCTGCAACTGCGAAATCTTTCCAAGTGTGGCCTTCTTCAACCATCAAGCCTTTTAATACATTGATAGAAGCGGCTTCACCACCTGATGTCCACCAATGAAGTACTTCAACTTCTCCGGCATAAGAATTGGCTGCACCGACAGTTAGAGCGGCAGCAGTTAGAGCGAATGCAAACTTTTTCATGATAGTAACCCTTGTTATTTTTATTTCGGTATCTAGTACCAACTTAAGGTCTCTCATTGAGAGGGTCAAAATTGTGTATGAGTTGTATTTGAATTAGACCGAAAAGCAAATGGCTAATTTATGATTGATAACTCATAGTCATTCAATTTAGCAAAGTCTTTTAGAACAAGGGGTAAAGTAGAGCAACCTATTGTAACTTAGTCTTGCAAGATGCAACTTAGTCTTAATATCGTCTTAACGAAAAAGCTAACACACTGATTTATTTGGTTAAAAATAAAAGCAGTATGCCAGCAAAAATGAAGAAAAAATTTAATCTAGGCCGTGCTTGCCTTGATAACCACTGGTTAAAAAGGGCTTTTTCTCAACCTTATTTGTCTTTGTTGGTTTATAAATTTCTACCAATAAAGGGTAACAAGCTGTGTCATCATTTGAGTGACTGCTACCACAATCACCTCCTGGACAGGCTGATAAAGCACCTAATAAATCAATTTCAGCATAGAATTCGATAAAATCCCCCGGCCTTACTGGGCTGGCTTTCATGAAATATTGATGGGTATCTCGAGTAAAGCCAGTACACATAAAGACGTTCATAACATCATGAACATGGGGTTCGGCTTGCTCGGCACTCAGTTGCTGAGATTCAGCGAGCGCGCGAGTCAGGTTCGAATGGCAGCAATAATTGTAATCCACTTCTTTAAGCATATGGTTGGTGTAAGGATCACAACGTGTCCCTATAACATCATGCACACCAGCGCCATCATCATCCCAGCCATACCAATCTAGCGTATCCTGAGTAATAGTTGCCATAGGTCTAAGGTAAGGCATATTGCTCCAGAGTCTATCACCTGTGTTGAGGTGGCTGGCATGGAGTTGGCGAGTCTTACCGCTAAAAAAACGTTCATTTATATTGTTGGCATTCCATAAATTGAGGTCGCCTACTTGTGGCCCTTCAACACTGACAATACGAAAGAAATGTCCAGCAGGAACTTTGAAGCTCTTGCCATTTCTGGGTGGAATTAAGACTTGCGATACCTTTTCCATACCCTCTTTTGCTTGTTGGTAAAAAGCCTCATCAAAAGGAGGAAGACTCTCAACTTCGTAACACACTATGGGGTTTTTAGAGCGTCTAGCTTCTTTATCAGATGGGTGTTTCATATCCTTATCACTGATCATGTCTTTCTCCATTTGTATGAATCTTAAATGTATCCCTATTTCAGTGCTTTCTTATCTTAATTTAAACTTTTATTTCACTTGGCAAATAGTTCGCTTTCGATATCTCTAAAAGCTTTAAATTCCAAGGCATTACCCGAAGGGTCGCAGAAGAACATGGTGCCTTGTTCACCTACTTGGCCTTCGAATCTAACATAGGGCTCAATGAGAAACTCATCGATAAAGCCTCTGACTTTGTCAGCCAGTTTCTGCCATTCGTCAAACTCCAGTACAACACCAAAGTGAGGGACGGGAACACCATGTCCATCAACATGATTATGAATACTTTGTACTTTGCCATCTTTCCCTATGTTGGGGTTAAGGTGGGTAACGACTTGATGACCAAACATATTAAAGTCGATCCATTCGTTGGTACTACGGCCCTCGGAAAAGCCCATTTTAGTGCCATAAAAGTCTCTGGCTTCGTCTATGTCTCGAACAGGAATTGCTAGATGGAATGGGGTTAATTTCATAAATTTCTCCTATGCTGAATCTTGCCGGCGACCTTGCTGACCTCTCGTGTACTCGCAATACAGTGTGCTTGTAAACCAGCATGGGAGTAAACCCAGTAAAAGTGAATTTCACTCTAGAGAATTGAAAATAGGTTGTAAAAACTTTGTATTAAAGTCGTCTAATATTAATAGTACTGAATTAACTGTGATTATCAGAATAAAAAACTATCAAATTTATTTTTTAAAGTTTTATTAACTGAATAACTATTATGTTTTTCGGGTGTAATGCAGGCAAAACGTTGGCGAATTGTAATTGTTTATGTCTTAATCAATTTCATGAGAGGTGAAAAACTCGCCTGATCATAAATTATAATAACGGAGAAACAAGATGCTTAAAAAAACCTTGCTGACGACATCCATTGTATTTGGTGGCTTACTATCTACTGTGAATGCTGCGCAATGGCACATGCCAACCCCTTACGGCGATGCTAATCTTCCGACAAAACTTGCTTATCAATTCGCTGAAGAAGTTAAACAAAAAACAGAGGGTGATTTAAACATCACAGTTCACTCTGGTGCGTCCTTGGTCAAGCACACCGAAATTCCTCGTGCGGTTAAAACCGGTCAGGTACAAATGGGTGAAATCTTCATTGGAATCATGGGTAATACTCACCCTGTATTCAAACATGACAACATTCCTTTCTTAGCAACAAACTTTGATGATGCTGAAAAACTTTGGCAAGCAGCAAAACCAGAAATGGAAAAGCAGCTGAAGAAAGAAGGTATGAAGTTGCTTTATACCGTTGCTTGGCCTGCGCAGGGTTTATATACCAAGAAAGCGATTAATAGCTTAGCGGATATTGAAGGTTCAAGAATGCGTGCTTATAGCCCATCTACTTCACGTCTTGCTGATTTGATGGATACCACGCCTACGACGATTCAGGTTCCTGAAATTCCACAAGCTTTCAGCACAGGCATTATCGATGCCATGATCACCTCACCAACAACAGGTGTAAATGGCCAAGCATGGGACTACCTAAGCCATTACAACGATATCCAAGCTTGGATTCCAAAAAACATGGTGGTTGTGAACATGCGTTCTTTCAAACGTCTTGATAAAGACGTGCAGAAAATCATCATGGCAGCCGCTGCTAATGTTGAAAAGCAAGGTTGGGAACAAGTACGTATCAATGCTAAGCAAGACACAGATAGCCTAGCCGCTAACGGTATTGCCGTATCGACTCCAACAGCTAAGTTAGCAGGCGAGTTTAATAAAATTGGTGAAACTATGACGCAAGAGTGGCTTGATGAGTCTGGCCCAGAAATCAAAGCTTTGTTAGAAAACTATCAGCAGTAATTTTAGTTTTTATAGACCTCTTTACCTTACCCTCCCTGAGGTTTAGAGGTCGTTTTTGAAGGTTTTGGTTATGCGTAAATTATTAAATAATATCTATCTAGCATCGGGCTATTTATCTGGACTTAGCATCCTGATGATTACCCTTTTGATAGTGGCGCAAGTGGTAGGCCGATTATTCGGTTTTATCGTGCCGTCGGCCGAAGACTTTGCTGTCTATAGCTTAGCAGCAGCAACATTTTTTGGTTTAGCTTACACCTTTCATGAAGGTGGTCATATTCGAGTAACACTCGCCATTAAAGTTCTACCTCCTAAGATACGTCGTTTGCAAGAAGGCTTTATTTTGATTCTTGCTACCTTGCTTGCTTTCTACATGGCGTATTACATGGTGCATCTAGCTTGGGAATCTTATGACTTTGAAGAGGTTTCTTACGGATACATTCCTATTCCTCTTTGGATGCCTCAAGTACCTGTTGCTCTAGGGTCGATTATGTTTGCCCTTGCGATTGCAGATGATTTGGTGTGCATGTTGATGGGTAAAACCCCTAAGTATATGCGACATGAAGAGGAAGAACTGAGTTTGGATAATGATTTAGGAGGTGAGGTCTAATGGATACGATTACTTTATCTATCACCCTTGCCGCCGCTATGTTGTTGATGCTGGCTTGCGGTATTTGGGTGGCACTGTCTCTCATTGGTGTGGGGGTTTTGGGCTTATTGCTTTCGGGTAATGACCAAATAGGTTTGCTTTATGCAACTTCAAGCTGGGGTGCAACAACGTCTTGGTCGTTAACGGCTCTGCCTCTGTTTATTTGGATGGGTGAAATTCTGTTTCGGACCCGTCTATCGGAGGATTTATTTAAAGGATTATCCCCATTATTAAATGGGTTGCCGGGCAAGCTATTACACGTCAATGTTTTGAGTTGCGGTATTTTTGCTGCGGTTTCAGGGTCTTCTGCGGCAACAGCGGCGACCATAGGTCGTATGACATTACCTGAACTTAAAGAGCGTGGTTACAGTGAACGTATGGCGATTGGTACCTTAGCGGGTTCCGGTACCTTAGGTTTGTTGATTCCACCTTCTATCATTTTGATTGTTTATGGTGTGGCAGCGGAAGTTTCCATTGGTCGCTTATTCATTGCAGGCGCGTTACCTGGCCTTCTATTAGTAAGCATGTTCATGGGTTATACCGTGATCTGGGCCAAGCTGAACCGTAACGAACTACCTGCTCACGATGGGGCTAAGATTCCTTGGGCAGAAAAAATTATTGCTCTGCGTAAACTTTTGCCAATCGTTGCTCTCATAGTATTTGTATTAGGGTCGATTTACGGCGGTGTAACCACACCTTCTGAGGCCGCAGCCTTAGGTGTCGTGGGAGCCTTGTTCTTAGCTGTGCTATCAAAAGCGCTAAATCGTAAAAGCTTTGTCGATAGTCTGTTAGGCGCGGTAAAAAGCTCTTGTATGATAGGTTTGATCTTAGCTGGCGCGCACTTTCTTACCTTGGCGATGGGCTTTTTAGGTATTCCTAAGTCCTTGGCTTTGTGGATTTCTGCGATGACATTATCACCAACTGAGCTGTTAATTTACTTAACTGTTTTGTTTGTGATTTTAGGTTGCTTCTTAGATGGTATCTCTGTGGTTGTTTTAACAACGGCTGTGGTATTACCTATGGTACAACAAGCGGGTATTGATCTACTTTGGTTTGGTATCTATATCGTCTTGGTGGTCGAGATGTCTCAGATAACCCCGCCGGTGGGCTTTAACCTCTTTGTCATACAAGCATTAACAGGGAAAAACATATTATATGTGGCGCGTGCGTCATTACCTTTCTTCTTGTTAATTTTATTGGCTGTAGTTTTGATAACATGGTTCCCTGAAATCGTTACCTTCTTACCTACTAACATGAGCGGAAAATAAAACATGTCTGATAAACGTATTGTCTCTTCTTCACATTTAGCTTCTGAGAAAGGAGCGTCATTAAGTGAATATGAATTCGGACTGATTATTGCCAATAGTGCTTTTAATCGTTGGATGCAGCATTGTGCTAAGAGTGCGGGGGCCGTTGACCTGACACCGCTTGATATCTTAGTGGTGCATCATGTGAATCATAGGGAAAGAGCCAAGCGTTTAGCGGATATCTGCTTTGTACTGAATGTAGAAGATGCACATACGGTGAACTATTCACTGAAGAAACTACTTAAACGGGATTTAGTCCAAGGAGAAAAAATAGGCAAGGAAATGTTTTACCGTACTAGCGAAGAGGGACGCATTTTTTGTGAAACCTATCGTGATGTGCGCGAAGACTGCCTTACAGACTCGCTAAAGAATTTTAATTTTTCACCAGAAAAATTATCTGAAATGGCAGAGCACTTACGTGCTTTGTCGAGTCTTTATGATCAGGCCTCCAGAGCGGCAGCCTCTCTATAGGCTTACTAAAAAGTGTTCATTAAGACTTAACTTTGACTGTTATTTTACAGCCATAAAAAAGGCTGCCAGGCTTGCCTGTCAGCCTTTTTTATACCTCTATGTTTATAGTTGACTAAACTGTCAAACATTAAAAGGTAGGGATTAATATCTTTAAAAATTAATTTTAAAAGTAATAAAAACTTTAAAGGTTGATTTTTGAAGTGTTATTCACTATTAAAAAAATCTTGTTTGACAGCGTGTCTTTCTTGTAAGAATGTTGGCCTAAATCAACATTCGCTCATCACAATTTTAAGGTGTTTGTATGTCACTGAATGCACTATCAACCCCTGCTCAAGTTCGTGATCAAATTCGATCAGGACAATGGGGTAAAAACACATCAGGTTTAGCCTCAGGCTATGTACAGGGAAATATTGTTATTCTGCCAAAAGCGTGGGCAGATGATTTCTTAAAGTTCGCCACACTAAACCCTAAGGCTTGCCCAATTGTGGGTATGTCAGAAAACCCAGGTGATTTCTTACTACCTAACGTGGGTGAGAATGTTGATATTCGCAGTGATGTATCAAGCTATAAAATTTTTCGTGATGGGGAATTTAAGCAAGAAGTCAGTGATATCACAGAGTTTTGGCAAGATGACCTTGTGACCTTTGTGCTGGGTTGTTCTTTCTCATTTGAAGAGCCATTAATCGCAGATGGTTTAGAAGTAAGAAATATCACGGAAAATGTTAACGTGCCTATGTATCGCACTAACATTGAATGTCAGTCTGCTGGGCCTTTTTCTGGCACAACCGTAGTGAGTATGCGTCCTATGGTGCCTAAAGATGCCATTCGTGCGATTCAAATTTGTAGCCGTTTCCCTTCTGTTCATGGTGCGCCTTTACACTTTGGTCAGCCAGATATGATAGGCATTAAAGACATTAATACGCCTGATTTTGGTGATGCTGTCACGATTAAAGAAGGTGAAGTGCCTGTGTTCTGGGCTTGCGGTGTGACACCTCAAGTTGCATTAGAACAAGCTAAACCACCATTTTGCATCACCCATAGTCCGGGTTGCATGTTGGTAACTGATATTCGTAACAGCTCTTTGTCCATTCTTTAAGGAGACCATGATGAAATTAAACTGTGATCTAGGTGAAAGTTTTGGTTCTTGGAAAATGGGGCTGGACGAGCAGGTTATGCCATTTTTAGATCAAGCAAATATTGCTTGCGGTTTCCATGCTGGCGACCCAGTTTGGATGACTAAGACGCTAGCATTAGCGGTTGCGAATGGCGTTGAGGTAGGTGCACATCCTGGTTATCCAGACCTTGTTGGTTTTGGCCGTCGTAGTATGAACTGCTCCCATGATGAAATTGTGGGTTTAATGCATTATCAAATGGCTGCCTTAGACGGTATGGCTCAAAGCCAAGGTTCTGTTATGACCTATGTAAAACCTCATGGTGCTTTATATAACGACATGATGAGTAAAGACAGTGTGCGTGCGTCTATTATGCAGGCTGTCGCAAGTTTTTATAAACCTGTGCGCTTGGTGCTTCAAGCAACACCAGAAAGTGCAAAACACAGAGAAGAAGCGCAAGCAGCTGGCCTAGAAGTGAGCTTCGAAGCCTTTGCTGACCGTTGTTATGATGATGATGGTCGTTTGTTATCTCGTGCTAAAGCAGGTGCAGTACATAATCGTGAGCGCATGCTGGCGCAAGTTCAACAGCTAGTGAGCGAAGGGACTGTGACCAGTGTAAGTGGCCATACTTTAACACTGGATGCCGATACTTTATGTGTACATGGTGACAATGAGGAAGGTGTACGCGCTATCGCTGCCATCCGGGAGTTGATTGTCTAATGAATACTGTCACAACACCAAAAGTTTCAGCGCAGATGCTTCCGCATTTGCGTCTGAAAGTCGCTGGTGAGCAAGCGTTTATTTTATATTTTGCAGAACAAACGAGCACCCAAGTGGCAGCTCAAATTCAGGCTGCAACCCAAGCTTTAGTTGAACTAGTTGGCCATAGTTTGATTGATCTAGTGCCTTCTTATGCGTCTTTACTTGTCGTTTTTGATGATAACCAACTCGAGTTTTATCAAGCCCGCCAACTTGTGCTGGAACGCATTCGTCAAGCGGCTATGCACGCTGAAGAGGAAGCGTCACAAGCGAGTAATCAGATTATTCTACCTGTTTATTACGATGTGGAGTCTGGCCCAGATTTAGAAGATCTGGCGCGTGCGAAAGAGCTGACAACCGATGAAATTATTAAGCTGCATTATGAGCAAGAGTATCGAGTTTATGCCATAGGCTTTGCACCTGGTTTTGCTTATTTAGGTGAGCTTGATGAGCGCCTTGCTGCGCCAAGACTGGCAACGCCAAGAAAAGCGGTACCAAAAGGTGCAGTCGCGATTGCAGATAGACAAACAGCGGTTTATCCGTCTGTTTCTCCTGGTGGTTGGAACCTGATTGGTTTATGTCCTGTGCCTATGTTTGATGTGACGAAAACACCAAGTATGCCCATGACAACCGGAGACAGAATTAAGTTCGAGCCGATTTCAAAAGCAGATTTTATCGCCATGGGAGGTGAGCTATGAACACCTTTAAAGTGATTAACCCTGGGGTAATGTCCTTATTACAAGATGCAGGCCGTTTTGGTCAGCATAATATTGGCCTGACAGTCGGTGGTCCTATGGACCCTTTTGCTTTCACTTGGGCTAATCGTCTTTGTCAAAATGAGGTCGGTGCTACCTCAATAGAAACAACCATTGGTGGCTTACAACTAGAAGCCATGACGGATACGCAAATTGCCATCACAGGTGCTGAAACTCAGGTTAAGGTGAACAATCAAGAGCAGCCAATGTGGCAAACATTGAATATTAAAGCCGGCGATAAGATCAAGCTGGGCTTTGCTAGCCAAGGCGCGCGTATTTATTTAGCTGTTGCAGGTGGTTTTGATGTCGAAGCGCAGTTTGGTAGCACAGCAACCGTTGTGCGTGAAGGCATTGGTGGTTTAACGGGAGCAGCGTCAAGCGGTAAAGGGCTTGCAAAAGAAGACATACTAGCAAGCCATGATGTGACAACTATTAGCCCTCTGGCTATGCCGAAGTTAGCAATACCTAATTATGATGCTGAGTGCGTTTTACATACGGTTTTAGGCTATCAAGAAGCCAGCTTTAGTCGTGTGGATAAAGCGTCTTTTTTTAGTTGTGAATATACAGTGAGTGAAAGAGCTGACCGCATGGGCTATCGCATGTTAGGGCCTGCAATTCATTCAAGCACAAGCGCTATGTTGTCTGAGGGTATTTGTCATGGAGCGATTCAGGTACCTGCTGATGGCCAACCTATTGTCCTTCTAAATGACAGGCAGACGATAGGTGGCTACCCAAAAATTGGTTCAGTTATGGCGCGAGATACGGCAAAACTAGCTCAATTGACCCAAGGTAAAAAGCTACGTTTTGAACCTGTTTCGATTGAAGATGCCCACGGCATAAACCAGATTCAAAAATATAAAGAGTCACAAATTACACTAGTTAAAGTGGTCTAGCCGTGAGAAAGTCAAGCCGAGCATTTGATTTAACCACAGGTAGCCATGTCTTTGATTTAAAAGAGTTAGGAGACCGGACAATGGGGTCGATTGAAGAAACAAGTTATGCCTTAGAAGCGCTGTTAGTTGAGCGTAATTTAAGAGGTATGGCTGAGGTGAAACCTGCGCTTAAACCTGGTTATAGCTTAAGAGCGGCTTGTCTTTTAGCGGATGTAGCAACAACCCAAGGTTGCGTTTTTATTGGTACAGGCTTTCCTGTTACAGATACCTTTGAAACCGACGGTCCTGTGGGCGCGATTGCTTTATATGAAGCTTTGGAAAAATTGGGCGCTAAGCCTGTCATCGTATGTGGCCCTCCATTATCTGATGCGATTGCAAAAGAATATCGCGTTGAACCACTCAAACTGGGGACAGCACACGATAGAGTAGCAGAAGCCAAAGCGGCGTTAGCTAAGTGGCAGCCTCAACTATTATTATCAATTGAGCGCCCTGGTATGGCTGCCGATGGTGGTTACTACAATATGCGTGGTGAAGATATCAGCCCACGTACTGCTTGTTTTGATAGCTTTATGCTTGAGTGCGAATGTCCAACCATTGCGATTGGTGATGGTGGCAATGAAATTGGCATGGGGAATGTAACCTCAGCCTTAGAAAACTTAAACATAGTGCCAGCTTCTACCAAGTGTGATGAGCTTGTTATTGCTGATGTCTCCAATTGGGGCGGCTATGGTTTGATTGCGCTACTGGGGCAAATGGAAGAAAGGGATCTATTAGGTGAAATACACCCGATTAAAATTCTGCAATACCTATCTAATTTAGGCAGTGTAGACGGGGTAACTCGCTTAAATCAATTAACGGAAGATGGATTAGAAGCGAGTGCGGGTGATGAACTTATTGTTAAGTTACGCCAACTCACAGGCTTTGCCTGAAACCGCTGTAAATCGATAAAAATTAGACATTAAAGACAGAGATTATAGAGGATACAAAAATGAGCATTGTTTATCTTAATGGTCAGTTTATGCCAATTGAAGAGGCGAAAATCTCGCCATTAGATCGCGGCTTTTTGTTTGGCGACGGCATTTATGAAGTCATCCCAGCTTATGATGGTAAAACAGTGGGTCTTGAGCCTCATATGCAGCGTATGTTTGATGGCATGGCGGCAATCGGTATCAAATCTGAGTTAAGCCTAGATGATTGGAAAGAAATCATTGAAGGTGTGATGGAGAAAAATGGCGGTGGTAACCAAGGTATCTATCTACAAATCAGCCGTGGCGCTGATGTGAAACGCTACCATGCTTTCCCAGAAGGTGTGACGCCAACTATTTTTGCTATGGCTAACCCAATTAAACCTGCGGTTGAAGCCAATGCTGCTACGGCAAAAGGCTTCTCTGTTGCTACGACTCAAGATTTACGCTGGCAGCGTTGCCAAATTAAATCGACTGCTTTGTTAGGTAATGTCCTGCATTTCCAACAAGGTTATGAAGGTGGTAACGATGAGATCTTGCTTTATAACGATCAAGACAATCTAACTGAAGCGAGTTCTTCAAATGCTTTTATTGTTAAAGATGGCAAGGTAATCACACCTATTCAGGATAACCAAATCCTACCGGGTATTACTCGTAACATTATCTTATCTATCCTTGAAAAAGATGGCTCTATTCCTGTAGAAGTACGTGATATTTCAATGGAAGAAGTACGTAATGCAGATGAAATTTGGGTCACTAGCTCATCTAAAGAGCTTGCTCCTGTGACAACTATCGATGGCCAAGCCGTTGGTAATGGTAAAGTAGGCCCTGTTTGGGAAGCTGCTTTTAAATTGTACACAGCAAGCAAGTTCGAATACTAAACGCTTAACTCCCCTTAAGTGTTCTAGTGAAGAAAAAACGCAGCCTAGGCTGCGTTTTTTATTGCTTTAAACTTGCTAGATTAGGCTTAAATAGCACTGATCTAACTGGTTTTAAACTGAGTCGCTATGCTTTGCAAATCAACCGCTAACTCAGCCAAATTATTGCTTGTTTCAGCGATCGACATAGAGCTCATAGTTGACTCTTTTGCTGTTTGAGCAATCTGCATAACATCTTTACTGACAACATCTGATACCTGTTTTTGATGCTTTGAAGCCGTTTCTATGTCTTGATTCATTAAGGTAATTTTCTCAACCGCGTCAATAATACTGGAGAGGGCGGTTGTGACCTCATTTGTTTCGGTGACACTGCTTTGAGTTTTACTGTGATTCTCATGAATAAGGGCAACGGCATCTTGAGAAGCGGCTTGTAATGACTGGGTCATTTCTTGAATCTCTTCAGTCGATACCTGAGTACGGCCAGCTAAGGTCCTAACTTCATCTGCTACTACCGCAAAGCCTCTACCTTGTTCACCCGCTCGGGCGGCTTCTATTGCTGCATTTAACGCCAGTAAGTTGGTTTGTTCTGCAATATCTCGAATGACGTCTAATACCGAGCCTATACGGTTCGAATCAGTTTCTACCTTGTCTATTGTGCCTGCTGTATTTTCGACACTATTCGCTAATGTCATCATGGTATCACTGGCATTTTTAACAATACCTTTGCCTTTTTCGCACTCATGATTCACCTCATGAACAATGGCAGCTGCACTGGCAACATTGTCATGGGTTTGATAAATCATGGATTTCATTGATTGCATTTCCTCACTTAAATGCTGGATTTTAGTTTCTTGCTGTTGGCTGCTGAGATTACTTTGCAAGGCTGTGGAAGACATTTCTTCTGTAGCCGCTGATACATTGCTTGCTGCCCCTGATATTTTGATTATGATGCCTTGGAACTGCTCCATCATGGCATTAAAGGTTGTGGCTGCACTGCCTATTTCATCATTAGAATGAATATTAATCCTCATGGTTAAGTCGTTTTCTTCTTTGGCTTTGGTGATGGTGCTGGATAGCTGTTTAAGAGGCAGCAAAATGCTTCTGACTATCCAAGTCATGGCACTGAGTAATAACGCAGAAATCACAAAAGCAATAATGCGAGTGGTGAGAATTAGGTTATCTATACTGCCGACTTCTTTAGCAATATTGCTTTCTAACTGGGTGCTTAGCTGGGTGATAGCCTCTTCTGTGGCATGTACAGCCGCCCGCATGTCACCACGAATACCACTCTCTTCATTTAACCCTTTTCTTATCATCATTTGGGATGCTTGCTGAAACTTAAGGGCATAATCTTGCATGCTAGAACGTATGCTTTGCTGCGCACTTATGCTTAAAGTGCTTGCTTCAAGTATGCTGATAAAGTCTTGGTAATTCTGGGTGAAGGTATCTAGGTATTTAGGGTTCAAGCGTAATAAGAAATCTTTCTCATTACGACGCAACTGTAACAATTGAGCTAATAGTTGGGATGACTTTGTGTTGGCAAGTGATTCTTCTGCCCTGTGTACTGAATCGCGTAGATTGCCATAAAGGCCATCTTTTGGCGTTAAACCAATTTACTTCTGAGTATTCACCAAGTGATTAAATAGGGCGTGATACTGTTTAAACTCTTGAGTCAGAGTAGTGATGCCATCCGTTTTAATTGCGGCCTTTGTAACGGCTTGCTCAAGCTCAGTGAGCTTACTTTGAGTGACCTCAAACTCTTGGTTAAATTTATCTAGGTACTTTAAATTCTGACGTGACAAAAAGTCCTTTTCACTACGGCGTAACTCAAGGGTGCTAATTTTGACTTGATCTAATGTTATTTGAACTTGGTTAAAGATGCTGATTTTATTAATTTTGTAAAAATCTAAACCTAGCAAAATCAAAACAGCGAGGACGATCAGGATACAGATGAGGAGACATTTTTGCTTAATACTCATAATTCTTCCCTTCCTTGAGATGATGAATCACATAAGCTTAGTTGATATTTCTCATAGTGGCAGTGTTAAAGTACTTTGTTACAAAACTTAGCTAGGGCTTAAACGGCAAGAAGGAAGTGAAAAAACAGAGCTATTTCATTCTTATATAAAGGATATTTAATATGCTCCATACTAATAAAATAGGTTTCATGATATAAACAGCTCAGGTTTTTTTAATAGAGGGAGTTAGAATGTTGAAGTCGTTTTTATTACTGATTTTGGGCACTGTGCTTTTATCAGGATGTGATTTTAAAAGTAACTCGTCTTCAAGTGCTACTTCTACCGCAGATACCACAGCACCGACAGTTTCTTCAACAACACCTGCATCAAGTGCGACCAATATTGATGTGGATGCCGCGATTACCATTACCTTCAGTGAAGGTATGTTAGATTCAACCATTAATACCACTAACATTACTATGGTGAATAGTTCTTCTGCTGCTGTGACAGGCACAGTGACTATAGATTCTGATAGTTTAGTTGCGACTTTTACGCCGTCTGCTTCTTTATCTTATACCGAAACCTACACAGTCTCTTTGTCTACTAATATCACAGATGATTCGAATAATGCGCTAGCCTCAATCTACTCTTGGAGTTTTACAACACACTCTGGTACAGGTGCTTGGAATACGGCTACGGATCAAGTTTCCAGTAGTTCCATTGTTTATCAGCCTTATGACGTGAGTTTGGTTATGGACTCAAACGGTAACGGTATGGCTATCTGGTCTCAAGGTGATGGCACCGCCAATTCAAGTGTGTTTGCTAACTACTACACAGAAAGCACAGCCTCTTGGGGCACTGCAACTGAGATAGATTTAAACGATACGACAGATGCCACTAAGCCAGATATAGGCATTGATGGATCTGGTAATGTGATGGCAGTATGGCAGCAAAGTGATGGTACGGCTGAAAGTATCTATTACAACATCTACACAAAATCGACTTCCTCTTGGGGCACAGCCGCTTTAGTCGATAGCACTAATAACCCTGCTTCTGTTCCTAAAGTTGTGATGAATACCAGTGGTAATGCTGTGGCAGTATGGCGTCAAAGTGACGGTACTTATCAAAGCATTTACTCGAGTACCTATACAGGTACTTGGAGTGCACAGGCGACTTTAGAGGCGGCAAACTTTACCGCGTTTGAACCAAGTCTCGCTATGAATGGTGATGGTGATGCCGTTGCAACTTGGCGTCAAGGTGATGGTACTAGCTCAAATATTTATGCGGCTGTTTATGCTGCAAGCACTTGGGGCGCAGCCGCTGCGATTGATGGCGTTGCCACAGATGCATCAGATTCGGTTCCACAAGTGGCAATCAATAACACAGGTAATGCAGTTGTATTATGGCGTCAAAATGATGGTACAACTGAAAGTATGTATGCCAATAGATACACCAACTCATCAACCTCTTGGGGAACGGCTGCTTTAGTAGAAAGCAGTGCAAATATTGCTCTTGATGACTTTAGTGTGGCCATAGACTCAAACAGTAATGCCATTGCTTTGTGGCTTCAAAGTGATGGGACTGCCGTTAGTACTTATGCAAACCGTTATACAACGTCTTGGGGAACGGCTGAAACTATCGATACAGGTAATAATGCAACTACCGCCCCCCATGTTGCTATCCTGCCTTCGAATGATGCGGTTGCTGTATGGGAGCAATCAGACGGTACGGCAGAGAGTATTTACTCCAGTGTTTATAATGGTAGCTGGTCAACAGCGGCAACCATAGAATCAAGTACCTTTAGCTCGACAGATCCTTTTGTGGTAACTGACCGTACTGGCACTAAAGAAAGTGCGTTAGCAGCATGGCTTAGAACCGTAGGCAGTGTGCATTCTAATTTGTATTAATTGTTAGATATAAAAAAAGCCGATGTATCTATCAGTACATCGGCTTTTTTGTGTCTAGATTTTTTAGATGCTTATCGCGCTAGCTAGCATTATTTATACAAGCCATTCATGCCCAAAGCAAAAGGGGTGTTTTTAAGGCCGTATTTGCTTTCTAAATCTAATATGAAGCCTGTTTTGTGCCACTCTATAATGGTGCTATTCATAAAACTATGGAATCTATCTTCACCTAATCTGACGGCTAATCCCCAAGGATTATCATTAATGGTTGGGAGCGGCATTTCATAGTCCTGTGCCCATTCTGCGTCTTTAAGCTTACCAGCAATAAAAGAGTCATCGTAGACAAACGCGCTGCACTGGCCTTGTTTTAACGCTTCTAGAGATTCTTCAGAACTGCCGAAAGGTACTATCGTCGCACCAAAGGTATTTTCTGTTTCTTGATTATAAAAAGCGCCTTTGATACCGCAGACTTTCTGCCCGTTTAAATCACCCCAACTGGTATATTGGCTAGATTTGTTGGCAATGATATTGCTGCCAGAAGAGTAGTAAGCTTGGTCAGCAATATACACAAGTTCGCGACGTTCAGGCTTGTCACTCATGGTGGCAATGAGTAAATCCACCTTGCCATCAATCAAGAATTCCATACGGTTGCTGCTTTGCGCTGGCACCAGCTCAAGTGAGACACCTAATCTATCCGCTACGTCTTTAGCAAGGTCTATCTCTAATCCCACAATTTCATTTTGGTCATTAAGATAGCCATAGGGTTTATAGTCGGCTTTCACCGCAACAACTAGCGTGCCTTTGGCTTTAATATCATCCAAATCGTCCGCATTGGCGGCAGAGGAGAAGCCAAGTAGGCTGATTAGAATCGAACTTAGGGTCGTTATTGTCTTCATAGTACTTTCCTGCGGTTTGATGAATAAAAAAAGGGCAACCTAACGGTGGCTTGCTAGATTGCCCAAAAGCTTAAATTGACGAATAAAAGCTTGCTGAAATTGTGAATTCTTTACCTGTGTTTAGGCTTGCTGATTAGCAAGGTTCTCTTTGTTATAGATAGCCTTGTCTAGTTCGCCTTCACTCTTACCCACTATGGTTGATACCATCATGTCGCCACATACGTTCACACTAGTACGTGCCATATCTAGAATACGGTCGATACCAGCAACAATCGCTAGACCTTCAATAGGTAGACCAACAGTGGTTAAAACAAGAGACAACATGATCAAACCCGCACCTGGAACACCGGCTGTACCGATAGAGGCTAAGGTTGATGTCATAATGATAAGTAAGTAATCAGAGGTCGTTAGATCAATACCGAATGCTTGGGCAATGAAGAGAGCACATACACCTTGGTAAAGGGCAGTACCGTCCATATTGATAGTGGCGCCAAGCGGTAGAACAAAACTAGAAATACCTTTAGATACACCAAGCTCTTCACGGGCTGCCTTGATAGTGGCTGGTAAAGTGCCAGAGCTACTTGTTGTGGTAAAAGCAACCGCAGCTGGGTTAAGCACACCTTTTAAGTAGCGAACTGGGCTTAGGCCACCAATAGTTGTGATAATACCTGAGTACACGACAACAACATGCAAGATACAGCCAATGTAAACCAGTGCAACTAGCTTGATTAGAGGCAGTAGAATCTCAAGACCATATTTACCTGCAACCCAAGCCATAAGACCAAATACACCGTATGGCGCTAGTTTCATAACCATTTCAGTAAGCTTGTACATAGCTTCTGCAAGGCTGTCGAATACAGCAATAGCTGGTTTCGCTTTCTCACCAACGAGTGTTAGCGCAATACCTAAACCAATCGCAAAAGCGATGATCTGTAGAATGTTGCCAGACGCTAACGCATTGATTGGGTTTTTAGGAATGATATTCAGTAAGGTCTGCACTAATGGTGGTGCATCTTTACCTACCGCAGCACCTGCTTCAACCGTCATGTTAAGACCTGCACCAGGCATGAAAACAGCAGCCAGTGTTAAACCTATGGTAATGGCAACGGCTGTTGTACCTAGGTAAAGGGCAACAGATTTCATACCAATGCGGCCCATTTTGCGTGTGTCTTCTAATGACGTTACACCAACAACCAAAGAGCAGAAGATCAATGGCACAATCAGCATTTTGATTGCATTAATGAAGAGGGTCCCTATCGGTTTTAATACTTCGGCGTTAGGGCCTAAGATAGCCCCAGCGATGACGCCAAGAACCATACCGATAAGAATTTTATGCCATAAGGCTAGACCTGGCTTAGCAGGGCTTTGTGCTTGAGATATAGACATGTGATTACCTTTTTATAATTAGATTTACGCCTACTAATAGGCTTGGTCATATTTAAGTTATTGTTATATTTCGGTTTTAAGAGGCTTGTGCTTCCCTATGTTGAGGTTTAACCATGTTCTTTGGTTGTAAGCAGGTTTTAAGCTCTTTTTCATCCATGAGGTTTTCATCTAACACCAGATCTAACACACTGCGACCAGTGGCTAGAGCCTGTTTAGCAACACGGGTTGCTGTTTCATAACCCAGAGTTGGCGCTATGGCTGTGATAATGCCAATGCTGTTATTCACCAACTCTTGGCATCTTTCTTTATTGGCTGTAATCCCTTGAATACAGCGTGTTTCTAGCATGCCCATGGACTTAGTCAGTAGACGAATAGACTCAAGTACCTTGTAGGCAATTAAGGGTTCCATGGCATTGAGTTGAAGTTGGCCCGCTTCTGCAGCAAAGGTAATCGCAAGATCATTCCCCATGACTTGATAAGCCACCTGATTCATGGCTTCTGGGATCACAGGGTTAATCTTGCCCGGCATGATTGAGCTACCAGGTTGTGCTGCAGGCAGTTGGATTTCAGCTAAACCACAGCGAGGGCCCATGCTTAAAAGGCGTAAGTCGTTGGATATTTTCGATAGCTTGACGGCTAAGCGCTTCAACATACTAGAGAAAAGAACAAAGGCGCCCATGTCAGAGCTTGCTTCGATTAGATCTGTAGCAAGAATAAAATCTATGCCTGTTAGGTTTGCTAACTCTTGTACGGCTAGTGGCGCATAATCTGAGTGGGTATTAATGCCTGTGCCGATTGCTGTGCCACCCAGGTTTACTTCTTTAAGTAACTGGGACAGGTCAGCAATTCGTTGAATATCTTCGTTTAGCGTACTGGCAAAAGACTGGAACTCTTGTCCTAGAGTCATGGGTACAGCATCTTGTAGCTGAGTACGGCCCATCTTGATGATGTCGTTAAACTCTAGCGCTTTATTGCTAAAGGTATCACGCAAAGAGGTCAGGGCTTCAACCAGTTGGCTATGCAATAAAATAATGGAAAGGCGAACGGCAGTTGGATAAACATCATTGGTGGACTGGGACTTATTGATGTCATTATTTGGATGAAGGTGAGTATAGTTTCCCTTCTCCTTACCCATAAGTTCTAGGCCAATATTAGCGATAACTTCATTGGCATTCATATTGGTGGACGTACCTGCACCACCTTGAATCATGTCGACAACAAAGTCTTCATGGTGATGGCCCTGTAGGACTTTATTGGCCGCAGCCTCTATGATATGTGTTTTGTGATCGGACAATTGCCCCAGCTGATTATTGGTTTTGGCGCAGGCAAGTTTCACATAAGCTAGTGCATTAACAAGCTCAGGAAAGTGATTGATAGGTATGCCTGATAAATCAAAGTTGTGGCATGCGCGGCGGGTTTGAATACCATAATAAGCACTTTTAGGTACATCAAGTTCGCCTAATAAGTCTTTCTCTTTGCGCATGGATTGCAGTGTGTCAGTCGCTGGTGTGTGCATCTTGTTCTCATTCTTATCATAATTATTTCAAGCAACTTAAGGCTTAAAACCTGTGCTTGATTAGTGAACTAGATTGCAATTCGGGGGCCAGTTTTTATAATTTTTTAACTGATTGAAATATAAGGGAAAAATATAATTTCGAAGAGAATGAAGGGGTATAACTCAGGGAATAGGGATAAATGAATTTTGATAAAACCCTTATTTATCAGTTGGTTAGCTTGCTAACCTAGGTTATAGAATTAACCTAGGTTATAGGGGTTTAAATTAGGGTAGGAAGCCATTACTGGCTATTCGCCTTTTTAATGCGTTTACTTAAAGCTGGTTGAGAGATTCCCACAAGGCGGGACGCAATAGACTGGTTACCCTTGGCTCTTAACATGGCTTCTTCTATCAGTAGATCGCCAATTTCAGTTAGGGAGGGTAAGCTTTGTTCTGGGTTAAAGCTGATGCAAGCTTGTTCTTCTGCGCTATCAGTCCAAGCCTGAGATAAGTCTTTAGGGCTGATGAGATCTTTAAATGAATCCATAGATAACATCTTGCTACGATGTAACCCCATTGCTTTAAATGCTAGCGCTCTTAGCTCTCGTACATTGCCAGGAAAGGCATAATTAGATAATAAAACAGGCAGTTCTTTTGGAATAGCTGGCTTAGTTTTATTCAACTCGGTTGCGGCTTCTTCAAGAAAAAGGTCGAGCAGAATGGCGATGTCACCACGGCGTTGGCGCAGTGGCGGGATACTGACTTGATGGGTTTGTAAGCGATAATAAAGGTCTTTTCTAAACTCGCCTGCTTCTTGTTTTTGCGTCAAATCCTGATGAGTAGCGACCACGACTCTGGCATTAAGGCGTTTAGGGTGGTCACTGCCAAGTGGATAGTATTCACCTTCTTGCAATAAACGCAGTAATTTCACCTGAGACATCAGACTCAAATCACCTATTTCATCTAAAAATAAGGTACCACCATTGGCTTGTTCTATCATGCCTGCTCGAGCTTTTTCGGCCCCAGAAAAAGCGCCTCGGCTATGACCAAATAGAGTATCGGAGAACATATTATCATCCAGCCCAGCCACGTTAACACTGACAATGGGGCCAGACTTGTGACTCAGTTTATGAATCGCTTGGGCGATGAGCTCTTTACCCACACCGCTTTCACCATTAATCATAATTGGTTGGTTACTGGCAGCAATCGCTTCTAAATACTGGAAAATAGAACGCATGTTTTTGTCTAGGGTGAGAATGCTTTCGAACACTTCTGGGTGCTCTAAGGTGTCATTCAAAAATCGAGACCTTAATTTGTCATTCTCAGAACGCATTTCGATACTGCGAATGGTGCGTTTAATACCTTCGATTAAGTGTACTTCGTCTGTGGTTTTGACAAAGTAATCCAAGGCCCCCAAACGTATGCATTGCATGGCAATCTCGATTTGATTAAGACCACTGATAATAATGACCTTTACATGAGGGTGCGTTTCTAGAATTTGCTCAAGCAGCGACATGCCCGTCACATTGGGCATGTTGAGGTCTAGCAGTACAAGTTCAATCGGGTGTTGCTCTAACATCTGTAGCACATTACGACTGTCATTGGTTTGGAACAGGTGATTAATACCGCCACGACGTTTGAGTGTCATGGTTAAACTGCGTAAGAATGAATCTTCATCGTCGACTAATAAAATGCCAAAGTCTGGGTAAAGGTTGTTACTCATGCATGTGCCTTTTGGTTAGCTTTTAGATTAAATATAGGGAGAGTCAGGGTGACAGTGGTGCCCTTTTTCAAAACGGATTGAAAGCTGAGCTGCCCGCCATGCTCACTGACAATATTGGACGAAATAGACAGGCCTAACCCTGTTCCGCCTTGGTCCCTTTTAGTGGTGAAGAAAGGGTCTTCTAATCGTTTGAGGTTTTCAATGGCGATACCACAACCCTCATCTTTAATTTCTAATACCAGCAAACCTTTGCTTCTATCCATATAGGTTCTGATGTCGATGCTTTTCTCTCTTGAGGTGAGCGATTGCGCAGCATTAAGGATGAGATTGATGATGACCTGCTCAATGCGTTGTGCACTGCCTAAAAAAGTCGGTAACTTATCTTCAAATTTAATGCTGACATTGTCACTGTAATTTCTGACGGTTTGCTCTATCAATCGATAGGAGGTAGAAACCAACTGATTAATATCCACATGCTCTGTCAGTTCAATATTTTCTTGGCGACCAAAATCCCTAAGATCATCAACGATACGGCTAATACGCTGACTGCCTGCCATCATGTCATTAAGCATCTTAGGTAATTCATCTCGCATGAGGGAGTATTCAATGCCAGCCAGATAAAACTCACCTTCTTTTTGATAATGATCCTCAAGAATTTCTTCGAGATCTCGGTGTACTTCTTGAATGGCGGGAATGTTAAGTAGCATCAGGCTACAAGGGTTATTAATTTCGTGAGCAACCCCTGAAACTAGTACCCCTAAGGAAGCCATCTTGTCCGCCTGAATTAATTGTTGTTGTTGTAATTCAAGCCTTTGGGTTCGTTTGAGCACTTCTTTGGAAAGCATACGGTTCCAAATGAGTGATCCCCCTAAAAAGAGCAAAAGAAGAGAAGAGACGATAAGGGTAAATTGGCCAATAAGCTTCCAATCTGGCCCTTGATTACTTAAAGGCCCTAACCATTTGTCATAGATCTCTTGTTGGCGTCCGGTATTTTTTAAGATAGCCATACCTTCACTAAATTTAGCGATTAGGTTTTCATTTTTTTGCAGGGCGGCGTAACCATACCTTTGTGTGCCATAGGGTTGAGTAATGGATCTTAGATTAGAAAGTGCGAGTTCTTTCCCTAAATACAGGCCAGGTAAGTTGGCTACTAAGGCATAATCATTTGCCCCCGACGCGACTAAGCGCAGGGCATCTGCATGGGTTTTAACCAGTATTAGCTCGGCGTTTACCTTATTTTCAACCAGATAATCGTGCATGATGCCTTGATCTTGTACGACTAACCCTTGGCCTTCAAAGTGATTCAAATTGCTAATTAGAGGCAAGCCCTTTCGAGTGAAAATAGACTGATTAATCAGGGCATGGGAAGGGGAAAAGGATAAGGTCTTGGCGCGAGAGTCTGAATAGACCATACCCTGTAAAATATCTATTTCTTGGTTATCTAATTGCTGGCGGACACTGCTCCAGCTATCAAAAACAAACTCTACCTTCATGCCCATGACTTCAGCAATCGCTAAGGTCAGCTCCGTATTATAACCGTCAGGCTCTCCTTGGCTGTTAAGGAATTCATAGGGCGGGTAATTAACATCACCACCGATACGAATCACTTGATCTTGGGCGAAAAGGGATAGGGAAAATAGCAAACTAGCCACTAACAAGAGGCCATTTAATAGGACTTTATTGGTGAAAATTGCCTCTTTAAGCTTTAAAAAGGCTCGCTGTAAAGTCTTTAGACTAAGGCCTGTTTTAATTTGGTTATGGGTGTGTTTATTTCGGGAGTCAGGCATCTTATTTCAACAAGTGTTAGCAATTTTGCACGAATGGATAAATTCATCTTAAATGAAATTCATCCTTTGAATCTATTACTTATTTCGTCAGACACAGAGAATGTTTAAATTCTAAAAAGAAGGTATTTAATGACTAAAACGTGCAATCACGCTATTTTTTAGTTTGCTCTGGAAAGGTTTCTCTCAGTTTCTTTTTAACTTCGCTTGCAGCACCTTTAGGGCTATCTCCTTGCCATGACCAAGACTCAGTATGAAACTGATATTCCTTGTAGTTCTGGCTTTTAGCTTCACCTTTAACAAAATGGCTGAGACAGAGTACTGTGACAAGCGGTTTGTCTTGATGCCAAAAAAAAGCGGCATTTGAATTGAATAAGCGCCACTCATGACATAATTCGAACTCTAGTTTCAATAGGGATAAATGATTTGAAAAGACTGACATTTCAGTTTGTGAATGATCAAGAGAGATTTCTGATTTTGATTCATCTAATATTGATTTTTCCTGCTCGGTCGAAGAGGAGGCTATATCTTCTTGGTGCGTACTAGGGTGTTCCGGGTGAACAACATCAGTGACGACAGAGTGGATTTGCATCTTCTTTCCTTGAGGCTGGGTTGGCTCGTTAGAGCAGCTATCTCTAGCTTGCCTCTCTTGCTCTTCTTGGTGCTCTTTTCTTTTTACTAAAATAAAAATGATGATAAATATGCTTATCGCAAATAATAACCACATGATGCGAACCCAACTTAAGTGTATTGCTTAAGTATAGACGGGCTTGGGGAGAAGTAAGCTGGGGTCACACATAGCTTATAACCCGTTTTAGTGTAGCGGCAGAATGAGCTTAGCTTCTAGGCCGCCTTCGGGACGGTTAATCAGATGAACTTCGCCCCCATGGGCACGTGCAATATTGCGGGCAATACTTAAGCCAAGGCCCATGCCACTGGGGTGATTAGCATGTTTAATTGTGAGTCGCGTATAAGGTTGAAAGACCTTTTCCATTTTTTCAGTTGGAATCCCTGGCCCTTCATCTAGTATGCGAATTGTTACCAGCTCATCATCATTATCTAACTCAACTTTCACCCTTTCACCATAATACAAACCATTATCTATCAGGTTAGTTAAACAGCGTTTTATAGCGAGAGGTTTACCGATATAAGGCTGATCAAGTTCACCACTTAATTGCATGTTTCTTTGGGCTAATTGAGCGCTATTTTGCAAATCCTTGAGCATTTTTAAGATGTTTATTTCGACACGATTCTCATGGATATCTGTCTCTTTCACACTTTGCAGAGCACCTTTTACCAGCATATCCAGATCTTCTAAGTCACGTACCATGGCTTCTCGGGTGTCTTCTTCGTCCACCATTTCGGCCCTAAGCCTTAATCGAGTAATGGGGGTTTTTAAATCATGGGAAATAGACGCGAAGAGGCGCTCTCTGTCATCAAGGTAACGTTGAATACGAGTTTGCATTGCATTAAAAGCATGTGCCGTATTACGTATCTCTTCACTGCCCACTTCTTCGACGGGTTGATAATCTCCCTGACCGAAGGACTCCGCAGCCCTCGCTAATTTGGCTAAAGGCTTAGTCACGCGACGAATAATCAAGAAGCTTAATAGCAGCACTGTCATGATAGAAATGGCGAGAGAAAATAATCTGTCATTAGAGATAGGGGATGAGCCATCCAGAAAATAAGGGTCAGGCATTAAGGTAGCTAAATAGAGCCAATCTTTTTCGTTGATCGGGATCTGTATCACCAAAATAGGGGGCGTTAAAGGTTTCACTAATAAACTGTGATGACCCCATCTTTCAGGTAAATCTGACAGGCGAGTGTGGTTATTAATGACATGCAAATCATCAGGGCTAGAAAAGGCTATTTTAGGGTTAGTAATGCCCAGCTGTTTTGCCAAAGTGTTGCGAAACTCTTCAATCACCACATTTTGTAGAGGCGATTCTTCAAGTTCATTAATGAGTATCTCTTCATTATTGACCGTAACAAAGAAACGAGTTCCCCCCATCTCCTGCAATTGGTCTATGACGATATGGCGATAGTTCTGGGGCAAAGAGGAAAAGTAACTAATAGTGGAAGCAACACGAAAGGCCATGGGTTGGGCCACTTCTCTGACGTTTTGCTCCGCATCAGCAGCAAGCTGCTTAAGCCAAATTGTAGAACTCACCAATTGAGCAATCGTTACCCCTAAGGCGAGAATTATGAGAATTTGTCCGGTTAAGGAACTGGGTAAGCGGCGAAACTTGCTAATGGCATGCTTCACCTTGTGCTTAAGGGATGAATTAGATGGCGACTGAGTTGGCATCTTGGCAGTCCACATCGACAGTCAGTATATAGCCTTCACCGCGTATGGTTTTGATGAGCTGAGGGTGTCTTGCATCTTCATGCAAGCGCTGGCGCAAGCGGCTGATATGCACATCAATAAATCTATCTAGAGGGGCACTATCTCGACCGCGTGTATTCTCAGCAATAAAGTCACGGCTAAGCACTGTGCCAGGATGGTTTAAAAACAGCATAAGCAGGTTGTAATCAGCGCCTGATAACGCTGCTACAGAACCATCTTCATGGCTTAGTTCTCTAGACAGAGTGTCTAAACAGAAGTCAGCAAAACGGAAATGCTTTTGAATGCAGGGGGTAGATTTTGCACCATTGTTCTCGTTTGGAATATCCGCCTGGTTATCAAGGTTGCTTGCTGATATCTGCTCGATACGGCGAAATATCGCCTTCATTCTGGCCAAGAGTTCTCTTGGGTTGAATGGCTTGGCGAGGTAATCGTCTGCCCCAATTTCTAATCCTATAATTCGATCCATTTCATCTGAGTTCGCCGTGAGCATAATCACAGGCACAAGAGACTTCATTCGTAGGGAGCGGCAAACTGAAAAGCCATCTTCTCCAGGAAGCATAATATCGAGGATGATGAGGTCAGCAGCTGAATCCTGTTCAAAATCTGCTAAAAAAGATTCACCTGAATCGGCAGTGCGAACATTAAATTGATGCTTTTCTAAATATGTTTTCAGTAGATTGCGAATTTCTGCATCGTCATCGACGACAAATACCGTTTTAGATCGAGTCATACATCTCTTCTATTTATATTGATGATCGTCTGCTGATATAGGAATAGCGGCATCTTTTGAGTTTAACAAGAATTGAATGGATAACCAATTTGTCTCTAATTAAATAAATTAAGTTGATTTAATTGGGCTTAACTTTCATACTCAAGCCATAAGGTTAAATTCGTACAGATTTTAATCAGAACTTCTAGTTATCCCATGTGAGAGAGCCCATGCAAAACACAAAACTCATCGCCTTTGGTGAAGCCTTAATCGATTTCTTATCAAGTAAAACAGCTAATGAAGGCCAGGAGGAATCCTTTGTAAAGTATCCAGGTGGTGCGCCTGCTAATGTGGCGGTTGCTGCTGCTAAGCTAGGCGTGAATAGCCATTTTGTGGGGCAAGTGGGGGACGATAGCTTTGGGCACTTCTTGGCAGATTGCTTAGCAGGTTATGGCGTACAAATTGAGAATATGCGTTTTAGTAAAGAGGCGAAGACTGCGCTAGCTTTTGTCAGTCTGGATAATGAGGGCGAACGTACCTTTGAGTTCTATCGACAAGCCTCAGCAGATATTCTATATCGCGCTGAATATTTTAACGCTGATTGGTTTAAGGGGAATCAGGGCATTTTCCATACCTGCTCTAATACCTTAACAGACGAGAATATTACTCAGGCTACTTTAGCTGGCATGACAATGGCTGAAGATGCTGGCTGGTTAATCTCTTGTGATGTGAACTTGCGCAGTAACCTGTGGCCAGACCATAAGCCTAATATGCAAAGAGTCATTGACTGGATGATGCAGGCTCATGTTATTAAGGCGAGCTTAGAAGAGCTGGCTGAATTAACTCAAGATCCAATGGATCTGATTAAGCAAACCTTAAAAAATAAGACTCAAATTTTTGTGTTAACTGATGGGGCCAAAAGCGTGCGTTACTTTACTCGCTCGCATACGGGTGAAGTTGCAACACCTAAAGTCGAGGTGAAGGATACAACCGCAGCGGGTGATGCATTTGTCGGTGGTTTATTAGCGCAACTTATTCGTCTTGCTCCTAGTGTTCAAGCTTGTGCAGAATTAGCTGAACAAGACTGGCAAAGTATTATTCAATATGCCGTTGCTTCAGGTGCCTGTGCGGTAACAGAGTTTGGTGCTTATCCAGCATTACCGAACCAAGAACAAGTAAATGCTATCTTGATAAATTAAGTACTTCTTAAAACGATTAAGAATAAAAAATGATCAGTTTTAAACAAAAAGTAGTTAAAAACCTCAAGAAAAGAAAAAAGTTAAATCTTAAGAAAGCTGCTTAAATTTTAAGCAGCTTTAATCTGAACCTGATTACACCTCTCCAAAAAAATACAAAGTCTCAAAATTAGAGTTTGTAAGATATTGATCTGTAATATCTTTATTTTCTATTTTTAAAATGAATAAATTCCTCACTTTCTTACTAATCTTTTTCTATCTTTACTTAACTTTAAATTAAGACAAATTTAAGTGCTAAGTTAACTTGAAAGCCCAAACCTCATTGTTAATAATTTACGGATCTTCTTAATCCTTATAGAAGATTAAAAAAGCAAAATTTGTTTAAGCATAATAAAAATAAAGGTCAGTTAGTTTTATCTAATAGGCCATGAAGGAGTGACAATGAAGAAGTCTCTGTTATCCGCCACAATTGCCCTAGCAATAGGTGCTGTATCTGCTCAAACCTCTGCACAATCTCTTATTTTTAAACCTAATGAAGATTCCCGTTTTAACTGGGCCTCTTACGAAGCGCTTAAATCCACAGACCTATCTGGTGAAACTGTGACAGTTTTTGGCCCTTGGTTAGGTGATGAAAAAGCCTCATTCGAAAGTGTTATCGCATACTTTGAAGAAGCAACCGGAGCAAAAGTAAACTATGCTGGCTCTGACTCTTTTGAGCAGCAAATTGTTATTGATACACAGGCGGGTAGTGCGCCAAACATTTCTATTTTCCCTCAGCCTGGGTTAGCCGCTGACCTTGCTTCTAAAAACCTTTTAACACCGCTTGATAACAAGACGGGTGACTGGGTCAAAGAAAACTATGCTGCTGGACAATCTTGGGTTGATCTTGCGACCTTTAAAAACAAGCAAAACGAAGAAAACCTATACGGTGTTTTCTACCGTGCTGACTTGAAGTCTCTTGTTTGGTACTCACCAGAAAACTTCGCGGATGCTGATTATGAGATCCCTGAAACCATGGAAGAGTTAAAAGAATTAACTCAAGAGATTGTTGCCGACGGCGGCACACCTTGGTGTATCGGTCTGGGTTCAGGTGCAGCGACTGGCTGGCCAGCAACTGACTGGGTAGAAGATCTATTATTACGTACTCAATCACCAAGTGTTTATGACCAGTGGGTGAGTAATGAAATTAAGTTTAATGACCCTCGTGTGGTTGAAGCAATTGAAGACTTTGGTTGGTTTATCCGTAACGATGACAATGTTGATGGCGGTAGCCGAGCAGTCGCTGCGACTGACTTCCGTGATAGCCCTAAAGGTCTGTTTGCATCACCACCAAAATGTTACATGCACAGACAAGCGTCTTTCATTCCTGCTTTCTTCCCAGAAGATACGGTTTTGGGTCTAGATGCTGACTTCTTCTACTTCCCTTCTTATGAATCTAAAGGTCTAGGTAACCCAGTATTGGGTGGCGGTACTATGCTGAGTATCACTAAAGATTCTAAAGGTGCTCGTGCTTTCATGGACTTTATCCGCACACCGATTGCTCATGAAATCTGGATGGCTCAGAAGAGCTTCTTGACTGCCCATAAAGGCGTCAATATTGATTTGTATTCTTCTGAATCAGCGAAAAAACAAGGTGAGATCTTACGTTACTCAACTACTTTCCGTTTTGATGGCTCTGACCTGATGCCAGGTAAAATTGGTGCGGGCTCTTTCTGGACTGGCATGGTCGATTATGCCGGCGGTAAAGATGCAAAAACCGTAGCAACAGAGATCCAAAATAACTGGGATACTTTGAAGTAACCCTAGCAATACCCTTAGTTCATAAACAGACTCCTAGTACCCCTATGCTCTAGGGGTCTGTTATCGTCTCACCTTTGAATGACTGGTTTTACGACTGGTTGTTTCTTCGGAATGGAGGTCCCATGGGACAACTCATTTCTGCTTTGTTTGTCATGTCTATCGGTGTTTTAGGCTGTGCTGTTTATTTTTATGGCTCAAACCTATTACTCGATCTTTGCTTTCCAACAAAGAATCGCCCTCATTTAGTGATAGCTAGAAACCTACGCATTACCAACACCATTCGACCATGGTTGTTTATTGGACCTGCGTTATTAGCACTTGGCTTTTATCTAATTTTCCCTGTATTTGACTCTTTACGTTTGTCTTTCTTAGATAGAACCGGTGAAAACTTTATTGGTTTTGATAACTATCGCTGGCTTTTTTCGAGCGCCGAATTCTTTGAATCATTTAAAAACAACATGCTATGGCTGATTGTTGTGCCAACAGCCGCAACCTTTTTAGGTTTAGTGATAGCAACCATGACGGACCGTATTTGGTGGGGCAATATTGCTAAGAGTTTGATCTTTATGCCGATGGCCATTTCCTTTATTGGTGCTTCGGTTATTTGGAAATTTATTTATGATTTTCGCAGTGGAGACGATGCGCAAATCGGTTTATTAAATGCCATAGTGGTTTTCTTTGGTGGCGAGCCTCAAGCTTGGATCACCATGCCTTTTTGGAACAACTTCTTCCTGATGGCCATCCTGATTTGGATTCAGACAGGTTTTGCCATGGTCATTCTATCAGCTGCACTACGTGGCATTTCAGAAGAGACCATTGAAGCTGCCGTGTTAGATGGTGCCAACGGTGTGCAGATTTTCTTCCGCATTATGGTGCCACAAATCTGGGGCACAATCGCAGTAGTGTGGACCACGATTACCATCTTGGTACTTAAGGTCTTTGATATCGTACTCGCCATGACAAATGGTCAATGGAATACCCAAGTATTGGCTAACCAGATGTTTGATTGGATGTTTAGGGGCGGCGGTGACTCAGGCCGTGGCGCTGTTATCGCTATTATCATCATGGTCCTTGTAATTCCTATCATGGTTTGGAATATCCGCCGTGCCAATGCTGAAATGGAGGGCCGTTAATATGGTTTCATCTGCAAATACTCGTTCCCCATTAACTTTTGTTGTGCACCTGACGGTTCTTTTCCTTGTGGTGATGTGGACTATCCCTACAGCAGGTTTGTTTATTTCTTCGATCCGAGATAAGGATCAGCTATCTGTTTCTGGCTGGTGGACTGCATTATCTGCTTCAGAGCAGCGTTTAGTAACACGGATTGAGATACCTAAAGATCAAACCATGGAAAATAGTGTTTATGTGATCCGTGGTAATGTTTTCACCCAAGCTGGCGACAGCAGTGTTCAACAGTTTGGTTATAGTTCACTTAAGCCACAAGCCTTTGAAGCTGGCACGAAAGCACAAATGAAAAGAGGTAAAACTCTTATAGTGCAAGTCAATGGTGACTATGTGATTACCTCACCTAAAGCCTTTAAAGGACGAGGTCAGCGTGTTTTCTACACAGCCGAAGTGCCGCCACGTTTTACCTTAGATAACTATCGTGAAGTACTGACATCAGAAGGTTTGGGTAAGTCCTTTATTAACTCTCTTACGGTAACCATCCCTGCAACCATCATCCCCATATTGATGGCCGCATTTGCAGCTTATGCCTTAGCTTGGATGAAGTTTCCTGGACGCGCCTTAATGGTTGCTGCTGTGGTGGGACTCTTAGTTGTACCTTTGCAAATGTCTCTGATTCCCTTATTGCGTTCTTATAATGTGATTGGTGAATTTTTAGGTACAGGGTCGAAAACCTATGTGGGAATTTGGTTAGCGCACACGGCTTTTGGTTTGCCTTTAGCTATCTATCTATTGCGTAACTATATTGCTGGATTACCCCGAGAAATTATTGAATCGGCACGTGTTGATGGTGCTTCTGAATTCGATATCTTCAGAAAAATTATTTTGCCTTTGTCGTTTCCTGCATTGGCATCCTTCTCCATTTTCCAATTCTTATGGGTATGGAATGACTTGTTAATCGCGATGGTTTTCCTTGGTAACAATGAAGAACAACTGGTGTTAACTGGCCGTCTGCGTGAATTATTAGGGTCACGAGGAGGTAATTGGGAAATCCTAACTGCATCCGCCTTTATCACTATTATAGTGCCATTGTGCGTGTTTATTGGTTTGCAGCGATTCCTTGTAAGAGGTTTGTTATCGGGTTCAGTGAAATAGATTTTGACCAAATTAATCGGTCCACTGAAAGACAAATTACGACTAACAATTTTTAGAATTTAAGACGCTAGCCGACTAAGGCTAGGCGGATAAAGAGGCAACAAATGGCAGATTTAAAACTAACGAATGTGAAAAAAATCTACGATAACAACGTAGAAGTCATGCGCGATATTAATCTAGACATCAAACAAGGTGAGTTCATCGTGTTTGTTGGGCCATCAGGCTGCGGTAAGTCCACCTTGCTACGTATGATCTCAGGTCTAGAGAGTATATCAGGCGGTACTTTGGAGATTGATGGGGATGTCGTAAATGACATTCCACCTGCCTTACGCGGTATCGCCATGGTATTCCAAAGTTACGCTTTGTACCCGCATATGACAGTGTACGACAACATGGCGTTTAGCTTACAAATTGCCAAGGTAAACAAAGAAGAGATAGATAAGCAGGTACGTAAAGCCGCTGATATGTTGCAGCTTACTAGCTATTTAGATCGTTTACCTAAAGCGCTTTCTGGTGGACAACGCCAACGTGTGGCGATTGGCCGTGCCATTGTTCGCCAGCCTAAAGTCTTCTTGTTTGATGAACCGCTTTCTAACCTAGATGCTGCCCTTCGCGTGGCGACTCGTATGGAAATCGCTAATCTAAAAGAAAGCATGCCTGAATCTACCATGATTTACGTAACTCATGATCAGGTTGAAGCGATGACCTTAGCTGACCGTATTGTGCTTTTATCTGCGGGTAACATAGAACAAGTTGGTGCACCGCTAGATCTTTATGAAAACCCTGCCAATGTTTTTGTGGCGAAATTTATAGGCTCTCCAGCCATGAATATCATGCCTGCCACTATTACTAATTCAGAAAATGACGCTGAGCTTACTTTGAATACAGGTCATCTTGTGCAAATGCCGATTCGTTTGAATTCAAGTGAGAAAGGGCTTTCAGCACAATTTGGTGTGCGTCCTGAAGATTTAACAGTTTGTCAATCTGAGGCTGATACTGTTGTGGTTGAAGGGGATGTGTCCTTTGTGGAATCCCTAGGTGAGGCCACACTTTTATATGTGAAAACCCAAGAAGGTGCGGAACTTGTGGTCGCTAAGTTGGCAGGCACATTGCAGTACAAACGAGGCGATAAGGTTTCCTTAACAGCTAAACCCGAAAAAATGCATTTGTTTAATGCGGCAGGCGATAACTATCGTCGGCTGTAAAACAAACTTAACTAATAACGACTGATTTACTTATTGGAGCGTCTAATGACAACCAACTTAAACTGGTGGAAGGGCGGTATCATCTACCAAATATATCCACGTAGTTTTATGGACTCAAATGGTGATGGTGTGGGCGATATCGCTGGCATCACAACTAAACTGGATTATGTAGCCTCTCTAGGCGTGGATGCAATTTGGTTGTCACCTGTGTTCACCTCGCCAATGAAGGACTTTGGCTATGATGTGTCAAACTATCGTGATATTGACCCTTTGTTTGGCTCGTTAGACGACTTCGAAAAAATGATAGCTCGTGCCCATGAATTAAACCTAAAGGTAATGGTGGATCAGGTGTTGAGCCATTCTGCTGAGTCTCACCCTTGGTTTGAAGAAAGTCGCCAGGACAAAACCAATGATAAAGCTGATTGGTATGTTTGGGCTGATCCTAAGCCAGACGGCTCACCACCAAATAACTGGTTATCTATCTTTGGTGGCAGTGCTTGGCAATGGGACAGCCGCCGTTTGCAGTACTATTTGCATAACTTCTTAACCAGTCAGCCGGATATTAACTTCCATTGTGCTGCTGCGCGCCAAGCTCAGCTAGATAATATGCGCTTTTGGCTAGAACTAGGTGTAGATGGTTTCCGTCTAGATACTGTGAACTTCTACTACCATAGTGAAGGCTTAGAAGATAACCCACCAGTGCCGGAAGGTGAGCCAAAAACCATGGGCGCACCACATGATAACCCTTACACATATCAACGACATGTGTATGATATCAGCCGTCCAGAAAACCTCGGCTTCTTGCAAGATCTACGTAGCCTGATGGATGAGTTCCCAGGTAGCACTACGGTAGGTGAGCTAGGGGATGATTTTCCGCTAGAGCGCATGGCAGAATACACTTCTGGTGGTGATAAGTTACATATGGCTTATACCTTTGATTTGCTAAATACGCCACATTCACCGACTTACATCCGTGATGTCCTGACGAATATGCAGGACATAGTGGGTGATGGTTGGCCTTGTTGGGCGCTTTCTAACCATGATGTTGTGCGTTCGGCGACACGTTGGGGTGAAGGTGAAGATGCGATTGCTTATCCTTTGGTCGCGCTTGCTTTGATTACCTCTTTACGTGGTAGTGTCTGCCTTTATCAAGGTGAAGAGCTGGGTTTACCAGAAGCGGATGTGCCTTTTGAGCGTATTCAAGATCCTTACGGTATTCCACTTTGGCCTGTGTTTAAAGGCCGTGATGGCTGTCGTACACCTATGGTATGGAATAAAGAAGAACAAGGCGGTTTCTCTACGACTGAGCCTTGGTTGCCTGTTGATGACAGACACCTTGCTTTGTCTGTGGCAGAGCAAGAAACGAACCCTGCTTCCTTGTTACATAAGGTTCGCCAACTTATTAAATGGCGTCAGGTTCAGCCTGAGTTATTAAATGGTGAATTGACACAAGTTGAAGTAAACAACCAAGACTTGATTGCTTACGTACGTGAGTATGAAGGCCAAAAAGTTCTGGTTGTAATTAACATGACAAAAGACGCGCAAACTGCAGACTTGTCTATGCCTGTGACTGATGTATTAGAAGGTCATGGATTTACAGCAAGTTTGGATGAGCAAGTACTAAGTTTACCTGCTTACCAAGCATTTTATGCGCGTATTGATTAATAAGCCTGATAAGGATTATTAAAACAGCTTTTAGTCTGTTAGTAGGAAGCCAGTGACATGTCACTGGCTTCTCGTCTTCCACTAATAATAAGAAGATATTATGAAAGCTAACTTACCTAGACGATTAACCCTTAAAGATGTTGCTGCTAGATTAAAGGTCTCTACCGCGACAATTTCAAATGCCTTTAACCGCCCTGATCAACTTTCGGCTGAACTTAGAACCAGCATTTTGAAAGAGTGTGAAGACATAGGTTATTTTGGCCCTAACGCGGCAGCACGCAGTTTACGTACGGGTCGTACGGGTATTGTTGGCATAGTTTTGTCCGACAAACTGAGTTATAGCATGTCAGACCCTGTTGCCAGCCAATTTTTACGTGGTATGGCAGAAGTGCTCGACGCCCATGATTACAATATGTTGCTCCTCTCATCCCATGATGCCGAGCAAGATGTTCAAACCCGTATGCAATCTTCCATGGTGGATGGTTTTATTGTGTATGGTCATAAACCCCAGCAATTTGCTAATGCCCCTTGGTCACTTCCTAATAAACATACGATAGCGGTAGACAGTTTTATCCCTGGCTGTGCTTCGGTAAACGTTGAAAACTATGAAGGGGCAAAAGAGATCACCCTACACGCCCTTAAGCGTCAACCTAAAGGGGTGGCTGTTCTTGGTCTAGCGCTATTAGATACTAACCGAGTGTGTCGTATTCGTGATGATGAATTACTCGATGCAGCGGCTTCGATTTCGATTCGTCGCTTGCATGGTTACATGGATGCCTTAAAAGAGTGTGATTATGAAATCAGCTCTGAAAATATTTGGAATATTCCAGAGAGCAGTCACAAGCTAGCTCATCAAGCGGCACGTGAAGCACTGGGTATGATAGATAGACCCGAACTTATTATCTGTATGAGTGACATTATTGCGATTGCCACAGTCCAAGTTGCTCAGCAAATGGGCTTGAAAGTGCCAGAAGATGTGAATGTTGTTGGCTTTGATGGCATCCCTGAAAGTGCCAGTATTCACCCAACTATCACCACAGTGCATCAACAAAATGAAGAAAAAGGCCGAGTCGCAGCAGAGCTCTTTTTAGGCTTAAGAGAAGCGAAAGACGAAGTACTGCAAACCGAACTTGTAGTACGAGAAAGCTGCCCATAAAAAAGCACGCCTAAGTGATGACTTAGGCGTGCTTCGTTTTATTAACCTTGGCTTTTTAAATCAGCCAAGGTTATGTTGATATCTTAGAAGAAACCAAGTGGGTTAGTGTCATAACTCACGAGTAGGTTTTTTGTCTGTTGGTAATGCTCAAGGGCGAGTTTATGGGTTTCACGGCCAATGCCTGATTTCTTATAGCCACCAAATGCCGCATGTGCTGGGTAAGCATGGTAGCAGTTAGTCCAAATACGGCCTGCTTGAATACCTCTGCCCATTCTATAAGCGCGATTCATGTCACGAGTCCAGACACCAGCCCCCAAACCAAACTCAGTATCATTGGCAATACGTAGAGCTTCAGCTTCGTCTTTAAAGGTGGTAACACCCACAACAGGTCCAAAAATTTCTTCTTGGAAAATGCGCATATCATTGCTCCCTTTCATTAAGGTTGGTTGCACATAATAACCATTAGAGAAGTTACCGGATAAGCGTTCTGCATTACCACCAATGAGGAATTCCGCCCCTTCTTCGCGGCCAATATCCATATAGCCCATAATCTTCTCAAACTGTTCTTGAGAGGCTTGAGCACCCACTTGTGTTTCAGTGTCTAACGGGTTACCACGTACGATAGATTGGGTACGTTTTACGACCATCTCGATAAACTCTGGGTAGATGCTTTCTTGGATCAAGGCTCTAGAAGGACAAGTACAGACTTCACCTTGGTTGAAGAAGGCAAGTACTAGGCCTTCAACCGCTTTACTGACAAACTCATCTTCATGCTGCATCACATCTTCAAAATAGATGTTTGGTGACTTACCACCTAGTTCAACTGTAGAAGGGATAAGGTTCTCAGCGGCACAACGTAGTATTTCTTGGCCAACAGGTGTTGAGCCAGTAAAGGCAATTTTTGCGATACGTGTGCTGGTGGATAGGGCACGACCCGCCTCAGCGCCATAACCATTAATCACGTTAATCACACCTGCTGGAACGAGATCAGAAATCAATTCCATCAAAACTAGAATAGTCGCAGGTGTTTGCTCAGCAGGTTTAAGTACGACACAGTTACCAGCTGCTAATGCTGGAGCAAGCTTCCAGGCCGCCATTAGAATAGGGAAGTTCCATGGGATGATTTGGCCAACGACACCTAGCGGTTCGTGTACATGGTAAGCCACTGTATTGCCATCAAGCTCAGCCATTGAACCTTCTTGAGAACGTAAGCAACCTGCGAAATAACGAAAGTGATCTGCAGCTAATGGAATATCTGCCGCAAGGGTTTCTCGTACCGCTTTACCATTATCCCAAGTTTCAGCGACAGCGAGTTTTTCTAGGTTTGCTTCGATGCGATCTGCAATTTTAAGTAGCAGGTTAGAACGCTCTGTCACAGATTGAGAACCAAAAGCGTCTTTTGCTCTATGGGCTGCATCAAGTGCTAGCTCTACATCTTCTGCACTTGAACGTGGAATCTGGCAAAAGGCCTCGCCCGTCACTGGGCTGACATTGTCAAAGTATTGGCCTTTGACAGGAGCAACCCATTCGCCGCCAATGAAGTTGGCATATTTTTCTTTAAATTGAATAGGGGATTCTGGGTGACCAGGTGGTTGATAAATCATCTTCTAACTCCGTCTTTTTATTTTTGTTTAAGTGTGTATCTGCTACTTATGGCTAGTCGTAATCTTTCTCATCTCTGTCAAAATGATTGACGATGTTTTTGACTTGCTTTAAAACATCTTATGCTTGTTTTTCAAAAACCATTGCTCTGACAGTCCTAACCTTTGTTGTCTCAGTCCAAACTGAATACTTGAGTAAAAACCAAGGAAGGCTTGTAAGCTTAAAAATAATAAAAAGATGGCGAGGCGAATTGATGGCAGATTTAGCAGCACGATCTGTTTTAAAAGAGGCGAATAGCAATATCAGTAGGGCCAGATCTAATCCATTAAAAATGGTCGAGAATCGTATTGGCTTTGCTGGGCTAGAGTCTGAATTGAGTATTTATGATACCTACGAAAGTGCGAATAGAGTCGGACTAGATTCGGACGGTATTACCCTATGCGGCATGTTAACGGGGAAGAAGGTGGTGCATTGTGATGATGTGGCGTTCGACTTTTTGCCGCAACAATCCTTTGTCATGTCGCCTAATCAACATATTGATATCGATTTTCCCTTGGCGAAGGAGCAAGACCCAACGACTTGCTTAACGATCAATTTAAGCCAAGCTCGGATTCAGCAAATCTGTGATCAGCTTAACCTGAAGAATAAACCTATAGCCGAGATTGGTGAGTGGCGCTATCGTGACTCGGATAATCTGCATATGGATTTATCTCAACCGACTCAGTCCTTGCTAGAAAGGCTAGTTGCGCTTTATTCAGAAAACAGTGATGAGCGAGACCTCATGATAGAGCTTGGGATCTCCGAATTGACTGTGCGTATGTTACAGCAACAAGCCCGTAACTTTTTACTTAAACAATTAGATTACGATCCCGAATTGACTGGCTTACATCGGGCCTTGCAACATATAGAAGATTACTTGGACTTGCCTTTAGATATGGAACAATTGCAAAAACTTGCGTGCATGAGCCGCTCTAAGTTTTTCCAGCGTTTTAAACAACAGCTAGGTTGTACTCCTGGCGAGTATCAAATTCAAAGGCGTATTGAAGTAGCAGCAACCAAATTGAAACAAGGGATGAGCGTGACGCAAGCCAGTATTGAAAGCGGTTTTCTTAATGTGTCTCATTTTAGCCGCCGTTTTTATTTAAGGTATGGTAAATCACCGACTGAATTTAAGCGTCTTGATAATTTAGACCAGAACTAGCGGCTTAATCCGGCTGATATCCTGTTTCTGAATCAGGTCATCTAGCTCTTCGGCTAATACCTGTGTCATTCTCATGACTTTTTGCCAGTAAGGGATGCGCTCTTCATCAGTCAGGTTTTTAAAATCATTACGATCTGGAATTTTTTGAAAAGGAAAAGATTCGATAAATTCAGCAGAAGGGCAAAGGATCACTGTCTTATCATAATGACTTGCCTTTGGTGTTCTGCTTAGGGACTTATCAAACCAACCCGCTTTGGGCTTAGCATCATAGTGAGGGTAGAGGATAAGCCCTTGATTATGAAAGTTTAAGTCAAAGTGGTAATCGATCAAGCCGCCATCTCGATACATGCCTTTAGGTGCCCCTGCTATATTGGCAATACCTTTCATGACAAGGGGAATTGAACCAGAAGCCAATAGGGCATCTTTAATATTTTCTTGAGTGAGTGTGACCTGTTGGGTGGGAATTTTAAACGGGTCACTGACTTGCAGCTTGCTATGGGTAGGCTGGAAAATAAAACGTTGGGACTGACTTGCAAGGTGCTGACGACCCAAGCGGTTTTTTACATAGCTTGAAAACATACCTGCTAGCTGTAAGCCTGTCTGTTCACTTGCGCCTAAACCTTGGCATTTTGCCACCACAAAATGAGCCTGATAGAGGGTGTTGTTGATAATTTCTTCTGCCCCTTTTTCGGCAAAAAGCTCATCAATAAGGTCCCGTGTTTGTTGAGTGATTTGCTTAGCATCGGCCCCTTTTGCGTAACAGGTCTGAGAATAGATTCGGGCTAAATTTTCTAAGGCGTCTACTGGGTCTTTACGGGCAAAGCATGAGGCGCGAAATGCACCGGCACTAGAACCAATAAAATGTAAGGGCGTTTCTCTTTTATGGAAAAATTTGGCGATTAAATAGCTATCCAAAGCATAATGAGAAAACCATTTAGGGCCGCCGCTGGCACCTAAAAAGTGGCTAAATAGATGGCTCTGAAAACCTTCTTGCTGCAGCTGTGTTAATGCCTCTGGGCCAGCATGAATTTCTAATTTAGGCATTTCTCTATCCTTATCAATAACCTTTGATTATATCTTTAACATAGGTAAGCCTATGGTGGCGAGTCCTAAGAGTAAAAATAAAGCGCAAGCGAGACGGCGAGACTTATCTAAATTAATACGTTGCATTAGATAATTACCTGCATAAATCATAGGCAGATTAGCTAGCAGCATGCCCAGAGTCGAGCCAATCACAACTTGTAACGTTTGTGGAAAGTTTGCGCCTAGAATGACTGTTGCGACCTGAGTCTTGTCGCCGATTTCAGCCAATGAAAACAGGATAAAGCTGGTAATGAAGGCTCCGTATTTAAAAAGCTTATTTTCATCGTCATCCTCTTTGTCTGGAATCAGTAACCAAAAGCCGACCGCAATGAAGCTCAAGCCAACTAACCATGTTTGCCCATTGGCAGGTAATAAAGAGCTTAACCAGAGGCCAAAATACGCACTGATACCATGGTTGATTAAGGTGGCTAATAGAATCGCCATTATGATGGCATTTTTGGAGGCAAAACGCGTTGCAAGAAAGAGGGTCAGTAATTGAGTTTTATCGCCGATTTCAGCCAGAGTGACTGAGCTTAGAGATGCGATTAAGGCTTGCATATAAAGGTTCCTAATGTGGGCTAACTGACAATAAGACAAAACCCTGTCGCCCACATTGGAACAGGAATTTGTCTTAAGTCTCATTAATCCCAGTAGGACTTCTTTACCACGAACTTGAGGTTCGATTATGTTGATAAAGAACCTTGTCAGCTTTAATGTGCCACTGGCAAGGAAATTACTCCCTTAAGAGGGTCGAGATTCTAACACTATTTATGGACTAGTTTCGAGCCTAAAATGCATAATTTATTCTGGCACTTGGTCCATGGGTGATGCGCTTTAAACTTGAGAGTGATAACTCGTTATTGGTCGAATCAAATAGATCGAAGGGCCTTGCACTGAGCAGAATGTCACTTTGAACTTGGTAGCCAATATTCACTGCCAGTGAGTAGTTCTCATTTTTAAAACCATAAAAATAACCCAGTTCGTAGTTTCCTTGGGCGCCATACAATAACCAGCTTTCACCATTCACTCCTTTGTTGCTTAAGGCATTGGCATTACTGGCTGTGGCTTGCGATAAACCTAAAACAGCAGAGGTAGAGAAGTACCAGTCCTTTCTCTCACCTTGTTCATCCGAATGAATATAGTGATAAATAGGATCATTATAGATACCAACGCCAAAGGTCGTGATTTTAAGGGCATCGTCTTGCAGGGTTTGATTGCTGTATTTAAATAGGTGCGGCACTTCACTGGTTCGATAGCCTGTTCCTAGCATCACACTTGAGTCTTTAAAGCGCTTTTTCAATATAAGCAGTTGCTTGTAGGTATTAAAAAAAGTGCCATCAGCGTTATCGGCATTCCCACTTGTGGTGCCGGCAATGACTCCTTGATCAATCTGGAAAAAGTGCTCTTGCCAGACATAACTGATGGAAAATTCGCGTACTTCCTCTTCTTTATCTAGGCTAATATCCACTAAAACCGCAGGTTTGATCGGGCCTGAATAACCGTATTGAAAGGTTTGATACTGACTGTGATCTAACGCGTACTTTTGCTCGTCTGATTGCTTAAGCCAGCTATTCTCTTTAAGGCCAAACGAAAAGTATTGTTGAGCGTGGCTAACGGAAGCTAAGCCTAGGCTAAGTATTAGAAAAAACTTTGTCATATCCTTCCTTAGGTTCCCTAGCTGATGTTATAAAAACATTTCTAATAACTCGTTTAAAAAGAGTTTGCCTTTTTCTGTGGTGCAAATACGCTTTTGTTGCCAATCCAGTGCTTCTAATAAGCCTTTATCAACGGCTTCTTGTAGCTGCTTTAACAAGCTTTCAGGTGGTTGGTGTTGGCAAAACTGCTGATACTCTGCCAGATCGAAAGCTTCAAACAACCTTAACCTATTCATCATAAACTCAAACGGCATATCGTCTTTTTCGACGCTCTCTTTGATGCAAAGTGCTGCTGGTAAGTTTCCCAGATAATGGTTTGGATGGCGGGTTTTACGAGTACGGAAAATTTGACCATCGGCTAAGGTGATTTTACCGTGAGCACCAGCCCCTATGCCAAGGTAATCTCCGAAACGCCAGTAGTTTAAATTGTGTTTGGCTTGTTTGTTTACTTGCGAGTTGGCTGATACTTCATATTGCGCATAGCCTTGTTTAGTTAACAGGGCTTGCCCCATATCTTGAATATGCCAAAGGGTGTTATCTTCAGGAAGTTCAGGTGGACGACGGTAAAACTCAGTGTTCGGTTCAATTGTTAGTTGATACCAAGACAGGTGTTCTGGGGCTAATTTGATGGCAATTTCTAGATCTTCCATGGCCTGTTCGAGGGATTGATCAGGTAAGCCATGCATCAAATCAATATTGATATTATCAAAGCCAGCTTGGCGAGACTTATCCACAGCAGCTATCGCTTCTTCCCGATTGTGGATTCTTCCTAGGGTTTTCAACAGGTTTGGCTGAAAACTTTGAATGCCAATGGAGAGTCTATTGATGCCAGCTTTACGAAAATGAGTGAACTTCTCTTGCTCAAACGTACCAGGATTCGCTTCCATGGTAATTTCAGCATCAGGCACAAAATCTAATCTTTGTTTTAAGCCTGACATCAATTGATAGTAGAAGTCAGCGCTCATTAAACTTGGCGTGCCGCCACCAATAAACATACTTTGAATTTGACGACCTTGCACATAGGCAAGATCGACTTCTAGGTCTGCAAATAACTGCTTGAGGTAGGCCGCTTCTGGTAGCTTGCCTTCCTCTTCAAAGCGGTCTGCCTGATGTGAATTGAAATCACAATAAGGGCATTTTCGAACACACCAAGGTAGGTGTACATAAAGGCTTAATGGCGGTAATAAATCTGGCATTGAAACTAGGCTTGGGCCTGCTCAAATGCAGCAAGTAGTTGCTGTAGAGCTATGGCTCTGTGACTAATACGATTCTTCTCATCTTTGGTGAGCATAGCAGCGCTACAGTCTCGATTAGGCACATAAAAAACAGGATCATAACCAAAACCGTGTTTACCTTGAACTTCGGTCAAGATTGAACCTTCCCATACACCGTGGAAAACCAAAGGTGTTGGATCATCTTTATGTTTCATGTAGGCAAGAACACAATGAAAGCGTGCGGTACGCTCTTCTTCTGGCACACCTTCAAGCTTTTCTAGCAAAAGCGCATTATTGGCTTCGCTATTACCGTGTTCGCCAGCAAAACGTGCTGAGTAGATGCCTGGGGCACCATTTAAGTAATCTACTTCAATACCTGAGTCATCAGCAATTGCAGGTAACCCTGTTTGAGCACAGGCATTACGGGCCTTTAAGATGGCATTTTCGATAAAGCTTAAGCCATTCTCTTCGGCTTCCTCTACATTGAATTCACCTTGAGGTTTAACCTCAAATCCCAAGTTAGACAGCATGTCATTGAATTCATTGATTTTGCCCGTATTGTTACTGGCTAATACAAGGGTCTTACTCATGCAAATGATCCTTTGTTATCGGTCAACATAGAGGTGTTTTTTAAATTTAACAGTCATGGGTGCGCTGTTAGCGTCGAGTTTTGCATCGACTTGAAAGCGCAGAATCTCATCGTCTGTTTTTGTGAAGGCGGCAATATAATAAATCGCGTTGCCTTCGTCTATGGTTACAAAGTCTAGTTTTACGATTTGGCCAATTAAGTTAGTCACTTTACCTGTCACTATGGCAGGTAAGGTTTGTGGAAGTTCTGATTTACTTGGCTTGATAACCGCAACATTTAGCAGGCCACGGCCCTTACTTCTAATAAAACCGTATTGTTGCGCAATTTTAGGGGTAAGAAAGGTGGATTCAAAGGTGTTGAAATGTACTTCTAACTCGCCAAAGCTTTGTTTCTGCTCGGCATACGTCAGGCTACTAAAAATAAAGCAAAAGAAAATAATGATGTGTTTCATGGAACCTTCCTAACGGCTAACGTGAAAAATCGCGGTTTCACTGAATAAGTTTGGCATAGCTTTAATCCACCACCTGTCTCTCAATTGCCCATCAACTGCCGCTGATCGTAAAATCTTGATGCCTTTTTCTTGGCAAAGGGTTTCAAAATCCTTGAAAGTACAAAAGTGAATGTTGGGCGTATCATACCAATTATAAGGTAAGAACTCGGAAACGGGCATGTGACCTTTTAATCCAAGATGGATACGGTTACGCCAATGACCAAAGTTAGGAAAGGTGATTATGCACTCTTTACCTACCCTTAGCATTTCGTCCAAGAGTAAGTCAGGACGACGAAACTGCTGTAACGCATGCGTCATGACAACGAGGTCAAAACTCTCGTTATCAAAGTTATCCAACCCTTTATCAAGATCATGCTCTAGTACCGGCACACCATTTTCAATACATTGGTTAATGTGCGCGGCATCAATTTCAAGGCCGTAACCCTGTACCTCTTTATTGCCAATAATATGGCTTAATAACTCACCTTCGCCACAACCTAAGTCAAGAACACGGCTTTTGGGTTGAACCCACTCATTGATAATGTCTAAATCAGCGCGCATTAGTTTGCTCCCTTATTAGTACTAGCAAGCAGCTTGTTGTGGGTTCGGTTTAAAAAGCCTGTTAACGCCGCCATGTATCTAGGCAGAGGGAAAAGGAAAGCATCGTGCCCTTGGCTAGCTTCAACTCTGGCGTAACTGACGTGCTTACCGGCTTTCACTAGGGCATCGACTATTTCTTCGCTGCGCTCAGGTGAAAAGCGCCAGTCAGTAGAGAAGGACACTAATAAGAAATCACATTTAGCAACGGAAAGTACTTTTGATAAGTCGCCGTCAGCTTTGGCTGCTGGGTCAAAATAATCCAGTGCTTTGGTCATCAGCATATAAGTGTTGGCATCAAAGCGTTTTGTGAAAGCTTCGCCTTGATAACGCAAATAACTTTCTACTTCAAAATCAATATCATAGTTGTACTGATACTCATCATGACGCATGGTGCGACCGAACTTTTCACCTAATGAATCTGTTGATAAATAGGTAATATGACCAAGCATGCGAGCTAACCCTAAGCCATTTCTTGGTAAGGTTTGCTTGGCATGATAATCACCCTGATGGAATTCTGGGTCACGGCTAATGGATTGTCGTGCGACCTCATTAAAAGCAATATTTTGCGTCGAGAGCTTAGGTGCTGAAGCAATAATGACAGCCGACTTTAAGCGCTCAGGGTAACGTATGCTCCATTGTAGAACTTGCATGCCGCCTAGACTGCCACCCACAATAGCAGCAAAGGTATCTATGCCTAGCTTATCGGCAAGACGTGCTTGGCTTTCTACCCAGTCTTCTACTGTGACAATAGGGAAGTCTGCCCCCCAGACTTGGTTGGTCTCAGGGTTAACGGTTGTGGGTCCAGTACTGCCACCGCAACCACCAAGATTATTCAAGCAGATAACATAAAAGCGTGAAGTGTCGATTGGTTTGCCTGGTCCTATCGCGTTGTCCCACCAACCTGGTTTTTTATCATCCATTGCATGGTAGCCCGCCGCATGATGGTCACCACTGAGTGCGTGGCAAATCAAGATAGCATTTGAGCGTTCGGCATTAAGTGAGCCGTATGTCTCATAGATTAGGTCATATTGGGCTAACTCAGTGCCGCAACTTAGGCTTAAAGCCTGATCGAAGTGCGCAACTTGAGGAACCACAATACCAACGGAATCGGCTGGGATATTGTCCGGCATACGAATAGATTTCCTGGTTTGAATGGGTGACTCGAAAAGCGAAATTAGCCAGTGTTTTAAGACCTTTAAGTTGTCTAATATTTGGCTATAGTGGACACAGTCTATCCTGTGTGCATAAGGCCTTCAAGTGATCTAGTCCATTAAGCGTTTCATAAGATAGATAAGAAGTGAATAAGCCTTGATAAAGGAGCAAAACATACTGTTTTGCTCCTTATTAGTGCTTGTTTTCTAGGTTCTTTGGTTATTGATAAACACGCTTGATACTTGGCATAAAACGGACAAGTATCGCATCGATTATAATCAAGCTAACTAGACAAATAGCGGCTAGGGGGAAGAATAAAGATAAGAAAAGCATGAGTATGCTGGCATTTTTCCAACGTCCTAGATTTTGTGGTAAAGGTGGAGCGCTTAAACCACGGCTCTGGCTTGGACGGCGTAACCACCAGATATAGAGTCCGCTGACACTTAGTAATATGATCATGGCGCAAGCCACAGTATTTAGAATGAGGTTCCAAAGGCTGTAGTTAGCTTGGTGAAGCGCAATGCCTACCGCCATCGATTTAGCCACCAAGTTGTAATCAACATAGCCAATATCTGCTAATACCTTGCCGGTATATTGGTCCAAATGCAGGGTTCTATCTTGAGTCGCGTCTTGAATGTCACCACTCATGGTATTTGCTGAAATGGTATAAACCCCAGTATCGTTACTTGGCAAGCTAACAGTAAAGTGAGTGAATCCAACTTTGAGAGCGAAAGCTGATACGGAATCAAGGTCAATGCCCACACCTTGTTCTATGCCCTTTGAACCTGAGTTAGTCCCAGATTCTGGTAAAGGGCTAAGCTCTAGATTCCATGGCATAGTTTCAATCACACCTGTATTTAAGCTTTTATGGTTAGCGTGAATATCGTCTGGGTCTGTGACTGGATTAGAGTTGAAATTGGATGCTCTTTTGTCCGTTGGAAAGCTGCTCCAAGCCTGTACAAACTGCCCTCCCCAGATACCACTCCAAGCTAAACCAGAGAGAGAAAAAAAGACCAAAAAGACAAGTGATGCTAGGCCTGTGATGGAATGCAGGTCACGCCAAAACATCCTTTTACCATTTTGTTTTCTGATCTTCAGGGCTTGGATAAAACGATTGCTAGTCTGTTTTTTAGCGGGACTTCTTGGCCACCATAAATAACTTCCTGTGATTGCCAATAGAATGGTAAAACTCGCCGCTAGCTCCATTAATCTGTCACCAATATCGCCAATCAGTAGGCTACCGTGTATGTCATTACTTAATGCATAGAGGCCATTATCTAGGTTGACGTCACCCAGTATTTGGCCTGTATAAGGGTTGGTAAAGACTTTGAGGTTAATGCCTTCAGACGTTTTAACGATAAATTGATTGCTCTGGTTAGGTGTTTTGCCCTGAATAAACTTTCTAATAGTGCCTGAATAGGCAAGATCTAGGGTTTCTTTTTGAGATTCAAACGTCATTTTTGAATCTCCAACCTCGACAAAATACTTGTCTTGATAAAGCTGCGGTTCTAAAACTGGTTGATACAGCATGATGAGGCCAGTGACAGATAGGATAATTAAAAAAGGCACAACAAATAGCCCTGCATAGAAATGCCAACGCCAAACGGAGTGATAAAACTGTCGTGAGGTGGGTTTAGATTTTTGTTTGGATTCTTGATTGGAAAGTGGAATAGACATGAGAAACCTTCATTTTTAAGCCAATGGGGAATTGGCAAACTAAATAAATAAAAAAGGTGCGCGCACACGCACTAAAGCACTGCTTAAAGTTAAGCAGTGCTCAGCTAGTACTCTTACAAGTAGCAATCAGGTGTTCAGGCTGATTGCAGAAGGTAAAACTCGGTACGGCTTGGTGGTGCTCTGGGATGGGCAAGCGAATAAGGTCTCTTTAATGAGACTTGGCTTGCATAATGAACAAGGGGTGTTGAAGTTAAATTAGAAGGTGATAAAAACTCAGGAAAGCTTAGGTCAATGACATCCTGAACACAGGGGCATTGAGTGGTTTGATGCTGCTTTGAATCACTTGTGGATGATTCTATTTTAACGAGCTCAATCCCTGCTGTGGTACACAGAGAAACCCAATAACCACTGACTTGGCCTTGGGCATTTATTGCAGGCAGAGCAAAAAAACAGCACCAGCAAAGTAATTGCAGTACTAAGAGTTTTTTAGACGCTGTGTAAGTCGAGCTTAACGTGCGCATCCTGCTCCGCTTTGCCTAGGGTTAAAATGAAGAATCATAGTTTAATCTGATTCAGTTTTATCTGATAGGGGTCAAACTGTGATTAATCTTTATAGACTTGAAATAAACGATAGGTGAGTTGCCCTGCTGTCTTTTCTTTTAGTAAATCCCAAGATTGAGTAATACTAGGTAAAGGTGTCTCTTTTTCCATTTCTAAATATACGAGAGCGCCTTCTGCTAACCAACCTTGTTCTAATAATGGCAAGATGTTTTCAACCCAGCCTTTACGAAAAGGTGGATCAATAAAGACTAAATCAAAAGGGGCTTTATCAGCTAAGTTTGGTTGAGTTTCTATCGGCAGCTTCAATAGACTTAACGCATCTTGATTAAGGGTTAACGCGTCCTTACAGCCAAGTGTTGCTAAGTTTTGCTGCATTTGTTGGGTAACGACACGAGAGGCATCGACAAATACACAGCTCTTCGCTGAACGTGAAAGCGCTTCTAATCCTAAAGCACCCGAGCCACAAAATAAATCCGCACATTTAGCGCCAGGTACATAAGCGTTAATCCAATTGAAGAGGGTTTCTCTCACTCTATCCGGTGTTGGCCTAAGCCCTTCTAGCTCTGGGATAGGTAACATGCGTGAACGCCATTGGCCGCTGATAATTCTAAGCTTTGCTCTTTGCTGTTTAGACTTATTAGTCGCGTGATCAAGTTTTTTAGGGGCGCGTGAGCGGGCGTTCATGGCTAATCTTCCAACTGGTAGGGCTTTTAAGGTTGGCTATTTTAAAGGCTCAACCCTGATTAAGAAAGCCCTAATAACTACTGTCTTTGCTGAAGCTCTTGTAGACTCGATGTCATGATCAAGCGGCGAATATTGGCATTAAACTCTTTAAAACTGAGGTCTTTAACGGCGTCACCATAGGTTTCATTCCACTGCCCGACAGTTAGTCCCTCTTGCTCTTCTAAGGCTAGGGTTTCTTGACTTGCCATACGCGCCCACCAACTTGGAGACTGGGTATAATTAGCTAGCCTCTCTTGATAGCGGGTTAATGATTGTTCGAAAGCATCTTGGCTAAAGCTTGTGATTGACTCATCTAATACGCTTCGCGAAAAATACTCATCTTGTTGATATTTAGCTTCTGGTTTAGAGGCATCCAAAAGTGGGCTTTGTTCATGTTGAATGCTCCACCAGGCCCATTTTTGCTGAGGTGAAGATTCAAAATGTAGTTGCACATAGCTGGGCGCACTGGCTTGTTTAAGCTGAGACAGATAATAAGGTAGCCACAATTGCAAGCTGATCCATTCTTTAGCGTTGTTAACTTGGTTGAAGGCAAAAGCACCATGGCTTTGCAATAACTGCGGACCAACTTGGGTCTGTAGTCCTATTCTTGGCGCAATATTCATTGGCGCAGGTGTTTCTGAGTAGGCTGCGTTCTTTGTTAGTTGAGCGAGGTAAGTCTGCATCTCCTGCACACCATTGATATTACCTGCCAAAGAAATTTTATCTATCTGCCCAAGTAGCGTTTGATAATGTTGCTGAATGTCTTGCAGAGTTAAGCTGTATTCGTCTAATACTCCATCTAAAGGCAAATTATTTGCTTGAGGGAAGAGCTTTTGCTCTAACTGAGCCTTATTAGAGAGATAATAGGGGATATGACCTTGTTGCCAGTGATGAAAGGTACGATTTTTGAAGTCAGGATTGTTGAACCAAGGTATGAGTATTTCCATACTGGCAGATAAAAAGTTTGGTTCACTATTAAGTGTAATGGCGAGTTCACTTTCCTCATTACTAACATGGTAGGTGAGCTGCGTTGTTACATCTGATAAGCGCTGGTTGATAGAACTAGTGCTTAAAGGGAGAGTATCTAGCATTAATAATGAAAAAACAGCATCGGTTAAGCCAAGTTTACTGTCGTCTTTGCGCCCATGATTAAAGCGAATACGTAGTTCGAGTTTATTCGTACCTTGCCAGGTGTTTTGATAAACCCAAGTAATAGGAATCTGCTTATCTGTTTGCCAATACTCTATGTGTGCTTCAGGGTATTTGGAAGGCGGTGCAGTAAGATTAAGAACCAGAACCATAAGACTAATGAAGATCATTAATCCTGCTAAGACGGGTTTACTAAATAATGGCTTGTCGGATTTTTTCATAAGGCTAATGGTTAATTACCGAATACTTAATGATTTACTTAAAAAGGGAGATATTCCCCGAAAGAATTCAATTAGACACTAAATTTCATTCCAATGGGCCTGTTTGCTAACAGGAATAATGTTAAAATTGATTGTTTTCTGTGCCTTTTTACCACAGGTCATCAAATTATTTTATTCAATTCGCTGAAACATCGTGACTAAATTCGATTTTTAGCCCAGTAAGAGATCCACTGAATGGAATTTGTTAATAGCATTATTGCGTTTTTTACACCTTATTTTGGGGAATATGCCCAATATGCACCTATCGTTATTGGTGCTTTGCTCGCTATCTTGGCGTATGCAATTAAACCTCGTGTCATTAAAAAAATGGGTGCAGAGGCAAGCGAGCCAGATAAAAAAGATACAGAAAAATTAGATACGCTTGATTCAAAACAAGATTCGACGGTTTCTCAGGTAAAAGAACAAACGACAGAAAGCGTTGAACAAACGTCTCAAGTAGAAGCCCAAGCAGAAACCTTAGATGTCGAAGCTCAAGAGCCTAAAGCAGCTGAGACGACAACAACTCGTGAATTGGAACCAGCACCCGTTGCAGAACCTCAAGTAGAGGAAGCTGACTCAGGCCTTACTTGGGCGCAAAGAGTTAAAGCCGGCTTAAGCCGTACTCGTAACGGTCTTGGTAATGGGCTTGCGAATCTGATTGTGGGTAGCAAGCAAATTGATGATGACTTGCTAGAAGAGTTAGAAACTCAGTTATTGATGGCAGATGTGGGTGTTGAAGCCACGCAAAGTCTAATCGCAACTTTAACTGAAAAAATGAATCGTAAAGAGTTAAAAGATGCTGATGCTTTAATGGCATCTTTAAAACATGAGTTAAGAGAAATGTTAGCTGGCTCTGCTGAACCACTTGAGGTAACTGAGCCAGAGGTGGAAGGTAAAAAAGCACCTTATGTTATCTTGATGGTGGGTGTAAATGGTGTGGGTAAAACCACAACCATAGGTAAATTGACGAAGAAGTTCCAAGCACAAGGCAAAAAAGTCATGTTGGCGGCTGGCGATACCTTTAGGGCGGCTGCGGTTGAGCAATTACAGGTATGGGGTGAACGTAACCAGGTTCCTGTGGTCGCACAACAGACAGGTTCTGATTCAGCTTCTGTTATTTTTGACGCCATTGATTCAGCAACAGCAAAAGGTTTTGATGTTGTCATAGCTGATACTGCGGGTCGTCTACAAAATAAAAGTAACCTAATGAACGAACTGTCAAAAGTGGTTCGTGTGATGAAGAAGCTTGATCAAAATGCACCGCATGAAGTGATGTTAGTACTGGACGCAGGTACAGGGCAAAATGCCATTAGCCAAGCCAAGCTCTTTAGTGAAGCAGTAGGTGTATCTGGTATTACGTTAACTAAGTTAGATGGTACTGCCAAAGGCGGTATTATTTTTGCGATAGCGAAAGAATTTGAAATCCCAATCCGATTTATCGGTGTGGGTGAGCAAGTTGACGACTTAAGAGACTTTGATGCCGAAGTTTTTGTAGATGCCTTGTTCGAACAGGACTAGCAGCTACCGTTTTAGTAGATGATTAATTTAAGCTGTTAGCGTTTAAGCTTGCAGAGATAGACCAATAGGATTGGCTTGTGGAAATCGAATTTCAAAGAGTTGGAAAGAAGTATGACAGTGGTCAGGAAGCCCTGAGCCAAGTTAGCTTTCATTTACAGCAGGGTGAAATGGCATTTTTAACAGGCCATTCTGGTGCCGGTAAAAGTACCTTACTGAAACTGATGATGATGATTGAGCGTCAAAGCTCAGGCAATATTTTGGTTGATGGCGGGGACTTAAGAAACCTGTCAAAAAAAATGGTGCCTGAACATAGACGCCGAGTAGGGGTGGTGTTTCAAAACCACCAACTGCTGTTTGACCGCAGCGTTTTTCATAATGTTGCCTTACCTCTTCAAGTTTCTGGTGCAGATCATGCTCAAATTGGTAAGCGTGTGCGTGCGGCATTAGATAAGGTGGGTTTACTTGGTAAAGAAAAGTACAACCCTATGGCCTTGTCTGGTGGTGAGCAACAGCGCATTGGTATCGCAAGAGCCGTGGTTAATAAACCGCAACTACTTTTAGCAGATGAGCCTACTGGTAACCTTGATCCAAAGCTTTCTGCAGAAATCATGAATCTGTTCCAAGAGTTTAATCATGTTGGTGTCACTGTGCTGGTGGCCAGTCACGATTTAGCCTTAGTTGCACGCATGAGACACAGAGTTTTGACGTTGAATCAGGGTCGCATGGTCAATGACGGAGGCTTTAGTTAATGAGCGCTCGTCCTAATACCAACAAAGCACCTCAAAGAGGGGCGACACGCCAAGCGAATCAGCCCGTTAATACTCAAAAGCCAAATCAAAAAGCGAAACGACAGCCTTTCAATCTAAGTCAGCATTTACGTCAGCATCAGGCTGTCTTGATGGAAAGTGTGGTTCGTTTATTGAATTACCCTATGGCGAGCTTTATGACCCTAATGGTCATAGCGATTGCTTTGTCTCTACCTGGTGGTCTTTATGTAATGCTGAAAAACGTTCAGTCAGTTACTGACCAATGGGAGCAGCAGTCAGTCATCAGCCTTTATCTTTTTTCTGAGTTAGAAGATACCCAAGCACTGGCGTTATCTCATCAGATTTCTGCTCGAGACGATGTGCGTTCTGTGTCTTACGTCTCGAAAGAAGAAGGCTTAAGGTACTTTGAGCAAGTCAGTGGTTACGAACAAATTCTATCTTCACTCCCTGAGAATCCTCTACCGATTGTTTTACAAGTGATTCCAATGGAGACAGTGCAGCTGGATACCTTAGATATTTTAGAATCTTTAAGGATTGAATTAGAAGAACAAGAGCAAGTTGAATATGCTGAATTGGATGCCCAATGGCTACAACGTCTTGCTAGCTTTCTAAGTTTTGGCGAAAGGTTTGTCTACGCGCTTTCTAGTCTTTTGGTAATCGCAGTACTACTGATAGTAGGTAATACAATTCGCATGGCAGTGGAAAGTCGCCGCGATGAAGTCTTGGTAATGAAACTTGTTGGCGCAACAGATGCTTATATACGCAGGCCTTTTTTATACATGGGATTCTGGTTTGGGGTGCTAGGTGGTTTATGTGCCTGCATCTGTATATTAGCGGTCAGTTTTTGGGTCAGTGGACCTGCTATGCAATTAATAGACTTGTACCATAGTGATTTTCAACTAACCTCATTTAGTGCCAGTGAAGTGGTCGTTTGTTTAACAATAAGTGCCATTATCGGCACACTTGGGGCCTGGATAGCGGTTAATAAGCACATTAGCGATATAGAATTGCAATAAAAGCTTGCAAGCTCGCGTATTTTTTAGTGTTATTGAATCGAATTTTTAAAGTTGCTATTTGTATACACTTTCTTTTCACATTTTTTTGGCAACTTTGTTGATAGTATCTAGTCATAGAGATAACGAAATTAATTTTAGAGGTAAAGATAGAGATGGGTAAAGCTCTGCAACCAGTTGACATGATGACACCGGGTCAAAACCTCGAGTCATACATTCAGGGAGTAAGCACGATTCCAATTTTGTCAGCAGAAGATGAAAATAAGCTGGCAGAACGTCTTTATTATGATGGTGACTTAGAAGCTGCGAGACAGCTTGTCATGTCCCATTTACGCTTTGTGGTTCATATTGCCAAAAGCTATTCAGGTTATGGATTGAACCAAGGAGACCTTATTCAAGAAGGTAACGTTGGTTTGATGAAAGCCGTAAAACGTTTTAACCCAGAAGTGGGTGTTCGCCTAGTCTCCTTTGCTGTGCACTGGATTAAAGCGGAGATTCATGAGTTCATTCTGAAAAACTGGCGTATCGTTAAAGTTGCGACAACAAAAGCGCAACGTAAAATGTTTTTTAACCTTCGCAGTGCTAAGAAAACGCTGTCTTGGTTTAGTAATGATGAAGTTGAATCTGTTGCAGGTGAGCTAGGTGTTAGCCCAGATGTAGTGCGTCAGATGGAAGGCCGTATGAGCTCATCTGATACTACTTTTGATGCCTCTTCTGATGATGACGATGATAGCGCATATCAAGCACCAGCAAACTACCTTGAAGACCATAGATATGATCCAGCGTCTTTGATGGAAAATGGTAACTGGGAAGAAGATTCTAATCGCCGTTTACAAGAAGCTATGGCTGAACTAGATGGTCGTAGCCGTAATATCTTAGTACAACGTTGGTTGTCTGATACTAAGTCAACATTGCATGACTTGGCTGATGAATATGGCGTGTCGGCAGAGCGTATCCGACAATTGGAAAAGAATGCCATGGCGAAAATTAGACAGTCTATGGGTGAAGGTCAGTTTGCATAAAGCAAGCTGATTTAATTCGAAAAAAAAGCCTCGTATGAGGCTTTTTTTATGTCTGTAGAATGTGTTTGATTGCTTCTAAATTATTGGCGGCTTTGTAATTTGTGCCCTGGAATGAATTGCCAAGTCCGAATAATTTCTAACTTATCCACTTCGGCAGCAAGCTCGCTTGGGAAGCTAGTAAAAGGCTCTGCTAAGCGTACGATGCGCATGGCAGCGTCATCTAGAATAAGAATACCTGAGCTTTGCAGTATTTCGATGTTTTCAACATAGCCGTTAGGTTGAATCATGACGGCTAAACGCAGTTGCCCATAAAGCTTGTCTCTTTTAGCTTCAGAAGGGTAGTGAATGTTACCAATCCTTTCGATACGTCGACGCCAATCATCTAAATATTGAGCATCAATAGCTGCTTTGGCCGATACGCTTGTCAGTCTGCGAATACGAGGTCGCTTAGCATAAGCTTGTCTTTGCTTATCTAATAACGCCTCAAGTGTTGCGATATCTGTTGTTAGGTGACTTGGAATCTGGGTTTCACCTAAAAACTGTTCTGCTAAAGTCTTGGCTTCATTACTTGCTTCATCAATAACTTTAAATACGGCGTCAGAGTTCTTTGTACTGATTGTTCTGTTATCAACTTTAGGTTGGCTAGAGGCTAATTGGGGTTGTACTGGCGGAGTGATTTCATAAATGTCATCGGCAATAAAGCGAGCATCTTCTGTGGTTGTGAGCTTTTGTTTGCGCAGCTCGGTACCACTGCCTAGTTGATTAGCTTGCGCAATAAAGTCAGCTTCTTCGGATTTTTCGGTTTTATGCTGAACTAGTGTTATTTCTAAGGTTTTCGCTTTGGGAGTAGGAAGTTCGAAATCAAAGCCGACAAACATCACCAAGAGTACATGTACGCTAATAGCGAAAAATAGTGCAATTGAGAATCTGTCGGCAATATTCATTCAAAACAATCTAGTTTAATTTCTTTTCAATGGCATTCATGAGATCCATGGCAATGTTTAAACCATAAGTATCGTTGAGTTCACGAATGCAGGTAGGGCTAGTGACGTTTATCTCTGTTAAATAGTCACCAATAACATCGAGTCCTACAAACATAAGTCCTTTTTCCTTCAGGGTTGGAATCACCTGCTGGCAAATCCATAAATCTCGCTCTGATAGTTCGCGTCCTTCACCACGGCCGCCGGCAGCTAGGTTGCCGCGGGTTTCGCCATCAGCTGGAATGCGTGCCAAAGCATAAGGAACTGGCTCTCCATCCACTATCAAGATACGCTTATCACCTTGTTTGATTTCAGGGATAAACTTTTGCGCCATGATTTGTTCTGTGCCCATCTTGGTCAAAGTTTCGATAATTACGCTAACATTGGGATCATCTTGGCGTAAGCGGAAGATAGAGCTACCACCCATGCCGTCTAATGGTTTAAAAATAACATCCCCATGCTCTTTATGGAATTCTTTTAACAAATCAGCACGACGAGTGACTAGTACAGCAGGACAGCATTGCGGAAACTGAGTAGCGAATAACTTTTCGTTACAATCCCTCAGGCTTGCAGGGTTATTTACAACCATAGCCCCATCACGCTCGGCTTGTTCTAAAATCATGGTGCTGTACACAAATTCGCTATCAAACGGCGGATCTTTACGCATCAAGATAACATCAAGGTCGCCTAGCGCAATTTTCTCACTTTCGCCTAAAGCATAGAAATTATCTGGATCTTTGAACACTTCTAAAGGCTTGGCAACAGCGCATGCCTTACCAGAGTCTAGGTAAAGGTCTTCTTGTTCCATATAAGTAAGCTGCCAGCCTTTTTCAGCGGCTGCCCATAACATGGCTAATGAACTGTCTTTTTTGAAATTAATGTTAGCAATGGGATCCATTACTATGCCTAGCTTAATGGTCATGAGCGACATCCTAGCGTAAAGGGTTAATAAACCGCTGACATTGATTCTATGAAAGAGGCTGACTAAACGAATAAATAAGTTTTGATGCTATAGAAATATAAGGGCGCAGAGAAGAATTAATAGGGCAAATAAAAAGAAAATTTAATTGCGTCTATCGACACTGTAGATGTTCCATTTGTTGATATCGACTGTGCTATGAGCAAAGACTTCAGCAACTACTCGTCGGTTCTGGCGCTTTCCTTGTTCTGTCTCGTTACTCGCGATCGGGCGTGACTCACCATATCCCACTGCTTTTACGCGGGACTTATCTATTTTGAAAGTATTAATCAGTATGGCAGCGATAGCTTCAGATCGATTCTTTGAAAGGGTTTGATTGAGTGTGTCATTGCCCACATTATCGGTATGGCCTTCAATGACAACACTACTACCTGGATTATCTTTCATAAAATCAGCAAGTTTTTTGACTTCGCCATAATATCTGGGTCTGACTTCATAGCGGTTAGAAACAAACAATATGTTAAGTTCAACAGATAGGAGTTTAGAGTTACTTTTGTGACAGCCATAATGATCAACGGCGGCTTCTCTAGGGGTGCCAGCACATTTATCACGAATGTTAATGACACCATCCTTGTCATCATCCTTTAGATGGTGCTGAGCCCTTTTATTACCATAAAGTGATTCAGCTAGAGAGAACCCAGAAAAAGAGCAAAGGCATACCAATAAGAGCGCAAAGATATGCCAGCGCATCTTTTACCATCCGCCTTCTAAGGTATCTGGATCAACATTAAAGATATCTTCTGATACTTCAGTATCATTTGGCTGAGAGCCATCTAGTGTTCCATTTTCTGTCACTGGAATAGGTAATTCAGACTCAGCAGCTTCAAGTTCTTCAATGGCGCTTGGCCCAGTAGGGATATAAGAGTCATCTTCAAACTCATCATCAAAACCGAGTAAGGTAGGGCGATATATTCTGAAGGCGCGCATTAGTTCTCCTTTCGCATTAAATAAGCGAAATTCTGAAAAAAGCTCATCATAGTCAGCGTTGACATAATCTTGGCGCGATTGAAATAACTCATTTTCACTGTCTAATACGTCTAACAAAGTACGTCTGCCAAGACGGAACTGCTTTTCATAAGCAATTTGCGACTCTTTTGTCGCGATAACGTGGGTTCTGATGTGCTCTTTCTGCTCTCTTGTTGCTATATAAGCAGCCCAAGCAAGTCGGACTGTTAGCTCTGTTCCACGTAAAGTATTACGTCTAATTTCTGTCGCTTGTAGATTCTGATAAACCGCGACGTTTTCTTCTTCTTTACTGGCCCCACCATTGTATAAATTATAGTCCAACCGAATCATGGCTAATAAATCTTCGGACGGGCCTTCTGAACCATCTAGGTTATTGTCCCAGGTGCGTTCAAGTACAAATTCAACCTTTGGATATTTATAGGACTTAGAAGCTTCTCGAAAACTTTCGGTCGCTTTAACATCCCAATTTGCACCCTCAATGGCTGGGTTTTTTGTCATTGCTTGATCTATCGCATCTTCCAGAGAGATTGGGAGTAAGTCTCTGTCTGGTACAGGATAAATCATCTCCTCAGGGGGCAATTCACCAACGACAAAGTTATATTGGCTGTTTGCGTCCTGTAAGTTGTTAACGGCCGCTAAACGGTTTGCATGAGCTTTTGCTAGTCGTGCTGTGATTTGGCTCAAGTCCGATTGACGTCCTACACCCGCGTCACTTTTTAATTTAATCTGACTATAAATTCTGTCGTGTGTATCTAAGTTGATCTCAGCAAGCTGAACAAGTTCCCTTTGGCGCAAAACATTTGCGTAAGCTTCAGCCACTTCTAGCGCAGTATTTTCAACTGCAATGAGCGCTTCCCAGCGGCCTGCTTCTGTTTCTGCTGTGTTTCGTTCAACTTCTAATTCAGTTTCATAACCATCAAATAAAGGTTGAGTGAAGGTGAGAGCGGTTTCTCTTCGGTTTAAGGAGGTGTCGGTATCGTATGTTATCTCACGGCCCAGGCCGACTTTTAAATCTAAGCTAGGGTAGTATTTATCATGGGCTAGTTCCGTTTTGGCCCCACGCTCACGATAGCTTGCAATCGTTCTATGAACTTCTGGGTTATTTTCAATTGCAATATAGGTCGCTTCTTCTAATGTGATGGCAAAAGCTGAATTGGCAAACAAAAAGCTTGTTGCCAGTAACATAGAAGGTTTGCGTAATAATCTAACCATAGCCGCGTCCAAGTTGATTTATTCTATTTAACAATAATAAGAGTTTATAGTTTTAGAATATGTAGTTGTTCTGTTAGGTATGTTTATTGATTATGAGTGCTTAAGTATATGAAATAATAGGCGAGTATATTATTTAATATCGCCCCAAATTAAATTAATGCAGGTTAAAATTACAATGGGTGCCGTTTCGGTTCTTAATACTCTAGGGCCAAGTGCGACAGGCTGAAAGCCTTGTTTTATAGAGGTTTCAACTTCGTCTTCTGTGAGCCCGCCTTCAGGGCCGATTAATACTGAAATACTTTTGCTTGTAGGCTCAGGCATATCTTTCATCGGCTTGGCACTATGGTGATGCATGGTGATTTTTAACATATCCTTACAATCGACGACCCAGTCGAGAAGGTTTACAGGCTCTTTGATAAGGGGAACATGCCCTCGACCGCTTTGTTCTGCGGCACTTATTGCAATTTGTTGCCAATGTTGGCGCTTCTTATCAAGACGTTCAGAATTCAGTTTTACTTCACAGCGCTCACTAAATAATGGCTGGATTGCATAGACGCCGGCTTCCACTGCTTTTTGAATGGCATAATCCATGCGTTCACCACGAGAAAGCGTTTGACCCAGAGTTACTTTAATCGGTGACTCATTATCTAGTGTTTCAAAACTAAGCGCTTCAACTTGAGCTGAGCGCTTTTCTACATTAATAAGCTTTGCCTGATACTGTCCGCCTTCACCATTAAATAAGATAAGGGAATAGTCATTTTTGAGTCTTAGTACCTTGCATACATGTTGAAATGAAGCCTGAGGTAAATCAAAAATGCTGTTTTCTTTTAACGGCAGGTCAACATAAATTCGAGGTATACGCATAAGGGTCTCTAAGTCTGTTTCTATAGTTGTAAGCTAACTAGCTTAAAAGTGGGCATAGTGACATAAAAAAGCCCCCTGTTAAAAGGGGGCTTGGCATTACAAAGTTGAAACTAACCGTTTAACGATAAGCTTAACTTTTTATCTGCTTATAGACCTGCTGCTTGGCGTAATGCTGCGGCTTTGTCTGTTTTTTCCCATGTGAAGTCATCGCCTTCACGACCAAAGTGGCCATAAGCCGCAGTTGGTAGGTAAATAGGGCGTTTCAGATCAAGCATTTTTACTAGGCCAGCTGGACGTAATTCGAAATGTTCGCGAACAAGTTGGCTGATTACTGCATCACTGACTTTACCTGTGCCAAAGGTGTTGATACTGATAGATGTTGGCTCTGCAACACCAATAGCATAAGACACTTGGATTTCACATTTATCAGCAAGACCCGCAGCAACAATATTTTTCGCTACATAACGACCTGCGTAAGCTGCTGAACGGTCAACTTTTGATGGGTCCTTACCAGAGAAAGCACCACCACCATGACGAGCCATGCCGCCATAAGTATCAACGATAATTTTACGACCTGTTAAACCACAGTCACCTACTGGCCCACCGATAATGAATTGACCGGTTGGGTTGATGAAGTATTTAGTGTCACTTGATAACCATTCTTCTGGTAATACAGGTTTAATGATTTCTTCAAGAGCCGCTTCACGTAGGTCTGACTGAGTGACTTTTGCGTCGTGCTGAGTAGAAAGAACAACTGCATCAATCGCGCAAGGCTTGCCTTGTTCATCATAACGGAAAGTAACTTGGCTTTTTGCGTCTGGGCGTAGGAAGTCTAAAGTACCATTTTTACGTACTTCAGCTTGGCGCTGAACGAGGCGGTGAGCATACGTAATAGGGGCAGGCATAAGCACATCAGTTTCGTTGGTTGCAAAACCAAACATTAGACCTTGATCTCCAGCACCTTGTTCGTGGCCTTCTGCTTCATCGACACCAACAGCGATATCGGCAGACTGTTTACCGATTGCATTCATGACGGCACAAGATTCCCAGTCAAACCCCATTTCAGAGGAGTTATAACCTATGTCACGAACGACATTACGTGTGATCTCTTCAATATCAACCCAGGCATTAGTGCGAACTTCACCAGCAACGAGAACCATACCTGTTTTAACAAGGGTTTCGCAGGCAACACGGGCTTCTGGGTCTTCAGTTAGGATGGCATCAAGGATGGCATCGGATACCTGGTCTGCCACTTTGTCTGGGTGACCTTCTGAAACTGATTCTGATGTAAATAAAGAATATTCGGACATTTAAGTGCTCCTCTTTAGCTTAGTAATGGCTAAATGGGCACAAAAAAGCCCATTCAGCATTTTTAGTAGAGTGCTAAACAGGCGACTGCTTCATCTGTTTAGCTGAATTTATATAGCGTCCGCAAGCCGAGACAAATCGACGCTTAGTAATTGGCACAGATAATGTACTAATTTAGAGCAAAAATCAAGCGCCTGCAGAGTATTTCAGAAAGTGAAATACATGATAATTTTGTAGCAGATTAATCTTTTTTTTGCATTTTATGCGGTAAATATGGGCGTTTCCCCCTGAATGAGATTGCAAGCCGAGTCGAATGAGGTGAAAATGGGCGACCGTATTTTTAATGTAACCATTTACTGTTATCTGGAGCTGAATTAGATGCCTTCTCGTAAAGACCTCGCAAATGCTATCCGTGCTTTGAGTATGGATGCCGTGCAAAAGGCCAATTCTGGTCACCCTGGCGCCCCTATGGGTATGGCGGATATCGCTGAAGTACTTTGGAATGATTTTCTAAAGCATAACCCAAGCAACCCACAATGGGCTGACCGTGACCGTTTTATTTTATCCAATGGCCATGGATCTATGTTGATCTATTCACTGCTGCATTTGTCTGGTTATGCCTTGCCAATCGAAGAACTACAACAGTTCCGTCAATTGCATTCTAAAACACCAGGTCACCCTGAATATGGTTACACAGAAGGCGTTGAAACAACGACAGGTCCTTTAGGCGCAGGTATCAGTAATGCTGTTGGTATGGCAATTGCTGAACGTACATTGGCTGCTCAGTTTAACCGTGAAGGTCATGATCTAGTTGATCACTTTACTTACTGCTTCCTAGGTGATGGCTGCCTAATGGAAGGTATCTCTCATGAAGCTTGTTCTCTAGCCGGTACTTTGGGTCTAGGTAAACTGGTTGCTTTCTGGGATGACAATGGTATTTCAATTGATGGTCACGTAGAAGGTTGGTTCACAGATAACACACCTAAGCGTTTTGAATCTTATGGTTGGCACGTTATTGCTGATGTTGATGGTCATGATTCAGTAGCAATCAAAGCCGCTATCGAAGAAGCTAAATCTGTAACAGATAAGCCATCTATGATTTGCTGTAAAACAGTGATCGGATTTGGCTCGCCTAACAAATCTGGTAGCCATGACTGTCACGGTGCACCATTGGGTGATGCTGAAATCGCAGCGGCACGTGAGTTCCTAAACTGGGAACACGCACCATTCGAAATTCCAGCTGATGTTTATCAAGGTTGGGATGCTAAAGAAGGTGGCGCAGCGGCTGAATCTACATGGAATGATAAATTTGCTGCTTACCAAGCGGCTCACCCTGAATTAGCAGCTGAATACGAGCGTCGTGTTATCAAGGGTGAATTGCCTGCAGATTTCGAAGCAAAAGCGAATGCATATATTCAAGAGTGCCAAGAAAAAGCAGAAAATATTGCGAGTCGTAAAGCGTCTCAAAATGCGATCGGTGCCTTCGGCGCAGCGCTACCAGAACTACTAGGTGGTTCTGCTGACCTTGCCGGCTCTAACTTGACTCTATGGTCTGGTTCTAAAGGTATTCAAGATGATGCTGCTGGTAACTACATCTACTACGGTGTACGTGAATTTGGCATGAGCGGCATCATGAACGGTGTCTCTCTACACGGCGGTTTCATTAATTACGGTGCTACTTTCATGATGTTCATGGAATACGCACGTAATGCTGTACGTATGTCTGCTTTGATGGGTATTCAGAACGTTTTTGTTTACACTCATGACTCTATCGGTCAAGGTGAAGACGGCCCAACTCACCAGCCAGTTGAGCAACTAGCTAACCTACGTATGACACCAAACATGTCTGTATGGCGTCCATGTGATGCTGCTGAAACAGCAGTTGCTTGGAAAGCATCTATCGAACGTCGTGATGGTCCAACGTCATTAGTATTTTCTCGTCAAGGCCTGAAAGCACAAGCGCGTACAGCTGCTCAACTAGCTGATGTTGCTAAAGGTGCGTATGTACTATCTGACTGTGAAGGCACTGCAGATCTTATTTTGATCGCGACAGGTTCTGAAGTTCAATTAGCTTTAGACTCTGCTGCTGCGCTAACAGAACAAGGTAAGAAAGTACGCGTTGTTTCTATGCCTTCAACAACTACTTTTGATGCTCAAGATGCTGCTTATAAAGAGTCTGTATTGCCTCGCGCTATTACTAAGCGTGTTGCGATCGAAGCGTCTCATGTTGACTTCTGGTTCAAGTATGTTGGTTTTGATGGTGCGACTGTTGGTATGACTACTTTCGGTGAATCAGCACCTGGTGGCGTACTACTTAAACACTTTGGGTTTAGTGTTGAAAATGTTGTGGCGACGGCTGAAAAAGTCTTGTCTGCTTAAACAGCTCAAAAGGGGCTTCGGCCCCTTTTTTGTACAACCAATATAAAAGTTAACGAGAATATGCTTAGAGTTGCAATCAATGGTTATGGACGTATAGGGCGCTCAGTACTGAGGGCACTATATGAAGGTGGGTATCGAGATCAAATACAAGTTGTCGCTATTAATGAGCTGTCTGACTTGGAAACGATCAGCTATCTAACTCGCTACGATACTACCCATGGTCGTTTTCCAGAGACGGTAACGACTGAACAAGGAAGCTTGATTGTAGCAGATGATAATATTCAGGTTTTAGCCCATGAAAACCCTAACGATATTGACTGGCAAGCTTTAAATATTGATTTGCTGTTGGAGTGTTCAGGTAGCTTTTCTACAGTAGATAAGGCTCAAGCTTTTATTGATGCGGGTGTACCTAGACTCTTGTTATCACAACCTGCTGACGCTGATGCCCAATCAACAATTGTTTATGGCTTTAACCATAAGCATATCGAACCTGAGCAGAAGATTATCTCCGCAGCTTCATGTACAACAAATTGTCTCATCCCTGTATTAGATGCCTTGAGTTCTTTAGTTGGTGTGGAGCATGGCACCACACAGACTATTCACTCAGCAATGAATGACCAGCCCGTTATTGATGCTTATCATACTAAAGACTTGCGCTTAACTCGTGCGGCGTTAAGCTCCATCATTCCAGTCGATACAGGATTAGCGAAAGGAATTAGTCGTATGCTGCCGGAATTAGGTGGCAAGATTGCCTGTAATGCAGTGCGCGTACCGACTCTCAATGTTTCTGTGATTGATATGGTAGTGAGAACGCATAAACCTGTCACAGTTGAACGCGTTAACGAGTATTTTAAATTACTTTCGCAAACCAAATATGCTGGCATATTAGGTTATTCGGAAGAAGCGCATGCATCGGTTGATTTTAACCACGATGCAAGATCCGTCATCATTGACGCAACTCAAACCAAGGTCGTTGATGGTCGATTAGTGAAGCTATTATGTTGGTTTGATAACGAGTGGGCATATGCCAACCGTATGTTAGATGTCGCCAGTTATTGGGCGCAGAAATTGCAAGAAAAGTAAGGCAGAAAGTCGCCTTGCTTATTGATCGTTATTTATCATGATAACGATAACGTAAAGATAACCTACTTTTTACTAGGAGCAACAATGACAGTCATAAAAATGTTAGATCTTGATTTAAACGGAAAAAAAGTTCTAATACGTGAAGATTTAAATGTGCCAGTAAAAGATGGTGTTGTAACCAGTGATGCACGTATTCGTGCTGCGTTACCTACTATTAAGCATGCTTTAGATGCTGGTGCTAAAGTGATTGTTATGTCTCATCTAGGTAGACCAACAGAGGGTGAGTACGAAGAAGCTTATTCTATGCAACCTGTTGCGAACCACTTATCTAAGTTACTAGGACAAGATGTTCCTCTGCAAAAAGACTGGTTAGACGGTGTTGAAGTGGAAGCAGGGCAAATTGTTTTGGTTGAAAACGTTCGCTTTAATTCAGGTGAAAAGAAAGACAATGATGCTTTAGCGCAAAAAATGGCAGCATTATGTGATGTCTTTGTGATGGATGCATTTGGTACTGCTCACAGAGCACAAGCTTCTACTCATGGCGTTGCTAAATATGCAGCTGTTGCGTGTGCTGGCCCATTATTAGCGGCTGAACTGGATGCACTAGAAAAAGCTTTGGCTCAACCTCAGCGTCCTATGGCTGCTATTGTAGGGGGTTCTAAGGTATCAACTAAACTGACTGTGCTTGAATCTTTATCTGATAAAGTTGATCAGCTTATTGTTGGTGGTGGTATTGCGAATACTTTCCTAGCGGCAGCAGGTTTCCCAGTGGGTAAATCTTTATATGAAAAAGATTTAATCCCACAAGCGAAAGCACTGATGGCAAAAACATCCATTCCGATCCCTGAAGATGTTGTAGTTGCAAAAGAGTTTTCTGCAAGTGCAGAAGCAACAATTAAAAATGTTGCGGATGTTGCCGAAGATGACATGATTTTGGATATTGGTCCAAAAACTGCAGCAACATTGGCAGGACTTTTAGGCGATGCTCAAACCATTATTTGGAATGGTCCTGTAGGTGTATTTGAAATTGACCAGTTTGGAGAAGGCACTAAAACCTTGTCCATGGCAATTGCGAATAGCACAGGTTTCTCTATCGCTGGCGGTGGTGATACTTTGGCTGCCGTTGATAAGTATGAAATTCAAGACCAGGTTTCATATATTTCTACTGGTGGTGGCGCTTTCTTAGAGTTTGTTGAAGGTAAGGTCTTACCGGCAGTTGCTATGCTTGAGTCTCGCGCTTAAGCTTGCTCTAATTACAGAAATTATGCTGCTATCTCATTGAACTGATGATAGCAGCAAGAGTTACAATTATAAGGCGAAAGCCAACTTTATGTGGCAACGTATCATATAAAGCTAGAAACACTAGAGAGTCATAAAATTAAACTTAGCTCATTATTAATGTCTTACGGACGTATTGTCAGAGGAAACTTTTATGCCACTAATTAGTATGCGCCAGTTGTTGGACCATGCAGCAGAACACAGCTATGGTCTACCCGCGTTTAACGTGAACAACATGGAACAAGTTAAAGCAATCATGGAAGCCGCAGATGAAGTAAATTCACCTGTTATCATGCAAGCATCTGCTGGTGCTCGTAAATATGCTGGCTCTCACTTCTTACGTCACCTTATTGCTGCTGCAATTGAAGATTACCCACACATTCCTGTTGTTATGCACCAGGATCACGGTACTTCTCCTGCAATCTGTCAGCGCTCAATTCAGCTTGGTTTTTCATCTGTTATGATGGACGGCTCTCTATTAGCTAACGGTAAAACACCTTCTAGCTACGAGTACAATGTTGATGTAACACGTCGTACAGTTGAATTTGCTCATGCATGTGGTGTTTCTGTAGAAGGTGAACTAGGTTGCCTAGGTTCACTAGAAACAGGTCAAGCTGGTGAAGAAGATGGTGTAGGTGCTGAAGGTACTCTATCTCATTCTCAAATGCTGACAGACCCTGCTGAAGCGGTTGAATTTGTTAATGCAACAGGTATTGACGCTTTGGCTGTGGCAATCGGTACTAGCCATGGTGCTTATAAGTTCACACGTCCGCCTACAGGTGACATTCTTGATATCGAACGTATCAGTAAAATTGTTGAGCTATTACCAAATACGCATATCGTATTGCACGGTTCGTCTTCTGTGCCACAAGACTGGTTAGAAATCATCAATGAATACGGTGGTGATATTCCAGAAACCTATGGAGTGCCAGTTGAAGAAATTGTTAAAGCAATTCGCTACGGTGTACGTAAAGTCAATATTGATACTGATTTACGTCTAGCGGCAACAGGTGCGATTCGTCGTAGTCTTGCTGAGCACAAGGGTAACTTTGACCCGCGTAAATATTTAACTGAAAGTATTAAAGCGATGAAGACGGTTTGTATTGATCGTTATGAAGCTTTTGGTTGTGCTGGCCAAGCATCTCGTATTCGTACTATCGATCTTGAAGAAATGGCTGTTCGTTATGAGCGCGGTGAATACGCGAGTGCTCGTAAGTTCTAAATCTTGATGTATGGCGTAAGTATTCGCTAAGTAAGAACTTTTTTGAGTGTTTTTTCATTTAATTTGCAAAAAACAGTTGACGAAGAATCTGACTTGCATATAATGCTCGCCATTCCTTGCGGGAGTGGTGGAATTGGTAGACACGCTGGTTTTAGGTACCAGTGCTTTACGGCGTGAGAGTTCGAGTCTCTCCTTCCGCACCAAGAATTCGAAAAAACCGATACTTAAAAAGTATCGGTTTTTTTTCGTCTGTAGAAAATAGGTTTGATTAGGGGGGGCTGGTTTTAGATACCAGTGCTTTACGGCGTGGCTTTTTATGGAAGATAAGTCGAGCCACTCCTTCCGCACCAAGTCATTACCTTTTAAAGAGCAAAGAAACCGATACATTTTCAATGTCGGTTTTTCTTTAAAAGAGAGGGGAGGAGGTGACTGAATTATTAGGTTTTGAGTAGTTTGGAAAATAATTAAACTATTTTTCACAAAAGGCTTGACTGAAATTCAAACTAACCTATAATCTCGCCCACTCTTTGCGGGAGTGGTGGAATTGGTAGACACGCTGGTTTTAGGTACCAGTGCTTTACGGCGTGAGAGTTCGAGTCTCTCCTTCCGCACCAAGAATTCAAAAAAACCGATACTTTTTAAGTATCGGTTTTTTTTTCGTCTGTAGAAAATGAATTGAGTAGATTTGGTGTCGTTGCTTTTAGATGTAAGTGGTTTTAGGTATCAGTACTTTACGGCGTGGCTTTTTATGTATGACAAGTCGAGCCACTCCTTCCGCACCAAGTCATTACCTTTTAAAGAGCAAAGAAACCGATACATTTTCAATGTCATGTTTTCGTCTGTAGAAAATGAATTGAGTAGACTTGGAGTCGTTGCTTTTAGATGTAAGTGGTTTTAGGTATCAGCACTTTACGGCGTGGCTTTTTATGTATGACAAGTCGAGCCACTCCTTCCGCACCAAGTCATTACCTTTTAAAGAGCAAAGAAACCGATACATTTTCAATGTCATTTTTTCGTCTGTAGAAAATGAATTGAGTAGATTTGGTGTCGCTGCTTTTAGGTGTAAGTAGTTTTAGCTATCAGCAGTTTACGGCGTGGCTTTTTATGGAAGATAAGTCGAGCTACTCCTTCCGCACTAGGCTATTACCTTTTAAAGAGCAAAAAACGATACTTTTTAAGTGTCGATTTTCTTGTCTAAAAGAAGAGGCTACTTTCTTATTTTAGAATCCTTTCTAATACCGATCTTTTCGCTTTATTCCGGTCTAATTTTGTTGGCTTTTAGTTAGTATGAGATTGATTATCCCTAGGTGTTAGCTTGCCCTGCTTACCAAGAGGGTATTCACTTGTTATTATGGTTCGCTCTAATGGAATTTATATTTAATCTAGGGTGCTCCAACAGGCAGGAGCTTTGATCTTGTGAGGATAAGATTATCTTTATATTGCGCTTATTAGTTGTCTTTTGTTTGTTTGCTCAGGCGGTTAAGGCTTTTCCTCAAAGTACCGATTCAGCTGTGTTGACGAATCAGGCTTTTTTTACTCAGTTTCCCTACCAGTGGCCTTTGATGGAACAGCTATCGCTTAAGGTAAAAGCGAGTCCAACCCCAAACTCTGTTGTTCAAGAAAGAAGTATTCGAGTTATGTGGGTTATTTCTAATGCTTTCCAGGCAAGAAAGGCCTTTCCTGCTATCGAATTATTCAAACAAAGAATGAAGGCTCTGAAGCTAGATTATCAATTGATGGTGATTCAGCATGATGAGGGTACAAGTTACCAAGAGTACATTCAACGCTTTAAGCAAGGCTTGGCATTTCAGCCTGATTATCTGATTTCCTCATTAACCTCATCAGTAAACCGTAAACTCATCGAGCAAGTACTGATAAAAGGGCAGACGAAAGTCATCGTATTTGATGCAGCAACACCTGTGATTTCTTGGCTAAATTCCCCTCCTTTAATGTATGTTGGCTTAGACGATAGGGCGATTGCGCGTCGATTTGCACAATACATCGATTCTATTTATCCCTTAGAAACTAAGATATCCGCTATTATGTTACCAGCAGGTTATGTTAACCAAACTCGCTGTGATGCTTTTATTGACGCCATGCATTCACGTGGTCGTAAGCTTTCTAAAATTTTCTACTCTGATGCAACCGAGTTAGATGCTTATCAGTATGTGGTCAAAACCTTTTCTAAGAGTGACAAAACTGAGTTTATTTTTAGCTGTTCATCAGCGATTGCTGCTGGTGTTATGAAGGCGGTTAAGGATGACGGTCTTAAACTTTCGACAAATAGTTGGCGCTATACTCCCCAAGAGCAAAAAGCGCTTGATAAAGGGACCTTGGTTGTCACCTTAGAGAAAGATGTAAAAGAGTTTAGTTTCGTGATAGCAGAAACGATTCAATCGGATTTAACTGGGCATGATTTGCCTAAACTTTATATTCCTTCATCCGCATTAATTTCTGCGGTATCGCCACTGACTCGTTAAAGGGATTATTAAATTATGGCAATGGATAAGGTTGCAGTAAGTCTAAGAAAGCGACATAGGATGCAAATTGCTCTTGTACTTATGTCTGTTTATATTTTAGTGGCTATTGTGCTTTTGTTTGTTACCAAGGATCAAATTGAGCGTGATAATCAAGCAGATCTTGCGGTTCGACATTTTACGGTTTCACAGGCTTTACATGGTTTTTTGTTAAGTGCTGAGTATGAGTTAAGCAGTACAGTACAAGTCTTGCTAAATACAAAGAAACAAATGGACCTAGATTTGGGGCGTTTATTTGATCGCCATGATGAGTTCTTGTTCGGCAGTTTAGACTTCTTTTATGTAGAGTGGGCTGAGCAAGGAAGCATATTAGACCCAAGAACCCATTTGTTTACTCAAGACTCAATAGATAGGCTTATTGCTAAGTCTAAATTGGGTCGCTGGACTTTGCAGCAAACCCAAGATGGTGCAAGCATTCTGATTAACAAGAAAAAAATTGTGAACCTAGATGGTGACTGGAAAGGTTATCTATATGGTTTTATATCGCTTAACAATAATGTCACCTTAGCAAATCGATTACTAAAGAGTGCTGAAATAGATGAGATAAAACTCTTATCTCCTGAACAAGATATCCTGTTGTCTGAGCGTCATTTATCTTTACCAGAAAACTTAGCATTAAACTTTTATCGCGCCGATTTACAGATAGTAAAAGAAGGTTTAGCTTTCGATCTACAAATAGCCAAACAGGTGGCTAGTTCCAGCACTGTCTGGCAAAGATACCTATACTGGATGGTTTTCTTTAGCATAGGTTTGTTCCTCTTGTACTTTGTGCTTGTGCAGTTATCTCAGCGTTTATTTAATCATGCGCTGCATATGTTTGAGTTGGGGCTTGATTCTGATGATGAGTCAGAGTTTATCGAGCTAAGGCACTTACAGCGTAAAATGAATGATAAAAGTGCTCAGGTGAGTAATCAGTTAAGCCGATTCAATTTATTAATGGATGCTTCAAATGCAGCCATTATTTTTTGTGATGATGTGGCCTTGGTGCAAAACATTAATCATAAAGCCAGTACCTTATTCTCCGAAAGTAACCGTGGGCGAACTGTATTTGATTTCATGCCTGTTGCTTGTCATCAGGCATTACAAAAAGCCTTAAAGGGTGAAGTCGGAATAGAGTTTGAGCTGACGATTCCAAATGTAAATAGTATTTATCAGTGGCAGCTCATTCCTTATATGACAGATAGCCATTACCGAGGTGTGGCATTAATTGGACATGATGTTACTCATATTCAACAGCTAGAATGGCAATTGAATGAGTTAAAAGTGGAAAGCTATGGGCCATCAAGTTCGGTTGAAATAGATCTCATATTAAATGAGATTAATCATCAAATCGTTTTCTTTGATACCGAGTCTTTTGTTGAAGCTAGAAATTGGCAAAAGGCGATAGTCACCTGTTTAAGTGAGCTTCTTAATGAGCCCTCTAGCATGGATCAAATTACATTAGGTGACTTGTTGCAACAGCGCCTTTTACTGACGCCTTGTGACTTGGGTCGGTTTGGCTATCTTAAAATTGAATGTGATCTAGCGTCTGCTTTGGTGCAAAGTCGCTGGAGTACGGATTTAGGTTTATTAATTAATGCCTTAGTTTTGTCTGTACATGCTAGTGAGTTAATTGAAGAAAAGCGGCTTTCAATTTGTGTAACAGAAAATCAATTACGTTTTGAAGTGGTTGGTATTAGTGATACTCGACCTATTTTTGCTTGGTTAAATAAAACTATTTGTGGACGTTTAGGGATAGAAGCAAAACGGGTTAAGACGAATCAGATCTCCATTGTATATCCTTTAGGAGAAACACCTCTCGGCCGTATTAACTTGCCTGATAATATTAAAGTTGCTTGGTTGGCAAATGATTATGCTATGGCCAATCAGGTTGAAGCTGTGCTGAAAAAACTAAACTGCTCTGTGCATGCATTTTCTTCCGCTGAAAGCTTTTTTACAGAAGTGGGTAGTACGGACGAGATAGATATCCTATTAATCGCTTATGACGAATTACAGCCTGAGTGGCGAGAACTGCCTGCTATTTTGCAAACTCGATTGGCACGCCAAAGAATTCCTGTCGCTTGGGTAGGTAATCAAGATAAGCATGAGATAGATGGCTACCCTAATTTCTCTGCTTGTGCACATGAGTACAGTCTCGCAAGATTTATTGAACCAATTTTAAGTTTGGATAGTATCGCCTTACAGGACTGTTTGGCAGATGATGATGCTTGGTTAGTTGTGGGTGGTTCAAGTATCAGTCGTGCGATATTGTATGAAGAGCTTACCCAGCTTAAAATATCCCCTTATTTGGTACCTTCATTAGAAGGTCATTTATCACTATTTAGCCATCAAAAAGTTAAAACCGTACTCTTGTTAGATGATGTGGATAATGAGCATATTATTTGGCTAAGAAAAGAGCACGCTAATCTGATGATAGTGTCTTTGAGTTCAGCTCCCAGTTCTGGGGTTAATCAATATCAAATGAAAAAACCTTATCGTAAAGAGCAAGTGAAATCCCTAGTTGAATTTGTTCATAATAAAATCGCCCTGTTTGAGGAGTAATATATGAGTTTGGTCGCTATTATTGGCGCAATGGAAGAAGAAGTCGCCCTAATAAAAGGCTGGATGACAAACCTTGAGACCCAGTCAATTGCGGGTTGTGAGTTTTATCAAGGGCAGCTAGACGGGAAAGACGTGGTATTGCTGCAATCTGGTATTGGTAAAGTAAACGCAGCCGTTTCGACTACCTTGCTTTTATCAAAATTTGCGCCGTCTAAAGTGATTAATATTGGCTCTGCTGGTGGTTATGCTCAAAGCTTAGACGTAGGCGATGTGGTTATTTCTGATCAAGTTTGTCATCACGATGTTGATGTTACTGTGTTTGGTTACAGCATGGGTCAAGTGCCAGGCATGCCTGCAACTTATGCTGCGGACGACGCTTTAATTACAGAGGCGAAAGCGGCTGTAGCAAGACTTGATCTAGTTAAGGCTGAAGTGGGCCTTATCGGAACAGGCGACAGCTTTATGCAAGACCCAGTAAGAGTTGAGAAGGTAAGAGCGGATTTTCCTGCTTTACTTGCTGTGGAAATGGAAGCGGCTGCAGTTGCGCAAGTATGTGTTAAGTTTGAAACGCCTTTTGTGGTTGTTCGTGCTTTATCTGATATTGCGGGTAAAGAGTCGTCACAAAGCTTTGAAGAGTTTCTAGTTGTTGCTGCTAAAAACTCGTCTGCCATGGTACGTGAAATGCTAAGTGCACTTAATTAACCTTCCTTAATCTTTTCATAACGGGTTCTCTTAACTAGATTCGCATTGTCTTTAGGGAACTCGTATAATCCCGCGCCTAATCACATCATCTGACGAGTTGGAACACGCATGAGACCGGATCAAATTCAAATCGATCAATATCAGCCACAATTGGCCGAAAAAATCAGTCACCTTGACGAACTTATGGCGACCTTGGATTTGCCGGCTGCTGAAATTTTTGAAAGTGAAGCAAGTCATTATCGTATGCGTGCAGAGTTCCGTATCTGGCATGACGGTGATGATATGTATTACGCCATGTTTGATTCGAAAGATCCGAGAACACCCATTCGCGTTGATCAGTTTCCCGTTGCGTCATTAATGATAAATGAATTGATGCCTGCTTTGTTAGAGGCTGTTAAGACAGTTCCCATATTGCGTCATAAACTGTTTCAGGTTGATTTCTTAACCACTCAGACGGGTGAGGCACTTATTAGTATGCTTTATCACAAACCAATTGATGACGAGTGGTTTGCTGCTGCGCAAACCTTGAATGAGGCCTTCCCTCATTGTCATTTTATTGGCCGTAGTCGTAAGAAAAAAATGATATTAACCCGTGACTTTGTTATGGAGACCTTGACCGTAAATGGCAAGAAGTATCATTACCAGCAGGTTGAAAATAGCTTCACACAACCGAATGCTGGCATTAACGAATCTATGTTGAGCTGGGCGCTGGATGTAACGCAAAATGAATCTGGCGATCTGTTAGAGATGTATTGTGGTAATGGTAACTTCTCGATTCCATTGGCGCGTCGCTTTGATCGTGTTGTCGCAACCGAAATTTCTAAAGTGTCAGTTAATTCAGCTCAGTTGAATATTGCAATTAATGGTATGTCGAATGTACAAGTCGTGAAGATGGCGAGTGAAGATGTGTCCGCTGCATTAAATGGCCAAACTGAATTGCCAAAACAGCTGGTTCAAGCAGGAATGGAAAGTTTAGAGCCAAGTGTGGTTTTGGTTGACCCTCCAAGAGCCGGGTTAGATTCAGATACGGTTGAATTGATTCGTAAGGTCGATAAGATCCTTTATATTTCTTGTAACCCTGAAACACTTAAAGCAAATTTAGAAGCGCTAGCAGATACCCATGACGTTAAGCGATACGCTGTATTCGATCAATTTCCTTATACTCATCATATTGAAACAGGTGTGTATTTGATGCGTCGATCTTAGGGACAAGGTGATTGACTAGTCCTGATATAGGTT